>NZ_CCDG010000001.1 GCF_000723885.1 Paenibacillus camerounensis
AAGTGTCTCTTTAATGTTTTAAGATTCAATAACAGAATGTTTTGTACTCGGGTTTTCGGGTTCGTTCGAATCAATTCTTTGTTTTAAACGTATAGTCAACTTGCGGGCTAAATTAATAGAAGGTTTTTCTACAAGAAACCAGGATGCCGTTGCAAATATAGCAGCCAATATGCAGGAAAGAATAGCGTTTAACTCAGTGCCTGCTTTCGGAAATGCCTGATATGTTAGTTGTAAACTTGGCCAGCCATAGAGATATATCCCATATGAGATATCAGCAGGTAGGCGTAATTTTAAACTAAGGGAAGTAGTTCCTAAAAAATAAGCGGCTGCAATTGAAAAAATCATAATTATACTTTTAAAAAGTATTGTATCCTTGGCTAAAAAAAGGAAAATTCCTAGCAAAATAACCACTGAAATTCCAATCCTGAACTTATCACTATTATAATATACAAAGCCACCTAATAAAAAAGTGACTGTATATTGAGGAAAAACATCAAGACCCAGTAATTCACGGTTAGAACCTATTAAAGGGATTAGAGTAGGGAACACCATGACACTTATAAGCAATGTCATTATAATTACATTTGAACTTAATCGTTCACGCAATAAACCAAACATCCCTATTATACCAACTACAATATATAACCTAGCTTCCAATGTAATAGACCATAAAGAACCATTTATAGCCGAAGTAGGGTGGTCGTTATAAACACCAGGAAGGAAGTGCTCGTTCCATATTAATCCTAAATTCCCTTTTATGTATTTATATACTTGAGGGTCGATAAAATAATTACGTACACTTAAGTCAGTAAAGAACATTCCGATAAGAACAGTAAATAAAACACAGGCTACTAATGCTGGATATATACGAAAAAAACGCTTTGCCATAAAAGACAAGATCGTGTCAGACTGCTCCATACTTTTAAAGATTAATGCACCACTGAAGAAAAAGAATACAAACACAGCAATTTCTCCAGAATGTGTTATACCTGTAAGGCGGGTTACAATTTCTACTTTTCCAACTTGCGGTGCAACTGCGTAAGCATGAGCCCAAATTACCAATAAAGCAGCAACTAATCTTATTAAGTCAAAATTGTTGTTGTTTCTAGAAAATGCGTTATTGTTTTTCACAATTAAACCTCTTTCTAATAATCTAAAGATTTATTATGGAATACAGTATTACCTAAGTGATGTTTTTATCAACTTTTTTATTATAAAACATAATTTGTGAATAAAAAACCAAGAAATAACTACTATTATGGAGTACAACAATTTTTTGCTGTTTTATAGTATAATGGTTCAGGATATTACGTTACCGTTTGTTTCTAACGGTGTCAGGAGAATTATGATAATATGCAAAATGAATGGAGAAAAATATGGAGCTTTATTGCTGTATCCGGTATAGGATGGATAGTGGACTTTGGAATATATAGCTGTTTAATTGGATTAATGAAATTTTCGCCTATAGAGTCCAATCTAATAAGTGCTGCAGTAGCTGTAATTTTTGTTTTCTTTATATCTGTTTATAAAATATTTCTTAATGAACGCAAATTTATTGTTGGCGGCTTAATATTGTATTTAATATATCAGGCAGGATCCATTTACGGCTTTTCTTTTTTAATAAATTTAAGTTCTAATTACATTACTAGCCTGAAGATTTTACCAGATAATATTGTCCCTATCCTTATGAAATGTTTTTATACACCATTCACACTTGTAACAAACTATTTGTTTATGCGATTTTTAACTGTGAAGGTGCTTGGAACTAAAAAGGCAATAAATACTAATACAGTACTATAAATAAGGAGAATATGAATGTCTTCAAAAATAATAGTTTTTATCCCCATGTATAATTGCCAGGATCAGATTATACGTGTACTAACTCAGTTTGATTCTAATGTGAAACAATATATTGAAGAAATTTTAATTGTGAACAATAGAAGTACAGATAACGGTGAAGCGGTTGCTATTGAGAAAATGCAAAAAATAGAAGATGTCAAAGTTACTTTACTGCGTAATGTAGATAATTATGGACTAGGAGGATCACATAAAGTTGCTTTTGATTATGGCCTGAAAAATAACTATGATTACCTAATAGTTCTTCATGGCGATGATCAAGGGGATATTCGGGAGATTGTTCCTTATCTGCAAAAAGAAGAGTATAAAAATTATGATTGCTTATTAGGAGCGCGTTTTCATCGGGATTCAAAGCTTGAAGGGTATTCATGGTTTAGAACCTTTGGGAATCGTGTATACAATTTTTTATTCTCGTTGGTGGCCGGTCGTAAAATATTTGATCTGGGTTCAGGATTGAATATGTATAAACTTGAAATATTTAAAAACGGGTATCATACTAAATTCCCCGATGATCTAACCTTTAATTACTGTATGATTCTTGGAAGCATTTATCGGAAGCAAAAATTACGTTTTTTTCCGCTTACATGGCGTGAGGATGACCAGGTCTCAAATGTTAAGCTTACCCGTCAAGCTGTCAGAGTGTTAAATTTACTTAGAATGTATGGAAGTAATAGAAAAAAATTTATGTTGACAGATCATCGTGTTAAAGTAGTTGCCGGTTATCATAGTGAATTAATCTATAGTAATTTGGCAACAAAGGGGTTAAAAAACGAATGAAACCAGTGAAAGCCTCGAAATTTACGCAATTAGTGTATTTTATTTTCTTTGTATATATTTTTACAGGTATTTTTTACGCCTTGTTTACAAAGAATCCGGAACTAAATATATTTAGGAATTACAAAGGTGAATTTTCATTTAAATACATTACTTGGTTCTTGTGTGTATATCTTTTCTCTCATGTTTTGAGAATTATAAGGTTGTACACTCTTTTGTTGGAAGAAAAAGTGAGAGTGGGTTCTCTATTAAGAGTATATTTCACTACTTCATGGATTAACTTTTTGCTGCCTTATAAGTTAGGTGAAATATTTCGAATTACGGAAATAGGAAATCTATGTAAGAGTTTTAGAAGAGGAATTGTGACTATCTGGATTGAACGGTTTTTTGATGCTGTCATTTTGTCGAGTTTCATCTTCGGATATTTCATCTTTTATGATTCTACATTTGGGAAATTCATTCCTATTGCTATTGTACTTATCATTTTTGTAGCCTTTTCTTTGTTGTATTTTCTTGAGTTTACGTACACATTCAAGTATCTGACTTCCTTTTTGATAACTAAAAGTAATACACGCAGAGGGATACACTTGCTGAAGTTGGCTAACAGTCTTGATAAAATTCATGCAGATATTAAACAACTCATACGGGGACGGACGTCGCTGCTATTATTCTTGTCAATCGCTATTTGGACTATGGAGTTAACCTCAGTGTTTATATTATCTAAGTTATTTAATATTAATTCTCTGGCCCAAAGTTTTATTGTTCTTTTAAATGATTCTTTGGTTTCAACTATTAGCTCTAATATCCAACTTATTTCTTTATATCAAAGTATTGCTTTAAGCGCTCTAATAGTACTAGCTATTCCCTTTATTGCGGTGGCAGTTAAATTAAATATTTTATCATGGAAAGCAGAACGAGCAAATCTTAAACAAAAAAATTATCGTCATAAAGAGAGTTTAGTGGACTTAAATGAATGGGAGCATGTAATTTAGCGTTGTTTTGAAAGGGGCAGGGGTTGGTGAAACAACAGATTTATTTTATATATGATGATAGTGAGCGACCGCCATTTTCAATCGAAACTATTGTTGGTGATAGATCCTTTGGACATATAATCCATAAGAGGACTAAATTACGGGATAAGTTGCGGCTGCAATTAAAAAAAGAAGGAATAGAAGAAATTTTTGAAATTACCCATCCTCAACAAAGAACTGAAATGATTAACCAGTTTAAAGAGGAAAGTAATACTCCGATTTTTATACATTACTTTTCTAAAGCAGTCATCGTTGATCCAGAAAAGTTTTCTATTCTATTGAATAAAATAATATATTCTCATTCTACCAGCATTAATCAAGAGAATGATCCTTTTATGTTGGTTTTTACAAATATTTCAAAATATGAAGAGTATATTAAGCTACTAAACAAAAATCATATAATTACCAGAGCAGACTTGGGAAGTGAAACGTTAATGTTTGCTCCTAATAATTTTGCTATGGATATTTCTAATATCGCTGCTTTTTTGAACTTCTTCTCAGGAGGATTTGAAGCCCGTTATTTTAATGAACTTGTCGGAGATGAACTTATACTAGTAAAAAAATCTTCTGATAAGCAGAAGATGGAGAAGGAATATACCTATTATCACCTTCTTCCTGACGTTATGAAAAAATGGTATGTAATGCCGTATGATTTTAAAGCGGAAAAAGACTATGCGAGTTATACGATGGAACGTTTGAACGTTCCTGATATGGCACTGCAATGGATACACAATTCAGTGTCAATTCGTGACATGGAAACTTTCTTGAATAAGATTTTTTCGTTTATTGCATCACGTCCTGTACGAAAGATTGAAAGAACGGAATATATGCAGAGATTTAATGATTTGTATTACCAAAAGGTATTAGACCGCATGAATAATCTGAAAGAGTTGGCTCCATTTTCGGCTTTAAACTCATACGTTGTAAACGGTACAACGTATAGTTTGGAGCAAATTATCAGTGATTATCATGAAATTTTTCTACAATTTGAGGGTGAATTAAGTGTTTATACTGAAGTTATAGGACACGGTGATCTTTGTTTTTCAAACATTCTTTACGATAAAAATTCATATATGATGAAGTTTATTGATACAAAAGGTGCATTAAAAGAAAAGGATTTATGGACTGACCCCTATTACGATTTAGCTAAATTATCTCATTCTATTCTTGGGAATTATGATTTTATTAATAATGAACTATTCATCATTTCACTTAATAATTCACTTTCTTTACAGTTAAGCTTAAAATCTAGGTTACTTACTCCGTTTCAACAACTTTTCATTAAAAAGGTTGAAGAGGCGGGATATGACATTAAATTAATAAGATTATGTGAGGCCTCACTCTTTCTTTCAATGCTGCCGCTTCACATTGATAATCCACGTAAGGTATTAGCCTTTTTACTCAATGCTATTCAGATCAAAGAGGAGTTGGAGCAGAATGTCTAATGGAAAAGGAACTTTAGTTGTAGATCTTGATGGTACCCTATGTCCAATTAAAGCAAGTGGAGAAAAGTATGATGATTTGATTCCTTATTTTAACATGGTACAAAAAGTTAAGGAGTGGAAAGAAGAAGGTTTTACAATATTAATTCATACTGCTCGTAATATGAGAACACACAGCGGGAATTTAGGTTTAATAAACGCTCATACGGCAAGAAAAGTGATGGACTGGTTGGATAAATGGGAAATTCCTTATGATGAGATTTTATTTGGAAAGCCATGGCCGGGAGAACGAGGGTTTTATATAGATGATAGGGCTATCAGACCAGACGAGTTTTTAAAATATAATGAAGACGAATTAAATGCAATTGTAGAGAAAAGCAGAGAGCCTTTGAAAGCTAATTCGGAGGTTGAAAAATGAATATAGTAATTACTATGGCCGGCATGGGAAGCCGGTTTCAAAAGGCAGGTTACAATGTACCAAAGTATATGATACCAGCTAAAGGGAGATCATTATTCTACTGGTCATTAATAAGTCTGCAAAATTTCATTAGAGAAGATGCTACATTTATTTTTATTGTTAGGCATGAGGACGGCGCAGACGAATTCATAAAGACTGAGTGCGACAAGTTGAAAATTTCAAATTATGAAGTGGTTGGTTTGGATAGTCTCACAGATGGACAGGCTACCAGCGTACTTTTTGCTGAACCCTTTTGGAAGCCGGATGAACCGCTTTTAATTTACAACATTGATACTCACGTAAATCCAGCTGAACTTGAGTTTACGAATAACAATCAAATGGATGGATGGATTCCCTGCTTTGAAGCATTAGGAGACCACTGGAGTTTCGTGAAAGTCAATGGACATGGAATCGCTACAGAAGTTAGAGAAAAGAAGAGGATTTCGGAAAATGCGACAATAGGATTGTACTGGTTCTCATCTCCAGCGGTGTATAAAAAAGCATATGCTGATTATTATTCTATTAGCGGACATGAAGAAAAAGGAGAAAAATACATCGCACCTCTATATAACCAACTGATCAGTGATGGCAGAATTGTAACAATAAGTCTTATTCCTGCAGGAAGTGTTCACATTTTAGGAACGCCAGAAGAATTGAATATATTTCAAACGAATTCGTATAGTCTATAGAGAAAAGCTGAATTGTTTGATTTCTAAAATGACTGGATATGGAGTTCTTCTATATGAATAATGCTAATGCAGAACGTCTTCAAAAAACTACTAGGCTAGTAGGTAATCCATTATTTTCACTTGTATTATTTTTTGTTCTATCAATTAATAGAATATTATTGCCGGGCTTATATATGGATTCAGTGAATCCTGACTACTTTGCTGCCTATATATCCAACCCCGAAAATGTGCCAATGTGGGGTTATCCGGATAATTTTTTATTTCCCTTATATAAGTATCCGTTGCTTAATTCATTATATGGGGGAGCAACACCAGCATATTTAGGTTTGTTTTTATGGAAAATAATAGGGTTTAATGTTTTCTCTATTAGGTTAATGCATCTTTTATTTGGTTTGCTTATAATTTTTTTAAGCTATAAGGCGATTTATGGGCTTACAAAGAATAGGATGCTAGCAACAACTGTATCTACAGTTATCGGTTTTGACCCGACATTCTTGTTTGCTTGGAGAACGCAGTATTATCTGCAGTTATTTCCTTTATTAACGTTTATTCCATCTCTGGTTTTATTAGCTAAAGAAATAACTACGCTTAGACACACGGGGACTTTTAATAAGAAAAGAATTTTTCTGATTGCCATTTTATTGGGGTTTAGTGCATGGGGATACTTTATATTTGTGATTTACAGCTTTGCATTGTTTTGTGTTCTTGTTTATTATGCCTGGAAGAATAATAAGTTATGGAAAAGCGTTAGTATGGTAATTCCAGGGTTCCTGTTGGGGTACAGTCCATTTATTTATGCTCACTTCTCGATCATTGTTAATCAAGGATTTAAAGGTTACCTCGGCTCATTAAGCGCTATGAATAGTGCCTACGGAATCAGTGATCAGATTAGTGTCAGTATATTAGACCGGATCCAGCATGTGTGGAACTTGGTTGTGCATCTTTTTGATGGAGAATTTATTGGAGTGACGATGCTAGGCCAGACGCCGTATAAAACAGCTATAGGTGCTATAATTTTTGTAGTATGGGTTTCCCTTTCAGTACTGACGTTTATAATTAAAATCACTAAAAAAATAGATGCTAATTCTGTAATCCAACAAAAATTGTTTTTGTTTAATATGTTAACCACAATCGGAATCTATACACATTTACTTTTCGGTGTAATTATTGGGCAATCACTTAATTATCAACATTATATTATGGTTTTGCCATTAATTTATGTGAGTATTGCAGGAATGCTCTACGGAATCTTCCTTTCGCAGGCAGCATCAGAAAGTGCGGCTTATTTAAGAAAAGCGATAAGAGGGACTTCTCTCATTTTAAGTCTTGTTCTGATTCTCTTTTATGGATTCCATAATTTAAAAATGTTTAGCGATTTAGAAAAGACAGGCGGAGTAGGCTATTATAGTGACTCCATCAACCGCCTGGCCGATTATACCTATAATGTTCCGACTGATGCGGTGGTAGCCTTTCCACAATGGGGATACTGGATGGGAGTAGCAGCGGCCACTGGAGGTAACAGAGAGCTCTGGTCTGAGACTGATGTAGAACAGCTGATCTCTGATATAAATAACCGTCCGGTTAGAAAGGATTACTTTGTAGTGCTAGAAACAGATCAAGCAGTAGAGGGTATACAAAATATATCTAATAACACTAAGCTATCGGTAGTTAATACTGTAGAGTTTCAAACTCGGAATGGTATTCCAACCTTTATCGTAGCCCATTTTCAATAAAGACTGTTTAGAGCTTAATTATAATTATTAAGCTGCCATTTAGAGTTGCTTATCCATGTGATAATCTGCTTGAGTGGCAGCTTTTTCTTGCTTTAGCATACAGAGTATATGGCTATAAGGTGTGATATTTGATACAATTAATAAGTTAAAGGTTTGGAAATGACCCGCGAAACAGCGGTTTGGGAGGATATAAATGAACGAGCAAGGAATACGCAGAGAAGACGTGGAGCTGCTGGCTCCGGCCGGTGACTGGGAATGTATGCGTGCAGCAGTGGCGAACGGTGCGGATGCGGTCTTTTTTGGCGTAGAGAAGTTTAATGCACGGGCGAGAGCCAACAACTTCCGTATGGACGAGCTGCCGGAGATTATGGCGTTTCTTCATAGCTATGGAGTGAAGGGCTTTTTGACGTTTAATATACTGGTGTTTGAGAATGAGCTGGCCGATGCCAAGGAACTGATCGATGCTTGTATTGATGCAGGTGTGGACGCGGTGATTGTACAGGATTTAGGGCTGGTGCGGATGATCCGCGAAATCTCCCCCGACTTCCCTATTCACGGTTCAACGCAAATGACGATTACTTCACCGGAAGCGGTGGAATTCACCAAGCCGTGGGGTATGGAGCGCGTCGTACTCGGACGTGAAAATAACCTGAAGCAGATCAAGATAATCGGGGATCAGGCCCGGCTGCCTATGGAAGTATTCGTGCATGGTGCCTTATGTGTCTCCTATTCTGGCCAATGCTTGACCTCGGAAATGTGGGGCGGCCGGTCCGCGAACCGTGGTGAATGTGCGCAGGCCTGCCGTTTGCCGTATGATCTAATGGTGGATGGTAAAATTCAACCGATGGGTGATGTGACCTATCTGCTGTCTCCCAAGGATTTGGCGGCGATCGATCTGATGCCTGAGCTGATTGAGGCTGGCGTAACCTCCTTCAAAATCGAAGGCCGGCTCAAGACCCCGGAATACGTGGCGAACGTGGTCAGTAAATACCGCAAAGCGATTGACCGTTATTTTGACGGGAACTGGTCGCCGACTTCGAAGGAGGATATGCGTGAGCTGCAGCAGAGCTTTTCGCGCGGCTTTACGCACGGCTTCCTGGAGGGGACGAATAACAAACAGCTGGTGGACGGGACTTTTCCAAAAAGCCGTGGCGTGTACATGGGCACAGTCGAGCAGATTCTGCGCGATGGTGTAGTCTGCCGCATCCATGCTCCGCTTAAGCGCGGGGACGGGATTGTATTTGACGCCGGTGATCCGACCAAAAAGGAAGAAGGCGGGCGCGTCTACGATCTGCGCCGTAAAGGCGTAAAGCTTGAGGGCGAAGCCGGAGAAGGCTGGATCGTTGACATCGTGCCTGGCCGCAATGACGTGGATCTGCGCAGACTGCATGTTGGCGACCGCATCTGGAAGACCAATGACCCTGCGCTCGATAAGTCGCTGCGTCAGTCCTACGAAACCGAGAAGCCGTACCGGGTGTTCCCGGTGCATGTTAAGGTCCAAGGCCGCGTTGGCGAGCCGCTGGCCACGTGGTGGACCGACGTTCAGAAGAACGTCACGGTCCAAGTGAATTCGGAGCTGCTGCTGGAAGCCGCGCAGAAGCGCCCGATGGATGCCGCCCTGCTGGGAGAACAATTCGGCCGCCTTGGCGGGACCGTGTTCCAGCTTGAGGCGCTGGAGTCGCAGCTGGAAGGCGACGTGATCGTGCCTATGCGCGAGCTCAACAGCATCCGCCGCCAGGCGGTGGAGCTGCTTGCCGGCGAGCGCCCGAAGCCGCCCATCTACGTGAAACGGGCGGTAGAGGTCTACGGCGACGCTGACCGCAGGTGCGGCGCCGGGCTGCGCGGTGAAGCGGAGCTTACCGCGCTGTGCCGCAGCCTGCCGCAGGTGCAGGCTGCGCTCGAAGCCGGCGTAACGAACATCTACGCCGACTTCGAGTTCATCAAGCAGTTCCCGGCAGCGGTGGACGCTGTACGGGCTGCGGGAGCCAGCATTGCGCTGGCCACGCCGCGCATCCATATGCCGGGCGAGAACGGCTACCACGCCAACATTCTGCGCCTGCAGCCGGATGCCGTGCTGGTGCGCAATACAGGCGCGCTGTACTACTATCTCAAGCACCGGATGGAGCACCCGGATGCACAGCATCCGCGCCTGTTCGGTGACTTCTCGCTGAACATTGCCAACCACAAAGCGGTTGACCTGTTCCTGGAATCCGGTCTGGATGCAGTAACGCCGTCCTATGACCTGAACATTCAGCAGATGGTCGACCTTCTCGGACGCAGTGACACCTCACGTATGGAGGTTGTCATTCATCAGCATCTGCCGATGTTCCATACGGAACATTGTGTATACTGTACCTTCATGAGTGAAGGTACCAACTATACGAACTGCGGGCGCCCTTGCGAAGAGCAGCGTGCTTCTCTGCAGGACCGGATCGGCATGTCCCATCCTGTCCGTGTAGACGAAGGCTGCCGCAACACTGTATATAATGCAGTAGAGCAGTCCGGAGCGGAATACCTGAACAATTTCCGTGACTTAGGTGTCTCCTCTTTCCGGGTAGAGTTCCTGGAAGAAACGCCAGAGCAGGTGGCAGAGGTTATCAGCCTCTACACAAGCGCGCTGCGCGGTGAAATCTCCGGTACTCAGGTCTGGAAGAGCCTTAAGGCGACCAATCAGCTTGGTGTTACACGCGGACAGCTGGTTAACGCTAAGTAATTACAAATTTTTATATAGAGCCAGGACCACTCAAGTGCTATTAGACCAGACTCGAGCGCTTCCTGGCTCTTTTTTGTATAAATCATTTAAGTTCCTAACATATAACAATATAACTGCCAAAAAACTTCCTGAACTGCTATAATTGAATTTATTATGCCACGTTCGTTGAGAGCTATACCGGCGCAAAAGTACTGAAACAGAAGGAGCTATATCATGAAAATCCGTAAAGCGATTATTCCCGCGGCTGGTCTTGGTACCCGCTTTCTGCCTGCCACCAAAGCGATGCCCAAAGAAATGCTGCCGATTGTAGACAAGCCGACGATTCAATATATTGTCGAAGAAGCCGTTGCCTCCGGGATTGAAGATATCATTATCGTCACAGGTAAGGGCAAGCGGGCGATTGAAGACCATTTTGACAATTCATTTGAGCTAGAGTTTAACCTGGCAGAGAAGCAGAAATGGGAGCTGCTCGAATCTGTTCGCAAATCCTCCGAAATGGCTGACATCCATTACATCCGCCAAAAGGAGCCCCGCGGTCTCGGACACGCCATCTGGTGCGCCCGTAAGTTCATCGGCAATGAGCCTTTTGCTGTACTGCTCGGTGACGATATTGTCGAGGCGGACAAGCCGTGCCTGAAGCAGATGATTGAAATTTATGAAGAATACAAGTCCTCCATTGTCGGGGTGCAGCCTGTACCTTGGGAAGAAGTATCCCGCTACGGTCTCGTAGACGGCACTCAGCTGGCAGACCGTGTCTATAAAGCCAACAGACTGGTGGAGAAGCCGAAGCGTGAGGACGCACCATCCAACCTGGCTATATTGGGACGTTATATCCTGACTCCGCGTATTTTCGATATGCTGGGTGAACAGCAGGTAGGGGTAGGCGGTGAAATCCAGCTTACAGATGCAATTGCACGTTTAAGCGACGTAGAGCGGATTATTGCCTATGACTTCGAGGGCAGACGGCATGACGTCGGCGAGAAGATGGGGTTTATCCAGACGACCATTCATTATGCGCTGCAGCATGAGGAACTGAAGGAAGGTTTGCTGGATTATCTTAAAGAGATTATTGACATTGAAGCTGGGAAGGCTGCTAAGCTGTAAATAGAACATCTGAATAAAAATATACATCTTGTATAAAAAAGCAGGACAGAATTCTTCCGCGATGGAGAATTACTGCCCTGCTTTTTTAGTCCATAGAATAAAGATGATTAAAATAATAAATCCTGCGAATAATTTGCCCCTTCAAGAATATCATACTCCACTAGGAGGTAATCGTTCAGAAGTTCCTGTTGAGCAGCACTCAGACTGGTATCATTCCCGGTCGAATCTAACAATACCCCTTTGCTTAATCCTGGAAGGGTGGATTGTATTTCGTTAAGCATTTTATAGTATGGGGGAAGAGTCTGACCGGCTAGCTGAAAAACTGTTGGGCCAATAAAGGCAGGACTTAACGTGCCTAATGCCTCGTTACCAATATCATAGTTAGCCATTATTAATAATGTAGTTTCATGCTCAAGTCTAAAATTATATTCCCAGCCGGAATTTGAATATATCGCCGAAGCTAAGCCTGGGAGATGATCACCCCAAAAAACAACAATAGTTGGACGCTCAATGGCCATTATTTCATCATGGAGATAGGCCAGAGCTTCGTCACTCACTAGAATATCTTGTGTATATGCCTCCAATTGCTCGTCTTCTGTAGCATCAGGACCTGTGACGGTAATACTACTGATTCCGTTTCTTTCATTAATAACAGGAAGATGGTTCTGCATAGTGACTAGATGTAAGAACGTTGGGGCAGCAGAAGCATGGAGTTCGCTTATCGATTCTTTTATGGCAGAAAGATCCGAAATATATGCGCTCGGAGTGATCCTTTCAGTGTTTTTCATATCGTCATCACTGATGAACTGATCAAATCCCAGAATGGGATAGACTCTGCTGCGACTGTAGAAGGTTTCATCAAACGGATGAATCGCCAGGGTCTGGTAACCCCTCTCCCTTAGTATACTGGCGATAGAAGGCACCGAACTCATCTTAACCAGTTTTTGCTGATAGGGGACAGCTCCGTCTTTAAGGAAATACATTGACATTCCAGTAAGGGCTTCAAACTCGACATTAGCTGTATTTCCGCCAAACTCAGGAGTCAGTACGTAACCGGAAGGCGTGGAATCGATTTCTTCATGTATAAATTTTAGAGGATCAGAACTGAAGGAGTAGTTAGATAACCGGGTAGGGTCAAAAAAAGATTCACTCATAATATACATAATGTTAGGCTGTTCAATCGGGATATACAAAGCGGTATCCTCTGGAGAGGTGCTGTATTTTGCAGCGATTTTCTCAATAGCCTCCAGACTATAACCGGCGGGTTTATCCAGCATGTCTTGTTTCAGGTTAGCTGTAAATGCAAAAACAAAGCCATTTTGAGTGTAATTATATTTTTGATTCCAGTATATGTTCTGATATTTAATCGATGCCAATAATGGTTCACCCCCGACAACAACAATGATAAATCCGGTAATATTGATCCTGGAATAAAGATGAATATGAGTCGGACAGTCAGTGAAGTTTTAATTTTGGGAAGCTTGAGGGCCCCCCATATTAACCCCGAAACTATAACTGCAGCAATTACTAGTTCAATCGGAGAAATAAACCCTTTACTGATTTGCAGCATTTCATTTGCATTCTTAACTAACATTAAATCCCATGGGTATAAGGGTTCTCCGACTATACCTAACTTTTTATAATTTATAAAACCGCAAGCTATGCAAATTATTGAAATTATTGCTGGACCGAAGTATGTATTTGGCATGAGCGCTGATGAGATCAGTAATAATAAAAAGAAAAAAACACTTCCGATTAAAAAAATAAAAGGAAAATGAATAACCCAGCTAATACTCTGTATTAGATTTAAATTAACTGTGGTTAGCTGCATGGAAAAATTCAATATAAATCCACCAGTCAATAAGATGAGAACTGTTAATAACAACTGTTTTGAAGAGAAGAAAAGCCGCAAGTAAACCCACCCCTATCGTAAATTGAAAACTCAGCATACGACAGGTATCTGAAAATAGCCTTAAAGCTCTTATAAATAAAAAATCCCCTTCGACTCTTTGCAGAGGCGAAGGGGCGGTTATATCGTAAATATTAGAACTGCTGTGCAACAATCGCATCAATTTGCGCTGCTTCAGCAGCATCAGCTGCAATCAGCAGATCATACACAGCCTGATCCTGTCCGCCGCTGCGTTTAAGTGCAGCCAGATACCAGCGGGCAATCTCGCGGTTAGTGGTATCCGCATAGTCCTCACTAAGGCCGGCTTTCAGGGTCGCCGCTGCAGTCTCATTATCTCCTGACATCAGCTGCAGCTTGCCTGTACTCAGTGCAATGCTAGGTGTAACGGAGAAAGGACGTCCCTGCAGCTGTTCAGGCGGCAACGTTTTGAGATGCTCGACTCCATCAACCACGTGCTTATATGCTTCAATTCCGTCAGTAATGTATTCTTGCTTCTTAGTATCATCCTTTTGCTCATAAGCGGCGTAGCCTAGAGTGAAGGAACGGCTAATAATAGCATCGTACCAGTCAATATCCCAGTAGAACTTATCAGCATTGTCATGATATACGGTAAAGGCAAGGTCCCCTTGTCCTCTCAAATCGTAAATTCCGACAAGCTGCTTTAAAAGATCCTTATTATAAGGTTCATCTCCCAGAGATCGCGTTACGATATTATAGGCCTCATCAAGATACTGGGTGTCCTGTGTTTGAGTGAAGACCTGTTGATCCATGGAAGAGAGGTATATTGCCGATTCCGGGTGGAACGGCCGTTTATCCAGAGCTTCAATAAGCGGTGCTTTGATCTCTTCATAAGACTGGCTGACACCGATCAGATTCTTGGCTTTCATTGCTGAAGTGCTGGAGCTCAAATAATTAATGGACAGGAACAGCAGAAAGACTGTACCGACTGTAAGTGCAGCCATGTAACCAATCCGCAGACCGGCTTTGTTCCAATTACGGCGTAGTGGTTTGCTGTCCATTGAGGCACCCATACCGGCAAGGCTGAGGAAGACGAGAATGCCCATGAACGCATAGCTCAGGTTGAAGTCAAGCAAGCTGTGGACGAGAATAGACAGAGCAATGATATAAAAGAAGTACCCATTGGCAAAGTCGTCTTTGTCACGCTTCAGATAGCTGCGGATAAATTTGTAGAACACGTATCCGATAAAACCAATAAACACGATGAAACCAACAATCCCAACCTCAATCAAATACTGCAAAAAGAAATTGTGCGCCTGACGGCTGGTATAAGGGTTATTTTGATATTGCTCATAAAGTGACGCCCAACCGCCTCCGCCTGCGCCGAGAATCGGATAATCTTTAACAACCTTCAAAGCGTCTTTATAAAAGGTGAACCGTTCCAGAACACTGTGCTGCTTAAAGTTTATGTTCTCAAGGCGTGTCTCCATGTTGGCCGGCAGAATGCTGCGTACGCTTGTCCCGATCAACAAAAAGGCTACAATCCCAACGAGAATAAGTGAGCCCAGCGGAAGCCAAAGTCCAGTTCCTTTGCGTGATCCCCAGCGACTGAGTTTTTGCTCCAACCAGGGTGCTACATAACGTTGTACAACCCATCCAAGTCCTGCTACTACAAGTGATGCGATTATTAGGTACGCCCAGCCTTTAAGTGCTGCTCCGGAAGTGAAGGCTGTATTCAGTTCTGTTCCCAGAGTAGTCAGCGGGTTAGTTACCGCCAGAGCAGCAACACCGGCAAGAGCCAGATGAATGATCCAGAGGAGCTGCTGAGCAGGTTTGAGAAGAATCAGCAGAAGAATAAACACGACCGGCAGCATAACAAGTCCGCCGCGGGACAAGGTCAGCAGCAGCGATACGATAATCGGTACCAGCATAAAACCGTGGGTCAGTGTCCCGTACCACTTCTTGGAGCGGATGAGAGCAAAGACGGCAACAAACAGAAACGCCATCAGAAAGGCTGCATACGTATTCGCATATTGGAAGATAGAGGTTAGACGCAGACCGTTGGAGTCAGTCATTACAGCATCTAAGTACTTACCTCCGCGCACAGTATTGGAGAACCAGCCGACAAGACTTCCGGCAAATTTCGATCCTCCAAGCCAATTCAACAAGCCGAATGCCACAATAAAATAAGAAATCGCAAGAATAGCGTTTTGAATGACAACATTTAGTTGCTTTTGCTTGAGCAGATATAGGGCTATAATAAATATTGCAAGGTACATGCTCTGAATGAGCAGCAGATTCATCGCCATATAATGCGAAGCCGCTCCGGAAAGCGACAAGGCATATGTGACAGGCAGCAGTAATGAGACCACTAATAGCAAGTCGCGCTGCTCCTCCAGCTTAAACTTTGTGAAGTACAATCCCATCCATACCAGCAACATCAGACTGCTTAGAAGTGAGGATATGTAGATCGGTTTTTCAAAATCTAACTGCTGCCCATTGAACAAACCAACTTGGAACGGAGTCCAGATTAAAAACAAGATAAAAGCAACAGCCAATGCCCAGATGGGACTGGATATCTTTTCAACATTTCTCGACTGAGCTGCATTTTTACCGTATACTGGTTTCGACACGTTTTAATCTCCTTTTATTATAGTTACGTCAATATTTTAGCATACAGAATTTTTAATACCAACATAAAGAGATGTTAAGCGAAAATACAATTTTTTCAAGATAATATTTTAAAGTAAAGGAGTAAATCAAGTTAAATGTTACAGCAAAAAAAACTACGCGCAGAAATCGCCCTATTATTTCAATTATCTAAAAATGATTTTCAAAAAAAATATTTAGGTTCGTATTTAGGGGTTGTATGGGCTTTTGTTCAACCGGCTATTACTATTTTGATTTTTTGGTTTGTTTTTCAGGTGGGCTTCAAAAATACACCAGTAGATGACGTTCCTTATATATTGTGGTTAACGACAGGCCTTGTTCCATGGTTCTTCTTTGCTGAAAGCCTTAATTCGACAACAGGTTCTATTCTTGAAAATGACTTTTTAGTGAAAAAAGTTGTGTTTAAAGTGGAGCTTTTGCCTTTAGTGAAAATTGCATCTTCGCTTTACGTTCATCTCTTCTTTGTACTGATAACTTTTTCATTATTCTTCCTATATGGCTACCAATTTTCGGTATTTAATCTTCAGGTGGTTTATTACTTGTTCGCTATGGGAGTGATTATTGCCGGTATTGGCTGGCTTTTTTCTGCTCTGGCGGTTTTTTTCAAGGATATGGCTCCGCTGATATCTATGATAGTTCAATTTGGATTTTGGCTGACTCCTATTTTTTGGGGGATGCAGCAAATTCCTAATCAATATAAGACCTTATTGAGTCTTAATCCTATGTATTACATTGTTGAAGGATATAGAGATGCATTTATCAATCACATTTGGTTTTGGGAAAAACCATGGCTGACAATTTGGTTTTGGTTTGTAGCTGTTGCATTGATACTAGTTGGGCGTAAAGTCTTCAAAAAGCTTAAGCCACATTTTGCCGACGTATTATAGGAGGAGTCATGTCAGAAAAAATTATATCACTAAATAATCTTTCCAAAACGTACAAACTATATAATGCCCCCATAGACAGATTAAAGGAATCCTTAAATCCATTTGGTAAGAAATATTCACATCAATTTTATGCTTTGAAAAATGTGACCATTGATATTTATAAAGGTGAGACAATTGGTATCGTAGGGAAAAATGGATCAGGGAAATCGACATTGTTAAAAATAATTACTGGTGTATTACTTCAGTCGTCTGGAGATATGGAAATAAAAAGTGATAAAATATCTTCTATATTAGAGCTGGGAGCAGGTTTTAATATGGAGTACACAGGTATTGAGAACATCTATTTAAATGGTACTTTACTTGGGTATAAAAAAAGCGAGATAGATGCCAGAATGGATGCTATCTTGCGGTTTGCTGATATTGGAGATTTTGTCCATCAACCTGTAAAAATGTACTCTAGCGGTATGTTTGCGAGACTGGCGTTTGCAGTTGCTGTTAATGTTGAGCCTGAAATACTCATTGTTGATGAAGCGTTAGCAGTAGGGGATATTAAGTTTCAAACCAAATGTTTTAATAAATTTAGGGAATTGAGGGATAAAGGGGTCACTATTCTTTTCGTGAGTCATGATGTTTATTCTATTCGTCAATTTTGTGATCGAGCAGTATGGATTAATGAAGGGGATCTAAAAATGATTGGCGATACCGTGGAGGTTACTTCGCGGTATGTGGAGTTTATGAACACCATGGAGAATCATGCAGATGATGAGAGTGATAATTTTAATATTGACCAAGAATCAGGGATGGTTACTTCTCCAGAATTTGAAATTAGTTCATTCTCGAATGTAGTTAGTCGATGGGGCTCTGATCAAGGAGCTATTGTTTATGCTGCTATTCTTAGCAGAATGGGACATCCATCAGATCTAATTACTCTTGGCGAAGAAATGAGCGTAAAAGTTATATTTAAAATCCCATACAACGCTGATATTAATCACTTCAGTTGCGCATTCTCAATTAAATCTATTCAAGGAATGGATCTTGTTGTTTCAACTACCCGTGATGGAGAAAGCGTATTTTTTAATGAGGCCATGAAAGGTAAATATGTTGAGGTAACCTTTGTATTTCAAAATTGGCTCAATAGTGCAGATTATATTTTGAATGTTGCCCTTGAAAATCGTGAAGAACAAGTACCGGCTTATATTGACTATATTGAAGGAGCTGCATATTTCAAAAGTATAAATGATCGTAAACAGTTTGGAATTTTGAACCTGCCAGTCCAACAAAAATTACAACTTTTGAAAGTAGGAGAGTAGCTTGGAGATAAATAGTGAAAAATACTGGGATAAGAGATTCGAGGAAGATTGGGAAGCAAAGGGCGGGCGAAGCCAAACGGATTATTTTACTAATATGGCGATTGAATTTCTGCCTGAAGGTATTAAAGAGATTTTGCGAAATAACAATGTCTCCTTTCTAGACTGGGGTTGTGCTGAGGGAGATGGTGTGAATATTTTTGGGCAACGTTTTCCTAACTTAAAGGTTGCAGGTCTTGATTTTGCTAAGTCTGCAATACGTAAAGCACAAAAAAATTATCCTGAATATACATTTTACGAAGGAACTTTGCAAGAGTATAACAAAAAATTCGATATTATTTTTACGTCAAACTGTCTCGAACATTATAACAATCCTCTAGATTGGGCAAAAGAGCTAAGTAAGTATACTAATGATATGCTAATAATAATGGTGCCTTTTCAAGAACGTGAGCGGATTAAAGAGCACTTTTTTACATTTGATTACGACACATTTCCATTAAAATTAGAGTTTTTCTTTTTAACGTTCTTTAAAGTTTTCAATACTGACCCCTATTTCTGGCCAGGTAAACAACTGTTGTTAGTGTACAGCCGGCAGGATTCCGCTAATTTAAACAGGCTTAATTTAGGAATGTATGATCCTATTACCGATGGACATCATAAGCAGTTGGATTATGTGGAGAAATTAAAAGAAGACATTAAAGACCGGGACGAAGCTGCTAAAGCAATTAATGAGGAAAATAAAAACCTTTCAGAATGGATCAATATTTTGAAAGCAGAAGTAAGCAAAAGAGACGAAAGTGTAGCAGTCATTAAAGAAGAATTAAAAGAGAAGGATAAATGGATTACTACTATGGAAGCAGAGGTCTCAAAAAGAGAAGAAAGTATATCGATTATAAAAAATGAGTTAGCAGAGAAGGATAAATGGATCAAAATATTGCAAGATGAAGTTAGGAAAAGAGATGAAGCGAACGCTGAGCGTTCTGAATAAAGGGGGACTATACTTTTATGAATACTGTTTCGCAGGATTTTGAACTTATAGAGCATGAGTTGCAAAAAAATAAAGTTTCCAATGAAATAAATATAAATACAATTAAAACCTTTAAAAATAAGTTGTTTCTCCTGGAAAACACTAAAGCTTGGAAAATGATGTGCCTCTTAAGGAGAGTCAATGAGCAGTTTATAAAAGGAGATGCTACAGAAAGGAAGAAATTTGTATCATGGGTACAAAAAAAAATTTTGAAAAAACCAATTCCTTCAGAAAATGCTTTGATACGTTACTCCCCAATACAATCTGAAAAAATCGAACCATATGAATTAAAGGAAACAAAGAGTGTATCTGAAAGACCACTATATACTCCCCGAATGGAAAAACAAGGTGATTATATAACTTTTAATAAACCTAAATCCTACGATATATTCCGATTTCCCGTTATAAACTGGAACTTTCGTTGGCAACGTCCGCAACAAATATCTAAACAGTTTGCTGAATCAGGACACAGGGTCTTCTATTTTTCTGTAGATGTAACTCCTTTAGGTAAAGATAATCTCTCTTACGCAGAGGTTGCTGATAATGTTTCAATAATTGAAGTGGAAAATAACGTTTGGGTTATTAGGCTATGTACTAAAAATAATATGAGTGTATATAAAGACCGTATTGAAGATCAGCAGGATCATCTTTATTTGAAATGGTCATTAAAATATGTTCAGGAAAAATTTAATGTTGGTTTTTCTATTTCTATAATTGATTTACCTTTTTGGCAGCCGCTTATGAAAGATATTAGTTTTAACCTTGTTGTTTATGATTGCATGGATGATCACGAAGGGTTTTCCACAAATTCAAAGACAATGCTTATTGATGAGAAAAACTTAATGAGCTCTGCCGATCTGGTTATTGCCTCCTCCCAAAGACTTTTTGAAAAAATTAATACATCCAATGAGAATACGGTCTTAATTAGAAACGCCGGTGAATACAATCACTTTTCCAGTGTTACTGAAGAACTTTTAGAACCGCTTGCAAGCGGTCCGGTTATAGGGTACTATGGCGCAATATCTGAGTGGTTCGATATTGAGCTTATATGTAAGTTAGCTAAAAAGCATAGTGAATGGACCTTTATTTTAATCGGGGATACCTTTGGGTGTGACATTACAAATGCTGAAAAAATCAGCAACATTATCTTCTATGGTGAAATGCCTTATCAAAACCTGCCAAAGTATCTTGCGAAATTTGATGTTGCTCTCATACCGTTTATCAAGAATAATCTCACACTGGCTACTAATCCAGTCAAGGTTTATGAATATCTTGCTGCAGGTAAGCCCGTAGTATCCACAGGGTTGCCTGAATTGCAGTTAATAAAAGAATACTTGTATTTGGCAGATACTTTTGAAGAATTTGATCAAGCCATTATGTCTGCTTTGAAGGAAAATAGAAACGAATCAATGGATAAAAGGAAAAAATTTGCATTACAGAACACTTGGCATTCTAGATACTTAACGTTGAACGAAGAAATCAACTCAAGATTTTTCCCGAAGGTCAGCATTGTAATTGTTACCTATAATAATTGGTCATTTACGAAGCAATGTCTGAATAGTTTGCTTTACACTAATGACTATCCTAATCTAGAGGTTATTGTTGTAGACAACATGTCTACTGATGAAACCAGAATTGAATTAGCCAGACTAATGCATCCGCAGCTTAAAATAATTTTATCGCCTTATAATACTGGTTTTGCAGGCGGGAATTCGATCGGTTGTAAAGAATCAACAGGTGATTTTATTGTACTTCTTAATAATGATACTATACTTTCACCTGGATGGATTCATCGTTTAATTAAACCATTGGCAGACAGAGAGGATGTAGGAATGGCTGGCCCTGTCTCTAATTCGGTTGGAAACGATCAAATTTTGGACTTTTTCCAGGGTGATCCTATTACAGGAGCGGATAAGTTATGGCTAAGAGAGTTTCATGAGTTATATGAAGGCAAATATTATGAGACAGATTTGCTGGGTTTCTACTGTGTGGCAATAAAAAGAGAAGTCTATAACCAACTCGGTGATTTAGATAAAAGTTACGGAGTTGGTATGTTTGAAGACGATGATTACTGTGAACAAGTTAAGGCACTGGGTTACAAGCTTATAGTTGTTCAGGATGCTTTTGTGTATCATCATGGTAGTGCCAGTTTTAAAAAGATGGACTCAACCGTATACAATGAGATTTGGGAAAAAAATAAACAATATTTCGAACAGAAATGGAATAGGAAATGGGTAAATCCTAAAGGACCTCATTCATATTTTTCTAATTGTTATGACGCCGAAAGTGTTAGTAAAGCGCTAAAATTAGCGGGGAAACCTGTAGCTCTTATACTTGGAGCAAAAAAATGGTCGAGTCATAATTATTTAAGCGGTTCTGAGGTTTTATCGAAAACTCTATCTGATATGGGGTATTTAGCTATTGTATATATACATCATTACAATGATAATGCTATCACAGGAGTTAGAAAGCTGAGTGAAAGCATATATGTAACCAATCGCTTGGATTTATTTTTCAATGCTGAGTTTGACTCAGTAATTTATTGTGGGGAAACGGAGTATTATCCTCTTAAAAGTAAAACTATCTATATTGACAGTGCGTCATATCATGATAAAGATTTTTTTGGGAAATTCACAAAAGAAAATTCCTTCAGCGTTTATGATTCAGGCGAAAAAATGGTACCTGAATTACGAGGGCATCTATGAATAAACTAAAAAAAATACTTAAGTATTCAAAAGAGCCTAAAGTACTACTTAGAAAAGTTATTCACCGTTTGCCAAAGGGGGGGTTAAGAAAAAATATTCTATCATTTCCAAGTGAGGATGAACTATCTTATCGTTTAGAAAGTCTTATGCGTAAATACGAAGGGAAGACTGTGTATGTCTTTCCTTCACCTAACTGCCCTTGGGGATATATGTTTCAACGACCGCAACAATTAGCACGAGCTTTAGCTAGAGAAGGTAATCTTATCTTTTATATGACCGATACATCATATCCCTATAGTCCGGATTGGAATGTTAGAGGTTTTTTGGAAGTCGAGCCGAATATTTATCTGTTTAATGATGATAAAGACAATGTTATTAATCAGTTAGCCTCCCGGAAAGTTATTGTCTGGCAGTATTGGCCACATCAAAATGATTATGTTAAGAAATTAAAGGTATTAAACAAACAACTGATTCATGTTTATGATTGTATTGATGATATTACAACATTTGATTCATACGGCAATATTCAAAATGATTATTATGAGTCTGTTGTCAATTCAAATTTAACTTTAGCTACCTCAAATCAAATATATAATCAGGTAAAGACTATTCGTAATGATGTAATTTACGTACCTAATGGTGTTGAGGTTGGGGATTTTGATAGGAGTTTAGAAGAAATCCCTTCAGTTCAGCTTATACGTAAAAAGTTTTCTTATATTATCGGTTATTATGGGGCCATAGCAGATTGGTTTGATTTTGAATTGTTGAAGTATTTGGCGGATAATAATCCTAAGAATGGATTTGTCATTGTAGGTGAGGTCTACAAAGAAATTCAATTTAAAGTGGAGGATTTTAAGGGATATAACAATGTCTTTTTTATGAAACGAATCTCCTACGAAATGATTCCCTCCCTGTTAGATTACTTCGATGTAGCTATAATTCCCTTTTTAATTAATGATATAACATTGAGCACATCTCCAGTAAAGGCGTTTGAGTATTTAGCCGGAGGTAAAGAGATTGTCTCTACGGAACTTCCGGAGGTAAAAGGTATTCGTCAGGAGTTTGTTGCAGAGAATTACATTGAGTTTCAGAACAAGTTGGAGTTAGCTCTGAATAGAATAAATGATTCTAATCGAATTGCTTTTCTAAAATCTCTTGCGATACAAAACACTTGGAAAGAAAGAGTTTCGCGAGTAACTAAAGCGATATCCAATGACCGGAGTGAATGATATATTGAAAATAGCTGTCTTTGATCGGAATAACTCTAAACAGTTTAATGGTGGCGATACAGTTCAAATTAAGGCAATAGTAAACTTTTTAAAAGAGCAGGGACACATTGTAGATTTATTCATTAATCCAGTAGATTTAAGCAGCTATGATATGGTATTTATATTTAATCTTCAAAGACCGCATGAAGCCTTGCTGTACGCAAGTGTAGCAAAGTTTTATTCTAAGCCGTATATTTTATTTCCAATATATTGGGATATGACATCTTTGGAAATGAAAGATTTTATCTCAGGCAGATCAATTGTTAAGAAAAGTATTCCTACTCCAATACTTTCGCTAATTAAAGGGATTCGTTATTATCTTGGCTCAAAAAAGATACTAAGGAAGTATAAAGTTTCTTTCAACAATATGCTCAATGAAAAAAAAATAATAAGATATATACTGGATAATGCATTGTATATTATTCCTAACTCTGAAGCGGAGTCACTGCATTTGGAACAAATCTTTGGACGGAAATATGCTGAGAAAATACAAGTAATCTATAATGGTTCGGATATTGATACAGACTTCGGATCTCAAACAGATGATGTAAAAGTAAAATATAATTTACCAGATTCTTATATTTGTTGTATAGGCGGAATAGGACCAAGAAAAAACCAAATGAACCTGGTGAAAGCTGCAAGAAATACTGATATAAATCTAATCATTGTTGGTAAAGCTTCTGCTAATGATAAATACTATGAGAAAAACATTAAAAAACTTGCTACAGATAACATAATTTTTTTAGGCGAATTAAAAACTGAAGACATTTATTGGTTATTAAAAAATGCTAAAGGTCACATACAACCGAGTTATATTGAGACACCTGGGATTTCTTCAGTTGAAGCCATGTTACTAGATTGTCCGATTTGTGTCTCTGATGTAAGCCCGGTAAAAGAATATTTCGGAGATAACGCTGTATATTGTTCTCCTTATAGTATTGATTCAATTAAAGAGGGGCTTCGGTATTTAAACAATCAGCGGGCTGAGTATAAAAGGAAAGTCCCGAAACATGCGTATCATTGGAATAAGGTGTTGTTACCACTTCTTGATTTACTAGAATCTAAACATTATGTAAAAGAATAGGAGTGCAGTATGAAAGGTATTATATTAGCTGGTGGCACAGGGTCACGTCTATATCCTTTAACAAAGGTTACGAACAAGCATCTTCTACCCGTAGGTAAGTATCCAATGATTTTTCATTCCGTTCATAAACTTAAACAAGCTGGAATTAAAGATATTCTTATAGTCACTGGTAAGGAGCACATGGGTGACGTTGTAAACTTACTCGGAAGTGGACGAGAGATGGGAGTTACCTTTACCTACAAAGTGCAAGATGAAGCGGGCGGGATTGCTCAAGCGCTGGATCTGGCGGAACAATTTGTAGGTAAGGATCAAATGATTGTTATCCTTGGTGATAATGTATTTGAGGATGATATCTCGGCCTTTGTTGATAATTTCCGCGAGCAAAAAAATGGCGCGAAAATTTTGATTCAACAAGTCAATGATCCATCCCGCTTCGGTGTTCCAGAATTGTACGATGGACGTATTATATCTATTGAAGAGAAGCCAGCCAATCCTAAATCAAGTTATGCAGTTACAGGAATTTATATGTTTGATAACGAAGTGTTTAAGATCATTAAAACAATAACACCTTCTGCCCGTGGTGAACTGGAAATTACAGATGTTAATAATGCATATATTAATCGAGGAGAGTTAACATTTGATATTCTTCAGGGCTGGTGGACCGATGCAGGGACGCATGCTTCTCTTGCGAAAGCTAATGGGTTGGCTCAGGAAATTACGTTTGGTGAAGAATTTGGTAAATTGAAATTATAGGTATGGGGGACTTATCTTATGAAGGTTACATCCTTACAGTTGCAGGGTGCTGCTATTCTCGAACCGGTGGTCCATGGCGACAACCGGGGTTTTTTTATGGAGAGTTATAATGAAGAAGTAATGCAAAAGGCCGGGGTAAAGTTTAATTTTATTCAGGATAATCAATCGCTGTCAGCAGAGGTTGGGGTACTTAGAGGCTTGCATTACCAGTTGAACCCGAAGGCTCAGACGAAGCTGATTCGTGTCCTGTCAGGTGTTATTTATGATGTTATCGTCGACGTTCGCCGCAGCTCACCAACCTTTGGGCAATGGGTCGGTGTAATTCTCAGTGAATATAATAAGCGGCAGCTGCTGGTGCCCAAGGGCTTTGCCCATGGGTTCTGTACTCTTGTTCCGAGCACCCAAGTGCTCTATAAAGTGGACGAATACTATTCCCCCGAGAATGACCGCGGCATATTATGGAATGATCCGTCGCTAGGCATAGACTGGCCCGTTGCAAGTCCTGTGCTGTCTGACAAGGATACAAGACATCCTTTGCTTAAGGATGCTGAACTGAACTTCGGTTAACTCTATTTTTATAATTTAAAGGTGGTCTAACAATGAAACTCCTCGTAACCGGCGGAGCCGGCTTTATCGGCAGCAACTTTGTAATATATATGCTGCAGCAGCACCCGGATTATCAGATTGTTAACGTGGATGCGTTGACGTATGCAGGAAATCTGGAGAATCTGAAATCAGTTGAAGGCAACCCGAACTATACATTTGTCAAAGCCGACATTACGGATGTTGCGGCGATGGATGCACTGGTTAGCCAGGGGGTTGACGTTGTTGTCAATTTTGCGGCGGAATCGCATGTGGACCGGAGTATTCTGGAGCCGGATGTGTTTGTGAAGACGAATGTGCTGGGCACACAGGTGCTTTTGGATGCAGCTAAAAAATACAGTGTAACGAAATTCGTACAGGTATCGACGGATGAAGTATACGGAACGTTGGGCGCTACGGGGCTGTTTACAGAAGAAACCCCGCTGACTCCGAATAGCCCGTATTCAGCCAGTAAAGCCGGCGGGGATCTGCTGGTGCGTGCGTATCATGAGACCTTCGGACTGCCGGTGAATATTACCCGCTGCTCGAATAACTATGGCCCTTACCAGTTCCCGGAGAAGCTGATTCCGCTGATGATCTCCCGTGCGCTGAACGATGGAGCTCTGCCGATCTACGGTGACGGGCTTAACATCCGTGACTGGCTGTATGTGGAGGATCACTGCAGTGCAATTGACCTGGTTATCCATAATGGCGTTATCGGTGAGGTTTATAACATTGGCGGCAACAATGAGCGGACGAACATGCATATTGTGAAGACAATTCTTGAGGAGCTGGGTAAGCCGGAATCCCTGATTACTTATGTACAGGACCGTCCGGGCCACGACCGCCGTTATGGCATAGACCCGGCCAAGATTACGAATGAACTGGGCTGGAAGCCAAAGCATACGTTCGAGACCGGCATCAAGGAGACGATCCAATGGTATCTCAACAATAAGGAATGGTGGACCCGTATCCAGTCCGGGGAATACCAGAAATATACCGCGCTTCAATACGGCAGCCGTCTGGGGGATTCCCTGTAATGGCTACAATGAAAGTGCTTGTTACGGGTTCAGCGGGACAGCTGGGACAGGATCTCGTACTGCTGCTGCAAAAGCAGGGGCATGAGGTGCTGGGCTGCGACCGTCAGGAGATGGATATCACGAATCTGGAGCAGTGTGTGGAGGTCATCGGCGGCTTCGGTCCGGATGCGGTTATTCATTGTGCCGCCCACACAGCAGTGGATGCAGCTGAGACCGATATTGATGCAGCTTATCTGATCAATGCCACCGGCAGCCGGAATGTGGCGATTGCCGCAGAACGGGCTGGGGCGAAGCTGGTGTACATCAGTACGGATTATGTTTTTGACGGAATGGGCAGCAAGCCGTATCACGAGTACGACAATACCGATCCCCAGAGCATCTACGGTAAATCCAAGCGGGCAGGGGAGATATTGGTTCAATCCCTGTCCTCGAAGTTCTTTATTGTCCGCACCTCATGGGTGTATGGCAAATATGGCAATAACTTTGTCAAAACCATGCTGAAGCTCGGCCAGGAGAAACCTCTGCTGCAGGTTGTAGATGACCAAAAAGGTTCCCCAACCTACACAGTGGATTTAGCCCGGTTTCTGCTGGAGCTGATCCAGACGGAGAAGTATGGCGTATATCATGCCTCTAACTCCGAGGCCTGTACGTGGTATGAATTCACACAGGCCATCTTTGCTGAAGCGGAAGAGATCCTCGGTCTCAAGTTCACTGCTAAGCTTGAGCCGTGCGGAACTGAGCAGTTCCCCCGTCCGGCACCGCGTCCGCGTTACTCTGTGATGGAGCACCTGTCCATCCGGACGAACGGGTTCGAGGATATCCGGACATGGCGTGAAGGACTGCGCGATTTCTTGCGGGAATTAAAAGAATAGCCTGCTGGGCTAACTATAGCCTTGAAGCTCCCGGGTCCGCTGCTGCGGTCTGGGAGTTTTTTTGTTTTTTCGCTATAATAGGGGAATCTAATAAATGATTTTAAGATTCGGGGTAATTATGACATGAGTAATCATAAAACAGTCAGTGTACATATTGTTACCTATAATAGCGCGGATGATATCGGTGAATGCCTTACGGCTGTGCTGGGTCAGGATTATCCGATTCATAGTGTGGTGGTGGTGGATAATGCCTCAGCGGATGGATCGGCTGCAAGGGTGAGTGGATTTTATCGCGGAGTAGAAGAGCAGTCTACTCTGGATTACAGTGATACGGACAGCATTGTACAGACAACATTATCACGCACATCTCTCCCCAAGCTTGTCCTCATCAACAATAAAGCCAACACCGGCTTCGCCCCCGCTCATAACCAGGCTATAGCAGCCACGGACACCGATTATGTACTGGTGCTGAATCCGGATCTGACGCTTGCACCCGATTATGTGTCCAGGCTCGTAAGCCTGATGGAGGGTAACACTAAGATCGGCAGTGCCACAGGCAAGCTGCTGCTGAAGGCAGATTCTTCTCTCGTGGACAGTACAGGACTGCGGATGAACAAGGCGCGGCGGGCGTTTGACCGTGGAGCAGGAGAGCCTGCGGCAGACTGGATGGAATCTGGTGCCGTCTTCGGCGTCTCCGGAGCAGCCGCTATGTATTCCCGGAGGATGATTGAGGATATCAGCGTTGACGGCGAGTTCTTTGATGGGGATTTCTTCGCATATAAAGAAGATGTGGATGTAGCGTGGCGGGCCCAGCTGTTCGGCTGGCAGGCGTATTATGATGCAGAGGCAGCCGGTTATCATGAGCGCGGCTGGAAGACCTCCGGCAGAGGCGGTAAATCGATGTTTATCCGCAGGATTTCCTATATTAACCGTTATAAAATGATCTATAAAAACGAGCCCGCCCGCACTCTGCCGCTGACCCTGATCTATGCTCTGCCGTATGAGCTAGCTGCTCATGCATACATGCTGCTCAAAGAACCTGGTCTGATTAAAGCCTGGTCTTCATTCCGGGCACAACGGGCCAGCCTGAAGCGCAAACGCCGATATATACAGGAGAAGGCAGCCAACAAGAACAACTAGAAGTATAACGTCTAACGCTCAGCTTATGCGTATAACCTGGAATAACCGCAGTATTTCTGTAAAAACCTCCCTAACCGGCGACTGCCTATCAGGGAGGTTTTTGTGTTATAATAATTGTCGATAGATTACTATATTTGTCAGGAGCGTAGCGGAGTGAATGTAGATGTCAGTATTTTAATTCTCAATTACAACACCTGCCGCCTGACGATGGACTGTATCAGGTCGGTGTATGAGTCGGATACGAACTTTTCCTATGAGATTATTTTGATAGATAACAATTCCCATGATGATTCCGTTGTGAAGATCAGCGCAGAATTTCCGGATGTAACGCTGATTGCGAATAAAGAGAATGTGGGCTTTGCCCGCGGCAACAACCAGGGGATGGAGGTTGCTTCCGGGCGGTATGTGCTGCTGCTGAACTCGGATACGGTGATCCGCCGCGATACGCTGGAGACAATGGTTACTTTTATGGACAGCCGTCCTGAGCTCGGGGCCTCGGGCTGCAAGGTGATTCTGCCGGACGGTTCGCTGGATAAAGCCTGTAAGCGGGGATTCCCTACGCCTGAGGCATCCTTTTATTATGCGTTTGGCTTCAGTAAGCTGTTTCCGGACAAGCCCAGATTTAACGGCTACCAGTTAGGATACTTGAACCCGGATGAGGCGTATCCTGTTGATTGCCTAGTCGGGGCTTTTATGCTGGTCCGCCGCAAGACGATTGAACAGGTGGGCGGGCTGGATGAGGAATTCTTTATGTACGGCGAGGACCTGGACTGGTGCTACCGGATTAAGGAAGCAGGCTGGGGGATTCATTATTATCCGCAGACCTATATCATCCATCTGAAGGGCGGCAGCGCGCGGCGCAGGCCGTTCAAGATAGTCTATGAGTTTCATAGAGCGATGATCTTATTCCACCGTAAGCATTATAGCCGGCAGTACAACAGTATAATTAACGGAACGGTATATGCCGGTGTGGCAGTCAAGTTTATGCTGTCCCTTGCCGTCAATGCCCTGAGGGCGCCGCGACCGGCACCGACTCCGGCACAGAGCCTTACGGCTTCTGCTGAAGCGGGAACCCAGATTGAATCGAAGGCCGAGGTGAGATTATGATCCGCCGTAATCAGAAGTTTTTGACCCAGCTGTATATGGTTGCCGACTTTATAGTGATTCAGCTGTCCTTTCTGGCCGCCTGGTGGCTGAAGTTCCGCAGCGGCTGGCTGGAGTCCTATAACACGCTTCCGGTAGAGTCCTACGCTTATTGGAGCATTATGTACGGGGCAATAGCAGTGCTGATCGGGATTGTGCTCTCACTTTATCTGCCGAAGCGTAAGAAGCGATTTGTTGATGAATTCCTGAAGATTTTCCAGGTGCATATTATGGCCGTCTTTATTCTGCTGGGCGTGATGTTCTTCCTGAAGCAAATAGACGTTTCCCGCCAGTACCTGGCCATTTACATGGGCTTTAATATTCTGTCCATTATGCTGTACCGCTATGTGCTGAAGACGATGCTGAAATCTCTGCGTGAAAAAGGCTATAACCGCCAGTTCGTGCTGATTATCGGGGCGGGCTCCCTGGGTAAAAGATTCTACAACAACCTGATCCAGTACCCTGAGCTGGGCTATGAAACGATCGGGTTCCTGGATGATTTTCATAAGTGGGACGGGATTGAGGAGCAGCGTTACAAGCCGATTCTCGGTACGGTCGATGAGCTGGCCGGAATCCTTGAGATGCTGCCGGTGGATGAGGTTATTCTGGCACTGCCGCTGGATGCCCATTCTAAGTATCCTGCTATCATTGCCGCCTGCGAAAAGGCCGGTATGCGCACGCTGATCATCCCTGATTTCTTTGATTACCTGCCGGCGCGGCCGTATTTCGATAATTTTGCCGGAATGCCGATGATTAACGTGCGCGATATTCCGCTGGATATGGCCGGCAATAAGCTGGCGAAGCGGGTGTTTGATATTGTGTTCTCCCTGTTTGCGATTATCGTAATGTTCCCTGTGATGCTGATTGTGGCGCTGGGCGTGAGGCTTACGTCACCCGGTCCGATTATCTTCAAGCAAGAGCGTGTCGGACTGAACCGCCGCAATTTCATGATGTATAAGTTCCGGTCTATGAAAATGCAGACGGACGCCGAGCTGGATACAGGCTGGAGTACAAAGGAAGATCCGCGCCGAACCCGGTTCGGCACCTTTATACGTAGAACGAGCCTGGATGAGCTGCCGCAGTTTTTCAATGTGCTGTTCGGCCAGATGAGTGTCGTAGGTCCGCGTCCGGAGCGTCCTTTTTATGTGGAGCAGTTCCGCGGCGAAGTGCCGAAATATATGGTCAAGCACCATGTTCGTCCGGGGATCACCGGATGGGCACAGAGCAACGGCCTGCGCGGGGATACCTCGATTGAGGACCGGATCAAACACGATATCTTTTATATCGAGAACTGGTCGCTGCTGTTCGATATCCGCATTATTGCCAGAACAATCCGTAACGGCTTCAAAAATGCCTATTAATTGTATAATCATCCCATAGAAACGGTTGACTTCCTTGTTATAAGGCTCCAGCCGTTTTTGCTTTTTCTACTCTGACTTGTGCAAAGGAACTCCTCTACTATGGATAAAAGAAAGCTAACTGCATCTATCATCATGGCCGGCGCTCTCATCCTGCTGCTGGTAATTACGCTTTGGCCCCAGGAAGAAGAGCCGGCCACCGGCTTTACTGCACATAAGGTTATAGCCCATGCGATGGGCGGGATTAACAATCATACGTATACGAATACCCTGGATGCTTTTGTGGCCAACTACGAGCAGGGTACACGTGTGTTCGAGACAGACCTGCTGCTCACTACAGACGATAAGCTGGTTGCCCGCCATGAATGGACCGGGAATATGAGCCGGCTGCTCGGTCAGCTTGACGTACTGCCTACTGCAAGACAGGGGGCGGTGCTTAGCCATAAGGAAGTAATGGACAGCCCGATTCTGACACTGTATTCCCCGCTTGATATCGATAAAATTATGGAGCTGATGGCGGCATACCCCGATACTTATATTGTCACAGATACTAAGGAGCTTGATCCGCAGCTGGTAACCAGACAATTTGAACATATCGTGGAGGCAGCCAAGCGGAAGGACCCTGCACTGCTCTTGCGGATTGTACCGCAGATCTACAGCCGTGACATGCTTGATGTTGTCAACAAGGTGTACGAATTCCCGGAAACTATATTTACGTTATATCAGTCTCATGATACCGACGAGCAGGTCATAGCGTTTGCCCGGGAGACCGGTGTGGACATCACAATGCCAGTGACCAGAGCAACCAAGAGCTTTGTTCATAAGCTACAACAGGCCGGAGCACGCGTCTATGTGCATACGGTTAACGGGGAGGACGAAATAACGAAGCTGTCCCGGATGGGTGTGGACGGCTTTTACACGGATTTTGCCTCCGAGGAGGACCTTGGCCGGATGCGGGGCGTACGTTAATCAACGTCTGCCGTAAGAACACAACGGTTTTAGCCCTTATTTTATCAAATCGGCTTGGTGATCAGGCGGTTATATACTATAATGAAAAAGCGAAAAAACGTTCGTATTTTTGAAGGGTAAGGATGGACGACGGATGAATGAAATGCGGCAATTAATACAGCCGTGGCGGCATGTGTTTAAGCTGGACCCGGACCGTGAACTCGGAGATGGCGAGCTTGATGAAATTTGCCGTTCCGGAACAGATGCTATTCTCGTAGGCGGCTCTAGCGGAATCACTTATGATAACACCACCAGACTGCTTTCCAGGCTGCGCCGCTATGAGCTGCCCTGTGCACTGGAGGTTTCCGAGCTTGAGGCGGCTGTTCCGGGCTTTGACCTGTACATGATTCCTATGGTGCTGAACACGCCGCATACAGACTGGATTCTCGGCCATCACCGCAAGGCGATTGAGCGCTTTGGCAGTCTGATACCTTGGGAGCTGCTGCTGACAGAAGGATATATCGTCTTAAATGAAAACTCCTCAGTAGCCCGTCTTACCGGTGCCGACACCGGATTAAGCCGCCGGTCCGCCGCTGCGTATGCGGAGATTGCGGACAAGCTGATGCATCTGCCTGTCGTCTATCTTGAATACAGCGGGATGTTTGGCAGCATGGAGGTTGTCCGGGAAGTGAGAGAGTCGGTAGAGCACAGCCAGCTGTTTTACGGCGGGGGAATAACCGGCGAGGCTGAGGCTGAACTGGCTGCGGCACTATGCGATACCGTCGTAGTCGGCAATATTATATACCGTGATGTGCAGCAGGCGCTGTTAACGGTGCAGGCGGTTAAGAAGACACAGAAGACCTATATTTGAAAGGAGCATGTCACCCATGCAACTTATTAACATACAGGATGCCGTTAGCCGGTTGAATCCTCCGCAGCGCAAGGCTGTAGAAACGACTGAAGGGCCTCTTTTGATTATGGCCGGAGCGGGCAGCGGTAAGACCCGCGTGCTTACCCACCGGATTGCCTGGCTGATTGCGAACCGTATGGCACCGCCATGGGCGATTCTGGCGATTACCTTTACGAATAAGGCAGCACGTGAGATGCAGGAGCGTGTCTCCAAGCTGGTCGGGGATGAAGGACGGGATATTTGGGTATCCACCTTCCACTCGATGTGTGTACGGATTCTGCGTAAGGATATTGAACGGATCGGCTTCACCTCGAATTTTTCCATTCTCGATTCTTCCGACCAGCTCTCTGTTATCCGCAACTGCATGAAGGATTTGAATATTGATACGAAGAAGTTTGAGCCAAAGGCAGTGCAGGCGGTAATCAGCACGGCGAAGAATGAACTGATAACGCCGGCGCAGTATGAGCAGAAGATCGGTGATTACTTTGAAGGCCTTGTGGCAAAAGTATATGCCAAGTACCAGCAGCGGCTCAGAAGCAACAACTCGCTGGATTTCGATGACCTTATTATGAAGACAATTCAGCTGTTTCAGGATGTTCCCGAGGTGCTGGACTTTTATCAGAAGAAATTCAAATACATTCATGTCGATGAGTATCAGGATACGAACCGTGCGCAGTACATGCTTTGCAAGATGCTGGCCGAGGGCCATCACCGCATCTGCGTAGTCGGCGACAGTGACCAGTCCATTTACCGCTGGCGCGGAGCGGATATTTCGAACATTTTGAATTTTGAAGAGGACTATCCGGAAGCCACAACCATTCTGCTGGAGCAGAACTACCGCTCAACCTCGAATATTCTGAATGCAGCCAACGGTGTTATCGCCCTGAATACAGGCCGTAAGCCGAAGAAGCTGTGGACGGACTCGGATGAGGGTGCCAAGATTAAGGTGTTCCGCGGCGATTCCGAGCATGATGAGGGGTACTTCGTCACCGGAGAGATCAGCAAGAATGTTAAGCAGGGACAGGCCTACCAGAATCATGCCATTCTGTACCGTACCAATGCCCAGTCCCGTGTAATAGAAGAAATTCTGATCAAATCGGATATCCCGTACCAGATTGTCGGCGGGATCAAGTTCTATGACCGTAAAGAAATTAAAGATATTCTCGCTTACCTGCGTCTCTTATCCAACCCGGATGATGACATCAGTCTGGCGCGCATTATTAACGTACCTAAGCGCGGACTCGGGGATACTACAATCGGCAAGCTGGCTGTAGCGGCGGCTGAACGGGGAATCTCGATTTTCCGGATGCTGCAGACGGTGGATGATCTCGGCTTTGCCGGCCGGACGCGTAATGCGCTGGTTGAATTCTATGACATGATCGAAGCGCTGCACCGGATGGTGGAATTCCTGTCGGTAACCGAGCTTACCGAGAAGATATTGGAGCTGTCCCAGTACCGGCTGGAGCTGCAAAATGAGAATACGCTGGAGTCCCGTGCCCGGCTGGAGAACATTGACGAGTTCCTGTCAGTGACGATGGAGTTTGAGAAGAATAATGAAGACAAGTCGCTGGTCTCCTTCCTGACCGATCTGGCGCTGATTGCCGATATCGACAGCATGAACAACGATGAAGAGGACCGCAGCGATGCGGTTGTGCTGATGACAATGCACAGTGCCAAGGGTCTGGAATTCCCGACGGTGTTCATCATCGGCATGGAGGAGGGCGTATTCCCGCACAGCCGTGCTTTCCAGGACAATGATGAGCTGGAGGAGGAGCGCCGGCTGGCGTATGTGGGCATTACGCGCGCAGAGAAGCAGCTGTTCCTCAGCTGTGCAAGGATGCGCACGCTGTTCGGGCGGACGACGGCTAACCCGCCGTCCCGCTTCCTGGAGGAGATTCCGGAGGAGCTGAAGGAAGACACCGTCCGTGAATCGGACCGCTTCCGGCGCGGAGGCGCGGAGGCAGGCGGTGCTTATGGCGGCCGCGGCTTTGGCGGAGGCGGCCGGGGGAACTTCGGCAGCCGTGCCACAGGCGGTGCCGGTACTTCGCCGGCGGCTGGCGGGCCAAGCAGCAGCCTGGGCGGCAGTACCGCGTCCGCTGTCCCGGGGGCAGGACGCGTGAGCGTAACGACCGGCAGCGGCGCGCAGCGCGCTACGGGAGGGGCTGCGGCGCCGGCCGGTGAGTTCAAGGCCGGCGACAAGGTGGCCCACGGCAAATGGGGCACCGGCACCATTGTGTCCGTGAAGGGCACCGGCAACGATACGGAGCTGCAGATTGCTTTTCCGGCGCCGGTTGGCGTGAAGCGCCTGCTGGCCGGATTTGCTCCGATTACCAAAGTCGAGTAACCGGCAGGGTTAGCACAAGCGATTATAGAAAATAAAGAGATATAGAAGTGTCATTCTCTTGCTATATACAACCCATATAACGGAGGGATTAGCCCGGATGGACGTTATGCATACCATGGAAGAGCTCATTGCTGAGCTGAACCAGCACAATTATCACTATTACACCCTGGATGCCCCGTTAGTCAGTGACAAGGAATACGATGTGCTCTATGACAGGCTGATTCAGCTTGAAGCAGAAAGCGGTATGGTGCTCCCGGATTCCCCAACCCAGCGTGTGGGGGGAGAGCTGCTCAAGGGATTCACCCCGCACCGGCACCTAGCGCCGCTGTGGAGTCTGGATAAGGCGCAGAATATCGAGCAGCTGCGGAGCTGGAACGCACGTGTCCTGAAGCTGGTGAATGACTATAACACGAAGAATCCGGATACCCCGCTGCCAGAGCCTTGTTATGCGGTGGAGCTGAAGTTTGACGGTCTGACCCTTAACCTGACTTATCAGGACGGCAAGCTTGTACAGGCTGCGACCCGGGGGAACGGGGTAACCGGGGAAGGTATCCTTGCCCAGGTTAAGACGATCAGATCTGTTCCGCTGACCATTCCGTTTAAGGAAGGCCGGATTGAAGTGCAGGGCGAGGGCATTATGAATCTGTCCGTGCTGGCCGATTACAATACACGCGCTGCCGACCCGCTCAAGAACGCGCGCAACGGAGCTGCCGGAGCCCTGCGTAACCTGAATCCGAAGACAACTGCAGAACGCAGATTGAACGCATTTTTTTATAATGTGGGCTTTGCTGAAGGCGTGCAGTTTGCCGATCATCAGCAGATGATGGATTTCCTGCGGAGCAACCGGTTTAAAGTGAATCCGTACCTTACCTATTTCGATGCTTTTGATGATGTTACAGAGCAGCTGGCAGAAATAGAGGAGAAGCGGGCCGGATTGGATTATCTGATTGACGGTGCAGTTATCAAGGTAACGGATTTCCGGATCCGTGAAGCGCTCGGCTATACCGATAAGTTCCCGCGCTGGGCGGTGGCTTACAAGTTCGAAGCGGAAGAGACAACGACCATTCTGGAATCGGTCAGCTGGAACGTAGGGCGTACAGGCAAGGTAACCCCTCTGGCCCGGGTCGAAGCCGTAGAGCTTGCCGGCGTTACCGTCCAGAACTGTACACTCAATAACGTCGGTGACATTGAACGCAAGAATCTGAAGCATGCGCTGGGGACCCGGGTCTTCATCCGCCGCTCCAATGATGTCATACCCGAGATTCTCGGCAAGGTAACGGAAGAGAGCGACGGCGAAGAGATTGTTTTCCCGGAAAATTGCCCTGCCTGCGGCTTCCCGCTGGAAATGCGCGGTGCGCATCTGTTCTGCAACAACAAGCTGGACTGCAAGCCGCAGATTGTCAGCCGGATCACTCATTTTGCCTCCCGGGATGCAATGGATATCGAGACCTTCAGTGAAAAAACCGCCGGCCAGCTGCATGAAGAGCTGAACGTGCGCGAGCCTGCAGACTTATATGAGCTTACCTTTGAGCAGCTGGTTAAGCTGGAGCGCTTTGGTGAGAAGAAGGCGGACAATCTGCTTAAGGCGCTGGAGGATAGCAAGGGACGGGACCTCGCTTCTTTCCTGTATGCGCTTGGTATTCCGAACACAGGAAAGGCAACCACCCGGATGCTGGCCGATCATTACCGCAGCCTGGAGGCTGTTATGAACGCAACTGCAGAAGAGCTGTCCGGTCTGCCGGATATCGGGGGAATCGTGGCGGAGAGCATCGTGAGCTTCTTCGCGGATCCTTTTGTGGTGGTCAGCATCAACCGTATGCTGGAGCTTGGTGTGCAGGCCAAAGCGCCGGAAGCGCCGCGCCAGGTCAGTACCGATTCCTTCTTCAGCGGCAAAACGGTTGTCCTGACCGGCTCTCTGCAAAAGCTCACCCGCGAGGAGGCGGCAGAGCGGCTTGAGGCACTGGGGGCTAAGGTGTCGGGCAGCGTCTCCAAGAAGACGGATCTGGTCATAGCCGGCGAAAAAGCAGGCAGCAAGCTGGCCAAAGCCCAGCAGCTCGGCATTCAGGTCATCGAGGATGAAGATGAGCTCATCCGGCTGCTGGAGCTGTAGGCGGCTCTACCCAATTGCATAATAGCGGACTTGTGGAGTCCTGTAATCTCACTGCGCAGCAGCGGGGATGCAGGGCTCTTTTTCATACCCATCCAGCGGCCTGCTTATGCATTAAGAAATATATGAACAACTGATAATTTAATACAACCAGTTACTTATTTTGACATATGGTTAACTTTTCCAAGCTAAGCTAGGGTAAGAATCACCATAAGGAGGCAGAGGTATACAATGAACAAGCTGATGAAGGGCATTATCTTTGGGGGACTGGCAGCAGCTGTGGTTTCAGGGGCAACACTCGCCGGAGCGGCACAAAGTACAACGAATGCAGGGGGAACGGCAAAAGCCCAGTCTAAAAATCTAATTGTATTGATTGGCGACGGTATGGGTCCGGCCCAGATTTCGGCGGCAAGATACTTTCAGCAGTACACCAAGGGTGTCAATCATCTGAATATCGATCCTTATTATGTAGGACAGGCTACTACATATGCTGACCGCGGTGAAGACGGCGGGAAGATTGTATCCGGTATCGTTACGGATTCTGCTTCAGCAGGTACTGCCTTTGCCACAGGACACAAAACCTACAATGCCGGGATCAGCGTATCTAACGAGGACGTATCCAAGCCTTTTGCTTCTATTATTGAGGCTGCTGAAAGTACCGGTAAAGCAACAGGACTTGTGACGACGGCCCGTATCACCCATGCCACACCAGCCGTTTACGCATCCCATGTACGCAGCCGTGATAATGAAGCAGCCATTGCCTCGCAGTATCTGGAGAGCGGTGTGGATGTGCTGATGGGCGGCGGGAAGCAGTTTTTTGTGACCAAGGAAGAGAAGGGCAAACGGACGGACAAGAGCCTCATCCCTGATTTTAAAGCAAAGGGTTACACCGTGGTTGAGAATACGTCTGCTCTAAATGCGCTTACCTCCAAAAATACCAAGGTACTTGGCCTGTTCGGCAACTCTCATGTTGCCTATGTTCCGGATCGAACGGCAGAAACACCTAGTCTTGCTGCGATGACCTCCAAGGCGCTGAATATCCTATCCGCTGATAAAGACGGGTTTGTGATGATGATTGAAGGCGGGCGTATTGACCATGCCGGTCATGCTAACGATCTGCCGACGCTTGTTCAGGAGGCGCTTGATTTCGACGCTGCCTTTAAGACCGCGATTGAATTCGCGAAGAAAAACGGCAACACCTCCGTTGTAGTTACAGCGGACCATGAGACCGGTGGCCTGTCCCTCTCACGCGATAACATTTACGAAATCAATATCGATCTGTGGAATAAGCAGAAGCATTCCTCCGAAAGCCTGGCGGCAGATCTTGAAGCGGCCCAGACACCGGAGGAGATCCGCAGCATTGTAACAGCAAATACCTGGATTACGGATCTAACCGATGAAGAGGTTACCCAGATTATGAACGGTGACGGTTCCTCCTACAAGCGCGAAGGTGCCTATAATGCGGTCATTTCCAAACGCCTGCTCGTCGGCTGGTCCGGTCACGGGCACTCGGCAGTGGATGTCGGAGTCTGGGCCTACGGGCCGATTGCAGACAAGGTAAAAGGCCAGGTGGATAACACACAGATTGCGACTGCTGGTGCAGATATTCTGGGTCTGAATTTGAAGAAGCGTTCAGCTGAGCTGCAGTCCAAATATCTGTATCCTAAGTTTAAAATCAGCCGTGATAACGAGGTGCTCTACCCGGCTGAAGCTTTGAGCAAGGCGCTTGGCGGCACGTATAAAGGCGATGCGGCGAACGCGAAGCTGACATTCAAAAACAATGCGGTTGAGATAAGCCTTACCGGCAAAACAGCCAAGCTGAACGGCAAGACGGCAGCCTATACAGTGGATATCGATAACGGCGTACTGTATCTTCCGCTCACTGCATTTAATCAGCTGACGGGTACGACCCTGAAGTGGGATTCCCTGTCCGAACGGCTAATTCTGAGATAGGGGTGACCCGGTTGCTCCAGATACGGGATCTGAAAAAACAGTTCAGGGTAGACGGCAGAGCAGTACCGATTCTGGATATCCCTGAATGGAATGTTCATAAAGGAGAGCGTATAGCCATTACCGGACCCAGCGGGTCCGGTAAAAGCACGCTTTTGCATCTGATCAGCGGAATCCTGCGGGCGGACAGCGGCAGTCTGACAGTGGGCGGCCAGCCGCTTCATGAACTGGCAGAAGCGAAACGGGATGCCTTCAGGGCTGCTAATATCGGTTATATCCTGCAGGATTTTCACCTAATCCCCTCGTTGACTGCCCGGCAGAATATTGAGATCGCGATGACCGCAAGGCTTACGGCCAAGGAGCGCAGACGGACCGTTGACGGCTGGCTGGAGCAGGTAGGCTTGGCTGACCGCAGCCGTCACCTGCCTTCCCAACTGTCGCGCGGCCAGCAGCAGCGGGTAGCCATCGTAAGGGCTCTGGTGAATTACCCTCGGCTTCTGTTGGCCGATGAGCCTACAGGCAGCCTGGACTGGGAGACGGCTGACGAGATTTCAGCTCTTCTGCTTGAGCTGAGCAAGGCTCACGGCCACACCTTAATAGTAGTTACTCATGACCTTAATATGGCAGGGCGCTTTCCGCGATGTTTAAATATCCGGGAGGTGAATGCAGTCAGCCGCGATGCAGTACCGCTGCAGCAGACCGTCCTTCTGCAGCGGGGGGAGATAACTGTATGAGCCTGTTTCGGCTGACCCTGCGCAATGTGCTGCACCGGCGTTTTTTATCTCTGCTTACCGTCTGTGCGGTAGCTGTTACCGTTGCCTTTATCGTACTGCTTACATTGTCACGGGACAGTGTGGAGCAGGGGGCCAAGCAGGGCTACGGCCCTTTTGACCTTGTTATCGGCGCTGCGGGCAGTGAGACCCAGCTTGTGCTTAACACTTTTTACCATATCGGTGCACCTAACGGGAACATTCCGCTTGCCGCTTTAGACCAGGCCAGGCAGGATACATCCGTTGCTGAAGCGTATGCGATGACCGCCGGAGATAACTATAGGGGGTATCCGATAATCGGGCTGGAGTCAGGCTACTTTTTTACAAGGTATGGCGACACCAGACTGCAGGAAGGCTCCATGTATGCCCATACCGGTGAGACCATTGTCGGAGCTTATGTTGCCGAGTCATTGGGCCTGAAAGTTGGAGACACCTTTTCTGGAGCGCACGGGCTAGTGCAGGTGGAAGGATCTGAGGCTGAGTCAGCTGCTGGTCATGTTGATGACAATGCGCATGCTGGGGAGCATGGAGAAGAACATGCTCATGACAGCTTTCGTTATACTGTTGCAGGCATTCTTCCTAAGCTCCATACTCCGGATGACCGTGCTATCTTTACTACTGTGGATTATGCCTGGGCTGTGCATGAACTTGCACCTGAGGACAGGGAGATCACTGCGGTATTGGTCAAGCCGGCCAGTCTGCTTGGGGCACATGATCTTAAAGAGGCGCTTGATGGCAGTAATGGGATTCAGGCAGCTTATTCGAGTCAGGCTGTTTCGGATGTGCTGAACGCAGTGGATCAGGGCTCAAGGCTGCTGGGTATGCTCACGGCAATCTGCGTGCTGCTGGCCGGTATTTCGATTCTGCTATCGCTTATTGCCGCAGCGGGTGAACGTACTAAGGATGTCGGCCTGCTGCGTCTGCTCGGAAAATCAAGAGCTTATGTATGGCTTACCTTAACGAGTGAAGGCTTGCTGGTTACGGTGGCCGGGCTGATCGCCGGCTTGCTGCTCGGTCATCTCGGAGCTTACCTGCTGAAGGATGCGCTATTCGCACAGGCCGGGATTCAGATTCAGCCGTACCAGTGGACAGCCGGGCATTGGCTGATTGCCGCCGGGGCAGTTGCTATAGGTTTGTTATCCTCGCTCGGGCCTGCTTTCCGGATGTACCGGATGCATCCGCTCGCTTTGTTCAAATCCTAGGAGGTACACCGACTTGATACGATTACAGAAAAAGCTGCTTCCAGCACTGACAGCAGCGATGGTTATGCTGCTGCTGCAGGCCTGCGGCCAGAATACCCCGGCTGAAGGCCGGGGGGAATCCTTTGCTGCAGTGATGGAGGCGCCCGATCAGTCAGATCGGCCGGCAGGTATTAGCGGCAATCCGGTTGTGCAGGAGCCAACCGGATTGCCGCAAGCCCCGGTTTCACCTCCGGCAGAGCGGGCTGCTGCTACAGCGATCCCGGCTGTAAGCAGTTCTCCGGCTGGCGGTGCACCCGGCGCAGCGGAAGTCCGGCAGCAGGAAACGGGTGCTGCTGCGGAAGGGCAGAGCAGCAGGCCCGCCAAGGCTACAGCTGAGAGCATCACTCCCGGGACACCGGGGCCAGCAGCTGCCCCGGCTTCGGCTGAAGCTGCTGCACAGGTTCCTGCCGGGAAGTCTGGAGGTAACGTCTCAGGTACGGCAGCTGCTTTGCCGTCATCCGTTCCTGTATCGCAACCCGCTGCTTCAGCTTCTCCGGGGGTGAGCCCTGTTCAATCTGCAGCAGCGGCAGCGGAGATTCCGGCAGCAAGTGCTATGGAGGGGCTTACCTCCATTGACTGGAACGGTTTCTTTGATGGCGGCGACCAGACGCGCCCCTCAGAGTATTTCTGGGATCTTAGCGGCAGCAAGGTCAAAATTAAGGGCTTTATGGGTGAAGTCCTTTCCTTTGAGAAGAACTGGTTTCTGCTGATTCCCGAACCGGGTGCAGAGTGTCCCTTTGATAACGGGGATGAAACCTACTGGAACAAGATTATGATTGTCTTTGTACCGGCAGGCGACAAGCTCCGCTATACTTCCGGACCGCTGGAGATAACAGGGCGCCTGGATGTGGGCATCAAGATTGATGAATCAGGCTACAAAACAATGTTCCGGCTGTATGATGCTTCTTATAAAAGCCTGTAAAATGATCGCCATGATAAACAGCCCCCGTTGCCTGTTAAGGTACGGGGGCTGTTTGGTATTCAAGTTGGGGGAGTTGCCTTCTGCTATACCCGTGTGGCGCCCGGCAGCCAGGCATCCTTATCATAACCCCGCTCTTCCCAGTATCCGGTGTGATCCTGATCAATCAGCTCGATCCGGTTAAGCCATTTAACCGATTTGTAGGCATACATTTGCGGAGTCACCAGACGTACCGGCCCTCCAAGCTGGTTAGGGATAGGCTTACCGTCATGCATTACCGCGACCATCACATCCTCCATGCGGGCCTGAGGGAGTGTCAGGGAGTCGGTGTATACACCGTCGCCGGAATATAGCTTGACCATGACGGCCTCCTGCTTCACTCCGGCCATATCCAGCAGCTTGGAGAGAGGCAGGCCTTCCCACGTGTTTTTATATACAGACCAGCCGGTTACACAGTGAAAATCACTGACCTGTACCTCACGCTGCAGCTTAACGAACTCTTCCCAGGTCCAGGTGAATTTGTTATCCACCAGACCGTCGATCGTGAAGGACCAGTTCGAGTTGTCGAACGCCGGAATCCTGGTTACCGTATATACCCGGAAGCTTCCCTCTGCACCGCCGCCGATGGGCGGTGATGAAGCTGTCAGCGGAATCGGATCGGGAATAAGGGCGTTAGCATTACTGGCTGCATAATCCGCAGTACCCGGTATCTGGAGAGATTTGCCGATCCAGCGGACAAAGGTCGGGCCTACTGTTACCGTAAGTCCTGCTCCTACCGCCAGCTTGATGAAGCCGCGCCGTGTGTATACAGGTTGAGGGACAGGAACAGCTGCAGGCTGCTGTGAATCCGCGGGCGTACCAGTATGTTCAGCGGCGCCTGCTTCAATAATGACAGATCGTTTTCGGGGTTCCTTGAGCCATTTCACCCGCGTGATGGAATGGTAAATGATGATTGGCAGTCCGATCCAGGTCAGCAGGTCATGAATTAGGAGCGCTGCATTGGCCGCTCTTGGTCCGGCAAGCCTGAACTGCCAAAGTACAATTCCTGATAAAAGCCAGCCGATAAGCAGCACCAGCACGAAGATGACATTTACCTTCTGGGCGGTTTTCCCGTTTAACCTCTTCCAGTGCTTGGCAGCAAGCACAAGATAATAGATAACCGGGATAAGTAGGACCAGTCCAAAGGCGATATGCGCCCACTTGAGCCATACTCTCCCCTCGCCCAGCACTTCCCGCCAGAAGCCGCCTACCAGCAGCAGCCCGCTCACAGCCAGAATAAGTACAAGCCAGGCGTTCCAGCGGTGAATCGAGACGAGTTTTTTCCCGTACCCTTTCCGGATGTCAGCCAGTATCTTTTTCAAAAGCGATCCCTCCTTCAGCTTCCGGCCACAACGGTTATTTCAAGTTTGAATTAATTAATTGTACCGCAAAAAAGTACCGTTGAATAATGTGCCCTTTAAGCTGCCGGAAAATAGGTTTGTACTGCGCTGAAAAAGCCCGTCCTGCTCCTGAATGGAGCTGAACGGGCTTTATAAAGGTAACGCGGATATAGAAGGGAAAAGTCCTATTCAGCCGCCCATTGCTCCAGTTGCTTGTCACCCGGAAGCAAAAGGGCAAGCAGTCCGAGCAGCGGGAGAAAGCCGCAAGCTACAAACACTGTTGCAATATCGGAGTGGTCAATCAGTTTGCCGATGACTAGAGACCCGATACCGCCTAGTCCAAAAGCAAGGCCGGTAATCAGGCCGGACACGGTGCCGATACTACCCGGAAACAGCATCTGTGCGTACACAACAGTTACCGAGAAGCTGGAAAGCAACACAAATCCGGAGATAATAAGCAGCACAGCTGCCCAGAACTGGCTCACAAACGGCAGTGCCAAAGCGAGCGGTACTGTACCCAGCATTGAAACCAGAATAAGATTGCGCCGTCCGAAGCGGTCAGCAAGCGGTCCGCCAAAAAAAGTGCCTACAGCTCCGGCAGCCAGATACATAAAAATATAGATCTGGGCTTGCTCAAGCTTCATCCCGTAATGATCCATTAAATAGAAGGAGTAATATCCTCCGATAGAAGCACCGTACCAGGAGCGCACAAATACGATAAAGATCAGAATAACCGCAGCAGTAACAACCGCTTTGCGCCGTGCAGGATCTATAACACCTCCCCGGGACCTTTTGCGGAACGTATAACCGGCGCTCAGCATACCGCTGTACCACTTGGCCACATACGTCTGGACAGCAATACCGGCTGCGGCGAAAACAGTGAACCCGAGTGCCCCAATCTGCCCGAAGGGAATGAATACCCAGTTAATCAGCAGAGGTCCCAAGGATTGGCCGGCATTACCGCCGACTTGGAAAATAGACTGTGACAAGCCCTTGCGCTGTCCTGCCGCCATATGAGCGACACGCATCCCTTCGGGATGGAAGGCCGCTGATCCGAATCCGACGAGTATGACCGAGAAGATGACCAGTGCATAACTGTCAGCAAAGGCCAGCAGGAACACTCCGGCAAAGGTACAGCACATTCCAAGCGGCAGAAGAATAGGCCGGGGCTTGCGGTCAGCGGCGAATCCGATTACCGGCTGAATCAGTGATGAGGTCATATTCAGGGCAAATGCAAGCCAGCCGATCTGGGTGAAGGACAGCAGCAGGTTATCCCTCAGTGTAGGAAACATTGCCGGAATCAAAGCCTGAATTGAATCATTGAACAGATGGACAAAGCTGACAGCAAGCAAAATCCTGTAGATAGTAGCCTGTTGCTGACTGCGCTGCTCGCGGACATCAAGAGCAGGTGCAGGAATATCCTGCGTAGCGTTAGTATTCATTGATACTCCTTTCAATACTCGTAGCTGAAGTTTAATGATGCGGAATACTTCAATAGCTTCTATTGTAGCTACCGCTGGGCATACAGGGAATACAATTATTGCTCTGAAGCCGCCCGAAAGAGATGTAATAATCATTTTATAAAAAAAACTTGCAATGATACGGTCAGCATGATATATTATCTCTTGTGCTTATGAGACATCGACGCCGAGTAAACGGGCTGAGAAAAAAAATAAGTTGACAATAATCATCGAAAAATGATATAATCTAATTCCGGTCGTGAAACGAATTTTTGAAACGACGGGAGCAAGTTCTTTGAAAACTGAACAAATGGAACGCGTTAGTTTTTACAAGATTCATTTAATGAATCGTCAGTTTCAAAATGAGCAATCGCTCTTTTCGATAGTTTTCGGAAGGTTATTTCCCCGGAGTCATTCGGGTGAAGTAGCCGACCGGAAAAACCTTATTGGAGAGTTTGATCCTGG
>NZ_CCDG010000002.1 GCF_000723885.1 Paenibacillus camerounensis
TTGCCCTCACCTCCGGCAGGGAGCCGGGGGTGAGGGCGCGGCGCTGCGGCAGCAGCGCCGCAAGCACTTGACCGCCCGGGCGTCGGCCGCGCGGTCAAGTGCCGCAAGCGCAGCGGCGGCATCCGCCTTGCGCAGCAGGGCGGCTTCGCGGCGCGCGAGGGCACCGCGCCGCTCCCCGATGAGCGGCGGCAGCTTCGCCAGCAGCTCATCGCCGCCGGCGAGCACAGCGCGGCGGTACTGTGCTTTGATCTCTGCCGCAAGCGTGCGGCAGAGATTGAGCAGCGCCTCGCCGCTGCCGGACGTTCCCGGCTTCACCTGGCCCGCGAGCCACTCGCGGGTCACCGCCGGGAAGCTGTCCTTCAGCCGGGCCTCCGCCCCGTCCTCCCAGAGGTCCAGGCCTTCGGCCCATTCACGCACCGCCTGCAGAAGGTGCCAGTCCAGCTGGCCGGAGATTTCCCGGCTCTGCAGCCCCTGCCAGGCATCAAGGCGCTTCTCCTGTTCCTTCTCCCGCTTGGCCGCCGTGAACAGCAGCCCGCGCCGGAAGCCGGGCGCAAGGCTCTCCACATAAGCTCCGGCTGCCTCCCTGACATCCGCAGGCATCAGATTACTGTTGGCCAGCAGAGCATCGAGCCTGCTGCGCAGAAGATGACGCGACGCTTCCGTCAGGCCGGCAAGAGTGTCCTGTTCCCCGGCTAAAGCCTCTAGCAGAGCCTTTATTTGGGCTGCATCCGCCCCCTCTGTCTCTTCCTCCAGCCGTTCCCTTTGTTCACTCTGCTCTTCCGCATATGCAGTTACCAGTGTATCTGCAAGATGATGGGCTGACCTGGACAGGCTATATTCAAGCAGCTCCTCCCGCCGCTCCAGCAGTGCGGCAATCAGCGCCAGCAGCTCCTTCCACTGATTAAGCGGATGGTCCTCCGCCTTTAGGGAAGTAAACAGCAGCCCGGCGGCCTGAATGCCCCAAGCATCGAAAGCGCTTTCCAATTGCTGTCTGTATTCCTTAATCGTAATTTCCCGCTCACGGTGCTTGTCGATCTGATTGACTATGAGATACAGCGGCTTGCCCCAGTCACTGAGATTCTTGGCAAAGGCCAGATTATTCTCTGACTGCACATGGTTATAATCCATCACATAGAACACCACATCAGCCAGATGCAGAGCCGAACGGGTCGCCGCCTGATGGCCGTCATCAGTTGAATCAACTCCCGGTGTATCCAACAGCACACCGTGCGCTCCAAGCACAGGAACCTGTTCCCACACTTCGATTGATGAATACCCCCCGCCGTTACGGCAATATTCCTGCAGCTGCTCAGGCGTAGTCTCCCAGGGGATGACCGGAATATCCTGCTTCTCCGGCACCGGATACAGCACTACACGCGGCTCTCCGCAGCGGATGGATACCACATTTGCACTGGTTGGAACAGGACCCGAAGGCAGCACATCGCTGCCGCAGAGCTTGTTGATCATGCTGGATTTACCCGCAGAGAAATGCCCGCAAAAAGCCAGTGTAAGTTCACCCTTCTGCCGCTTCACCTGCAAATCCCCGATTACACGGGCCGTCTCCTGCTCATCCCACTGCTCCATCAGCTCTTGTAAAGATGATAGCGATAAATCCTTTATCTGTTGCTGCTCCAGCTTCGTCTGTTCTGCCCGCACAAGCCCACCTCCGCCGTATCCCTAGATATTTCTTCAGTCTTATAACTATGTACTTAGATCATTTCATGTCCATTAAAGGGAAATAACCGCTTTCAAGCCTTCAGATCTCTGCAATGTGCAATGTTTTAAAATCTGCTATTTAAAATTTAACACGCCAAAGATTATTTACATTTTATCACCAGTCTGCCATAAATCAAATCATCATCTTTTACAAAATCAGCTATAATCCTCCACAAAATCTCCGTTGCCTAAGTTATTACTTTAAAACACATAGCAGCAGCATTTCCGCTTGACAATGTTATTTTATGGAATTATTATATCCATATAAGATATATCAAGAATGGATATATCCAATCGAGATATATTATTCCCCCATAAAAAAGAGGTGAAACAGTGTCCAGAGCCAATTCCTTGCAGACAGAGCAATTAACAGACTCAGCCTATTACATTCTTTTAGCCTTAATTGTCCCCCGGCACGGCTATGCCATTATGAAGTATATTGAAGAGCTGACAGATGGAGAAGTCAAGATCGGCCCCGCTACATTATATACACTTATCAAAAAGATGCAGAAGACCGGTTACATTTTACTGAACGAGGATGACGATGACCGGAGAAAAACCTACCAGCTGACCGCCAAGGGTGAATGGGTTATTACCGCTGAGATTGAACGGAGATTGAGAATGGCAAGGCACGGTAATGCTGCACTACATCTATCAAAGGAGGAAGCTTCACATGAAAAAGAATAGGTTGCAGACGAAGTATGTGCTTTCGATGGGGCTTGCTTTTGCTGAAGAGACAGATATGAGCAGGCTGAGCAGATTGTCTGCGCAAGGCTGGTTCCTGAATCACTTTACCCTGTTTGGTTTCGTTGTCCGCAAAGGGCCGGAGCATAAGCTCGATTACTGCCTCGATATACGGCAGCTGCAGCAGGCTGAAGAACAGGAGTACAGAAATCTGTTCACGGACAGCGGGTGGAGTTATGTATGCTCGTCAGGAGATCTCCACATGTTCTCGGCAGAACCGGGGACGCTTCCTATCCATACCGACCGTGAGAGCCTTTATGAGAAATATTGCGGAGTTGTACGCCAGAGCCGTACAGCAGCTCTTATAGCACTAATGCTGACACCAGGAGCTTTCACTTTACTGTACCTGTCTGCAACACAGTGGGAGAATATACTGATGCAGAACATTTCCTTTGTTGCCGTCACGCTCAGTGTGATGCTGCTTGTCCCTTCCATTATGGTCTATTTCGGCTTCCGCCGGCGTCTGAAGGCACACTCTTCCTGAACGTGATCAGCAAACGTACGTTATAACTAAACCGCCCGCTTTTCATCAACACTGCCGGATCGTTGTATTTCACACACTTATTTCTCCGTAAAAAGCGCAGTTTCGCCTTTTCTGCCGAATATAGCTGTACAAAGTGCAGTTATACCGTTTACTCAGGATCTGTTGCCTGCGCTGCGGAGAGATTATCAATGGCCTGAACAGCCAGCTCCAACGCCCGAAGCCTTCTTTCCAGCAGCGTCCTTTGCGGACTGCCGGCTTTGGATCTGGCATAGCTGCTTTCAACAGACAGAATTAATCCGGCCAGAACTTTACGGGCTTCAGCTGATTCTTCAGGGGTATAGGGATAAGGCTTTTTCTCCCATATCTGTTCAAGTACAGCTAAACCGGCGTTCACAGCCAGGAGCCGTTTTTTAACCAGGGTTGTGTTTGTACCTTTTTCAGTCATTTGGCTTAGAGCACTTTCCAGCTTGCGAATCGTTGACTGCAATGCTTGTAATGACTCAAGCTGCTCTACGTTAAATTTATTCACAGCTTCTTCTCCCATGATGGCGTCCCTCCTTTCCGGTAATCGGATATTCTTAAAAAGAGCCGGCCCCTGCGGGCCGGCTCTGCATATAAATCCATATTAAGCTGTTTCCAGAACCGGAAGCAGAATTTCGAATACTTTACCGTGCTGGAGAATAGTCAGACCGCGTGACTTGTCCTTCATAACGACAACCTCAGGCTTCTGGGACATACGCTCCAGGTAGTGCTCAGGCACATCTCCGGAATGGCTGATGGTGATGCCCTCTACTTCCTGCTCTTCATTTTCTTCAAGCGGACTTTCAACTACACGGTCAAAAATATCGGAGAAAGTCTCAAAATTATCGGTATACACAGAAATGCACTTCATCTCTATCCCATCCTCTTCTTCATCTCTAACTTCGTTTTTGCTCCCGCCACAGTCTTAGTTTTCCTGATTGCTGCGGTTTTCATACGTTTTTTACCTTCCCGGCATACGTCCAGCAGCGGACAAACCTGGCATGCCGGATTCTGTGCTTTGCAATGATAGCGTCCGAAAAAAATCAGCCGGTGATGCGTAAGGGTCCACTCCTCACGGGGCACCGCCTTCATCAGCTTCTTCTCCACTTCAAGCACGGAATCATCCCAGCCCGCCAGCGCCAGCCGTTTGGCTACACGCTCCACATGAGTATCAACGGCAATAGCCGGAACTCCGAACGCATTGGAGACTACGACATTGGCTGTCTTCCGCCCGACGCCCGGCAAGGTAACCAGCTGATCATGCGCCTCCGGCACTTCTCCGCCGTATTGCTCAATCAATATGGAGCACAGCTTCTGAATATGCTTGGCTTTGTTACGGAACAATCCGATGCGCCGGATATCATTCTCCAGCTCCTCTAAAGGAACCGAAACATAGTCCAGCGGGGATTGATACTTCTGAAACAGGTCCACTGTCACTTTATTTACTGTTGCGTCCGTACATTGGGCTGACAGCAATACCGCAATCGTCAGCTCGAAGGCGTTCTTGTGGTTCAGCTCACAATGCGCGTCAGGAAATAAGTCTCCAATAGTATCCAGAATGTGGCGGACCTCTGCTGCTTTCATAGCGTCCCCTCCACGGAGTATTTACACTCGGAGATATTCATACGAGCGTACCTTCTCATAATCTGCAGAAATATAAGGATACATTCAGTGAAAAGCATACCTAATTCTTATATTTCAAAAAAAACGTCCTGACGCAGTCGGTCTTTCCTCTGCGTCAAGACGGTGTTTCACACGGAAATCCACCATAACATTATTGTTTCGCAATTTCAACTACAACATCGTTATTAAAATACAATATAATATTATCATTTTCTTTGAGAGATTGCACGGATAAAGTCGTGTCACCTTGATGAATATATACATTAGGCGCCAGTACATAACGGTAAGGATCGTTAAGATTAGAGCGTTTGACCTGCAGCTCGTTACTGCCCGCTTCTATCCGGGAGAACACCTTGCTGAGCTGCGTCAGCACACGGACCAGAATAACGCCGTCCGAATCCTTTCGCACCTCCACCCGGTCAGCTGTTGTTACACTGGCAAGTGATGTATTCGTAACACCGTCACGTACTACTCTGACACCGCCGGCAGCCGCAAAGGTCTGAGAGGTTCCGGTATAATCCTTAACAGTGAGCGTCGCTGCTGCGGCATCTACCGCTGCTACCTGACCGCTGCTTACCTTAACCGCCTGTATGGAGGTTGGTGAGCTGCCGTCCAATTTCACATTGATAAAGCCGCCTACCTTCAGGTCACTGATTGTAATTGTCTGACCGGCATCATTCGTCATCGGAATGGTCAGGGTATACAGCTCAGTGGTGCCGCCAGACCATTTTACACCCATCTTATTCGCAGCACTGTTCAGGCTGGTAATTTCAAGCTGGACTGCGCTATGGACACGCAACACAGAGATAACATCCTGATTACCGGCTAGTACAGCTGTAACCTGGCTGTTAACTGCCACATCCGCCATACTGGCCGCCGCTTTGCCGAAATAATCCACAGTCAAAGGATAAGGCAATGTCATTGACTGGCCGTTAGTCAGCTTCAAGACAAGTGTCCGGGCTGTAGCGTTCAGAGATGCCACAGTTCCGCTGTACCTGGTTGTACTTTCTACAGACAAGGCACGGTCTCCGACAGAGTTAACATCCACCTTACGACCTTCTGTTAATCTTGAGGCTATACCGGCAAGCGTAGGTGAGGCTGCGCCGTCATAAGCAAGCTTTGTGCTGGCATTAAGCAGCACTACATGAGCTTTATTACTGCTGTCCGTGAAGGTAAGCAGCTGTGTTTTGGTATTATAAGCGACAACCGTTGCCCCGGTATACTGCTCGATCTGGCGGCTCGTCACTTCAATTTTTGTAACCTGGTCGCTGCTGTTCAGTGTAAGCTGAACATTGTCGCCGCCAACCGTATCGGCAATCAGATCGGCTGCAGCCGGATTCGTTACATTAGGAATAACAATGGCCGGGGAAGCGGCAAGCAGCTTGACTTCGCGGGTACCGTCGGACTTTTTATATACAATGGTGGAATCTGTAAGCTCTACAATGTAACCTTGTACAGTCCGTTCAGTAGCAGAAGTAACCTCAACCGAAGTGAGTATGTTATTTCTTACCGTATAATTCACAGCCGAATTGGTTCTGAGATCAGCAGGCTGTAATACGGCATTCTGTGAGCTGAACAGCGTGGTTCCATCCTCCCAGCTGAAGCTCTCTATGGTACCAGCAGCATTTTTGAACGTGATTTTTTTGCCTGCCGCATCGATACTTTGAATCGTTCCGGAAGCTGTCTTGTTTACAATTCCGGAAGTCACCTGCAGCTTAACTACCTTACGGGTACCGCTGTAGGTCTCGCGTGTCAGCTTGATCTTACTGCCAGCAGTAACCGCGGAAGCATTAATGACAGCATCATTGACGTCAGCAAAAACTGTATTCTCATCATAGCTGTATTGATCATACCCGGACGGGGAATCGATCCAGATCACGCCCGGTGTAACTTTGGCAAAGGTTCCTTCAACACTTTCAATCTGCTGCACCGGGTCTGTCAGCTCCACATATGCCGCGTTGTAGGTCGCCCCGATAACCGTTACCTTAGTATACGGCTGAATTTCATTCAGGCTGATTCTGGTTTCAGATGCACTTGTAAAATAAGCCGTCGCCGCCGTCAGATTGTAAGTGGAGTTCGAGCCGCCTCTGTATAGTGTAAGCTTTCCGTCCTTCAATGCACTTACCGTCCCGGATACCGTATTGTCAGGCTGGACTGTGCTGTGAGCTTCAGCCCGGCTGAAAAAGGTAGCCAGTTGTGCACGGGTTACCGCACCCTGCGGATCAAAGCGGTTGCCGTCCAGTCCGTTAGCCAGTCCTAGATCTACCGCTGCATTAATATAACCGCGCTTATTGGCGGACACCTTCGAATCATCAGCAAATCCGGTTGTTTCTCCTGCGGCAGCCGCTGCCTGCGAGGTTTTGCCCAAGGCCCTGATCAGCAGCTCGGCTACCCATTCCCGTGAAGCTTTACGCGCTCCCCAGGAGGTCTTCAGGTTATCTGCAGCCATTTCAGCCGTCTTGTCCAGCAGACCTGACTGGAATGCAAGCACTACATAAGGCTTGTAGTAATTATTAACTTCAAAATTGGTTGGAAGTACTACATCTGTAGCACTATCTACGCTGTCCTGTAATTTCATGAAGCGCAGCGCCATCAGGACTGCTTCCTGCTGGGTAACAGAGTCTCCCGGGCGGAAGAGCCCGTTATTGCCGACTACGATTCCCTGGGAAGCCAGCTTGTAGATATGCTTTTCGGCCCAGAAGCCGGTCTTCACATCGCTGAAAATGCTGCTTGCCGCTGCTGCGGCTTGCGTTGTTGTAGTTGAAGTAGCGGACGGAGTAGCAGCAGTTTCGGCAAATGCCGTACCTGCTCCGCCAAACGCGATAGCGCCGGCCAGCACGGCAGAAGCCGCCTGGGTAGAATAAGCTCTAAGAGTATGTTTTGATCTTTTTTGACCGGACAATGCGTTATTCCCCTCTCTATTTCCCAAATATTATTCAGTTAGTGATTCGCCAGCGTTCGCAATCTTTCCTGCTTCAAAGGGCTTACAGCCCGCTGTTCTCTCTAGTTATCGGGTGCTCCAGATCCACATGTCCCATCAGGCTCTCCACCTGCTCACCGTCAACAAGCAGCTCAATTGAGCTCACTTCACTGAACTGGAAGAAGGTCTTTGCCAAAGAACTGACAGCCATTGCTTCGCCGCCAGCGCCAAGCTGTGCTTCAACCGGCTTGTGAACATCCAGCGTAACCTGGCCGTCTTTGAACTCAAGCGATTTCAGCTCAATGCCGCCCCAGAGCGTTACCTGATCCGCAGTGCTGCTGGTTTGCAGCGCCTTGAAGCTTTCTGTGTACTTCTCAGTCTCGTTGCCGAAGCTGATCGTAACTGTTGCCGGGACAAGGTCCAGCTGCTGCGGGTCGGTAAAGTATACTTCAATGCTCTGGCTCTGCTTCTCCGGCTTGGCCGGTTCAGCGGTTGCAGCCGGAGAAGGACTTGGTTCAGCCTGCGGTGCGACCGATGGTGTAACCGTTCCTTCTGCCCCGTCAGCTCCGTTACCGGCCGTTCCTTCCGCTCCGCTTACAGCTGCAGTGCTGCTCGGCGCAGCCTCAGCTGCCGGCGCTGCAGTCGGTTTATCTCCGCAGCCGGCAATTACCATCAGAAGCACAGCCGAAACTGCTGTATACGTTAATTTCTTGTTCAACATCATTACCCCCTTTAGATGAATATGGGCAGACAGGACAGCAAAGCCTGTTCAGCCCGCCTCTTCCGGCCGGACAAGACTTTGCGGCCCGTATCTGCCGCGTAGCTGCTATTTCAATCCGAGATATTCCTTAATGCCGCTGACAATGCCAGCCGCTATCTTATTCTGCAGTGATTCTGTGAACAGCGCCGATTCGTCGCCTTTGTTGCTCAGATATCCTGCTTCAAGAAGCACCGCCGGCATCTTCGTTTCACGGATGACGTGGAAATTCCCATACCGTACACCGCGGTCGCTAAGCCCTGTAGCCTGTACAAGATACTTATGCATCACATTTGCCAGCGCCTTGCTGGATTCTCTCTGGTAATATGTTTCGGTGCCGCTTGCAGAAGATGAATTACTGCTGTTCGCGTGTACAGAGATAAACAAATCTGCATTAAGGTTGTTAGCAATTGCTGCACGGTCCTTCAATTCAAGGAAGGTGTCATCGCTGCGTGTCAGCACTACGTCAATGTTATTTTCTTTTTTCAGCAGCTCGGCTGTTTTAAGCACGATAGCCAGATTGAAGTTTTTTTCGTATTTGCCGGTCACTCCGACAGCCCCCGAATCCTTGGCTCCGTGTCCGGCATCCAGAACAACCAGCTTCCGGCCGTTGTTACCTGGCTGGGTTGACGGATTGTCAGTAACAACTGCATTCAGATCAACAACAACCAGCCTCGAGGTATCGCCTGAAACCTCAACCGAATAATTCTTGGAGCTGGTCGTATCAATTACAAAACGCACTGTATAAGGGCTTGTACTGTACAGCGAATAACGCACTGCAGTAACATCCGGATAACCTGTCACGGCAAGACTGCCGTTAAGGTTCGGGTCCAGTACCTGCCCGGTTCCGAACAGATCGGAGAAGGTCGCGTTTTCCAGATCAATTACAATCCGGTCCGGTCCGCCCACCTTGGATACCTTAGGTACCGCATTTCCCTCCATGGCTATGGTCAGCCGGTTCTCATTGAAGCTGATTCCGTTCACCATTGTCAGGTTCTTCGCAGGTTCAGTAGGGGGAACAACTACAGTTGAGCCGCCCTCAGAGCCGGTGTTATTTCCGCCGGTTTCAGGGGTAATAAGGGTTACAGTCTTCTGTGTGTTGTCCCAGCTGACAGTCAGCCCGAACTGCTCACTTATAAACCGGATAGGCACCAGGGTGGTACCGTTACGGTTAAGCGGGGCGTTAGCGAGAACAACAGTCTTATCATCCACAGAAGCCGCAGTCTGGTCTATAACCAGCTTAATGGTTGTCAGCTGCTGGCTGATTGTAACCGTCTTGCTGCTCTGATCCCAGTCCACCTTGTAGCCGAGGTTTTCGGAGATCATTCTCAGCGGCACCATTACGGAACCGCCCACATTCTCGACCGGAGCATTCTGACCAGCAGTCAGTTCCTTTCCGTCGAGAAAAATCTTGTTGTTTGCGGCAGCAGCCTGTCCATGCTCCGGCAACACCAGTACAAAGAGCATCAGCAACAGCGTAAAAGCAAATTTCTTCATCTTTCACCTCTAAGAATCTAGTATTCCGCCAGATAATGGCGTTCATGATGACCTGGCCACTGACAACCTTCGACAATGATTAGACGCCCCGGCAGCTCAAAAGTTGCGAATTAATTCCAGATTACGTCCGTTTTCCTCCCAAACTGTCAAGCAAATCTTCCTTTACAGCCCGAGATATTCATAGATTCCGGCAACAAGCTCTTTTGCCAGATTATTTTGCAGCGTCTCAGTATACATGGCAGCTTCATTTCCGGGATTGGTCAGATAACCGATCTCCAGGAGTACCGCAGGCATGGTAGTCTCACGGGTAACATGAAGGCTTTTACTGCGGACCCCGTTATCCTTGAAGCCGGTTCCTGCTACCAGATGCTTATGCAGAATCTGGGCCAGCGGCAGGCTCTCGGTACGCGAATAATAGGTTTCACTCCCGTTAATCTTCTCCCGGTTGGGATAGGTTACATCAAGGGAGTTGCCATGAAACGATATGAACAGACTGGCCCTGGCGGCCTCGGCAATCTTCACCCGGTCCGCAAGTCCAAGAGTAAGGTCGGTAGTCCGTGTATATACAACTTCTACTTTTCCGTCCTGGGCAAGCAGTGCGCCGACTTTGTTCGCAACTGCAAAATTAACATCCTTCTCCAGCTTACCGTTAGGGCTTACTGCTCCAGGCTGCTTACCGCCGTGTCCGGCATCCAGTACCACGACAGGTTTGCCTAAGCTTCCCGTACCGGAAGCCGGGCTGGTTCCGCTGTTTACCGCATTCAGATCAATCGTTACAAGCCCGGTAGTATCATCTGTGCTCAGCTGATACGGCTGATTTCCGGCTGTCTGGATGACAAACCGGACAGTCGAAGGACTGGTGCTGAACAGCGCATATCTTACCTCTGTAACGAGCGGATACCCGGTGACATCAAGCTTGCCCTGCGGCGTACCGTTCGGTGCAACGCCTGGCAGGCTGCCTACGAAATCAGCAGCAAAGGATGCACCGGCAAAATCCACAATAATTCTGTCCGGGCCGCTGAGCCTTGACACCGAAGGCTTCGCGCCTCCAGCTGCGGCTACAATCAGGCGGTTCTCACTGAATACCGCACCCAATACCTGCTGTGTAACAGCTACATTTCCGGCGCTGCCGGGAATTGGGGTCGAGGCCGGACCGGCAGTAATGTCATCATCCTGTCCTGTTGCCGCTGTCGGGGCAGGGACAGCAGACGGTGAAGCTGCCGGCTGAGGAGTTGCTGTTGCTATAGGCTGAGGAGCAGCTGTCACCGCCGGGAGCGGGTCTGCGGACGGCACGCTGCTCCCGGCCTCTCCGCCGCTCAGATAGACGGTTTTATCACTGTTATCCCAGCCCACCTTCAAGCCGAATTGCTCACTGACGAAGCGGATCGGTACAAGCACCGTTCCCCCGTTCTGTTTGGGAGCCGCATTAAGCGTCAGGGTCACTCCGTCAGCTTCTGCAGTTTTGCTGCCGACGGCCAGCTGAACGGTCTTGCCGTCCTGCTGTACGGTCACCTTCTTCGACTTCTGCTCCCACAGCACCTCGAATCCCAGATTTTCGACAACGACCCGGATCGGAATCATAACGCTTCCATTTACGTTTTCAAGCCTGATTCCCTGAGGCAGCGACAGCTCCTGATTGTCCATAATGATCCTGCCGGCTCCGCTGCCGGCTGCGGCAGCTTCCCGGCCGGCGAAGGACAGCAGAAGCAATGGCAGCAGCAATAGTAATAATACACGTTGTCCGGCTTTTCTCATCCCTTACTCTCCCTTTTGGCAAATAATAGTTACTACTAAAAACACAGATAAAGATTAGACGACAGAAATCCCCAAAAGTTGCCTGCACAGGCAATGAATATATCGATTATAGCAAAAAAACTTCTATCTCCGGTACACGGAAATAGAAGTTTTGTGTAAAATTTGTAAAGTTTAAGGATTCTGCTGTCTTTATCTGGCGAACAGCTTGGCCGCATGACGTTCTTCATACGCTGAGATCTCATCGGCATGCTTGAGGGTCAGCCCGATGTCATCCAGACCCTGGAGGAGGAACTGGCGGCGGTGCTCATCAAGCTCGAAGCTGATGCTCAGTCCGAAATCATCGCTCAGCGTGTTATTCTCCAGATCCACATTCAGCTTGTAGCCTTGGTGCTCTGCTGTGCGGATAAAGAGATCATCCACCTGGGCTTCTGTCAGCTTAATCGGCAGGATGCCGTTCTTGAAGCAGTTATTATAGAAAATGTCGGCATAGGACGGTGCAATAACTACTCTGAAGCCGTAATCCATAATAGCCCAAGGTGCATGCTCCCGGGAGGAGCCGCATCCGAAATTAGCGCGTGAGATCAGCACGGATGCTCCCTCGTAACGCGGCTTATTCATTTCAAAGGCAGGATTATCATTGCCTTCTTCATCAAAACGCCATTCGTAGAAGAGGAACTGGCCGAAGCCGGTCCGCTCAATCCGCTTCAGGAACTGCTTTGGAATAATAGCATCTGTATCAACATTTACCCGGTCAACCGGGGCAACAATTCCGTTTATTTTTTTGAAGGCTTCCATATTGTTATTTCCTCCCGCTCTCTCTCAAAGTTTCTATGCGTTGACGGCTTCCGTCTTGTAATTCCAGTCACGTACATCAGTAAACCGGCCTTTGATGGCAGCGGCAGCGGCCATTGCAGGCGATACAAGGTGCGTACGTCCTCCGCGTCCCTGGCGGCCTTCAAAGTTACGGTTAGAGGTCGAGGCACAGCGCTGTCCGGGCTGGAGAACGTCAGGGTTCATCGCCAGGCACATGCTGCAGCCCGCTTCACGCCATTCAAAGCCTGCTTCAGTGAATACTTTGTCGAGACCTTCCTTCTCCGCCTGCATTTTGACGCGTCCGGAGCCGGGAACTACAATTGCAGTAACTTTGTCAGATACCTTGTGGCCTTTGGCTACCTGTGCAGCAGCGCGCAGATCTTCAATCCGGCCGTTGGTGCAGGAGCCGATAAAGACATAATCAATGCCGATTTCGGATATCGGGGTGCCTGGTGCCAGATCCATATATTCAAGCGCCTTTTCAGCAGCTTTACGTTCATTTTCGGTTGTGAAATCCGCCGGATTAGGCACGCTTGAGCTGATGTCCGTACCCATACCCGGGCTTGTGCCCCAGGTTACCTGCGGGATCAATGTCTCAACATCGAACTCAACAACTGTGTCATATTGTGCGCCTTCATCGCTCACCAGTGTTCTCCATACAGCGACAGCAGCGTCAAAAGCTTCACCTTGGGGTACATATTCACGTCCGCGCAGATATTCGAAGGTTGTGTCATCCGGAGCAATCAGTCCTGCTCTCGCACCGCCTTCAATCGACATGTTGCAGACGGTCATGCGCTCTTCCATCGACAGCTCGCGGATTGCTTCGCCGGTGTACTCGATAACATATCCGGTTGCAAAGTCGGTGCCGTATTTGGCGATAACGCCGAGAATCATATCCTTGGCTGTAACGCCTGGATTGCGGCTGCCGGTAAAGCGGACTTCCATCGTCTTGGCTTTGGACTGCTGCAGACACTGTGTAGCGAGCACATGCTCAACTTCACTCGTACCGATACCGAAGGCCAGAGCACCGAAAGCACCGTGTGTCGAGGTGTGGCTGTCTCCGCAGACAATCGTTTTGCCCGGGTGGGTCAGGCCGATTTCCGGCCCCATAACGTGTACGACCCCTTGGTCAATATCATTCAGGTCAAACAGTCTGACGCCAAAATCGCGGCAGTTCTGCGACAATGTGTCAATCTGCTGCTTAGAGATCGGGTCCTTAATATTAAAACGGTCCTTAGTTGGAACATTGTGGTCCATCGTTGCAAAGGTAAGCTCCGGACGGCGGACCTTGCGGCCGCTCAGGCGGAGGCCTTCAAAAGCCTGCGGGGAAGTAACCTCATGCACCAGATGCAGATCGATATAAATGATGCTCGGCTTGCCTTCTTCAGAATGAATAACGTGATTGTCCCAGATTTTCTCAAACATTGTCTTGTTGCTCATGATTTCACCTCATTAGTAGAATCGTTCATTGGAAGAGAGCGTGGAGTCTCTCTTGAATGCTCTAAATATAACATCACCATGTTTATTATTCCAAGATATGATTTCTATAAAACTAATAGCCTGCGCTTATAAGCAGTTAAAGGGCACTTTTTGAATTCACTATCCATTCTGATAGAATTAGTTAACACATAACATTAGACAGATTTAGGAGGAAGGACATGAAGAAACCATTTTATAAGAGCTGGCTGTTCTGGGTGGTTGTAGTTCTCCTGGGGAGCATTGTCGGCCAGATTGCGGCAAGGAATAAACCGGATGACCTGACGGTTCCGTCTGCCACTCAGCAAGCACAGCATACAGCGGCTACTGATACTCCGGCAGATCAGGCGGCCGGCAACCCATCCGTCAGCTGGGAATCCGCAATTAAGCAGATCGCCCAGTCTGACACGGAATCCGCCCAAAAAGCCGACGCCGTTCTAGTCTTAGCTAACAATTACTCCCCTTCTCCCGAGGAATTGCAGGACTTTGAGTCCCAGATTGTAGAGGAGTATAATGCCGGTAATTATCTGGCGCATATTGAGGATGCCGAGTACATGCTGGTTAATCTTTTTAAAGCTGCTGTAGTTGAAAATATTCATTCTGACGGGGAACCGGTTAGGGCATTTGCTTCCGGCTTCTCACACAATATCTCGAATATCTTCCGCGGCACTGATACCGTTGAAGGCAATTCTGTAAAGGCCAATGAAGCAGAGATGGATAAAGCGCTTGCTGAAATGAAGTAAGAGACCTCCTTACGGGGTCTTCTTACTCCTACAGGTATATTAAAAAGACCACTTATAGGCTATACTTATAAGTATTATAAGTATACAAGGGGTACGATTATGGAATTAAGACAATTGCAGTACGCACTGCAAATAGCAGCGGAGCGCAACTTCTCGCGGGCCGCCGAGAAGCTGCATGTAGCCCAGCCTTCACTCAGCCAGCAGCTGTCCAAGCTGGAGAAGGAGCTCGGCGTAATGCTGTTTCAGCGCAACACAAGCTCAGTCGAGCTGACCCATGCCGGAGAGCGGTTTGTGGAGCAGGCAGAAGTGATTCTAAGTGCGGTTGAGCTGCTGCGCCAGGAGATGTCCGATATTTCACAGCTGCGTACAGGACGCGTCGTTGTCGGGAGCATGCCGATTACCGGCGCGCATCTTCTGCCCCATGTTCTGCCTGTATTCAAGCAGAATTACAGCGAGGTTGAGATTTCACTGCTTGAGGATTCTTCTATGAATCTTGAGAAGCTGACTGCAGGCGGCCAGACGGATCTCAGCCTGCTGTCCCTCCCGCTGGAAATTCCGACACTGGCTTATGAAGTGCTTGGAGAGGAACGGATTGACCTGGCTGTTCCGCCTGACCACCCGCTGGCGTCACGCAAAGCCGCAGGGATCCGGACATCACTTGAGGAGCTGAAGGACGAACCGTTCATCGTCCTGAAGGAAGGCCAGGGCTTCCGCAAAATGACCATGGAGCTCTGCCGGAAAGCCGGCTTTGAGCCGCAGGTTGTGTTCCAGAGCAACAATATGGAGACCATACAATCTCTGGTTGCAACAGGAATGGGCGTTACGCTGGTGCCCCATTTCATCGCCCGCGCACCGCGCAGCGAATTTGTTCCCGTCTACCTGCCTTTGGCTGAGCCGGTGCCAAGCCGCACGCTGGTCATTGCCTACCGCAGGGGCCGCCATTTATCCAAGGCTGCGGAGGTATTTATTGAAACGTTCAAAAATACGGTTGCCGGGCTTGCAGAAGTATAAAGCTCTTCAAGCTAAGACGGCGGACACGAGGAAAGGCTGCCGGACCTTCGCTCATCAGCGGAAGTCCGGCAGCCTTTGTGCTGTACATATATTCTTCTGGCACATTTACGTCAACCGGTTATTATCCTGGTCTGCACATACATCATCGTTACATCTGCCGGTTATGCTGGGTAATCATCCTGTTCTGGTTATCCGGCATACGGGCTGTGCTCTCATCAACCGGTCCTCTGGTTTTGGAGTCCGCTGCCCGTTCCTCAACAAAATCCCGGATGGCCTGATTCTGAAACTCCGCCGCCTCTTTGGCATTTTCCGTCTGTTCCTGCGCGACCTTGCTGTCTTTACTCAAGTGGATGCACCTCCTGGTAACAGATTAGTAATACTTTACCCGATCCGCCCGGAGATAAACATCATATTCCGCTGATGCGGCAACGCATAAAAATATTCCTGAGAACTCCCTTTGCAAACCGTACACTGCCATGGTATTCTAATTGTCAAATAGTGAAACGTGCAGACGGGACCAGTAAGAAATACTATATCCGTGAGCAGAGAGTAAATTCCGGAAGGCTGAGAGAATTTACCGCGGTTGATATTTCCGAAACCTACCCCCGAGCGGCCTGCCCCTGCAGGACGGATACTCCCGTTACGAGAATGAAGTCGGATGATCCCTCATCAATGAAGGTGGTACCGCGGAAGTTAACCATGCTTTCGTCCTTTGCGCAGTCTTAGGATGGGGGCTTTTTGTCGTTTTCTGTTGTTTACTTATAAAGGGGAAGTGAAGATAAAGTGGCGATACGTATTGTAGTCAAAATCGGCAGCAGCTCACTGACCGGACCTGAAGGCGGCTTAAACCGCGAAGCCGTAGCCTTCTTTGCCGCTGAGCTTGCCGCACTGCGGCAGGACGGCTGCGAGGTGCTGCTGGTAACCTCCGGGGCAGTGGCTGCCGGATTTCGCGGAATAGGTTATCCTTCCCGGCCGAAGCTGCTTCACGAGAAGCAGGCTGCCGCTGCAGTCGGACAGGTGATGCTGATGCAGGCGTATCAGGAGGCTTTTGCACAGCATGGCCTGCCTACCGCGCAAATCCTGCTGACCCGCACAGATTTCTGCAGCCGCCGGGCGATGAATAATGCCATGATGACAGTTGAGGAGCTGCTCAGACAGGGTGCCGTCCCGGTATTTAACGAAAATGATACGGTATCAGTCGATGAGCTCAAATTCGGGGATAATGATACCCTGTCGGCGCTGGTTGCCAATCTGCTCAAAGCCTCGCACCTTCTTGTGCTGACCGATATGGACGGACTGTACAGCGGAGACCCTCGTAAAAACCCTGAGGCCATCCGCTTCAGCCGAATACAGGAGATAACACCTGAAATTTATGCCTATGCAGGCGGAGCCGGCTCCAGTGTCGGCACTGGAGGAATGCGCTCCAAGATTGACGCCGCCAAAATTGCCACCCGCGGCGGTGTGCCGGTCTTCATTGGACGTGCATCCGAACCCGGAGATCTGGGGCTGGCTGCGGCAGGAAACGGAAAGGGCACTTATTTTGACACCACCCTCTCGTCCCTGCCGGTCAAAAAACAATGGCTCGGCTTTATGTCGACACCGCTCGGCTCCCTGTATGTGGATGAAGGAGCGGTCGAGGCCCTGCTGCACGGAGGACACAGCCTTCTGCCGGTCGGCGTCAAACGGATTGAGGGAAGCTTTCACTCCGGTGATGTCGTGGAGGTTCTTGGGCCGGACGGGGCCTTGCTGGGACGGGGAATCGTCAACTATGATGACGCCCAGCTTCGCAGTATACAGGGTCTGCCCAGCCGGGAGATTGTTCCAAGGCTCGGCGAAGTCCACCGGCTCGAGGTTATCCACCGGGATGAATGGATCACGCTGCGTTAGCCGGGCAGGCAGCACAATTCATAAAGCCGTCATCTGAATGAATGTGATTATTTAACATAGACCACTTTCCAGGAGGGAACATTATGAGTGAAGTTGTAAAAAAAGCATCGCTGGCAAAACAAACTACAGGAGTACTGGCAGGGCTAACTACAGATCAGAAGAATGAGGCTCTGCTTGCTATGGCTGCTGCACTGCGGCAGGAAGCTGAGTCAATAATTGCTGCTAATGCGGATGATCTGGAACGCGGGCGTAAGGCAGGAACTCCTGAATCCATGCTCGACCGTCTGGCTCTGGATGTCAGCCGGATCAACGGCATTGCGGAAGGCTTACAGCAGATTACCGATCTGCCCGATCCGATTGGAGATACACTCGAGGCCTTTGAGCGCCCGAACGGTTTATCCATCGAAAAAATCCGTGTTCCGCTCGGGGTCATCGGCATCATTTATGAGGCCCGCCCGAACGTGACGGTAGATGCTGCCGGACTTTGCCTAAAGACAGGCAATGCAGTAGTGCTGCGCGGCGGCTCCTCTGCCCTCTCCTCTAACCGCAGGATCGTTGAAGTACTGCACAAGGCACTGGCCCAAACCTCGTTACCCGCTGACGCCATCCAGCTGATTGAAGATCCGAACCGTTCTTCTGTTGACGAGATGCTGAAGCTTAACGGGCTGCTGGATGTAATCATTCCGCGCGGGGGCAGCTCCTTGATCCAAAACGTTGTGCTTAATGCCACTGTGCCAGTAATTGAAACCGGGGCAGGCATATGCCATACTTATCTGGATAAAGGCAGCGACCCTGAAATGGCCGAACAGATCAGCCTTAATGCCAAAGCCCAGCGTCCGTCCGTCTGTAACGCTATGGAAACCCTGCTCGTCCACCGTGACTTCGCCGCTGAGCATTTATCTGCGCTTGGAGAAGCCTTCCGCAAAGTAAATGTTGAGCTGCGCGGCTGTCCGGAAACAGTAGCCCTGATTCCTTGGGCAGTACCAGTAACCTTAGAGGATTTTGCAACCGAATATAATGATTACATTCTCAATATCCGGATCGTCAGCGGACTGGACGAGGCGCTGAGACACATTGACGAATATAGCACCAGGCATTCCGAATGTATTGTTACTGAAAATGCAGAGCACGCTGCCCGGTTCCTGCAGGAGGTAGATGCTGCAGCAGTGTACCATAATGCCTCAACCCGGTTCACCGACGGCTTTGAATTCGGCTTCGGCGCCGAAATCGGCATCAGCACCCAAAAGCTGCATGCGCGCGGACCTATGGGGCTGCCTGCACTCACTTCCTGCAAATATAAAATCCGCGGAACCGGCCAGATCCGGGGATAACCTTCAGTGAGGTTAAGCTCACAAAACTTAAGGCTATGCTTACAAAGCGAGTTTTGTACGCAGATCATTCAGTGAGGTTAAGCTCACAAAACTTAAGGCTATGCTTACGGAGCGAGTTTTGTACGCAGATTATTCAGTGAGGTTAAGCTCACAAAACTTTTAGGGGGACTCATACATGTGTCAGCAACCTTCCACTCCGCTTATCAAGGAACAGATTGTCTTTTACGGGGCAGGCTCGATGGCAGAGGCCATTGTACGGGGTATGATCGCCCGCAGCGTTATTGCCTCGGATAGCATCACTATGCTCAATCGCAGCAGCACTGAGCGGCTTGCCGAGCTGCGCAGCCGTTACGGCGTACAAGCCAGCAACGACCCGCAGCAAAAAACGGAGATCCTCAAGAATGCCCAGGTCATTGTCCTGGCAATGAAACCGAAGGATGCTGCTGAAGCACTACGCGGGCTTGCCCCTCTGCTGTCGCCGGAACAGATTATCGTGTCTGTCATTGCCGGAATTACTATCCGCACGATCCAGGGTCTGCTCGGCACACAACAGCCGGTCGTACGCACCATGCCGAACACCTCAAGCACAATCGGTCTCGGCGCGACAGGCATCGCCTTCTCCAAGGAAGTAGATGAATCCGGCCGCCGTCTGGGACTGAATATTTTTGAATCAGTCGGCATCACTTCCGTTATTGAAGAAGAACGGATGGAGATTCTCACGGGCATCTCCGGCAGCGGGCCTGCCTACATCTATTACATGATGGAAGCTATGACTGCCGCAGGCATCCGCGGCGGCTTGACGCCTGAGCAGAGCTCGGAGCTGACCGTACAAAGTGTACTGGGGGCGGCACGTATGGTGCAGCAGACCGGCGAAGATCCGGCATCCCTGCGCAAGAAGGTTACTTCACCTAACGGCTCCACCCAAGCGGCAATTGAAGCACTCGAAAAGGGTGATTTCTTCGAAACTGTCATCTCCGCAGTGAACCGCTGTGCTGAACGTTCCCGTGAGATGGGTGCAGCAGTTGAGAAAGAGCTGTTTAAGAACCAATAAGGCCCTCAACAGTTCATCATGCAGGCAATTTTCATCCGGCTGCGATATAGGCCGCACAACATTTTTCACCCGGCATATTTATCGGTCAGCCTGCAGCACCATCACATTCTTTTTTTAGTATAAGTGTATTTTGGAGTCAATTTCATAAT
>NZ_CCDG010000003.1 GCF_000723885.1 Paenibacillus camerounensis
TTCGTTTTTTCGCATACATTAGGCCAGGGTATGTGCCTATATTCGCTATTTCAATACTCTATATAGATCCACCCTTCGGGTGGATCTGTTCCTGCATAGGGGCTGAAGCAAAGATCCGGCAGCGCTCACGGACGACATCGCTCTTATATACTCTTCAATAGCTGCAGCCGGGGGAGATTTCAGTAGTTAAGAGCGCCGGAGTCCGCTAGCCTGCGGCAAAGGGGATTCTGGCGGAATAAGACCTTCTGAGTCTGTTAGCGTTCGGGCAGGCGTAATCAAACGGGCATGTCCCGGGCACAGCTTGCCTTTGTTCTGACACACCGCCGGGACATCCGCTGTTGCTGGCAGTTTTGTTCTAATATATAATGGTTTAGATCACAGGTCGGTAATGATGCGATGGATCAATACAACCGAAAATAGGAGTTGTCATATAAATGGCTTTGAAAGCTGGTATCGTTGGACTGCCAAACGTTGGTAAATCCACATTGTTTAATGCAATTACACAAGCGGGTGCGGAATCCGCCAACTATCCGTTTTGCACCATTGACCCGAATGTCGGTGTGGTGGAAGTACCTGATGAGCGCCTTGATAAGCTGACTGAGCTGGTGCAGCCGAACAAGACGGTTCCGACTGCCTTTGAATTTGTTGATATTGCCGGATTGGTACGCGGAGCGAGCAAGGGCGAAGGCCTGGGCAACAAGTTCCTCGCCCACATCCGTGAGGTGGATGCGATTGTGCATGTGGTACGCTGCTTTGTGGATGAGAATGTAACCCACGTAGACGGCAAAGTTAATCCGATCAGCGACATCCAGACGATTAATCTGGAGCTGATTCTGGCTGACCTTGAGAGCGTGGAGAAGCGCATTGAGCGTTCCCGCAAAAATATCAAGGGCGGCGACAAGAAATACGCCCAGGAGGTTGAAGTACTGGAGCGCGTCAAGGAAGCTCTGTATGAAGATAAGCCTGCGCGCAGCCTGGAGCTGTCGGATGACGAGCGGCTGATCGTGCGCGATCTGCACCTGCTGACCCTGAAGCCGGTGCTGTACGCTGCTAACGTGGGCGAAGATGAAGTGGCAACGGCTGAGGAGAATCCGTACGTTAAGCAGGTCCGTGAATTTGCAGCCGCTGAGAATGCTGAAGTCGTGCCGATCAGTGCCAAGGTTGAGGCTGAAATTGCCGAGCTGGAAGGCGAAGACAAAGAAATGTTCCTCGAAGAGCTGGGCCTGCAGGAATCCGGTCTGAACCGTCTAATCAAAGCGGCTTATAAGCTGCTTGGACTGTATACTTACTTCACAGCAGGCGTGCAGGAAGTCCGGGCCTGGACGATCCGCAAAGGAACCAAGGCGCCTGGCGCTGCCGGTGTTATCCATACCGACTTCGAACGCGGCTTTATCCGTGCCGAGGTTGTGGCATACAGCGACCTTCTCGCTGCAGGTTCTATGAACGGTGCCAAGGAACGCGGACAGCTGCGCCTCGAAGGCAAGGAATATCTGGTTCAGGACGGCGATGTTATGCATTTCCGTTTCAATGTGTAAATTGCACAGCAGCTAGCGCTTAAAGTTAGAGAGGCCATTTTTGCGGCGGGTATCCGCTGCTGAAATGGCTTCTTTTTGTAGGGCGGGCGGAATAAATTACAAAGGGCTCTGCATACTATAGGGCGGCCGGGAACTTTTTTTGCAAAGATATACGTATTCAGCAGGCTGTACTGTAGCCAACTGACAAGAACGGTGCTATAATATAAAGTCGTATATCTATTGTTGCTGTAACCTGTAATTTTAAGTATTTAAGCGAAATATATTGAACCAGGAGAGGTGAATTCCCTTGTTGTTGGACCGATTGCAATCATTGGCGGACCGCTATGAGAAACTCAGTGAACTGCTTTGTGACCCGGATGTTGCAAACGACAGTAAGAAACTGAGGGACTATTCCAAAGAACAATCTGATCTGCAGCCGGCCTTTGAGGCCTATGCTGAATATAAAAATGTAATGGAAGAGCTCGAGGCAGCCAAGATGATGCAGGCCGAGAAGCTTGATGATGAAATGAAGGAAATGGTCAAGATGGAGATTGATGACCTTTCCTCGCGCCAGGTTGAGCTGGAGGAGAAGATCCGTATCCTGCTGCTGCCTAAGGATCCGAATGACGACAAGAACGTAATCGTCGAAATCCGCGGCGCAGCCGGCGGGGATGAAGCGGCGCTGTTCGCCTCTGACCTGTACCGGATGTACACCCGTTATGCCGATACCCAGGGCTGGCGCGTTGAGCTGATGGATGTGAACTCGAATGACCTTGGCGGCTTCAAGGAAGTTATTTTCCTGATTAACGGCCGCGGTGCGTATAGCAAGATGAAGTACGAAAGCGGCGCACACCGTGTACAGCGTATTCCGGCCACCGAATCCGGCGGACGGATTCATACCTCCACTTCAACGGTAGCGGTGATGCCGGAAGCGGAAGATTTTGAAATTGAGATTCATGATAAAGACATTCGCGTGGATACGTTCTGCTCCAGCGGAGCGGGCGGACAGTCCGTTAATACGACTAAATCTGCTGTGCGCGTAACCCATATTCCTACCGGTATCGTAGCTACCTGTCAGGACGGAAAGTCACAGAACTCCAACAAAGAGAAGGCATTGCAGGTACTGCGTGCCCGGATCTCCGATGTGAAGCGTCAGGAAGAGGAAGCAAAGTATGCCGGGGAACGTAAAAGCAAGGTGGGTACCGGTGACCGCAGTGAGCGGATCCGTACGTACAATTTCCCGCAGAGCCGGGTAACGGATCACCGGATCGGCCTGACTCTGCACCGTCTGGAGCAGGTCATGAACGGGGAGATTACAGACATCATTTCGGCGCTGTCGATTGCCGAGCAGGCAGAATTGATGGAAAAAGGAGAATAATGCTTTGAAACACGGCTTATATGTCATGCCTCATGTGCAAAGCATCCGGGAAGCCTTTGCGGAGGCTTCTTCTTTTTTGGACAAAAGCGGGTGCAACGAGCCGCAGCGCAGCAGCCAGCTGCTGCTGGAGCATGTGCTGGGCGTAAGCGGAGCCGCCTATTATATGGCGCTGTCGGACCCTTTTCCGGCGGCGCTTAAGGACGCCTGGGAAGCGGTGGTCAGCCGCCGGGCTACCGGTGAGCCGGTGCAGTATATTACCGGCGAGCAGGAATTTTACGGCCGGGCGTTCGAGGTGACACCGGACGTGCTGATCCCGCGGCCGGAGACGGAGCTGCTCGTCGAGGCTATTCTGAAGTACGGCGCGGAGCTGTGGCCGGACGGGCTCGTGCATGCGCCGGACGGCGGGGTGCGGACCGGTACGCATGCTGCGGGCGGACCTGCGGCGGCTGAAGCGGCTGGCGCGTACCAGCCGCGGCCGCTGGCCGCCGTCGACATCGGCGCCGGCAGCGGGGCCATCTCCGTCACGCTGGCGGCCGAAGCGCCGGCGTGGCGGGTCTCAGCCGGCGATATCTCGCCCGGCGCACTGGCCGTGGCCGCGCGCAATGCCCTGCGGCATGGCGCGGCTGTGGACCTGCGGCTCGGCGATCTGCTCGAGCCGTTTGCGGGGATGGAGACGGATATCCTCGTCTCCAACCCGCCGTACATCCCCGGCGGTGATATCGCCGGGCTGCAGCGCGAGGTGCGCGACCATGAGCCGCGCACGGCTCTGGACGGCGGCGGCGACGGGCTCGACCCGTACCGCCGCATGATGGAGCTGCTGCCGCTGCTGCCGGCAGCCCCGCGCCTGGTCGGCTTTGAGCTCGGCCAGGGACAGGCCGGCGAAGTGGCCGCGCTGCTGCGCGCGGCGGGCCACTGGAACGAGATCGTCACTATTGACGATCTCGCCGGTATCCCCCGCCACGTGCTGGGCATCGCGCGCTAGCGCCATCCCCGTGTGTGATCCGCTCACTGTGAGAGCTGAATGTCATTCCGCCGTGAGCTGGGCATCGCGCGTTAGTGCAGTCAACATACGTGAGCCCGGCACCGCGCATTAAGCTTCATCCCGCCGCGTACAAGCCTCACCCTCATCTGCCTATGTATTTCACCGCCGCGCTGTTAGAGGAACAGCCGGCGGTGAAATTGTATTTTTGCTGCTCCTTCCTTTACAATATAATCAGCGGACTGCCGTGTAAGCAGGAACCGGAAGCTTAAGTGACGAGTAAGGAGACAGGATATGCTTCAGAAGATCAAGAAGATTGACGGCGTTATCGTAGTTGTTCTATTAATGCTGATGGTTATCAGTATTTTCTCCATATATAGTGTGACCCATGGAAGAGACGGCCTGGACGGGATGCATATGAAGATGATCCGGTTTTATGTGCTGGGCCTTATAGCCTTTTTAGGGCTGACCTTTCTCGACTACCGGCTGATTATCAAATATGCGCTGTATATTTATATAACAGGGGTCGGCATTCTGGTGCTGGTCAGCTTTGTCGGCAAAACGCAGAACGGTGCGCAGGGCTGGCTGAATGTCGGCGGGCTGAGCCTGCAGCCGGCGGAGCTCTTTAAGCTGATTCTGATTCTGTTTCTGGCGGCAGTGCTGGTCCGCAAGAATAAGAACAAGCTGATGTTCTGGAAGGATATTGTGCCGCTGACGCTGCTCACCCTGCTTCCGTTCATCATTGTCATCAGCCAGAACGATCTCGGGAATGCCTTGTCCTATATTGTGATTCTGGCAGGACTGCTGTGGATCGGTAACATCAAATTTTCACATGCCCTGATAGCAGTACTAATTGTTATAGGCGCAGCTGTCGCCGGAATTATGAGCTATATCCACTATCATGATCAGCTGAAGACGTTTATGACGGATATCGGCCGTTCGCACTGGGTAGAGCGGTTTGACCCTTGGCTGGTCCCTGAAAAAGCGACCGCCAAAGCCAGCTACCACACCAAAAATGCCAAGCTCGCGATTGCCTCGGGCGGTATGAGCGGGGAGGGCTATATGAACGGCAGCTCGGTGCAGACCGACCGTGTGCCGTATACGTATTCTGACTCCATTTTTGTGCAGATTGCCGAAGAGTTTGGATTTATCGGCTCTGCGCTGCTGCTGCTGCTGTATTTCATCCTGATCCACCGGATGATTCTGATAGCGCTGGAGTCTAAGGACCGCGGCGGTCCGTTCCTGATTGTCGGGATTGTGGCGATGATTCTGTACCAGGTCTTTGAGAATATCGGGGCCTTCATCGGGCTTATGCCGCTCACCGGGATCACCCTGCCGTTCATCAGCTTCGGGGGCACCTCGCTTATGATTAACATGGCAAGCATCGGCCTTGCGATGAGCGTCCGCCTGCATGGACAGGAAGTGGAAGAAGACCTGCCGGCTCCTGCAGCCTATCCCGCTGCAGCGAAGCAGGGGTAACTAAAGACTGATTCTGGCGAGCAGACTGCCGGGCCTCATGTGATGGGGCTTCCGGCAGTTTTTTTATGAATAGGCGTGCATTCATTTTTGCTGTATATCCTTGGACATTTGAATTTATACTGCAGCATGATCTAATATGGAGACTAGAAGTTTCTTCCTTTAGATATTCTTTTGTGGAATATATGGAAGATGCTCATTTCGTGTCAGATAGGAGCTTGCCTGATGCTGCAGAGAATCAAAAAAATAGACGGGGTTATAGTAATCGTACTGCTTATGCTGATGGCGGTCAGCATTCTGGCGATATACAGTGTCACACACGGCCGTGCGGAGCAGGGAATGCATATTCAGATGATCCAATATTACGCAGCGGGCTTTATCGTGTTTTTTGGATTGTCCTTATTCGATTACAGGCTTCTGGTCCGGTATGCGGTCTATATCTACATTGCAGGAATCGGGGTTCTGGTAATGGTCAGCCTGTTCGGCACCGTTAAGTATGGCGCCAGAGCCTGGCTGGAGGTTGGCGGCTTCAGCTTTCAGCCTGCGGAGCTGTTTAAGCTGATCCTGATCCTGGCGCTTGCTGCCCTGCTGGTCCGGCTGAACCGCAGCCAGCTGCGGTTCTGGCGAGAGGTTGTGCCGCTTAGTATGGTCGCGCTCCTGCCGTTTTGCATTGTTATTGTCCAGAATGACATGGGTAACGCCCTCAGCTTCGTGGTTATTCTGGTCGGCCTGTTATGGATTGGGCGGATTAAGCTTTCCCATGCGCTGATCGGGCTGGCGGTTGCCGGCGGTCTGCTGGGCGGCTTTGTGTACAGTTATATTAACTATCATGAGCAGACCACAAATTTTTTGAGTGCCACGGTCGGCCGGGAGCATTTTATTAAACGCTTTGATCCCTGGCTGGTACCTGAGCGGGCCAGCAGTGATGACAGCTACCAGACGCGTAATGCCAGAATCGCTATCGGCTCAGGCGGTCTTCTCGGAGAGGGCTATCTGAAGGGCAATTCTGTCCAGTCGAATAAAATACCGGTGCTGTACTCGGATGCCATTTTTGCACAGATTGCCGAGGAATTCGGTTTTGTCGGCGCTGCTGTGCTGCTGCTGCTGTTTTTTGTCCTGATTCACCGGATGATCCTGTTTGCGCTGGAGTGTAAGGACCGGGCCGGGCCTTTTCTGATTATTGGAATAGTAGCGATGCTTCTGTACCAGATTCTTGAGAATATCGGCGCTTACATCGGCCTGATGCCGCTGACGGGTATTACCCTGCCGTTCATCAGCTACGGGGGGACCTCCATTTTAATAAATATGGCGAGTATGGGAATTGCCATGAGTGTGCATCTGTATGGCCAGGATGTGGAGGAAGACCTGCCCGTCCCTGCGCTGCATTTTTGAGAATAAGCCTCTAAGTCGCCTCCGTCTGTCTGCGAGATAAACTTTTACTAGTTTAATAGGTTTGCCGCCTCTCCTTTCCGGACATACTGGGAGTATAAGAGATTCAGCGAGAGGGGCTGCCGGATATGAAATGGTTCACGACGGAGAGACAGGAAGCCATGCGGGTTACTTTTAAGCATACTGCTATTTTATTTTCATTTTTGATGGTGCTGATGATGGTTTGGGAAGGGCAGAAGAGCGATGCAGCTGTAGCAGAATCTGCGATTCCGCAGCAATCGATCCGTTTGCGTATACTGGCTAACTCTGATGGAACGGCAGATCAGCTGGTCAAGCGCCAGATCCGTGATGCGATTGTGGAACAGATGAACCAGTGGGTATCCGGACTTGAGGATCCGCAAAGCCTTGAACAGGCGCGCACGTTAATCAGAAGCCATCTGCCTGAACTAAATGAGCTGGTTGCTTCGGAGCTGGAAAAGCGGGGCATCGGTTACGAATATAAGGTTGAGCTTGGCGTTGTGCCGTTTCCGACTAAGCTGTATGGGGGCACAGTATATCCGGCCGGGGAATATGAAGCGGTGCGGGTTACGCTGGGTGCGGGTAAAGGACAGAACTGGTGGTGTGTGCTGTTTCCGCCGCTCTGCTTCATTGATGCCGGAACAGGTGATGCTGCCGCCAAGGGTACAGGGGTTGCTTCTGCGGCAGGAGCAGAGGACAGTGTACAAACAGGTGGGGCGGATAAGATTCAGACTGTCTCTGCTTCCGTAGACACAGCAGGTACAAATGCCGGTGCAGACGGGGAAGCTCCTGAAGTGCGGTTCTTCCTCTGGGATATGCTGCAGAATTTATGGGACTGGATCAGCGGGCTGTGGGCATAAGGGACATGTAATTGACAACGCGGTTGCACGAACCGCTAAATAAATCATTCTTAGGAATACGGCTCCGGCTTTCGGGGCCGTTTTTGTGCAAATATAAGAATGTATATGTTTTAAGCTATCCATAATCCTTATCTTTCTCACAGGAACGGTTACCGCCTTCTCTGAAGGACGGCATAGCCGTTTCTACTTGTGCGGGCTTCTTGTTGAAGGATCCCCGGCGGACTGGCCGCCTGCCATATCCCCTGTCTGTCCAGTCATGATTGTCCTGCTTGCGGCATATTGTTGTTGTACAAGACATTCAGATTTTGGGGGTATGGGCATGGCGGTGATTTATGCTGGCTGGGGCCAGATTGTAACGGTTGCCATTATGGCAATTGCACTGGGAATGGATGCCTTTTCGCTCGGTGTAGGGATCGGGATGAAAGGAATCCGTCTGCTGCATGTGCTGCAGCTCAGCTTGCTGATCGCTTTTTTTCATGTGTTGATGCCGTTGCTGGGCTTGTTCACCGGCAACTATGTAGGCCAATTACTGGGACAAGTAACAACTTACGCTGCCGGGGGGCTGCTTGTTTTACTGGGCGGGCACATGGTCTGGAACTCTTTTCAGACAGAGGAGAAGATCAGCCGGCCGATGGATCACCGCACGTTCTGGGGGATGCTGCTTATTTCGCTCAGCGTGAGTATTGATTCCTTCTCTGTAGGTGTATCCCTTGGCATGTTCGTGAATAGCATAGTCTTAACTGTATTGGCATTTGGAGTCTGCGGAGGCTTCATGGCTATTGCCGGACTGCTGCTGGGAAGACGTGTCAGCCGGGGGCTTGGTGATTACGGCGAGGCACTGGGCGGAGCCATTCTTTTGGGGTTTGGCTTGCTGTTCATCTTTTGATACAATAACGGCATCAGAATTTTATTTTATTTCTTCATGGAGGTGGAAAGCATGCTGCATATTTTATTCGTCTGCACCGGCAATACCTGCCGCAGTCCTATGGCTGAAGGGCTGTTGCGGAAGCTCGCGAAAGAGCGGGGCATCGAGCTGGAAGTGCGGTCTGCAGGCGTTTCAGCCATTTCCGGCACTTCCGTGTCCAGACACGCCGCGGCGATTCTGCAGGAGGAAGGCATTAATGACCGTATGAGCTCTACCCAGCTTAACGCAGAGGCGGTGAATTGGGCAGATCTGGTGCTTACGCTGACCGGCGGCCATAAACGGCATCTGCTGCAATATTTCCCGGAAGCCGTATCCAAAACACATACGCTCAAGGAATATGTGTATAACGAAGACTCCGTGAATGGAGATATCAGTGAGCTGGACAGCCTGTATGCGGAGGCGGAGCTTAGTATTGCACTGGGCCGTGAGCCGAAATCAGCGGATTTGCAGCGGATTATTGAAATCCGGCAGCGGATTCCGAGCTTTGATATCTCTGATCCGTTCGGGGGATCACGGGAGGATTATGAGCTTGCAGCTGCGGAGATCCGCACTGCGCTCCACAGTCTGCTGGACAAACTGGAGTCCTTACGCCGTTTGTAAAGAAGGTTGATTTTTCACCCGCTTTCCTTTAAGATGTAATAAATATTACCCGGTTCCGGTGTGACTGGCGACAAGTGTGGATGAAACCACGATGGAGCACTGGAATAAACGGCCGGTCGCCTGGGCAAAAGAGCACATCCGCAGCCACCTGCGGACTGCTCTTTTTTGTTTAAAATGCAAGAATGAGGCTTGAGGAGGCGTAAGCGATGGATGAGGTCATGAAGCAGGGCTCCCCGGAAGAACGCGCAGCAGGTGCTTTATCAGGGCGGGTGGAGGCTCCGGCGGGTGCGGAGCTTTCCCTGGCGGCGGCAACTGCTGCTGCAGTGGGCGAGTTGGCCGAAGCCGGCAGGCTTGGACCCGGCAAAATTCTTGTAGTCGGAGCGAGCACCAGTGAGGTTGCAGGCGTACGGATCGGTACCGGCGGTGCCCTGGAAGTGGCACAGCAGCTCTTGCAGGGAATACGCCAGATTGCCGGCGAACGGGGCTTTAGCGCTGTGTATCAGTGCTGTGAGCATTTGAACCGCGCGCTGGTGATGGAGCGTTCCCTTCTCGAAGCTCTGGGACTCAGGGAGGTTTCGGCTGTGCCTGTCCCGGGGGCCGGCGGTTCGATGGCCGCTGCGGCCTACAGCCTGATGAATGATCCGGTGCTTGCGGAAACGATAGAAGCCCACGCAGGGATTGATATCGGTGAGACGCTCATCGGCATGCATTTGCGGCGGGTGGCGGTGCCTTTCCGGCCAAGCCTTCGCTATATCGGCTCAGCCCGTGTAAATGCGGCCTTCACAAGGCCGCCGCTGATCGGCGGAGAGCGTGCGGTTTACCGCACGCCGGAGACAAGCGGTTCGCCGCAGTGTGATTAGAGCTTGACGGAATGGAAATTAGAATGTCGTATAGTAGTCAGCCAAGGTTTTGTATGAACACAATAAATTATGAGCGTTAGGGAGGAAGTAAGAAATCATGGAACAATTGCGCAAGAATGACCCGGCAGTACTGGAAGCAATGGGGCTGGAGCTGAGCCGTCAGCGTGCCAACATTGAGCTTATCGCTTCGGAGAATATTGTTAGTGAGGCTGTTATGGAAGCAATGGGTTCTGTGCTTACGAACAAATACGCTGAAGGCTATCCGGGTAAGCGCTACTATGGCGGCTGTGAGGATGTTGACATCGTTGAGAACCTTGCCCGTGACCGTGCCAAGCAGCTGTTCGGAGCAGAGCATGCCAATGTTCAGCCGCACTCCGGTGCCCAAGCGAATATGGCGGTTTATCTGGCTGCTCTGAATCCCGGTGATACCGTACTGGGCATGAATCTTGCGCACGGCGGACATTTGACGCACGGAAGTCCGGTCAATGCCTCCGGCCTGCTCTATAATTTTGTGGCCTATGGCGTACAAGAAGATACATTCCTGATTGATTATGATGAAGTGCGCAAAGCCGCATTCAAGCACCGTCCTAAGCTGATCGTTGCCGGAGCAAGCGCGTATCCGCGGACGATTGATTTTGAAGCGCTTGGTTCGATTGCGAATGATGTCGGTGCGCTGTTCATGGTCGATATGGCTCATATTGCCGGTCTGGTTGCTGCCGGACTGCATCCGAGCCCTGTACCGCATGCCCATTTCGTTACAACTACAACCCACAAAACACTTCGCGGACCGCGCGGAGGGATGATTCTGTGCAGACAGCCTTGGGCTGCTGCAATTGATAAGGCTGTATTCCCGGGCTCCCAGGGCGGACCGCTGATGCATGTCATTGCTTCCAAAGCTGTATCCTTCGGCGAAGCGCTGCAGCCGTCCTTCAAAACATATGCCCAAAATGTGGTGAAGAATGCCAAGGTGCTGGCAGAAACACTGGTCGGAGAAGGTATTAACATCGTTTCCGGCGGAACGGATAATCACCTGATGCTGCTCGATACCCGTAACCTGAACATAACCGGTAAGGATGCGGAGAGGGTGCTTGATTCTATCGGCATTACCGTGAATAAAAATGCCATTCCGTTTGACCCGACCAGCCCGTTTGTAACAAGCGGTATCCGGATCGGTACTCCTGCGGTTACTTCCCGCGGAATGGACGAGCAGGCGATGACCGTCATCGGCCGCATTATCGCCAAGGTTCTGAAGAATCCGAAGGACGAAGCGGTACTCACTGAAGCGGCCCGCGAGGTAGCTGAGCTTACAGAGAAGTTCCCGATCTATCCTGATCTGCAATATTAATACTCAGTCCGTTTCATAATTATGGAGCGGAGCCAAGCCTCTGCAGGGACTGTTTTATGAAGGTCTGTGCAGAGGCTTTTTCTGTATCAGGGGATGGACGTTGCATAATGTTCACAATTATAGCGCAGAAATTGTCGATAAATTCCATGAAATATCCATGAAAGTTCATGGAATTTTCAATAAAAACAGTGAAAAAAATGTGAATGGTATTAAAAATGAGAAATAGCAAACACTAAAGCTCGATTTATATCCAAAAAAGAGCAGGAAACAATGAAAGCTGCCTTTGGAGTGCTTGGGCGGAGTACTGTAGTTTTACGCAGCTACTTTCCCTTCGGAGGTGAAATACACCTCCGGTGATGATATAATAGACAAGATTTAGCCACCGGAGCGGCAAAAGCGCTTTCTGCGGCTATAAGACTTACATTTACCGGAGGGACAGAAATGGGAAAATTGGTAATTTGCGATCATCCTTTGATTCAGCACAAACTGACATTTATCCGCGACGTGCGGACCAACACGAAAGAATTCAGAGAGCATGTAGATGAAGTTGCTACGCTTATGGCCTATGAAATTACGCGGGATATCCCGCTGGAGACAATCACAGTACAGACACCTGTTGCAGAGACAGAGAGCAAGGTCATTTCGGGCAGAATGCTAGGTCTGATTCCTATTCTCCGCGCCGGTCTTGGTATGACTGAAGGTGTCCTCAAGCTGCTGCCTGCTGCAAAGGTAGGGCATGTTGGCCTGTTCCGTGACCCGGAAACCCTGCAGCCGGTTGAATATTATATTAAGCTGCCTACGGATGTGCAGGAACGCGAGCTGATCGTGATTGATCCGATGCTGGCTACCGGCGGGTCTGCAATTGCGGCAATTACCTCGCTTAAGAACCGCGGCTGCACCCAGATCAAGATGATGAACCTGATTGCGGCTCCTGAAGGTGTTGCAGCTGTACAGGCTGCCCATCCTGATGTAGACATCTATGTTGCGGCGCTAGATGATCACCTGAATGATCACGGGTATATTGTACCAGGACTCGGAGATGCGGGAGACCGTCTATACGGAACCAAATAAGAAGCAGCAGAGTATTAAGGAATAGCTGTGCATGCAGCTATCTATATAGAAGAAAGGGGTGGGGAAATGGCTAAAAAGATAAAGGTGATGACGATCTTCGGTGTACGTCCGGAAGCCATTAAGATGGCGCCGCTTGTCCTGGAACTGAATAAACATCCTGAGCATATTGACTCTGTGGTCTGCGTAACCGCGCAGCACCGTGAGCTTTTGGATCAGGTGCTGGATGTATTCAAGATTGTGCCTGATTATGATCTGGACGTTATGAAGGACCGGCAGACGCTTAACGAAATCTCCATCCGTGTACTGCAGGGTCTTGAGCCGGTGCTTCGCGAAGCTAAGCCTGATCTGGTGCTCGTGCACGGCGATACACTGACGACCTTCCTGGCCAGCTATGCTTCGTTCCTGCAGCAGATTCAGGTAGGACATGTGGAGGCGGGACTTCGGACATGGAACAAGCTGTCTCCTTATCCGGAGGAAATGAACCGCCAGCTGACTGGTGTTTTGGCTGATTTGCATTTTGCTCCTACAGACTGGTCAGCAGGAAATTTGAGACACGAGAACAAAAAGGAGTCAAGTATCTATATCACAGGCAACACCGTAACCGATGTGTTTCAATATACCGTACAGCCGGATTACCGGCATCCTGTGCTTGATTTTGCAAAGGGAAAAAGACTTATTCTGATGACGGCGCACCGCAGGGAGTCCCAAGGGGAACCGCACCGTCATATTTTCCGTGCAGTCAAAAGAATCGCTGATGAATTCGAAGATGTGGCCATTGTTTATCCTGTGCATCCGAGCCCTGCAGTTAAGGAGCCGGCACATGAGATCCTGGGCGGACACCCGAGAATCAAGCTGATTGATCCGCTGGATGTTGTTGACCTGCATAATTTTTATCCGCATACCCACCTTATTTTGACCGATTCCGGCGGCCTGCAGGAGGAAGCTCCTTCCTTTGGAGTTCCTGTACTTGTGCTGCGTGATACGACCGAACGCCCGGAAGGGATCGAGGCCGGAACGTTGGAGCTAGTGGGGACGGACGAGGAGAAGGTGTATCAACGGACACATGCTCTGCTGACTGATCAGACGCTGTACCAGTCGATGAGCCGGGCCGCCAACCCGTATGGAGACGGCAAAGCTTCTGAAAGAATTGTCAATGCGATTAAGCACCATTTTGGTGTGAATGCCGATCGTCCAGAAGAATTTCATAAAATGTTCACAAATGAGGATAAAGGCTAAAATTACTAATATACGAAAATGAAAATTCAGCATACAGTGAAACTGTACGGTTTGTATGGTTTTGAATGATTTTGCTGTGATTATTTTCATGTTTTCATGCGATTTTGAGCAATTTTCGGTGAATTGACAAAGAGTCGGGATATTCAGTAAAATTAGTTGGGATTGTAGCCTATGAAAGAGCCGAAGCGCGAGGCCGGACTGGGAAAAACCGCTCTGGTAATTGCAAGTGCAGGCACTTTGCTTGCCGCTTACATTATTATAGGTATATTTGCAGCAAGGTGGCTTCAACGCATGATTGACGGACCCGAATTCTGGGTTGCGATCGGCGCGATTTCCGGTATGGCTCTGGGAATTATCAACGTCGCCCTGTTAATCAAAAAATTTCTGGGGGAGCAAAATGGATAATATGACTCCCATGATCAATGCCGTAACAAGGGTCACATTTGTACTCATGGCAGGATTGCTGATGGGATATGCTCTTCATCATGAAACCCGTGCAGTCACACTAGGGATGACACTCGGTTTGGTTGCGGGTATAGTGAATTTCCGTTATCTGGCCGTAAAGGTGCGGCGGGTGGCTGAATCGGTTGCGAATAATGAGGGGAAGGCTTTCAGTCTGGGGTTTGTCACACGGATCAGCTTTGCCATCCTGGTCACTATGTTCTCGGTCAAGATTGAGCATTTCTCGCTGGAGGCTACTATTGCTGGAATCTTTATTCCCCAGCTTCTCTCTATTCCGGTAGGGATATATTTAAGTGTAAAGAACAAGATGTAAGATTAAAGGGAAAGGGGGATGATACCATGCATGAAATGCCAATAATCTATCTTGGCAGCATACCAATTGATTTATCTGCTGTACTGACACTGCTAATCAGTTCCGTTATCGTTTTTGTACTGGTGATGCTGTCGGTCCGCAACCTGTCTGTCGATAATCCGTCAAGACTCCAGAACTTTATGGAGTGGGTAGTCGAGTTCGTACAAGGGGTTATCAGCAGTGCAATGGACCTGAAGAAGGGCAAGCCTTACATATCACTGGGATTGACGCTGATATTGTTTATCTTTGTCTCCAATCTCCTGGGTCTGCCTTTTTCCTTTATCACTGAGGCCCATGAGCCGGTGACCATTTTTGGACACGTAATTGATGCGACCAAAAATCTCTCACACGGTGAACATGTTGAGCTGCTCTGGTATAAGTCACCGACAGCAGACATCAACATTACGGCCGGACTTGCGATTATCGTTTTCGTACTGATGAACTATCTGGGCATTAAGCAGAACGGCAAACATTATTTCAAGCACTACATTGAGCCGTTTCCGATTTTCCTGCCGCTGAACATCATCGAGAACCTGGCTAAGCCGGTCGCGCTGGCGATTCGTTTGTTCGCAAACATTTTTGCCGGTGAGGTTCTGATTACTGTAATTCTTAAGCTGGGAATATTGAGTATACCGTTCCTGGCAGTCTGGCAGGGCTTTAGTATTTTCGTCGGGGCGCTCCAGGCCTTTATCTTTACGATTCTGACGATGGTATACATCGCACAGATGACGATTCACGAAGAAGAAGCGCATTAATGAACTAACGCGGGCTGAACGGCTGATGCCGGGCAGCATCTGCGGGAGATTTTTATATCATTAAAAACACAAAAAAATGAACCGAAATTAAAGGAGGATATTTTCAATGGAATTTTTGGCAGCAGCAATCGCGGTTGGTTTGGGCGCACTCGGCGCAGGTCTTGGTAACGGTATGATCGTCAGCAGAACGGTTGAATCCATCGCCCGTCAGCCGGAAGCCCGTAACGCACTGCAGACTACAATGTTTATCGGTGTAGGTATCGTAGAAGTTATTCCTTTGGCGGCAACGGTTATCGCATTCTTGATCATGTTTTCATAATAAACCGTTCCTACGGTTTGGCGGGGAGGGCTTGTGCCATCCGCGCCTTACTTTTGTATATATCCGCACACCGCGGTAACGGAAAGGAGTGACCACAGTGACTATAGTATGGACCAACATAGTATTTTCAATTGTCGCATTTGCAATCCTGTATTTCCTGCTCAGCAAATTTGCTTTCAGCAAATTGTTCGGAATCATGGAGAAACGCCGTGAGCTTGTGCTGCAGCAGATGGATGAAGCAGCTAAGACCAGGGAGCAGGCGGTCGCTTATGTAGAAGAGCAGAAGCAGGCTTTGCAAAAAGCGCGCGAAGAGGCTCAGCAGATTATCCAGCAATCGCAGGCTACCAGCCTTAACCAGGCTGATAAGCTGATCGATCAGGCTAAGGGCGAGGCTGCCCGTCTGAAAGACGAGGCTGTCCGTGATATTGCTAACGAAAAGAACAAGGCAGTGGAAGCACTGCGCAGCGAGCTCGGATCCGCTTCGGTCCGCATCGCATCCAAGCTTCTTGAAAAAGAAGTTAAGGCTGACGGTGAACAGGAGCAGCTTGTTAACCAGTACCTCAAAGAGGTAGGAGGCCGGTCATGAGCGGCAGTGCGGTAGTTGCCAAGCGTTACGCCAAAGCACTGTACAGTGCAGCGGTGGAGAAGGGCAATACGCTTGAAGTCGAAGAGCAGCTTAAGACACTTGTCACGGTGCTTCATTCTGATGAAGAGGTCAAACGGTTCATTCTTGCGCCGCGGATTTCACAGTCCGATAAGCTGAAGGTGCTGCGCACCGCACTTCAGGATAAGCTCTCCGAAACGGTGATCAACACCGTTGAATTGCTGGTAGAGCGGGGCAGAACCGATATGTTTGCCGACTTGCTGGAAGCCTATATCAAAATTGAAGGTGAAGCTCTGGGTATCGGTGATGCAACGGTGTACTCCACATATGCGCTGAGCCAGGAAGAACAGAATCAAGTGGCGCAGGAGTTCAGCGAGCTTACAAACCGCAAGATCCGGGTTACGAATCTCGTTGACCCAAGCCTTCTTGGCGGGCTAAAGGTTGTTATCGGCGATACGCTGTATGACGGCAGCCTGTCCGGCAAGCTTGAACGTCTCGAGAAATCTTTTAATGATAAGCATAGAAGATAGGGGTGAGGATATTGAGCATTAGACCTGAAGAGATCAGCAGTTTGATCAAAAGTCAAATTGAGCAATATAAAGCCGATATTGAAGTGGCCGAGATCGGCACCGTCATTCAAGTCGGCGACGGTATCGCCCGTGTCTACGGTCTGGAAAACGCGATGGCAGGAGAGCTGCTGGAGTTCTCCAACGGAGTAGTGGGCATGGCGCTCAATCTGGAAGAAAGCAACGTCGGTGTTGTTATTCTGGGTGAGTACACAGCGATTCGTGAAGGCGACCAAGTAAAGCGTACGGGACAGATTATGCAGGTGCCTGTAGGCGAAGCTCTGCTGGGCCGCGTTGTAAATGCACTGGGCCAGCCGCTGGACGGCAAGGGGCCGATTGCTACAACGGAGTTCCGTCCTGTAGAAAACAACGCCCCGGGCGTTATCGACCGTAAATCGGTCCATGAACCAATGCAGACCGGTCTTAAAGCCATCGACGCGATGGTGCCGATCGGCCGCGGACAACGCGAGCTTATTATCGGTGACCGTCAGACAGGTAAAACTGCGATTGCAATTGATGCAATTATTAACCAAAAGGGCAACGGTATGAAATGTATCTATGTTGCCATCGGCCAGAAACAATCTACAGTTGCACAGGTTGTTGAAACCCTCCGCCGTCATGGCGCGCTGGAATACACAATCATTGTAACTGCATCTGCTTCCGAGCCGTCTCCGCTGCTGTACATCGCTCCATATGCGGGCTGTGCAATGGGCGAATATTTCATGTATAAGGGCGAGCACGTTCTCGTAATCTATGATGACCTTTCGAAGCAAGCTTCGGCTTACCGCGAATTGTCCCTGCTGCTCCGCCGTCCACCGGGCCGCGAAGCCTTCCCGGGTGACGTATTCTACCTGCATTCCCGTCTGCTTGAACGTGCGGCTAAGCTTAGCGATGAGCTTGGCGGCGGTTCGTTAACCGCATTGCCATTCATCGAAACACAGGCTTCCGACGTATCGGCTTACATTCCTACGAACGTAATTTCGATTACCGACGGCCAAATCTTCCTTGAATCCGACCTGTTTAACTCTGGTCAGCGTCCAGCCATTAACGTAGGTATCTCGGTATCTCGCGTAGGCGGATCTGCACAGATTAAAGCGATGAAGAAGGTTGCCGGCTCGCTCCGTCTGGATCTTGCCCAATACCGCGAGCTTCAGGCGTTCTCCCAGTTCGGCTCCGATCTTGATAAATCCACGCTGGCCCGTCTGAACCGCGGTGCCCGGATGATGGAGATTCTTAAGCAGGGCGTTAACCAGCCGCTGTCTGTAGAACATCAGGTTGTCAGCCTGTATACAGCTGTAAAAGGCCATCTCGATGATATTCCGGTCAAAGACGTAAGACGCTTTGAGAAGGAATTCCTGGCTTTTGTTGAATCGAATGGGGCTGGGATTGTTCAATCGATCACGGATACCAAAGACTTAACTGCTGATAACGAAGCTGCGCTTAAAGAAGCTATTGAGAAGTTCAAAAGAGGCTTTGCGACCAGTTAATCGTTAATACACATAGAATAACAGTCTGAACCGGGTTCCGGTGTACGCCGGAGCTTGGCTAATGCTTACGAAGATAGCTTTGACTTCGTCAAAGCTTAGCTAATGCTTACGAAGATAGCTTTGACTTCGTCAAAGCTTTAAGGTGGTGAAAATCATGGCAAGAAGCATGCGTGATATTAAACGTCAGATTAAAAGCGTTCAAAACACCAGACAGATCACCAAGGCAATGGAGATGGTAGCTGCATCGAAGCTGCGCAAGGCGCAGGAGAAGGCTGAGGCTGCCCGTCCTTACTCGGAGAAGCTGAAAGAGGTCGTATCGAGTATTGCTTCCAGCACCCAGGATGTGACGCATCCGATGCTGGTGAGCCGTCCTGTGAAAAAGACCGCGTATCTTATTGTCACCTCCGACAGAGGTCTCGCCGGCGGGTACAATGCCAATATTCTGCGTAAGCTGACAATGCTGCTGGCAGAAAAGCATAAATCCAAGGATGAGTACGCCCTGTTCGTAATTGGCCGTAAAGGCCGTGACTTCTTGCGCCGCCGTGAATATCCGATAGTGGAGGAAGTAACCGAGATGTCGGATTCGCCTAAGTTCTCTGACATCAAATCGATTGCCTATTCTGCGGTTAAGCAGTTTGAAACGGGTGTCTACGACGAGCTGTACATTTGCTATAACCAGTTCGTCAATGCAATCAGCCAGGTGCCGACGATTGACCGTCTGCTTCCTATGGATACTGTGGGCGGCGCGGAACATCAGGGACCAAGTGCAAACTACGAATATGAGCCTTCACCGGAAGGCGTGCTCGAAGTATTGCTTCCGAAATATGCAGAAACACTGATCTACAGTGCAGTTCTGGATGGTAAGGCCAGTGAGCTGGGTGCGAAAATGACAGCCATGGGCAGTGCGACGAAGAATGCGTCGAAGATGATCGGTGAACTCAGGCTTACGTATAACCGTGCCCGTCAGGCAGCAATTACCCAGGAAATTACCGAGATTGTAGCCGGAGCGAACGCGCAGTCTTAAAGATCAGGAAACGGGGGCCTAAGCCGCAGGTGAAGGCAGTCCGTTTCTTCTCAATGCAACAGCTTTCGAGGAGGGAAATAATAAGATGAACAAAGGACGCGTTGTAAGCATTATGGGTCCGGTTGTCGATATTGAATTTGAACGCGGCCAGCTGCCCGAGATTTTCAACGCTATCAGGATTGAAACCAGCTTGGCAAACGGCCGCAGCATTGATTTGACCCTAGAGGTATCCAATCACCTGGGTGACAATCTCGTACGTTGTATTGCTATGTCATCCACAGACGGATTAGTACGCGGCCTTGAGGTTACTGACCTCGGCGGACCGATTTCCGTACCTGTCGGCGCAGCCACGCTTGGCCGCGTATTTAACGTACTGGGTAATCCTATTGATAACGGTGCTGATGTGGTTGCAGAGCGCAATCCGATTCACCGTCTGGCTCCGACGTTTGATGAATTGTCAACCCAGGCAGAAATTCTGGAAACAGGCATCAAGGTTATCGACCTGCTGGCCCCTTACGCCAAAGGCGGTAAGATCGGACTGTTCGGCGGTGCCGGCGTTGGTAAAACCGTAACGATCCAGGAACTGATTAACAACATCGCGCAGGAGCACGGCGGTATCTCCGTATTCGCGGGTGTTGGTGAACGTACCCGTGAAGGTAATGACCTGTATCATGAAATGACGGACTCCGGCGTTATCAAGAAAACGGCGATGGTCTTCGGACAAATGAATGAGCCGCCGGGCGCACGTCTTCGTGTAGCTCTGACCGGGCTGACTATGGCGGAATACTTCCGCGATGTGGAAGGCCGCGATACGCTGCTCTTTATCGATAACATATTCCGCTTTACCCAGGCGGGTTCCGAAGTATCCGCCCTGCTCGGCCGTATGCCTTCCGCGGTAGGTTACCAGCCTACACTGGCTACAGAAATGGGCCAATTGCAGGAGCGTATCACTTCTACCAAGAAGGGTTCCGTTACTTCGATCCAGGCGATCTATGTACCGGCGGATGACTATACTGACCCGGCTCCGGCTACTGCGTTTGCCCATTTGGATGCAACAACTAACCTTGAGCGTAAAATCTCCGAGAAGGGGATTTTCCCTGCGGTAGATCCGCTGGCATCCAGCTCGCGTATCCTTGCTCCGGAAATTGTCGGCGAAGAGCACTACAACGTGGCACAGGGCGTTAAGCAGCTGCTGCAGCGCTATACCGAGCTTCAGGATATCATTGCAATTCTCGGTATGGATGAGCTGAGCGAGGAAGACAAGGTTATCGTGGCCCGTGCCCGTAAAGTTGAACGCTTCCTGTCCCAGCCTTTCCACGTAGCTGAGCAATTCACCGGCTTCAAGGGCAAATACGTGCCGATCAAGGAAACTGTACGCAGCTTCAAAGAAATTCTGGACGGTAAGCATGATGATCTTCCGGAAGCAGCATTCCTCTTTGTCGGTACGATTGAAGAAGCGGTTGAAAAATCTAAATCCATGTAATTCTGGCAAGAGCATGCTTCGGGTAGCGGGCTTTACTTCGTAAAGCTTAAGCCTATGCTTTCGATGCGAGCTTAACGAAGTTAAGCTTTTAGGAGGAATGAAAGTGAATACCTTTCTGCTTGAAATTGTCACACCGGAGCGTCTTGTTTTCTCCAAGCAGGTGAATAGCCTGACGGTACGCGGAGCCAACGGGGAGCTGGGCATTCTGCCGGGACATATTCCGCTGGTGACACCGCTTCAGGTTGCTCCGCTCACTGTCAAAGCGGACGGCGTTACAACCACTATCGCTGTTCACGGCGGATTTGTGGAAGTGCACAAAGACAAAGTGACCGTGCTGGCAGAAAGCGCCGAGCTGCCTAAGGACATCGATGTAGAACGTGCCGAGGCGTCCAAAGAACGCGCCCAGCGCCGCCTACAGTCCCGCAGTAAACAGGATGAGATTGATCACCGCCGTGCAGAACTGGCGCTTCAGCGCGCAGTTACGCGGATTAAAGTGTCTACCGGAAAAGGACAACAGTAGTGAATCAGCGGTCAAGCCCAAGGCTTGTCCGCTTTTTTTTTATTGAGAATTACTGCTGATTATGAAATTCTCGTAACAATCCAGGCTATCTGGGCATGTAATGTTTAAAACTTTGTAAAAGTACTGGATTCTTTTGACCTGCGCAAGTATGATATAAGAGTCGATTTCCAAGTAACTTACACGGAGGGTTTCAATGGAACAATTGTTGGTTGAAGATTTGTCCAGTGCGGTCGGTACCAGCGGTCTGGTATCCATGATCGTTTCTTTACTCTGTGTAGTCTTATCTTGGTGGGCACTTCAGAACCTTAAGCTCGATTTGGTCATAAGATATCCCAAGAGCCCGCAGGGCAGACTGCTGCATTTGCTGCTGGCAATCGTCCTTGGTCACTTCGTGGCCGGCTTTCTGCTGGATTATCTGGGCTGGAGCGGGCAGATCCGCAACATGTTTTAATGACAGGAGGTTTGGTTATATCTGTCATAGACCCAAGCGGTAAAAAAGGTGTCGAATAATAAGGTTTTATTATGTCAACACTGATGTTTAAGGAACGTGCCCGCACATCGGGCGCAATGACGGAATATCCGATATTTTAACAGATGCATCTTACCTTCAAAATTAATTTCAGAAATAATGGACGCGGAGGGAAACCGAAATGAGCAAATTTATCGTCCGCGGTGGCAACAGATTGACCGGGAGCGTGAAAGTTAGCGGCGCAAAAAATTCCGTACTACCGATCATAGCCGCCTCTCTATTGGCAGAAGAAGGAGTCAGCGTTATTGTCGACGCTCCTCCGCTTGACGATGTAATGACAATCAGTAAAGTGCTGGAATCTCTGGGTGCGGGTGTTACATACCAGAACGATATCATCGAGGTCGATGCAAGAAGCATAGCTTCCTGCGAAGCGCCTTATGAATGGGTGCGCAAAATGCGTGCATCTTTCTTAGTCATGGGCCCGCTGCTGTCCCGTATGGGTCATACCCGGATTTCACTGCCCGGCGGCTGCGCGATTGGAACAAGACCGATAGACCAGCATCTCAAAGGCTTCGAAGCTCTGGGAGCAGAAATCAGCCTGGGTCAGGGCTACATTGAAGCCAAATCAAACGGCCGTCTGCGCGGAGCCAAGGTCTATCTGGATGTGGCCAGCGTAGGCGCAACTGAAAATATAATGATGGCTGCAGCACTTGCGGAAGGTATTACTGTAATTGAGAATGCGGCGAAGGAGCCGGAGATTGTTGATCTGGCTAATTATCTGAACGGCATGGGCGGTATTGTCCGCGGCGCAGGAACCGGCGTTATCCGTATTGAAGGCGTTGAGCGCCTGCATGGCGTAAGACACCATGTCATTCCTGACCGGATTGAAGCAGGCACCTATATGGCGGCTGCGGCAATTACCGGCGGCGATGTCTATGTTGAGGGCGCAATTGCCGATCACCTTGGTCCTGTCATTGCTAAGATGGAGGAAATGGGTGTGACCATTCTTCCTGACGAGAACGGCATCCGCGTGATCAGCGACAAGCCGCTGAAGGCTGTTGACCTGAAGACACTGCCGTATCCGGGCTTCCCTACTGATATGCAGTCCCAGATGATGGCGCTGCTGCTCCGCTCGGAGGGTACTTCTGTCGTTACCGAGACGGTGTTTGAGAACCGGTTCATGCACGTGGACGAATTCCACAACATGAACGCCGAGATTAAGATTGAAGGCCGCTCAGCCATCGTAACCGGCAATGCCCAGCTTGTGGGCGCCAAGGTATGTGCGACGGACCTGCGCGCAGGGGCTGCGCTCATTTTGGCGGGTCTTGTTGCCGAAGGCACAACAGAAGTCAGCGGAACCCATCACATTGACCGGGGTTATGTGAATCTGGCTGAGAAGCTGTCAGGACTCGGTGCGGACATCTGGCGGATCTCCATGCAGGAATCTGCTGCTCCGGCTGCGAAGGAAGAAACGGTAAAGCCGGAAGCTTCGAAAAGTGAAGAGCTGAAGCCGCGTTTCCAGGTACAGCCGACCTGGGTCTAATTATTGTTCATTTATCACAGAAGACTGCTCGGCTTTGTGCGGGCAGTCTTCTTTTTCTTATAGGATTTAAGGTGTCCCTGCTTGGGTACCTGATTCAGCCTCCATTTCAAAAAACCGCCATACGGGGTATTTTGGATTCTCTTACTCTCAGAATTATCAGCTCTAGCGTTCTAGCAGCATCCGGAGATTCATATCTATAAGAATCACCAGTGCCTACGGAAGGAGCCATAGAAGAGATGAGAGAGTTCCGCTACCTGAAACGCAGAATGAAGTTCCGCCGCGCTGCGCAGCCGCGCGCTCCCCGGATCAGGCGGCTCGCCCCCGCCGCCTGGCTGGCAGCCCCGCTGCTCGCGGGGCTGCTGCTGCCGCTGGCTCTTGTCCCGCTGCGCGGGGGACATGAGCCAGCCCCGGAGGCCGTGCCGCAGGCCACGGCCTCGCCGGCCTCGCCGGCGTCGCCGGCAGCGGCTGCTGCGGAGGCCCCGCAGCCGGAAGTGACCGTCTATTTGTCGCAGAGCGGACAAATAGAGACCCTGCCGCTGGAGGACTACGTCAGCGGCGTGCTGGCGGCCGAGATGCCGGCGGACTTTGAGCTCGAAGCGCTCAAAGCGCAGGCCGTGGCCGCCCGGACCTTTATCGTCCGCCGTCTGCTGGCCGGCGACCACAGCGGGGTGCCCGTTCCTGAGGCCGATGTCAGCGATACGGTAACCCATCAGGCTTACGTCTCGCAGGCGGTGCTGGAACGGGACTGGGCGCTCGGCGGCAGGAGCACCGAGCTGGCCAAGCTGCGCCGCGCGGTCCTTGAGACGCGCGGAGTGATCATGACCTATAAGGGACAGCCGATTACGGCGTCCTTCTTCGCCTCCAGCGGAGGCTATACCGAAAACTCGGAGGATTACTGGAGTGTAGCCGTTCCTTATCTGCGCAGCGTCGCAAGCCCCTGGGAGCTTGAGATTACGCCCAATCTCGCAGTTACGGTCAGCTTCAGCATCCCGGATCTGCTCAGCAGGCTGGGGCTGGACAACACAGCGCTGCACGCTTCCGCAGCTTTGCCTGCTGCTTCCGGCAAAGCGACGCCTGTATCTTCGACTTCCGCAGCCCTGCCGGCGGTAGTGCTGTCACTGACAGACGGCCACCGGGTCAAGGAAATCTCGATCGGCGGTACGGTTTTCACCGGCCGGGAGGTGCGCGAGAAGCTGGGGCTTCGCTCCAGCCAGTTCACCTGGAAGCGGCAGGGGGATGAAGTGCTGATTACGACCTACGGCAACGGACACGGGGTGGGCATGAGCCAGTGGGGGGCAAACGGGATGGCGAAGGAAGGCGGTACCGCCACCGGGATTCTCAAACACTACTACAGCGGAGTCCAGTTCACCAAAGTCTCAACTCTTCTGAAAAAATAACTTGAAAGATACGTATAAAAGCGAACCGCCCGGTAACACTGGTTACTGAGGTGATAAACTATGAATGAACAAGACAAAAACAAGCAAACCCATGATGAATCTCTCAAAAACAAGCAGGGAGATTCAGGCGCTAAGCCTTCTTCATGGAACAGAGTTTTATCCAGACGCTGGGTATTCCCGGCAGTCTACACGGCGGCAGCGGCTCTTATCCTAACCTTGGTGTGGTTCTATCAGGATGCCGGCCAGAAGCCGCTGAATCCTGACACCGCCGCTGTAGTTTCCCAGAATGTCAGCGGTTCCGGCAATGAAACCGGCACCCCGGCTGATCCGGAAGCGCTCGAGGTTGTCGCATCGGCAGAAAGCCTGGCCTGGCCGGTAGCCAGTCCAAGCGAAGTACAGGTTGTTAAACCGTTCTATGATGAGAATGGTACCGAAGAGAATCATGTGGCCGCCATGGTGCAGTACAATGATACCTTTGTGCCGAATATCGGTATTGATATTGCCCGTGAGGACAATCAGACCTTTGACGTCAAGGCTGCACTCAGCGGTGAAGTGACCCGGGTCGAAGAGGTTGCCGTATTCGGCAAAGTGGTCGAGATTACCCATCCGGGCAATCTGAAGACCGTCTACCAGAGCCTTGGCGAGGTCAAAGTAAAGCAGGGCGATGAAGTGAAGCAGGGCGATACGCTGGCAACAGCGGGACGCAGTGAAATTGAGAAGGATCTCGGCAATCATGTACACTTTGAAGTGTATGAGGATGGCAAGGTTGTAAATCCTTCCGATCTGCTGGCCCAGCGTTAAAAGATATAAAAAGAAGCAGGGGGCATGCGCTCCCTGCTTCTTTTTACGGAAAAATATTTATTTCCCCTAAGGTTTACTGGGCTCTAACTTTTAATGCTTATTTTCACAAGCGCAACTTTAGTCCTATTTTAACAAATTTGGAGCCAATCTGCCTGTCCCGGAAATAAAATGGGCACTCACAGGCTTGTCACGCCCTGAAAGCGCGAATATATAGGCCCGCCCCTCATATAATGTACCAAACTATCCACAGTTGGGAGGCGGGAGCGTGCACGATTACATCAAGGAACGGACGATCAAAATCGGACGCTGCATCGTGGAAACTAGGCATACAGTCCGGACTATAGCCAAGGAATTTGGCGTTTCAAAGAGCACGGTGCATAAGGATTTAACCGAACGCTTGCCGGAAATCAATCCGGATTTAGCGGATCAGGTAAAGCACATTCTCGAATATCATAAGTCGATCCGGCATCTGCGGGGGGGAGAAGCCACCAAGATCAAGTACAAAAAAACGACGGGCAAAAAACGTGAGGTTGCCGTAGCCTCAAAGCCATAAACTTTTCAGGGTTTTAAGCAATAATTCAGCTTTACCGCATTGTATACTTCCCCTAAAGTATGGTATTTTTAAATTTGGTACACTCATTTAAAATAACACTTTGGGGGCTCTTTCATTATGCTTAGCAAGGATATCGGAATCGATCTCGGCACTGCCAATGTGCTCATTCATGTAAAAGGGAGGGGAGTCGTTCTGGATGAACCCTCCGTGGTCACACTTGAAAGTGATACGAAACGGGTCCTTGCGGTAGGCGAGCAGGCACGCCGGATGGTTGGCCGCACTCCCGGCAATATTACAACAATCCGTCCGCTCAGAGACGGTGTCATTGCCGATTTTGCCATTACGGAAATGATGCTGAAATATTTCATCGACCGTGTGGGCGGGCGTACCTGGTACTCCAAGCCCCGCATATTGATCTGTGCCCCCACTAATATTACCTCAGTTGAACAGAAGTCAATCCGGGAAGCTGCCGAGCGGAGCGGAGCAAAGGATGTATATCTGGAGGAAGAGCCCAAAGCCGCAGCGATCGGGGCGGGCATGGATATTTATCAGCCAAGCGGAAATATGGTCGTCGACATTGGCGGCGGAACGACGGATGTAGCAGTCCTGTCTATGAACGACATCGTTACCGCCTCCTCTATTAAAGTTGCCGGAGACAAGTTCGACGAGGCCATTTTAAAATATATCAAACAGAAGTACAAGCTTCTCATAGGTGAGCGTACTGCTGAGGATATTAAGGTTACTATCGGTTCGGTCCGTCCGGGCGGCATGAAAGCCGAGATGGACATCAGAGGCCGGGATATGGTCAGCGGACTGCCCCAGACGTTAACCATTTCGTCCGGGGAGGTAAAGGAAGCGCTGTGGGACCCGGTTTCAATGATTGTGGCGGCGGCCAAGTCTGTACTGGAGCGTACACCGCCGGAGCTCTCGGCAGATGTAATTGACCGTGGCGTTGTTCTCACCGGCGGCGGTGCACTCCTTAACGGGCTGGACGAGCTGCTCTCCGAAGAGCTGCATGTTCCGGTGTGGGTAGCCGAGGACCCGATGCACTGTGTGGTTAAGGGAACCGGAATCCTGCTGGATAATTTGGACAAAGCCGTTAAGAAAAAATTCTAGCATGCCGATATAAGGGATAACAGCAGATTCAGGAAGGGGAATTGCCCTCATGATTAGAGGATTATATACGGCCGCTGCCGGCATGGTTACGCAGCAGCGCAGACATGATACGGCGACGCAGAACATTGCCAACTTAAATACTACGGGGTACAAGCAGGTCAACACTGTGACCCGGTCCTTTCCCGACGTAATGATTTCGGCAATGAGCGGCGATACAACGAAGCAGGTCGGCCGCCTCAATACGGGGGTTTTTGCTGAACAGGCTGTTTCCCAATATTTGCAGGGTGATCTGATTGAAAGCGGCAAAACCTTTGATTTTGCGCTGTCAGGTGATCTGCAGGTTGGAGATCCGGTAACCGGGGAGAATATCCTGTTTGACGGTTCGGGCAAATATGTAAATGAAAACGGCGAGGTTACTTACCAGCCGCAGGCTTTTTTTACTGTGCAGGATAATGAAGGTAACAATTTATATACAAGAAACGGAAGCTTTACTGTAAATGCAACAGGCGAAGTGCTTAGCTCCGGAGGATTCAGAGTGCTTGATGCTGCAGGCAACCCGCTTGTGCTGGAAGAACCGACAGATAATCTTGCAGTGGACGGGCTGGGCAACCTGCTGGACCCGGCTACAGGACTCCCTTCCGGAACGAAGCTGGGCATCAGCATTGTTTCCAGACCGCAGGAGCTCATCCGTGACGGTAACGGTGTGTTTCACGCAGATGATGCCAATGCAGCGGAGATCCGCTATGCGGATGCGGGCGACAATCTGCAGCTGCGTCAGGGCTACATTGAAGGCTCTAATGTGGATGCTACCCAGGTGACAGTAGATATGAATGCCGCTTACCGGGCTTATGAGGCCAATCAGAAGGTTATCCAATTTTATGACAGCAGCCTGCAGAAGGCGGTCAACGAAATAGGCCGGGTTTAAGCCGGAATAAGGCATACAAGCTATTAAGGAGGGAATAACCTTTGAACAATTCGACGATCGGTGCTGCCGTCTCCATGTCTAGTCTGCAGCAGCGTCTGGATATCATTGCTGATAATATTGCGAACATGAATACAAACGGCTACAAGAGCAAGGAAGGGTCCTTTGAGGATGTGCTGACCCGTGTCCAGCAGCAGTCCAAGGATTATGACCAGCCCGGCCGCAGTATGCCGCTCGGCTTCAACATGGGGTTCGGGGTCCGTGTAGCTTCGGTAACCAGCAACTGGGAAGAGGGACCGCTGCAGGAAACCGGGAACCCGACAGACCTGGCAATTCAGGGCAACGGGTTGTTCGGAGTACAGGTCAACGGCAGTACTGCCTATACACGCCAGGGGGACTTCCATTTCACGCCTGATCCGGCTGATGCACAGCAGATGATACTGGTTGATAATACGGACAATCCTGTACTGAACACGGAAGGTAATCCGCTCAGGGTGCCGGCAAACGTCAGTGCGGCGATTGATGAGAAAGGCCGGGTGCTAACCAAAACCGGCGAGAATGAACCCGTACAGCTTGCGGGCACCATTATGATTGTGGAGCCGCTAAGCAAGACGGCTTTACAGGCTGTAGACGGCAACTTTTATGTGCTGCCTGAGGGCGTGACGGAAGAGCAGGCTTTTGTTCAGCGTGAGGCTGGAGAAGAGACGGCCTTTGGCGTGCGTTCCGGATATCTGGAGCAGTCCAATGTGGATTTAAGCAAGGAAATGACGGAGCTTATGCAGCTTCAGCGCACATACCAGCTGGCTGCCCGTGCGCTTTCCTCCAGTGACCAGATGCTTGGGCTGGCCAATAATATGCGCGGGTAGGTGAAGGAATGAGTGCTCAGAACAAGCCAAAGCCGGAAGAGGACAAGCAGAAGCAGAAGCAGGAGCCGGTCAAACGGAGGGGGATATCCAAATGGACGTTAACCCAGTGGTTTCTGATTCCTCTCCTGCTGATTGCGGCGCTCGCCGGCGGATTAGTTGCAGGATATGTCGTTATCGGCAAAAGGGAATTCAGCGATGTGCTCCAGTGGAGTACATGGAAGCATGTCTATGACCTCGTCTTTGCACCTTAATATAAGTGTTTTTTGGAACTCCCTTGTTGTACAGGGGAGTTTTCTTTTTTATACTGGAAAATGTATAATGAGTGGGGATTGCCGGACAAACGGAACCTCGTTACGAAGGCTAGGCTGAACTTTATCAAAGGTCCCGGACAAAGGCTTCCGGACAGGTGCAAAAAGGGCCCTCTCCGCCGTGCTGCCGCGTGCGGCGGAGAAAGCCCCTTATCTTAACCTCCACTGCTGCAGGTGGTGAAGGATAATTATAGTTTTTACCGGAGCAGTCCAACTTTATGCAGGCTTCAGCAAAGAATAAAGCTGCGGCCTGCTGAGAAGATTGCCGGACAATGCGGTTTAATCCGAAAGGAGTATTGCCTAAATGCTGAATATCAATGAAATCCAGGAAATAATCCCCCACCGGCCCCCATTTCTGCTGGTGGACAAAATTATCGAAATCGAAATGGGCAAACGGGCTGTAGGCATCAAGAATGTAACCGTGAATGAGCCGTTTTTTGCGGGACACTTTCCCGGATTTCCGGTTATGCCGGGTGTACTGATCACTGAGGCATTGGCCCAGGTTGGTGCTGTAGCCATTCTCGGGGTTGAAGCAAACCGGGGAAAAATCGGTTTTCTGGCAGGGCTGGACGGCTTCCGTTTCCGCGGTCAGGTTGTGCCGGGCGATACGCTCACCCTTGAGGTAGAAATCACCAGACTCAAAGGAAGCATCGGAAAAGGCCAGGCTACCGCTAAGGTAGACGGTAAGGTTGTGGCTTCCGGCGAGATCATGTTTGCACTCAGCTAGTACCAGTTATACTACCCTAAATTAAAGATGGAGAAGGAGAGATTCATTATGACTCAATTAAGCCCGAAAGCCGCAGAAACACTCCGCCGCTGGCTGCAGGACCCTTCTGTTGATGAGAACACCAAGCAAGAGCTGAATCTTCTGGCAGATGATCCGCAGGAGCTGGAGGAACGCTTTTACAGAGATCTGGAATTCGGTACAGGCGGTCTGCGCGGAGTAATCGGCGCCGGCAGCAACCGGATGAACCGTTACACTGTGGGCAGAGCCACCCAGGGCTTCGCTAACTATATTCTTGAGCAGCATAAGGGTGAGGGCAGGCCTTCGGTTGTAATTGCCCATGATTCACGCCGGTTTTCCCCGGAATTCACGCTGGAAGCGGCGCTTGTTCTGGCCGGCAACGGAATCGAAGCACATCTATTCTCTTCCCTGCGCTCTACGCCGCAGCTGAGCTTCAGCGTACGCCATTTGAAGGCTTCAGGAGGCGTAGTCATTACGGCAAGCCATAACCCTCCCGAGTATAATGGCTACAAGGTATACAATGCCGAAGGCGGACAGCTTGTACCGGATGAGGCGGAGAAGGTGATTTCTTACATATTGGAGGTTGATTCCTTCAATGGTGTCAAACGTCTTTCCCGTGAAGAAGCCGAGAGCCAGGGCTTGCTGCGCTGGCTGGGAGAGCAAGAGGATGAGGCCTTTACAGATACAGTGGCAGCTGTCAGCGTTGCCCGTGAGGAGATTACATCTGCGATCGGTAAGGACTTCCGGATTGTCTATACTCCGCTGCACGGGACAGGCAATCTGCCGGTCCGCAGTGTCTTGAACAAGATCGGCTTCACTGAAGTACATGTGGTACCGGAGCAGGAGCAGCCTGATTCCGAGTTCTCTACCGTAAAATCCCCGAATCCCGAAGAACGCGAAGCGTTCACGCTGGCGATTAAACTGGGTGAGGAGCTGGGTGCCGACCTGCTGATCGGTACTGACCCGGATGCAGACCGTATGGGAGCCGTTGTCCGTGATAATGAAGGCAAATTCGTTGTCCTGTCCGGCAACCAGTCAGGTGCACTGATGATTCATTACTACCTGAGCCGCCTGCAGGAGCAGGGCAAGCTGCCAAGCAACGGCGCAGTTGTCAAAACGATTGTTACCAGTGAGATGGGAGCAGCTGTGGCCTCGCATTATGGTGCTACTGTGTTCAATACACTGACCGGATTTAAATATATCGGTGAAAAAATGACCCAGTTCGAGCAGTCCGGTGAGTATACCTACCTGTTCGGGTACGAGGAAAGCTACGGATATCTCGCAGGCAACTATGCCCGCGATAAAGACGCCGTGCTCGCCTCCATGCTGATTGCCGAAGCAGGCGCGTATTACAAGGCCCAGGGCAAGACGCTGTATGATGTGCTTCAGGAGCTGTATGAGCAGTTCGGCTACTTCCTGGAGAGCCTGGAATCACGCACGCTTAAGGGTAAGGACGGTGTAGCGCAGATCCAGGGAATCATGAGTGACTGGCGTAATAACCCGCCGCAGGAAATTGCCGGTGCAGCAGTTACTGAAGTACTCGATTATTCACTTGGACTCAGCGGACTGCCGAAGGAGAACGTGCTGAAGTATCTTCTGTCCGACGGTTCCTGGTTCTGCCTGCGTCCTTCCGGTACAGAACCGAAGATTAAAGTATACTTTGCGGTTCGCGGAGAATCGCTGCAGAATGCGAAAGACAAGGTAGCCGCGCTTACAGAGCAGGTTATGGCCCGTGTCGACGGGTAATACTATGTTTGCCTGATATCAAGCTTTCTCACAGAAACGGATACTGCTCCTGACGGGACAGCCATCCGTTTCTGCTTGAGTTAAAGCAATTTTGCGGTATGAAGGCTTTGAAGTGAAAGAGGAGGTACTTTTGGTGCAGCAGAAATGGCAACATTGGAATATAGCTTCGCGCAAATGGTTATGGATACTCGTGGTGGTGGGTGTACTGTCCGCTCTCCCGGTTGTCTATGACCGTCTGCAGACTGAGACGTCATCCAAGACTGTTGAGTTTGTATTTGATTACCGTGATCTCGTTGAGGTGGCCAGCTACCGAGTTAATCCTAAGGATTATATTTCCGAGCAGCTTGACCGGCTGAAGGAAGCCGGTGTTCAGAGCATGGCTATCTACGAGAGCAATCTCGAGGACTACCGCAAAGCCCGCCGCCTGATGATCTGGGGGGCAACGGATATTGCCAATCTTACAGATACAGTGATTCCTGAGAATGAGAACTATACATACGTCCTCTTTACGAGCGCGGAGAATAGTTCGGTGCTCGCGCCGCTGATTCAGGAGGCATTTAACGCCCTGGATATCGCCACTGAAAGCTGGAGCTTCCGCGGGCAGCAGGGCCTGATTATTAAGACTCCGCTGGAAAATGCAACTCTTAAGCCGCTTCAGCCGGACCCGTTCAATCTGGAGCTGCTGCATGAGAAGGGCTTCAGCATTGTGCCCCGTCTGCTGGACTCTCTCGTGTACAACCAGGAAGCCGTTACGGGCCTGCTGGACCGTTACCAGGAGCTTGGCGTAAAGCGTATCCTCTTTGAAGGGGAGTCCGTTAAAGGCTTCTCGGATGATGCCGATACAGGCAGCCTGACCGCTTTTGCCGAGCTTCTCAAGGAACGCGGGATGGGTATTGCTGCTATTGAGAATATTAAAGCCCAGCAAAAGGGCTTCAGTAAGCTGGCTTACCTGCTTGATTACAACGTTGCGCGCCTATATTCGCTGAGTGAAGGCGACTCAGGACTTTCGCCGGCGGTTATCTCAGACCGGTTCGCGCTGGCGACAAAAGACCGGAACATCCGGATGCTGTATCTTAATACCATTCCTTCAAGGGACACTACTAAAGCACAGATTACCGATACGCTGGACAATCTGGTAACGAGCCTTAGCGGTCCGGACGGGGCGGTTAAGAAAATTGAAGATAACGGTTTTACATTGGGACAGGCTGAAGCATTTAAGGTAGTGGATTCTTCCTTCCAGCGTTACTTTAAGCTCGGGGCCGTTATCGGCGCAGTATCCATGGTAGCTTTGCTGGTGTCTTACTTTGTTCCTTGGCTTACTCTGGCAGCCTGGGTTATCGGGCTGATCGGAAGCGCGGGCCTGATGCTGCTGAAGCCGGAGCTGTTTGAACAGGCGCTGGCGCTTGCTGTTGCCATCAGTGCACCGACAGTTGGCATGGTGCTGGCAGTCCGCAAGATTAACGAACAGGGCCCGCCGCTGCAGAGCAACAAACTGACTTATGCCGTTATGAGCCCGGGACGCCGGCTGGCGCATAGTCTGGTGCTCTATATTAAGACGGCGCTTATCTCGCTTAGTGCCGTACCGTTTGTTATTGCATTGCTCAATAATATTACCTACAGTCTCGTTCTTGACCAGTTCCGCGGTGTCAGCCTGCTGCACCTGGCTCCGATAGGGCTGACTGCGCTTTATGTGCTTTTATACCGCGGAGAGTTTGCCTTTAATAAGACCGGTAAGCTGCTTCGTACCCCAATTACATTAGCTATGGTGGTTGCGGCTGGAGTTTTGGGTGTATTGGGTATGTATTATTTAAGCCGCACCGGCAACAGCGGCAGTGTCAGCTCAATTGAAATGACCTTCCGGACCTTCCTGGAGAATACAGTTGGTGTCCGGCCGCGTAACAAGGAATTCCTGCTTGCCCATCCGCTGTTCATTTTGGGCGCATTTATGGCCTACAAATACCGCAATGCCGCCTTTATCATGATTATCGCGGTTATCGGCCAGCTGTCGATGGTGGATACCTTTGCCCATATCCATTCTCCGGTGCTGATTTCATTAATCCGCGGAATTCTCGGTCTGGGTCTTGGGCTTATTATCGGCCTGGTTGCCGTAGGAGTCTGGCAGATTGCGGAAGGGTGTTGGAAACGATGGTCACCACTGCTCAAAAAATTGTAATTTCCGGATATTACGGCTTCAGCAATAGCGGAGATGAGGCTGTTTTGCAGTCCATTCTGAATGCATTGCACCGGCAGTCTCAAGCTGCCGGCATAACCGTTGAGCCTGTTGTATTATCAATGGATCCGGAATGGACAACTGCCGCCTACGGGGTCAAGGCAGTCCACCGGATGAGACTTGGAGAAGTCCGGCAGGCCATTTCGGAGAGTTCCGGTCTGATCAGCGGAGGCGGAAGCCTGCTGCAGGATGTGACGAGTTCAAAGACGATCCCTTACTACCTGGGGATTATAAAGCTGGCCCAATGGATGGGGAAGCCGACTTTTATTTATGCCCAGGGTATCGGCCCGGTTAACCGGAAGCTGTTCCACCCGCTGATAAAATCGGTATTCCGCAAATGTGCCTATGTATCCGTGCGCGATGCCCAGTCACGCCAGCTGCTCCAAAGCATGGGGCTGGGCGAAAACGTGCATATCGTTCCCGATCCTGTAATGGGCCTGGAGCTTCCGGATGGAGGCGGGCAAGAGGGCGCCGCAGGAGGTCCGGCTGAAGAAGCAGCCCCTTCTCTAAAAACCGTCGGCATATCGGTCCGTTTCTGGGAAGAATCGCGGCAGGAGCTGAATGCCATCGCAGAAGGTCTGCTGAAGGCTTGCTCCAAGACACCGCTCCATTTGAGCTTTCTGCCGTTTCATCATCCCTTGGATAATGAGGCTTCACGCTATATGATGCAGAAGCTGGAGAAGGAAGTAGCTGCACTGGGTGGGAGCGTAAGCCTATGTGAGGACGCGCTCCATCCGCAGCACATGCTGCGTGAGGTTGCGGCGTGTGATGCCCTGATCGGCATGCGGCTTCACAGCCTGATCTACGCCACAGGCAGACGCGTCCCGCTAATGGGAGTCTCTTATGACCCTAAGATTGATCATTTCCTGGAGCGGATACACTGTAAGCCGGTTGGATCAACGGCTGCGCTGGATAGCGGAAAAGTTGCTGCAGAGCTGCTGCTGCTGCTTGAGCAAGGGGAAGCCTGGAAGCAGGAGAGGGAACCGCTTATTGCCGCCTTGGTCGATGAAGCCGAGGCGCCGGCCCGCCGGATTGTAGACTATTTATGCCGTAAAGGATGATTAAAAGTGAAAGCAGATAGTATTTTACCTACTGTTCCGATTTTTGGCATACGCGTCTCTAAGGTTGATATGCAGGCTACGGTCAGCTACCTGACCGATGCAGTACGTAACCGGGAGCCGCATCAGGTTATTACTGCCAATCCCATTATGGTTATGGCTGCACTGGAGAACCCCTCTTATATGGAAATTATGAAATCAGCTGAGCTGGTTGTTCCAGACGGGACAGGTGTTGTGTGGGCCGCAGATTATTGCAAGGAGCCAGTGGCTGAACGTGTAGCGGGATTCGATCTCTTACATGAATTGCTGCGTCAAGGCGAAAGCTATGGCTGGAGGGTTTACCTGCTGGGTTCGACGCCTGAGGTGATTCGGGAGACTGTCTCCAGGTTACAATCTCAATATCCGCATATCGTTATTGCCGGCTGCCGCGACGGGTTCTTCGGGCCGGAGTCGGATGAGGCTGTTGTCGCCGATATTGTGAAGACCCGGCCGGACCTGCTGTTTGTTGCCAGAGGTGCAGACAGCCAGGAGCCATGGATCGCCAAATACAAAACCAGGCTTAATATTCCTGTGATGATGGGAGTGGGCGGCAGCTTTGATGTAATCTCCGGCAAAAGCAAAAGGGCGCCGATTGCATTCCAGAAACTGCGGGCAGAATGGTTATACCGTCTTTTAAAAGAGCCTACACGTTATAAAAGAATGCTTGCGCTGCCGAAATTTGCAGTAAAAGTGCTGCGTGAGAAAGATAAAGTGACAAAAGCCTAGAAAAATGAGCAAATATACCGGGAATATCCGAACAACAGCCCAAAAACGGAATTGGAATTTGCTTTTCTTTCAGCGTATAATTCAATGCGGTAGAGAAATGGGGGTCGACTTTTCAAATGTTAATTGTATACATCGCCGGATTTATTGTGTGCATGGGACTTGCGCTTCTCTTGACACCGCTAGTGAAGAAATTCGCTATTAAGATCGGTGCCACGGATGTGCCCAATGCCCGTAAAGTGCATACAAGAATTATGCCCCGCCTCGGCGGATTAGGTATCTTCCTGGCGTTTGTGTTAGGCCTGCTTGCCGTGTTGCCGATTATTCCGTACGATTTCACTTCACGGGAGACGCATTTTATCAAAGCGCTGCTGTGCGGCGGCGGACTGATTGTTCTGATCGGCGGTCTTGATGACCGGTTCGAGCTTTCTGCCAAAGTGAAGCTGCTGGGCCAGATTGCTGCAGCATGCATCGTCGTTTTCGGTTTTGGCATTACTGTTGATTTCGTAAATATTCCATTTAATAATACGTATTCTTCACTGGAGAGCTGGATTGCCGTACCGTTGACGATTTTTTGGATTGTCGGCGTCACCAATGCGGTTAACCTGATCGACGGCCTGGATGGGCTCGCTGCCGGTGTGTCGGGTATAGCAATTGCAACGATCGCTGTTATGGCCTTTCTGATGGGCAATACAATGGTTGCGCTCCTGTGCCTGTTGCTGCTTGGCAGTATCTTGGGATTTTTGTTCTTTAACTTTCATCCCGCCAAAATTTTTATGGGGGATACCGGATCTCTATTTCTCGGGTTCTGTCTGGCATTGCTGGCACTGCTCGGATTCAAGCAGATCGCTGTCGTATCCTTTATCACACCGCTTCTGATTATCGGAGTTCCCTTATCCGATACATTCTTTGCAATCGTACGCCGCAAGCTGCAGAAGAAGCCGATTTTTGCACCTGACAAGGGGCATCTGCACCACTGCCTTCGCGAGCTTGGGTTCAGCCACCGTCAGACGGTGCTGATCATTTACGGCATCGCCGCTTTCTTTGGTGTACTGGCTGTCATTCAGACCTCTGCATCGCTGTATGAAGCGAACTGGGTTACTTTTGTAGTCATATGCGTCATGCTGTTCTTCTTACAGATCGGCGCAGAAATTACAGGAGTCATCAGCAAAACCAAACGTCCGCTTATCGACTTATTCTTGAGAATGCGTCTTAAACTTGCGCCTCAGCGCAGCTCGAAATCTTAGAATTTCGCAATAATACAGGTTTATAATGTTAAATTAACAAAACTCATCCTTTTTAAGGATGAGTTTTTGCTTTTCTCCCTAACAAGATAGCCGGAAGTGACCGATATAAAAAAAAGTGAAGGTCACGAAGAGAACTTTAACTTAAAGGAGAGATACACACATGCAACGCTTTAAGAGACCATTTGTCTGGGTGCTGCTTGCGGCTCTGATCGTTTCTATGTTCCCAGGCAAATATATGCCTCAGGCGGCCGCGGCCGATGCAGTCACAACTTATTTTACTCCGGATGATCAGACATTGCGTTCCACTGTAGTGCTGGATCCGAATGCCCTTGGAACCGCAGCTAATGCTATCACCCGTGATAGAGTTTTTTTGACGAGTAATCAGACGCTTAATATAACCGGTGTTTACTCACAGGTAACATCCACCACAATGAAGGTTGTTGTGGAGCAGCTGTCTCAGGACAGCACAGGTAAATGGGTAACAGATTCCACCCGGGTGACAACAGGGACTGTAACAACGGACACTAACAGCCCCGGCAACCGTTTCGTAACCAGCGGAGTGACGCTTTACTCCGGCTTTAACAAAATTACGTTTTCAGGTCTGCAGGGGAATTTGACCCGTTCAGAGTCCTTCTACGTCCTGTATGACAGAGTGCCCTATATTACTTCTCTTCAAGTATTGGGCGGACCGGCTGCGCTTAACTTAAATGAAGGTACACAGGTAGTCGTGCCGGTATCCTCCATTACACTGCAGGGAAAAGTAGCCAATGCTACTAAAGTTACAGTGTCGCTTAACGGCGGTACAGCCCTTCAGACCTCATTGCTGGAGGATGGCACCTTTTTCACACCGGCCTTAACATTGAAGCCTGGATTGAGCTCGCTTCAGATTATTGTGCAGAATGCCTCTGATAAAATAACGATAGACCGTAATGTCTACTTCTTTGATACGGACCAACCTTATGCTTCATTAAATCTGATGCATGCCAATAGCCCGTATTCGCTGATTGATAATACACCAACACTATCAGTGGAACAAAAATTTACCGCCGGCCTGTCCGGGGAAATTTTGCTTCCTTACAATGCTGCCTCTTTCGGCGGAGCTACAGGTACAGGGGAGTTTGTTATCAATGCCGGTACAACGAGTGAGGTTAAGATCAGAACAATAACGACCACTCAGGAAATGACGATCCCTGGTCCAGACGGTATTACACCGGCATATAAGCTGGTGAAATTCTCAACCTCTGAGGATGTTCCGATTGCTACGGGAAGCAATGATTTTACACTTACAGTGAGGTTCGGCAATTTTACTGCTTCACTTGTAAAGTCTTATTATTATGTTCCTGGTGAAACAGTAATTAATAACATCTACTATCTTCCTGATTATGATACGGGAAAAAGCATTGCAAATGTGTCCAAGCTTCCGCTGAACGGACAGCAGATGGAAAAAGATAATTTCTACATTATGCTTAAGACCAATGTAATTCCAAGGGGCGATTTGGCGGGGATGTATCTGCCTTTGAGCACTAAGGGGCTGGTTCTTACAAAAGTTAATGCAACAGGACTTGCCAGTGACGGTACTGAGCAGGTTTATAGAGTCACAGGCTTCTCTAATGGGCAGCAGAAGGTGCAGTTTAAATACGGCAGCTCTAATTCAGTCTATAATGTAGATATTTCATATGTATCCAAGAACTATATCTATGTCAGTAACCTGCAGGATGGTCAGACTATCGAATATAACTCCAACACGACCACAAGCATTACGGTAGAAGGCGAATACATTGGCTTCGAAAATATCTCGAATGCCCAATTCCAGATCAACGGGAAAGACAGTGCTTCGTATGATACAACTGGTCCCAAGCAGTTTGATGTCAGCATGACTGCCCCGAAATTCAAAGTCACTCTAAAAATTGATCAGGCAGGACCGCTGGTATATGGTGAAAACACTCTGCTGTTCACCGGGATTTCCATGGATTCTTCGGGTAACCAGCGTGTCATCACCAAAGAGCTGCGTATCTACATCATTGATACCAATGTATCGAATCTGTCGCAGTTCCATCCGGTACTGACCACAAACCGTCCGGTCTTTGAGACGGATTCACGTTCTAATGATGCCAAACGCAATGCCATTCTGACCCTGCCGGCGGAGATCACTTATACTGACGGCAAATATGTAACGACCAGAGATAACTATGATCTGGTGCTGCAAGGCGGCGGAGCGACGATTCTTAATCTTTATATGGGCTCTGACCTGGTCTTCAGCTCTGTTGGTATAACCGATATGCTCAAAGAAAATAACGTAGACAACTATACTTCACCAGGCACCTATGGTTCACTGATTTATGATTATGTTGGTACCACTAAAGATTTCCTGCTGCGTATCCGCGATCTGAAATTTGATGCACCCGGCAGTCATGTCTACACGCTGGAGCTGATCAATAAGACCGGAGCCAGAACAACACAGAGAATTGAGGTTGTACGTGAAGTATTGCCTTACCGCATTTTGGCCCCTGTAGCCACAGTGGGTGACCAGATTGTAGTGAACAAGAACTTTGTGCGTTTTGATATTGAAGCTGAAGGCGCAACTAAGGTTATGATCGACAAGTATGAGGCTGTACCGCGTTCGGACCTGGCGAACCGCTTCACCTACGATTTTGTCGGACTGAAGCCGGATAAAGCTACCTCAATCAAAATTCAGATTGTACGTGAGGATTCGACCCTTAACGATACGGTCACCGTATATTACGCCAGTGCAGTTCAGATTGATACGGAGTACATGGCCGAGAAGGTCGCGACCAAATACAGCGTGTTTAATAAACAGCTTGAGCTGAATTTCCCTAAAGGAACACTGATGAAGGGGTATACCAGTACCGGTGCGGCGAAGTATTATCCTGATACCAAGCTGCTGTTCGGAATTGCGGACCCTACTGACGGGGTTGTAGAACGTAAAAACGATTATGGCAACATCATTAACGTCAGCCCGTTCGACGAAAGATTTGTAGGAGTCCAGAAGCAGCTCGTTATTCTGCAGGAGCTGGTGCTCCGGTTCACCTCTTCGGCGACGAACAGTAACTTCTCCAGAGTCTCGGATATTTACTGGCTGAGCGGCGGTCTTGGAGAGGTTGGCACCAAGGGAAGCAGCAGTTATGTGCCTGCAACAAACGGAGTTGCTCCATACTCTATCGAGGGTAATTTCACCCAGATCAGCCAGACACGCAAAATCGTTCCGTCCCAGCGCGGTGAATTGAAGCTCAGCTTCAGTCCTAACGTGGTGGATGAGGTTGGTTCGACCGTTACTGTATTCCGTTATACGGATTCAGGAAAGTGGGAGAACATCGGCGGTGAAGTGGACACCAAGAATCATACCGTCACGGTTCCTTTCGATGAATTCGGCTATTATACGGTTATGAAGCTGCGCCGCGGGTTTACTGATATAACAAACCATCCGTGGGCGCGTAATATCCTGAACGGCCTGTATTCCAAAGGAATTATGACTAACCTGCGTTCTGACGCATTCGGCGCCGACGATACAACTACCCGCGGAGAATTTGCAACCCTGCTGGTAACCGGCCTTAATATTCCGCTGGATTTTGATACGAACAAGCAGACCTTCTTCGATATCGTGCCGGAGGCTGTATCGACGACCTGGAACTTCAAGAGTATTGAGACAGCTGCGAGAGCGGGGATTGTCACAGGACTGAGCGACGGATTCTTTGGTCCGGACCAGGCTCTGACCAGAGAGCAGGCCGCTGTTATGATTGCCCGGGCACTTAAGCTGAAAATGTCAGCGAATGATGCCAAGCTGGTAGCCACTCTAAATAAATCCTTTGTGGATTCAGGCAGTATGGATTACTACTCACGCCCGGCTATTGAAGCAGTATCCAAGGCGAAGATCATGGAAGGCAGTGCAGTTACTGTTACGGGCCAGTCCAAGCCGGTATACAATTTCAATCCTAAAGGTAAGCTGACCAGAGCGGAAGCCGGTAAGATTGCCGTAGCTCTTCTTCAGAAGAGCACCAGCATTTTCCCTAAAACGTTCAACTAATACAGGGTTTGAACCGCCGTGCTGCGACAACCGTTCGCAGCCCGGCTTCTTTTATTCATGAAATTCTTAATTCTCTGCATAATATAAGGAGTTAATTTGTGCAGATAAGGATATACTTTAGATTATGAATATGCGGATGTTTATTTGAAGGAAATTACATATAACCGACATTAACTTTGTAATCTGCACTGTTTTACGTTACAATAACTTAGAAAATAATTTTTTTCTGAAAGGTGAAAGCCATCGATGAAACCGATTTTATCAAAAGCGCAGCTGGATTACACGAAAGCAAAGAACTTGTTTGAGAATAGAGCAAAAGTTTTGGAAAAGGAAATTGCCGCTAAGCGCGCACTGCAGGAAATTACACAGGAAGTAATGGAAGAGCTTGTGCAGGCAACCGGATTCCATGATGCTTACAATGAACTTGTCATTGCGGAGAATGCTTTGATTGAATGGTCCCATACAACGATTAAGCATGAAAAGAGCTACCGCGAAAACCGTGCGGCGATCGATGCGATGTATGAGAATGTTAATTCCAGCCCTGAGAAACGTCAGGAATTGATCCAGTTATCCATGAAAATCCGTTAGAGGATATGTTTATAGAAGGAAAGCGCCGGAAACGGCGCTTTTTTTGTTATCCATTTAGGCAACCTTTATGTATCTGGTTTAGCTTTAACGCACCTTCTCCATTTCGAGCATTTTTTATTGGGCACAGCGGCCGTAAGACTGGTTTGAAAAAGGAGAAATATGTTTATTTACTTAACAAATATTGCTTAATGACGCTGCGAAAGCCTCTATGCTATACTAATTCCCGTAGCCGCCCATGATTAACAATAGTTAGTAGAAGATACAAATGTATCTTTTATTGGTTCCGGGAGCTAAGCAATAAATTTTTCAAAAAACTTTTGAACGAAGCGCAACTTTTCGAAAACTTCTGCGTTTAAGATGTAGAGTCACTTACACCGGGCATTTGCGGTAAAGAGCTGAAAGGTTCAGGCAGTGCCAGATGGAAAAATTAGCTTTACGTGACTAGAGGCACATTGTATAATACTTAGGTAGAATTAGGAATCTAGTATTAGTCTGCCTTAAAACTGGTTACAAGTTTCTGTGATACCCGTCACAGACATTATTTATACTTAATATGCTCAACTCGGGAAAGGGGGTGCATCGGCTAATGAGTGACATGAGCTACCCAACTAAAGAAAAATCTCAGTTCATGAATGTCCAAGGAGGAGAAAAAAAGGTTATGAAGAAAATTTTATCCGTAGCATTATCTACAGCAATGGCATTCTCGATGTTTGCCTCTGTAGCATTTGGTGAAACTGCAACAACTCCACAAGCTAAATTCGACGCTTTGGCTGCTAAAGGTATCCTGAACGGCTACCCAGACGGTCAAGCTCATCTTGAAAAAGATCTTACTCGCGCTGAGTTCGCTAAGATCGTTACTAAGCTGTTCGGCCTGACTGAAGTAACTGGTAAACTGTCTTACAACGACAAAGGTTACACAGCTACTAACTGGGCAGTTCCTTACATCGAAGCTGTTACTGCAGCTAACCTGATGCAAGGTAAAGATACTGTTAAAGGTATCTTCGATTACAACGGTAAAGTAACAGTAGAAGAAGTAGCGGCTGTATTGTTCCGCGCTCTGAAACTGGAAACTCCAGCTACAACTGATAACTCCGCATCCGCATGGGCTAAGGGCTATGCTCAAGCAGTTATCAACGCTGGTCTGGTTGCACAAGGCACTAGCTTCAAAGCTAACGCTACCCGCTCTTTGGTAGTAGAAGCAGCTTATGCAGTTGACAACCTGACTGCAGTTGCAACTGTAGTATCCGCTGAAGCGCTGAGCCCAACTAGCGTATTCGTTACTTTCTCTGACAAAACAACTACAACTGTAACGCTGACTACTGCTCTGGTTGAAGGTGTTGAAACTACAATCAACTTCGCTAACAATGGTCACAACTACACTGCTAAGGTAACTCTGGCAGCTCCTAAGGTTGTATCCGTTACTACACCTAACGCTAAACAGCTGGTTATCAAGTTCAACCGTGCTATCGATGCTGATACAGTAATCGCATCCGACAAGACACTGGTTGATAACAATATCGCTGTTACTACACTGACTGGTGCTGAGCCAGTTAGCATCAACGGCGCAAACGCAGTATTGTCTTCTGACAAAACTGAGTTGACATTGACTCCAGCAGGCAGCGAATTCTTCAAAGGCCAGTATACAGTTACTGTAACTAAGGCCGTTAAGACTGACGCTGGTGCTGAATTGACTCCTTACACCCAGCTGATCACTGTAGCTGATGTTGTTGCACCTACAATTACTTCTGTAACTTCTACAGCTAAAGCAACTACTAACAAAGTTGTTGTTAAGTTCAGCGAGCCAGTTCAAGCTGGTACTATCGCTTATGTTGACGGCGTAGCTGCTCCTGCAACTACCGGTTCTTCCCTGAGTGAAGTAATCCTGACTACTTCTACAACTCTGGTTACTGGCAAAACTTATAACGTATCTTTCCTGAACGTTAGAGACTTCGCTGGTAACTACATCACGCCTAACCCAACTGCAACAACAGTAACAGTTGCAGCTGATGTAGAACTTCCTACAATTTCCAGCTTCGCAGTTACAGGTGAAAACACAATCAGTGTTGTATTCAGCAAAGCTGTTGATATCAACTCCCTGCACGGTGTATTCACTCTGTTGAACGCTAGTGGTGTTAGCCAAGGCGCGCTGCTTCCTACTGCCGGAAGCGACAACAAAACATTTACTTTGACTACAGTTGCTACTCCAGTATGGACTAACGGCGTATTCAACGGATCTGTTACAGTAGCTGCTGGTATCAGAGACCTTCTGGGTAACGTTACAACAGCAACTTCAACTCAAGCTGTTACTTTCACTAAGGACACTATTGCTCCAACTGTAGCAAGTGTAACTTATGGATCCACTGGTCTGGTTGTTAAGTTCTCCGAAAAAGTTGATGTTACAGGAACTGGCTTCACCCTGATCAACGATGCAACTGGCGTATCCACTCCAGTAACTGTATCTTCGGCTACTTACAAAAACAGCGACGGTGCTGTAACATTCACTAACGTTACTGGTTTTGCTACAGGTAACTACACACTGCGTCTGCCATCCGGACTGGTTAAAGACCTTTCTGCACAGAAGAACGGTAATGCTACTTCTGTACACGCTGTAGCTATCACTGCTACAACTACTACAGATTCCAGCCAACCGGTATTCGTGAGCAACCCAACACGCGGTGCTGCTGAAGCAACAAACCCTAACGACCAAATCATCACTTACACAATTCAGGATGCTAACGGTTTGAACCTTAGCACTGTTACTAACATCAACAATTACACTCTGGATGCAAAAGCTCTTCCAGCTGGTTCTTATGTAACTACTAACTACAGCGGCACTGCAAGTGCAAACCTGGTAGTTAAGGTTTACATTCCAACAAGCGGAATTACTGATTCCAAGGGTTATGACTTCCTGATCACTGGTATTCAGGATTCCGTAGGTAACACTATCACACCTAAGCTCACTCAAGGTGTTGCACTGGTAGATGGCGTTGCTCCTAAGCTGGCATCCGCTACTGTATCTGTTGACGATTCGAAGAGACTGATTGTTAACTTCTCCGAGAACGTTAGCACTCCAGTTGGCAGTAACTTCGTAGTAACAATCAACGGTGTTGAAGCTAAGGGCGCTGTAACTGTAACTTCCGGTTCCGGAAGCAGATACTTCCTGAGCATCTCCGCACTGAAAGGCACTTACAACGGTGCTGATGTACTGTACTTCGAAACTAACGGTCAATCAGGCGTTCAAGCTGGAGAAATCCTTGCTTATACATCTGCTAGCGCTGGCGCTGTAGATCTGAGCGCAGCTTATGTTGGTAACATCACTGTTAAGATCGCTGACGCATCCGGTATCACTGACGGATCTTCCAATGTTATCGACAACAGCGTTACTGTAACTGTAGCTAAGTAATTCGCTTCTCCAACGAAGCACAGAATAGCCTCTTCGGAGGCTATTCTTTTTTTATATACAAAAGGAGGACGCCTAATGAAAACAGTATGGAAAATTAGTGTGGCAACAGGCGTATTGGCTGCCAGCTTATGGGCCGGTTCTTTACTGAATGTTACTGCTGACGGCGCTAGCGTAGGGTCACAGCCGGGCACTGCGGATGATCCGGTCGTTACGAAAAGCTATGTCGACCAACAGATCCAAAAGGCTCTGCAAGGCGGAGGCACAGCAGCGACTCAAGCACCAGCTGCAACTGCAACACCTGCAGCTACGTCTGCACCGGTAGCGACAACGGCACCTGTTCAGAGCGGAGAGGCTGTAGAGATCGTTGATGTCAAACCAGGCCAGACTTTAATCGCCGGGGCTGGAGCTGAATTTATTGTACGTGCAGGTAAAGCTGTTATCTACTCGCAGGACAGCAACGGTGTTGCAGATCTTACGGCAGGTGCTGATCTTCTTAATGGAACAGCTGCACCTTCCAATCATTTATTATCCTTCCCCCGTGACGGACGAGGCATCACTGTTCAAGAGGGCCAAACCCTGGGGCTGGTTGTAATGGTACGCGGAGCATATACCCTGAAATAACAAATTTAAATTCTGCCTAATAATAATAAGGATTCCCGGTATGATCGATTTCATACCTCCAAGAACTCTTTCCCACACCTGACAATCATTGATCAGACTTAAAGCTATGATACGGGCGCACAATACTTCCTGTAATCTTAAAACAAATCAGGAGGTGCTGTATCATGGCACGTACTAACCGCACAGTTGTACCTGAAAGCCGGGCAATGCTGAAACAAATGCAATATGAAATTGCAGCAGAATTCGGGCTGTATGGAGCTTCATACGGGGGCGGGGCAGATACTGAATTTGCTTCTGAGCTGGGTTCGCTCGGAGGTTCGGGGGGAGTTGGACGGACCCCGTATCTGGGTCATCTAACCTCCAGAGATAATGGATCTGTAGGCGGAGAAATTACAAAGAGGCTTGTAAAGCAGGCTGAGCAGTCTCTTTTCTAAAAAGATAAGAAGTTTGGTTTCATTTTATGCGGCAGGGCGCAACCGTTTCTGCTTGTTACAGCGGTTCTTGCCTTTAATTGACACCATCCGGCAAATAAGATAATATGGCTTTTGAGGAAAGCTCTAAACCTTTTCCATTCGGAAAAGGTTCATTTTTTGAATCGGCAGCTATTATTTATGTAATTTTATATTGATTTGACCTGTTATTTACTGAGGAGCCCCCTTATACAGTGTCAGACTCTAATCATATGGGAGGTTGATGTGCATGTCTATTAAAGGACGCCATTTGTTTACTTCTGAGTCCGTAACGGAAGGACATCCGGATAAAATCTGTGATCAGATCTCTGACGCGGTTTTGGATGCTTTCCTGGCCAATGATCCCAATGCCCGTGTAGCCTGTGAAGTAGCTGTGGCAACCGGTCTTGTGCTTGTCATTGGTGAGATCAGCACAAAATCGGAATATGTTGATATTCCATCTATTGTCCGCAATACTATCAAAGAAATCGGTTATACACGTGCTAAATTTGGCTTCGACTATAATACCTGTGCTGTTCTGAGCTCGCTTAATGAGCAGTCTGCGGATATCGCACAGGGTGTTAATGCCGCACTTGAGAACCGTGATCCTGCGCAGGTTGCTGAAGAGACTGCTAATATCGGCGCCGGTGATCAGGGATTAATGTTCGGCTTTGCAACTAATGAGACTCCTGAGCTGATGCCGCTGCCGATCGCTTTGTCTCACCGGATTGCCCGCCGCTTATCAGAAGTCCGTAAAGACGGCACTTTGGACTATTTGCGTCCGGACGGCAAAACTCAGGTTACGATTGAGTATCAGGATGGAAAGCCAGTCCGTGTTGATGCTATCGTAGTATCGACTCAGCACGCTGAGGAAATTACACTTGAGCAGATTCAGGCAGATATTAAAGAGCATGTTATTCTTCCGGTTGTTCCTGCTGAGCTGCTTGATGAGAATACGAAGTACTTTATTAATCCGACAGGACGGTTTGTTATCGGCGGGCCTCAAGGGGATGCCGGCTTAACCGGACGCAAGATTATTGTTGATACATATGGCGGCTATGCCCGTCATGGCGGAGGCGCATTCTCAGGTAAAGATCCAACTAAGGTAGACCGTTCAGCTGCTTATGCTGCCCGCTACGTAGCCAAGAACCTGGTGGCTGCCGGACTGGCCGACAAATGTGAAATTCAATTAGCGTATGCAATTGGCGTAGCAAATCCTGTCTCGATTAATGTGGATACATACGGAACAGGTAAAATCAGTGAAGAAAAGCTTGCTGAGCTGATCAGCAGAAACTTCGATCTTCGTCCTGCCGGCATTATTTCCATGCTGGATCTGCGCAAGCCGATTTATAGACAGACTGCAGCTTACGGACATTTCGGACGTACAGATGTAGATCTTCCTTGGGAACGTGTAGATAAGGCTGATATGCTCAGAGCAGAGGCCGGAATTTAGACTTTTTTAGACAAAGCAGACAAGCCCTCAAACAATGCCTCTATTCGTAGAAGGCTAACCGTCTGGGGGCTTTTTTGCGTTGTTTTGAAATAAAGTGAATATCCGGAACACGGAATAAAGCGGCTCTTCTAAACTTTGGAAGCGGATAAGCCGAAATATAAGGATATGTATGCAGACGAGAAAGTATGGCTTGAGAGGAGTTTTTTACCGCATGAAAAGAAAAATTTCAATCTGGACGGCACTCATTCTGACTGGCAGCCTGCTGCTTGGAACCGGATACCCGTCCATCGGAATTGGCAGCCAGACGGCATATGCCGCGAATGAATTTAACGTCGGAATTTCCCCGGCTCAGGGAGAAGTAAATGTAAATGTCAGCTCTAGCATCAAGCTAAGCTTTGACAGGCTGGTAAGTCCGCAAAGCGGTAATATTACGGTTACAGCTCAAGGTACGAGTGAGCCGTATGTTACCATTCCTGTGGGGAGTGCAGGGTTAATCAGCAGTTCAATGGAGTATCAGGTCAAATTGGGCAAGGATCTTGAATTCAACAAGACATATACCGTGAATGTGCCCAAAGGAATGTTCAAGGATAGCCTGGGGCTGGAATCACAAGCGGCCATGTCAACATTCACTACTGCGCCTTCCATTAATACATCGATTACCGCAACCGATTATGCTCCAGCCAACTACTCACGGGTTGATAGCAGTCTTTCGCAGCTGAGCATAAAGCTGAACAAGAAGCTGCAAAAAGGTGGCGGGTCAATCAGGCTGATGGCTTCAGCGGATAATTCTGTGGTGCAGGAGTTTAAACTGAGGGACGGCGAACCGTATGCCTATTTGCTGAATGATGCTTCTACATCGACTACAACAGTAACGCTGACCTTATCAAACAGGCTCACAGCCGGCAGCAGCTACTATGTGCTGATTGATCCGTATGCACTCAAAGATGATGATAATAAATCCTTTGCCGGAATCTCTACGGGGAATGTCTGGAGCTTTTCAGTAAAAGGAGCAGCTGTACCGGGGATAACGGTATCTCCGGCAAACGGGGCAGGTGCGGTTTCGGTAACGGCAGGCATCCAGCTCACATTTGACCAGCCTATGATGCCTGCCACAGGTGTTATTACGGTATCTCCGGGTAATACGGCGGATGCCAGATATTTTAATGTGAATTCAGGGGCTGTTACGGGCGGGGGAACCCGGTTTATTACTGTGGCTGCAGCTTCAGCCGCGAGTCCGCTACTAAACAATACCCAGTATACTGTTACTATTCCGAAGGGCGCCTTTTATGATCAGGACGGCAACGTATTTCCCGCTTCCGGACCTTATTCATGGACCTTCACTACAACTACGCTGACCGGCTATGATGTTGCCTCACTTAGCCCTCCTGACCGCAGCGAGGTTGTAGGAATCACTCAGCCATTCAAAATTATTTTCACTCAGCCGACTACTTTAGAATCAGCAAGCGGGGTAGCCCTCTATAAAAGCAACGGAACCAAGCTTGCAGTTACAGTGACCGGAAGTACGGATTTTAAAGAATTCACTATTGTTCCTTCTGCTGCACTGGATAACGATACAACGTATTACATTGATATCGCCAAAGGAGCATTTGCGGACTTCAATAACAATCCATTTGAGGGGATTAACGGCCGCAATGCCTGGAGTTTCAAAACAGTTGCTCTGGATAAAACAGCTCCGCTGCTCTCTTCCGCAGTGCTTGAAAATAACCGTACTATCCGTCTGAAATATGATGAAGCGCTCAATTCTGGAGTAGCTTTGATGCTGAGCAGCTTCTCGGTTACGGTCAATGATGAAAAACGTAACATCGATAGTGCCTACATTCAGGGAGACAGTGTCTATGTTACGCTCAGTACTGGGGTAGCAGTCGGACAGATTATAAAAATCTCATACAGCTCGGGGTTAAGAAACATTCAGGATTTAAGCGGTAACATAGCAAGTACGTTTTCATCAAGGCAGGTAACGAATACCGTCCAGTCTGTACTGCCGGTACCAAAGGATGGAATGCTATCCGGAAAAACGGTTATATTGAACTTTAACGATTCCTTGAGGGCAGCTGTTGCTGCTGGATACAGCCAGTTCTATGTATATGCAGACGGTGTCTCACTGGGCGTTAACTCCATTAGCTCCAGCGGAGCTTCTGTTACCCTGGGCTTAAACAATGTAGCATCCAGCGGGCAGAGTGTCCGTGTGACCTATATTGCCGGCTCTTATCCGCTCCAGGATTCATATGGCCAGAATATAGCCAATTTTAGTGATTTTTATATCCGTAATACCAGCGATACTACAGCGCCTGTCTACCAGAGTGCATCGGGATCAGGTAAACAAATTATTCTTAATTATAACGAGGGACTCTCTTCCGGCAATCTGCCGATGGTCAGCCAGTATTCGGTACTGGTAGGCAGTACGCCGAACTACGTAACTAATGTATCGGTCAGCGGAACTCAAGTAACGCTTACTGTAGAGAATGCACTATCTGCAAACAGCTATACTACTGTCTCTTATGTGCCTGGAACCGCAGGCATTACAGACCTGAACGGGAACAGGGCGGCTCATATCAACCTCCAGCCGGTTTCTGTCTCCGGGAGCAGTACTTCAACAACAGTACCGAATATCAGCTCCGCAATCGTTACAGGAGATGAACTGACGGTCACATTCAGTAAAAGCATGCAAGCCAGCTCAACATTGTATACGGGCCAATTCGCAGTCCGGGTGGACGGGAGCAATGTGGGCGTGCAAACCTTCAACATATCAGGATCAACGCTCAGGCTGGTTTTGTCCACCGTTGTCAAGTCAGGTCAAACCGTTGATTTATCCTATATGACAGGAGCAGGCAGCATACTTGATCTTAGCGGAAATGCACTGGCTTCCTTTACAGCTCTTGCTGTCCAGAACTTAACGGGAACAACGGCTGTGTCAACAGCAAGCCGGCCGTCCTATCTGGGCATTCTCGCTGCCGGTGAATTCGGCAAGGAGTACCCGTTGCTCAAAACGGATTCTGCAACTGCATCAGATGACCGCTCCATTTATAACCAGCCTGCCAAACGGTATATGCTCACTGCTGACCGCCTGACTGCAAGCTATGAATATTTACAGAAGCTGGGCACGCCGTCCCTCGTGTTCGAGGTGCCTGCGACAGAGCAGGCCGCATATGTCTCCGTTCCGCTGAAGCCGCTCCTGGATGCTGTTAACCGCAACAGCAAATCGGCGTTTGGCATCCGCTACGGGGATAACCTCTACAGCCTGGCGTTGGATGATGTGAATATGAACAGTCTTGCTGCAAGCCTGATTGCAGACAGCAGCACAATCTCACTTGTCATCCGTCTGGAAAAGGTTCCTTCAGGCACGTATACACCCTTTGAGCAGAAGCTTAAAACGCAGGGGCTTCAGACGGTAACAAGCCTGATGGATATACGAATGAGTGCAGTAGTAAGCGGAAATTACTCAAGCGGTACCGTAATTAGTGCCCCGGGTGAGTATTCTGTACGGACAACGGCAACGTTAAACAGTGATCAGGCCTCGGCAGCCAGACTGGATCTTGTCTATTACGATGCTGCCTATCTGCCGACAAAGATCAGTTCAGCCGGAAGCTATACCATTATCCGGGCAAGCACAAAAGGTAATCATGTTGTCGGTACATTCCTGTCCACCCGAAGCTTTACTGACATGAGCAGGCATTGGGCGAACACGACTGTAGCTCTGCTTACTGCCAAAAATATTATCGACAGCAGCTACGGCACTGCCTTTAAGCCGGAGCAAAAAATTACACGGGCTGAGTTCGCAGTTATGCTTAGCAGAGGTCTTGGACTGCTGGGTGACCGGGAAACAGCGCAGCGTTTCAGAGATGTGCAGGCTTCCACTCAGACCGGGGATTACATCGGTGCTGCAGCCAAGGCAGGTATCATTACCGGGAATACAGACGGTACATTCCGGCCTAATGATAATATTACCCGTGAACAGCTGGCGATTATGATTATCCGTGCAATGGAGTATACAAAGAATCCGATTACCCTTAGAGGAACCGCTGCTAACGCTCTAAGTACATTTAAGGACCGGAATAAGATCCAGAATGCTGCCGCCGAGTTTGTTGCCAAAGCGGTGCAGGAGGGGATTATTCTGGGTATGACCACAACGGAATTCCAGCCGCAGGGTAATGCCACCCGGGCTCAAGCTGCCGTTATGCTGCAGCGTATGCTGAATATGGCAGGATACCTTTAAAATGATTTGGTTTTAAAAATGAAAGCCCCGCGAAATGCGGGGCTTTTTTGTGATTATAGAAGTTATTTAACCAGTTACAGAAAGGGAGGAATCTAGCAATATTCGCAACTTTTCGTAATAATTTCAGTCTATTTAATAGTAAAGGGGAAACAGAGTCTTTTTTTTTGATTTCATAACAAATGAATATATGACAGTGCAATTATAAAAAAAGAGATGGGAGAGTTATGCTGAAATGAGTAAAGATTTCATGGGGAAGAGTGACAAAAAGCCGGGTATGCTGCAGACCAGACGCTGGGTTGCCGCATCATTAGCCGGTGTGCTCTGGATTATGCCGGTAATCGGAAGTGAGGGACTGCAGGTATGGGGAACAGGAAACGTGCCTGTTGCTAAAGCAGCAGCCAGTTCTTTTAGCCTTACTAAGCTGAGTGAGGAAGTAATCACCTCCGGGGCTATGATGATGAAATATAAATTTACCGCGCTGCGCTCAGGCAAAAGTGCCACCGGACTGGCAGATGTCATCCGTGTAGATTTGAATAATCCCTACGTTTCTATCGATGTAATGACTGGTAAGGGCGGCAATCTGACTACCCGGCAGAGCACCGGTGGTATGGCTGCGGAGACCGGAGCAGTAGCGGCTATCAACGGAGATTACTTCAATACCGGCGGCGAGGGTGCTCCGATTGGCGGTCAGGTTTCGGGCGGGGTAGTGGTATCTACGCCATCGCAGCTGGAGGGTATGTATGCTTTTGCAGTGACTAAGGACCGTAAGCCTGTCATTGATGAATACACATTTGAAGGCTTAGTTACGGCGGAAGACGGTGCCCAATTCCCGATCTCCGGCATCAATAAAGGGGCTTACAGCCCTGAGGGCGGCAGCTCCACCTACAGTCATGCCAACGCTGCCTACATTTATACAGATGCATGGACCGCACTGGACCGGCCTAAGAACAGCTCTACAACGCCTACCGAGGTATTGGTGCAGAATGATACTATTACACAGATCTCACTGGATGCAGCTCTTCCGATGGCTGTACCGGAGGGTGCTTATATTTTGCGGACACACGGTTTGGCGGCACAGTTCGTCAAAGCCCATCTCGCCGTAGGCCAAAAGCTAAGCAGCGTATACTCCCTAAAATCCAAGACGACACAGCAATCCGTTGATCCTGCCAGTCTGCAGATGATGATTGGCGGACATACCATTCTGGTCAATGGCGGCAAGGCAGCAACCTTCTCGCGTTCAACTTCCAGTATCGGCGGGTACCGGGCCCGTACAGCAGTAGGGTATTCGCAGGACGGCCGTTATGTCTACATGATTGCAGTTGAGGACAACGCGAACAGTGCAGGCATGTCACTGACCGAGCTTCAATCCTTTATGACGGGCATCGGCGTCTGGAAAGGGCTTAATCTGGACGGAGGGGGCTCCACAACCATGGTAGACCGCCCGCTGGCCGAAACCTCGACGAAGCTGACCTTTAACACAGAGTACGGCACAGAACAGCGCAGTATTGTCAATGGTCTCGGGGTGTATACGTCAGCCCCGCAGGGCGAGGTAAAGGGAATCAAGATCAGCGGCAGCCCGGTGATCCTGATCGGACAGAAGGCTAACTATACCCTCAAAGGCTATGATACCTATTATAATCCGATAGACGTGGCCTCGGCTAACCCGGCCTGGACCTCGAGCAACGGCAGCGTGGCAGTTAGTGCAGGTACAGCCACTGCAGTCAAGCCAGGAACAGCAACATTGACCGCCACAAGCGGCACGGCCAGTGCCTCGACCAAGATAACGGTCCTGGGGGGCGACGACCTCGCGAGTCTGTCTGCCAGTACTGCAACAGCTCCTCTGACAGCAGGCGCTACGGTATCGGTTCCAGTAACAGCAGTCTCTAAAAGCGGGGCAACCCTGACTGTACCGGCTTCGGCGCTGAAATGGGAGTTTGTCGGCTTTAACGGCAGTGTACAGGACGGAAAGCTTACCGTTAATTCGGTCAATGCAGGTGTTACGACAGGCTATGCAATCGCCCGGTATGACGGCTTCAGCACAGCAGTCGTTTTGTCCACGGCAGCTGCTACAGCCTGGGAGGATTTTGAGAATGTGAGCTATCCGATTGCCTTCACGACGAATGCAGCGGGTGTTAAAGGAAGTGCGGCGGTTGCAGCCGGTTCTGCGGAACGTACAGGCTCCAAGGTGCTGTCACTCAGCTATGACATGACTGCCGGCAGCGGGAAAATGTACGCCTACGCCCAGTTCAACGGAACCGCCGGAAAAAACATTCCGGCAGCGGCGACCTCCATGTCGCTTGATGTTATGGGGGATATGAGCCTTAACTGGCTGAGGGCTGAGGTTGTGGACAATGCAGGGACAACAGCATACATTGATCTGGCTAAGGTGATCGACTGGAACGGCTGGAAGAGCCTGAACATTGATCTTAGCGGCTCAGGCATTAAATTCCCTGCGTCTCTAAAAAGGGTGTATGTAGTCAATGTGGAGGAAGGCCAAGACGAGCGGGCCAAGACAGGTACCGTAGGCTTTGATAATATTTCCTTTGTCATGCCATCGCTGTCCAGTGAAGCCGGACTTCCGAAGGCAGCTGCCTCAATGGTCATCGGTTCAAAATCCCTGACGGTTAACGGGACCAAAAAAGCAATCGATGTTGCTCCGATCGTGAAGGATGGTACCACCTATGTGCCGATTAAATATGTAGTGGATGTCTTTGGCGGAAGTGCAGCCTGGGATCAGAGCACCAAAAAAATCATGGTATTGCGGGGCTCAAAGGCACTCGATCTGACTGTAGGTAAAAAGGAATATGTACTGAACGGGAAGCGCCAGAGTGCAGAAGTAGCTCCTTTGATCCTAGACGGCAGGACTTTAGTACCGCTTCGACTCGTATCGGAGCAGCTTGGACTGACCGTAAAATGGGAACAGATAACGAAGACCGTAACCATCGAATCGTGATATGTTAGTATAAAGGAAAGCCTTTAATACGATTCGATAGAAATGGGGCAAGCATCCGTGGAATTTCAGGCCGATGCGATAGATCGCGTCATTAGGAATACCATCGACGTGATGGAGAGCAGCAAGTATCAAATATTTGAAATCATGCATGTTGCCCGGGACGAGCTTGTTGCACTCACCAAAGAACTGCAGAGGGTTATGGAAGAAACGGATGAAACACTGCAAAAGGTTGATAAGCTGGAGCTTCAATACCACCGCTCACGAATCCGGCTGACCGAGGTCAGCCGTGATTTCGTCCGCTATTCGGAGAAGGATATCCGGATTGCTTATGAGAAGGCTACCGAGCTGCAGCTTGAGCTTATGATGACAAGGGAGCGGGAAATTTATCTGCGCAGCAGGCGGGATGAACTGCAGCTGCGGGTCCGCAGTGTTGAGAATTCAGTCGAGCGTGCGGAATCAATCGGTTCACAAATGAGTGTTGTTATTGATTATCTGGCCGGAGAAATGGGACAAGTGTCACGGATTGTCGAGACAGCAAAGAACAGGCAGCTGATCGGATTAAAGATTATTTTGGCCCAGGAAGAGGAACGCAAAAGAATTGCCCGGGAAATTCATGACGGTCCTGCTCAGATGCTTGCAAATCTGGTGCTAAGGACGGAAATTGTAGAAAGAATGCTGGTAAAGCAGGAATTCGGGCTGGTACAGGACGAAGTAATAGACTTAAAGGGACAGGTCCGTTACAGTCTGGAAGAGATGCGCAAGGTTATTTTTAATCTGCGGCCGATGGCGCTGGATGATCTTGGACTGATTCCGACACTTCGCAAGTATGTCCACGACTTTGAAGAGAAGACCAAGATCCGTACCACCTTTGAAACAAGAGGCAAGGAGCACCGGCTTTCTTCCGCCATGGAAGCAGCCGTGTACCGTCTTGTGCAGGAAGGGTTGACCAATGCCGCCAAGCACGCTTATCCCAGCTATGTTCTGGTGGAAATTACTTATCAGGCGCAGCTGATCAAAATTGTTGTGAAGGATAACGGCCTGGGCTTCAATGTAAAGAAGGTAAGCGAGCAGGGCAGCCGGGAAAGCTTTGGGCTTGTCGGTATGCGGGAGCGTGTTGAATTGCTTGAAGGCAGAATGGAAATAGAGTCAGCAGAGAATCAGGGAACATCAATCGTAATTCACATTCCGACGAATGTGGAGAAGGGGAAGGAGTAATGTGATGGAGAACCAAAGCTCAGGTAAATTGCCGATAAAAGTTCTTTTGGCCGATGATCATCAGTTGTTTCGCGAAGGACTTAAACGGATTTTAAATATGGAGGATGACATAGAGGTCATCGGTGAATGCGGAGACGGTATCCAGGTGCTTGAATTCTGTAATGTTAACAAGCCGGATATTGTTCTGATGGATATCAATATGCCTATTGAGAATGGTGTTGAAGCTACACAAAAGGTACGGGAGATGTTCCCGGATGTTAAGGTCATTATTCTGTCCATACATGATGATGAGAGCTATGTATTTGAAACGCTGCGCAAGGGTGCTAACGGTTATCTGCTGAAGGATATGGAGGCAGAGTCGCTGATTAATGCAATCCGTTCGGTCTGTGAAGGGCATGCCTTCATTCACCCGAAGGTTACCGGCAAGCTAATTAACCAGCTGCGCCGTATGACTTACTTGAATGAGACCGGCGCAATGGCCGAAACTCCGGTTAAGGAAGCCGGTGTGAAGTTCGTTGCAGGCGATAATAACCCGTTGACCCGCCGTGAGGCAGAGGTGCTGCGGCTGATGGCAGAGGGCAAAAGCAACAAAAACATCGGGGAATATCTTTTCATCAGTGAAAAGACCGTCAAGAACCATGTCAGCAGTATTCTGCAGAAAATGGAAGTTGATGACCGTACACAGGCTGTAATCAACTCGATTAAATACGGCTGGGTCACCCTATAACGGGATAACGTTAACTGAGCGTTTTGGAGAATCCAAATGATCCGGAACAACATTACATAACGGCAGGCATACCTGACCCGTCCTGCCAGCGTATTGTTTCAGTACAGTTATATTCGAATTTTGCAAAACGCTGATTTATATATTTACCCGCACATAGGCTGTCTGACCCTAACCTGTTATCAGATATCGGCAATATAAATGGGCTTTCCAGGCCGCAGGGCCTTGGGCATTCACCGACCTCGCAGCGCCGGCATATAGTGTCGGTATAAGAGGAGGTGCATCTCCATGGTAGCCCAGTTAATATGGATTGCGGCTGTGTATGCATCGGCAGCAGCGCTCGTTCACATTCTGCACCGCCGGGAGCGTACACGGCCTGCCGGACGGTTCAGCAGGCGGCTTCACTATATTCTCATTACCCGTAATCATGAGGCGGTAATTGAGGGTTATGTCCGGATGTTTGCCTGGCAGGCTTTCTGGGCCGGCAGAACGTATAAGGTGACTCTGATGGATGATGAATCCCAGGACGGCACTGTGGCTGTAGCTGTCAGACTAGCCCAGAGCGGCTCTGTCATTGAATTCATGCCGCTGCTGCAGCTGTATCGTTTTCAGGATAGTCCCGAACCTCAGCAGCAGACTGTTATCGATTTGCGGATACAGGGAAGCGGGGGATCACAATCAACGCGAGACGAATATTAACGGAATACGCAAGCAACGGGTGAAGCACACTCTCCGGCAATGGGGGAGTGTGTTTTTTTGTGTTGTTATATTTCAGAGGGAAGAGGGGCCGTTATCATGAGGGTCGGTGTCTATACAGTAAAAGCAGGAGGCCGCTGGAAGCTGTGCCTATCGCTGTGTCCGGAACTTGACCGTTTATGGTGGAGCGGATGCTTTCTGGGCGGGCAGACTCATATGCCGGCGGAAAGGATGGTAATGCTCTCTGAATCCTTGCCGCTTGGCTGGGCTGTAAAGCTGTGGGAGCACGTTGGAAGTCACTCTGCTATGGAGAAGTGGACAGCCAGAAGCTGGCATGCTTGTATGAAGGCTGTACTTAACCCGGAGCTGCGGGAAGAGGAGATCGCCGGAGGTATGCTGATCGGGGATTGGTTTAAGGAAGTAGCCGAGGTGCCTGGATTTACTGATCTGCAGGACGGCGAAGGGCGGGCTGGAAGGATGCATTTAACAGGGGAAAACGCCGGAACCCCGGTATACCTGGACAATCTCAGCAGGGCAGCGGATCTTCTGGTATCCATGTTGTCCGGCCGTTCACTCCTGCAGAATGAGGTAGAAGCACTGTTGGAGGAACAGGCGGCAGATGCAGTACAACAATGGATGGCTGCTGCCCAGCTTGCTTATCTGCAGGGAAGGCTTACGCTTGGGGCGGCAGTAGCATCCGGTTTAGGCAGCCGGACTGAGGGCTGGGCGGGCGCCCGCTTGGGCGTGGTGCGGACAGCGCTTCGCCTGCCGCAGCTGCTCCGGCGCGGCGCTGCCCGCCGCCGCGCAGATATGCGCTGCCTGCGCTGCGGCAGCGCCCCCACGGGCCGCACGCCCTGCGCTGCGTGCGGCCTTGCCTGCTGCGCCTATTGCGAGGCCTGCCTCGCACTCGGGCGCAGCCGGGCTTGCGCGCTGCTGATCCGCAGCGCGGCTTCTCCGGCCGTGCGCGCCGCAGCGGCCGGTGCCAGCCCCACCGTAGCGGCACGCCGGTGGGGGCTAAGTGCGGCCCAGGCGGGAGCCGCCGGGGCTGCACTGGGGTTTCTGGCTGCGCGGGGAAAGCGCGCAGCCGGTCGGGGCCCAGAGCGGTTCCTGCTCTGGGCGGTGACAGGAGCGGGGAAGACGGAGATCACCTTCCCGCTCCTGGATGCAGTGCTATCCGCCGGAGGGCGGGCACTGGTGGCGACGCCGCGGCGCGACGTCGTGCTGGAGCTGGCCCCGCGGCTGGCGCGGGCCTTCCCTGCAGCAGCCCAGGCCGTGCTCTACGGCGGCAGTCCCGGCCGGTGGATACCGGGACAGCTGACCATTGCAACAACACATCAGCTGCTGCGTTTCTACCAGGCCTTTGATCTGGTAATTATCGACGAGCTTGATGCGTTTCCGTATCACAACGATCCAATGCTGGCTTTTGCGGCCGGACAAGCCTGCAAGCGGGACGGCGTGTTTATCCTCCTGTCAGCAACGCCGCCGCGCAAGCTGCAGCGGCAGGCCAGCTTCGGCAGGCTGCCTCATGCCAGAGTGCCGGTGCGCTTTCACGGACATCCGCTGCCTGTGCCGAAGCACCTGGCTATGAATCCGGTACATTTATGTATTAGACGCGGAAGCCTGCCGGGAGGATTACTGCAGGCGCTGCGCAGATCGCTGGCGCGGGGCGCGCAGATATTTCTGTTTGCGGCGCGTATTGCTCACATTGAGCCGGTGCTGGTGCTGCTTCGCCAGGTTTTTCCTGAAGTCTGCATTGAAGGCACCTCTTCCCAAGATCCGTTCCGGTCTGCCAAAGTAGTAGCCTTCCGTGAGCGGGAGATTAGAATACTGGTTACGACAACCATTCTTGAACGGGGAGTGACGGTTCCGCGCAGCGATGTTTATATTCTCGATGCCGACAGCGGCTTGTTTGATGAGGCTTCACTCGTGCAGATGGCCGGCCGTGCAGGCCGCTCCAAGGAGGATCCTGCGGGTACGGTGATGTTCCTGTCCCCGCAATGGACCCGCTCCCAGCGCAAGGCGATTGCCCAGATCCGTAACATGAATACCATTGCCCGCAGACAGGGCTATTTGAAGGGGGAAGGACATCAGTGACTCCGTTAAGCGGCTGGTTAGCAGGTATCCGCTCCTTGTTAGCCCCGGCCGGCATCCATTGTTTAATCTGCGGCCATAACAGCCGGCCTTCAGCAAGACTGCCCGGTATTTGTGCCGGCTGTGAAGCCGGTATTCCGTGGATCAGCCGTCCCCGCTGCCACAAATGCGGCCGCCACGTCGGCTGCCCGGACTGCAGCCGGAGCGGACAATCCGCCCCGATTGTGTGTAACCGGAGTGCCGTCGCCTATACGCCGGTTATGCGGGATTTGCTTGGCCGTTATAAGTATAGGGGCCACGAACGGCTTGCGCCCCTGCTGGGGCAGATGCTGGATAGCGCATACCTGCAGCTGAAAGCTTACATAGAACATCTTCAGTACCCTCCACAGGTCCCAACGGAAAAGCAGAACAAATATCATTTTCTCCGGCGAAAGACAGCCAATCTAACCATTGAATGGCAGGCTGATCTGCTGGTCCCTGTACCTGTCTCGGATTCGCGTCTTACAGAGCGGGGGTTTAATCAGGCCGAGCGTCTGGCAGATATATTGAGCAGGCTAAGAGGAATTCCGCAGCTTCCGCTGCTCATCCGTACGCAGCACACTGCGAAACAGAGCTTTAAAAGCAGGGCCGAGCGTATTGCGGATATGAAGGATGCTTTTGCCGTAAGCCCGGATGAGCAGGTTAACATACAATTCAGCAGCCGGTTGTCTACAGTAAAAGCTTCCGGCCGGCCTCTGCAGATTATCATTATCGATGATATTTACACTACCGGAAGTACCATCCGTGCCTGCGCCGGAGCGGTGCGGCTTCTGTGTGCAGGTTATGGAATAGAGGCTGATATATACAGCCTGACCTGGGCACGTTCATGATATTCAATCTACGTAAGTTCTGTTTATCCGTTAAGGGGATAAATAGTATAACACTTAAGAGTGATTTCACTTTTTTGATCTTACAATATAATCAAATTACTTCTCCCGCCGATACTAATCATAGACTAAGCGTTTGCAATCATGTAATCTAAGCATAAGTTGATTAAGCAATGCACAAAATGTTAGGGAAGGAGCCGCGGGTGAAATGAATGTAGACAATTGTCCGAGATGCGGCCGTTTATATGTCAAAAATCTTATGGAGCTTTGCCAGCCCTGTATTAAAGAGCTTGAGCACCAATATGAGATATGTGTAGAATATCTGCGCAAGAATCGGGGGACCAATATTCAGGAGCTGTCCGATGCTACTGAAATTTCTATTAAAGAGATCACCCGGTTTATCCGTGAAGGCCGGATCTCTATAGCGAATGCACCCAATATGATGCTGCCTTGTGAAGTGTGCGGAACCCTGATCCGCGAAGGACATATGTGTGACAACTGCCGGTCCCGTTTAAGCAAGGACCTGAATAGGGCGGCAGCCGAAGCTGCTGCTGCTAATGAAACGCCTAAAAGTGGAAATAAATCCGCTTACCGGGCCGTCGATAAGTTCCGGAATTAATAAAAACTTGGAAAAAACGTTTTCAGCTATAAAGATTGATTCAATAAAGGCCGATAAACTTAGTAAAGATTATCGGCTTTTTTATTTTAAAAGGAAGGTGGAAGTTATGAAAATTAACGAGACCGGACGAATCAACCCCATTAACCCATATCAGCGCAGTGCGGAAGCTCAGCGGCTGGATCAAGTCAAGAAGAGCACACGTAAGGATGAGGTTTCCATTTCTGATGAAGCAATTAAGCTTTTGCAGGCGCAGAACAGCGGTAAAGTTGACACTGACCGTGCCAGCAAGATTGAGAGCCTGAAACAGCAAGTATCCGCAGGTACCTACCAGGTTGACGCAGCCAAACTCGCAGACACACTCGCCCCCTATTTCAAGCAAACCTCCGGGAATTAGGTGAACCCATCCATGGCATTAACACACTTACTAGAACTCCTTGAGCGGCTGGACGACACGCATCTGCAGATGCTCGATCTGGCCGCTGTCAAGAAACAGACGATTATGGACAACAAGGTAGACGGTTTGATCGATATTATGAACCGAGAGTCTAAGCTGATGAAGCTGATAGGACAGCTCGAAGAGCAGCGCGGAGAGGCAGCTTTTGCTTTTTTGCAGGGGGTGGGCATACGCTCCAACCTAAACCTGAATCTGACTGAGCTGTCCCGGCTTGTATTTGATCCCGAAGACAAATCGCGTCTGCAGCAGATCCAGCATAAGCTTTCTGACACGCTTCACCGCTTAAAGAAAGCTAATGAACTGAATCAGAAACTGATCGAGCAGTCGCTTACATTTATAGACTATTCCCTGGATTTGCTTGTCGGAAGACCGAACCAGGATTTTACGTATCATCATCCAGCCGATAAAGGATACAGCAGCAATCGGCCAGGTCTTTTTGACGCACGCGGATAGGTGCAGCATGCCTGCAGTCCGTTGTGCCGGAGCAATCATAGGGAGGAATAAGCAGTGACATCCACATTTCATTCAATCGAGACGGCAAGACGGAGCCTGTTCACCCAGACGGCTGCACTTAATACAACAGGACATAATATCGCTAATGCGAATACAGAAGGCTATACCCGCCAGCGTGTGAATATGAAAGCAGCTATACCTATTGAAGCATATGGACTCAATAACTCTACATTACCCGGCCAAATGGGGACAGGGGTGGAGTTCACCTCGATTCAACGGATCAGGGAAATGTTTCTTGATGATCAGTATCGCGGCGAGAATGCCTCTAGCGGTAACTGGCTCATTCAATCAGATACTTTGGATAAACTTGAAGCAATTGTTAATGAGCCTTCGGATACAGGGATCAGAACAGTTCTTGATAACTTCTGGAAATCCTGGTCTGATCTAAGTAAGAATCCAGAGGACCCTACAGCCCGGAAGATTGTGGTACAGACCGCACAATCCCTTACAGATGCCATTAACTATATGAGCACCCAGTTAGAGAACCTGGACAAAGACCTTAATACCAACATTGATGTTAAGGGAAAAGAGATTCAGAGCTACCTCAACTCTATTGCAGACTTAAACCAGTCCATTTACAAAATCGAAGGTATGGGAGACCAAGCTAACGATCTGCGTGATCAACTGGATCTGTTGACAGATAAGCTCTCAAAAATTATTAATGTCACGGTTCTTGATACTGATGCAGGATACACGATTTCCCTTGGCGGGCAGCCTCTTGTTCAGGGTGGTGCAGTAGCTGCAACGGTTGACAGTGCGTTTCTCAATAATGCTTATGCCTCCGGAGATCTAAAAGCAGGCGAAGCGTACGGTATGATCTTTTCAAGTAAAAATTATGTCGCAGACTACAAAAAACAGCTGGATGATATGGCCAATACCATTGCTAATGGCGAGGTTGAAGTTACAATTCCTTCCGGTGCCACACTTCCAGCAGGCACAACGGTACTTAAGGATTCTGAAATTCTAAACTCAGATGGAACCAAGACACTTCTGCTTGCCGGTTCAGCAGTTCCTATCCCGCTAACTGGTGATCTAAAGACCACCGTAAAGGGACTTAACGGGCTGCATCAGCTGGGTTATGCATTGGATGGCAGTTCAGGACGTGCCTTTTTTACACCTTCTGTGGCTGGGGAGACAATTACTGCAAGTAATATCAGACTGAACTCAGAAATTGTTGCTAACCCTAATTTGTTTGCAACATCCCTCCGGATTACCACGGATAGTGCTGGTAATAGTGCAGTAGTTAAAGGGAATAACTTTCTGGCCACTCTATTCAGTAATATGAAGGATAACACGACATTTGTTTCGCCGGATGGTACCAAGAAAGGTTCGGTTGGTTCTTATCTCACTTCTATGGTGGGGCAGCTTGGGATTCAGTCACAAGAAGCTACACGGCAAGCTACTAATTCAGATTATCTGGTTGAACAAGTAAACTCGCGGCGCCAATCGGTGAGCGGCGTATCCCTTGATGAAGAAATGTCGAATATGCTTGTATTTCAGCATGCTTATAGCGCAGCTGCACGTTTCATGACTACTTACGACGAAATGCTTGATAAACTCATTAACGGTACCGGCACAGTCGGCAGATAAAAGGAGGAATAACTGATGTTGAGGGTAACCTCCAATATGATGAACTCACAGTTGCTGCTTAATTTGAACAGAAATGCCCGTACGATGAATGATACGCAGCTGCAGCTGTCGACAGGACGCAAAATTAACAAGCCTTCGGATGACCCTGTAGGTATTACCTATTCCTTACGCTATCGTGCTGAAATATCATCTAACGAGCAGTATACCAAAAATGTGGATAGTGCGCTCTCCTGGCTTGATTATAATGATACGGTGTTGGGACAGGCCGGCGATGTGGTTCAGCGGCTAAGAGAGCTTACTGTACAGGCAGGGACCGGAAGTAATCCTCAGTCAGCCTTAGATAGTATTAATGAAGAAGTACTGCAGCTTAAAGAGCAGCTTGTTGATATTGCAAACAGCAAGCTTAACGGAAAATATATTTTTAACGGTGAGCAATATGATGCTAAGCCGTTTGATTTTGTTAAGGGCCCAGACGGAACCTTTGACACAACGAAGGCTATTACTACAGATCCAGGCCAGATCCAATATGTTGTCGGTGAAGGGGTTCAGCTAACGATTAGCCAAAACGGAAATGATGTATTTGGCTACTCCTCAGATGCGGATAATATTTTTAATATCATTAATAGTATTTCTAGCGCATTGAAGTCAGGTGACATTACTGCGGTATCGGATCAATTAGCTAATGTTGATACCCGTTTGGACAAGTTCCTTACTGCGCGTTCTGAGGTTGGTGCAAAAACTAACCGGGTAGAGCTGATGCAGGAAAGGCTTAGTGATCTTAATACCAACCTTAGTGAGCTTCAGGCTAAAACTGAGGATGCAAGTTACGAAGAACTGATTATGAATTCGAAGATACAAGAGAATATATATAATGCTTCACTTTCTGTAGGAGCCAAGATTATTTCGACTACACTCGTAGATTTCATCAGATAACGGAGGTGCTACTCGCTGATGCAGGGTATTCTGCAAATTCGACAGACACCAGCGGTTATTGGTATTGATGCTGATCCCGGTCAATATTCCATTTCCCAGCCCAAAGCTGAAGTTTCTATTACAACTACACCCGGGAAATTAAGTGTGGAGTCGTCGCGGCCACAGCTTCTAATAGATCAGAAGCAGGCTCACGCCGCCTATAACGGAGGTACGGTGCTTGAAATGAACGGGCGCATCTATTCGGGCATCAAGCAATTATACTTGCAGGCAATTGCCAGAAGGGTCGAGCAGGGCAACCGGATGTCTGAGTTTTTTAAGCCCGGTAATTCTATTGGTGAAGTTTATGGTTTTGATACAAAGCCTAACTCCTTTCCTAATCCGTGCGGCCCCGCTTCTTACGATAATGTGAAGGTCCGTTTCGAATCACAGGCACCGCGAATCAGTTATCGTGCCGCCAATGTAGATATACAGGTTACTCAGCATGAACCGGAGATCGAGTACACCCGCGGAAAACTGGATATCTATATGCAGCAGTATAATTCTGTGGAATTTATTCCGCCGGACATTAATATGCAGATATAGTATTTGAGCTATAGATGTGCCTAAGTGCGCGTCTATAGCCATTTTTCTATATCACTCCAATTTCATAAAATGTTTAGGAGTTGAGTCAATTGATTATAGAAACATTGTCGATGGGCAGACTTGAAGTGAGTGAAGAAGAATTGTATCATTTCCCCAAAGGCATTCCAGGTTTTGACGAAGAAACAGATTTTGCATTAATCACACTTAAAGATACGCCGTTCTGGGTCTTGCAATCACTTAAAGAACAAGGGATTTCCTTCTTGCTCACGGATCCGTTTAACTTTTATCCGGGCTATGAGTTTGAACTGCCGGACGAAGAGGCTGCAGAGCTGAAGATTGAATCAGAGGTTATTATTCGGTCCATTATTACTTTGCATGAAAAAACAGATCAATCAACGATTAATCTGTTGGCTCCAATCGTGTTCAATCCGGCTAACCGGATAGGTAAACAGATTGTGATTCATAGCCGAACTTATCATACCAAGCATATTCTGCTTCAGGAGCAGCCGGCAGCAGACGGAAAGGATGGTGGCTGATGTGCTAGTGCTTTCCCGTAAAAAAGGTGAAACTATAGTCATTCAGGATCAGATTGAGATCACGATTCTTAGTGTGGATGGTGATACAGTTAAAGTAGGTATTTCGGCGCCCAAGCATGTGGATATCTTTCGTAAAGAGGTCTATCTTTCCATTCAAGAGGCAAATCGTGAATCTGCTGCCCCTCAGCAATCTGATCTTAATGCCTTGATTCACCGGCTGAGAGGATTAGGTAAGCAAGATTAATAAATCACATATAGAGGTATTGAGCGCCCGGGGCTGTGTGAGAGTCCCGGGTTTTGTAGTGTACAGCTAACCTATTTACAGTCAAAATCAGCAGTTTGAGAGAAATGCAATATTTTTTTGGGAAAATTCAAAAATGCTCTAAACAGTTAGGGACCTGCCGTCGATATATTATTTAGACGCTGATCCGGCAGGGCGGCCGACCTTAACGGATTGGCGTTTACCACATGGATGTGGAACTAACTTAATTTCAGGGAGGAAATATCAAATGATTATCAATCACAATATTGCTGCATTGAACACTCACCGTCAATTGGCTGTAAACACAGCTAACACAAACAAATCCATCGAGAAGCTGTCTTCCGGTCTTCGCATCAACCGTGCAGGTGATGACGCAGCTGGTCTGGCAATCTCCGAAAAAATGCGCGGTCAAATCCGCGGTTTGGACATGGCTGCCAAGAACTCGCAAGACGGCATTTCCCTGATTCAGACTGCTGAAGGTGCACTGAACGAAACTCACAGCATTCTGCAACGTATGCGTGAACTCGCAGTTCAATCTTCAAATGATACTAATACTGATACAGACCGTGCATCTCTGCAAAAAGAAGTGGACGAATTGGCGAAGGAAATTACACGTATCGCTAACACCACTGAATTCAATACTAAGAAATTGCTTGATGGTTCAGCAAAAAATGGTACTGGCGTAACAACTGGCGGAGCAACTGCAGCTAACCTGACCTTCCACATTGGTGCGAATGCTGGCCAAAACATTGAACTTGAAATTAACGCAATGGACGCAGCATCTCTTGGTGTAGCTGGAACAGGCGGTGCTTCCGCATCTGGTGCTACTGCAGCTACTGCAACATCCGGTATCAGCATTTCCAGCCAGGCTTCTGCGAATGCAGCAATTACAAAGATTAATACTGCAATCGAAACTGTATCTACAGAACGCGCTAAGCTGGGTGCTTACCAGAACCGTCTGGAACACACTATCAACAACCTGAACACATCTTCTGAGAACCTGACTGCAGCTGAATCCCGTATTCGTGATGTAGACATGGCGAAAGAAATGATGGAACAGACGAAGAATAACATTCTTGCTCAGGCTGCTCAAGCAATGTTGGCGCAAGCTAACCAACAGCCGCAAGGCGTTCTGCAACTCCTTCGTTAATATTTAGCACAAGGCTGAATAGATTTAGAGTAATGTAGTAAAGAAGAATGTCTGTGAACCTTAAGGGTTTCAGACATTCTTTTTTTGTATTAACGCGAAAGGAGAGGGATCCTCTGTGTTTGTTAATAAGAGACAGAACCTAACCAAAGGTAAAAAGAATGCCGATATACATGTTATCACTATAAACCAGAGGAGATTTTGCTTATGAATGCCTCCATCACATTATGTATGATTGTTAAGAATGAAGAGAAGGACCTGGAACGTTGTCTAGAGAGTGTAAAGGGCCAAGTGGATGAGATCATTATTGTAGATACCGGATCCAGTGACGATACAATAAATATTGCCAAGAAATTCACTTCCGAGGTTCATTCCTTTACGTGGAATCAGCATTTTGCAGAGGCTCGTAACTACTCTATTCGCAAGGCAACCAAAGATTATATTCTAGTGCTTGATGCAGATGAATACCTGGATAAGAATGTAGACTTGCAGCAGGATATATCTTCGGGATTGGATTATTATCTTTTCAATATCAAAAACTACTATTCCTCCAGTGAGAGCTTTATGCACAGGGCAGTCCGCCTGTTCGTGAATAACGAGAACTTATTCTATGAAAATCGGCTGCATGAGCATTTGAATATTGTAGGCAATCCTACCTTTCAAGGAGGGGAAGCCGACAGCCTGATTCATCATACCGGGTATAGCCAGAAAACCATGGATGATAAAGATAAGCTAAAACGGAATCTATCGCTTATGCAAAAAGCGGTGAGAGAAAATCCAGATGCGTATAACTTATACAATATGGGCAAGACGTATCTCTCTCTGAATGAACATCTAAAGGCAGCTGATTACTTTAAGAAAGCATATCCATTAAGTACAAATCGCGTGTTTCTTCCTGAACTTTTAACTAAGTTAGCTTTTTCTCTTGGTGAGCTTGCCAGATATGAGGAAGGCCTGCAAATATTAATAGATGCCGTACCTCTATTCCCTGAGGAAACAGAGATGCTCTTTATACAAGGAACATTGCTTCACAAGGCCGGATATCAAAAAGACGCTATTGCGGCTTTTCAACAATGTCTGAAGCTTGGTGATAGCGGAACCTTGGTTACTGAAGGTTCAGGAAGCTATAGAGCAATGGAATTCATAGGGGAGATTTACGAATCACAAAGAAAGCTGTCTCTTGCTTTTGAGGCTGTACTACAATCTCTTCAGATAAAAAAGAACTATATTCCTGCACTAAGAAGATATTTCAATATAACCTTGAAAGCAAGAATTCCTTTGAACGAAGTATACGAAACCATCAGACAGCTATATGACATCAAAAATATCGGAGACCTCCAGTTGCTGGTGGATGTAATGTATGACCTGAGACATCCGCTGCTCTCACGTCTCCTTATGGATTACCGGATTACAGTGCCGGTAAATATTGAAGCTGTTGCAAGTTTGTTCGACAAGCGGTATGAAGATGCTCGAACGGGTATGATGACAGTAGAGCGTATAACCTCATTAGATAACGGCCCGGATATGCTTCTGTTAGCATATTTATTAAAGGATTCACTACTATTGAAGCAGGCTGTTCAAGTTCTCAATTTGAGCCAGCGGGAATCCAAACTACTTAGTAAGCTGGTCTGCCGGGAAGAGATTAACCCTGCGCAGCTGACTAATGCAGGGGAAGCGCTCCTGTTGGAGATCGCGAAGCAACTTATTATTCTTCAGGAGCCGGAACAGTTTGAGGCTATTACCAAAGAGCTGTTGGGAACGAAGCTTGAAACCCAGTGTAAGCTTGCAGTTTTGTTGGTTGACTACGGGTATGAGAATGTAGCATTTGACTTATTGGTAAAATTGTATGGAGAGAAACCGCTGTCCATTCCGGTTATAGAATTGCTTGGAGACCTGTGCTGTAAAATGGGATATACCGATGATGCTGAGGTGCTGTATGCCAGGTTAATGGAGCTAAAGCCGGTTTATAGCTCATACGAGAAATGCTATGATTTGTTTGAGAGCCGAAATAACATCACAGGCATGAGAAGGATATGGCAGAAGATTCAACAGCAATTCCCGCTGTCACAGTGGCAAATATCATTAAAAAAGTAAAGCGTCTTCACATTTCCGGGAATTAACTATAGTCAATAAGATAACTGTTATAGGAATTGACACAAGGATAAAGATGGAACTATTCAAAAGATATTCTTCATAATGAATCTAATTCTTCCGATATATATAGTAAATAATTGTTTTTCGGAGGTTTTGCGCATGGAAGTTCAATTCTCCTTGTCTGCGGTAACTATTGATCCTAGCAAACAGAACGCGAAGTATGAAGCTATGACTAAAAGTACTGAGCAACAAAAGTCTACTGTAGAAATTGATAACAGTAACAAGCTGCAAAAGGCAAATAAGCAGGGAATCAATGTATCTATCGGTCAAGAGCAATTAATCAAGGCGATTGATAAAGCTGTTAAGGCTTTAGAAGGTCCGTCAACAACACTTGAGATAAGTATTCATGAGAAGACACATGAGTTGATGGTCAAAGTGCTTAACAAAGACACAGGAGAATTAATTCGTGAAGTGCCCCCGGAGAAAACACTGGATTTGGTTGCGAACATGATGGAGATTGCAGGTATTCTAATTGATGAGCGTATATAGGAAGGAGCTGAGGTAAACTTATGGTCTTGCGGGTCAACGGGCTAACATCAGGCATGGATATCGATAGTATTGTAAAGGAATTAATGACAGCTAAACGACAGCCACTTGATAAACTGAATCAGTCAAAAACTCTTTTGCAGTGGCAGCGTGACAGCTACCGGGATATTAACAGCAAACTGGTTGATTTTAAGATGAATAAATTGAGTGACTGGAACAAGGGTGCGCAGATGAATTCACAACAGGCTGTAGTGAGCGGTAATACTTCAGCAGTCAAAGCTGAAGCTTCTGCAAATGCGAACGGTGTAGAGATGAGCGTAACCGTAACTCAGCTTGCCACCAGATCCAGTGCTGAATCGAGCAGTCTTGTAGATACAAGTAATAAGAAAGCTACCACTTCTACGAAGTTAACTGACTTAAACGGAAGTACGTTTACCAATAAAATCAAAATTAACAATGTGGAAATTGAATTAACTAATAAAGATACTATCTCCACACTGATGGGCAAAATTAATAACAGTGATGCAAAGGTTAAGGCAACTTTTGACGAGGTCAGCGGTAAGTTAACTATTACCTCTACACTGGATGGGAAAAATGAGTATCTCGATTCGAGCAAAATGGATAATTCTATAAAATCGCTTTTGAATCTTACCACGTTCGAGGGTGCTAAGGAAGCGATAGTATCAATAAAAAGCAGTAAGCAGGGAAGTGCGGATACTGCAGTAGAGTATAAATCAGCAACTAATTCATTGACTGTAAATGGTGTTACGCTCACCCTTCTTGCTAAGTCGGACGCATCCAATCCCTCAACAATTTCAACTATACCTTCGGCAGATAAGACAGTGGAGACAATTAAGTCATTTATCGAAACCTATAACTCCTTGATAAGTACAATGTCTACCAAAGTCGGTGAAGAAAAATATCGCGATTATCAGCCTCTGACGGATGAACAAAAGTCTGGAATGAAGGAAGCCGATATTACTCTTTGGGAGTCCAAGGCTAAAAGCGGCCTTCTTAAAAATGACTCCATTCTTCAAACGGTAATCTCTGATCTCCGATCAGTTATTTCTAAGAACATGGGTAGTCTAAGCGGTATGGGGATTACAGCAGGGCAGTACTATGAGGGTGGTAAAATTTATCTGGATGAATCTAAGTTAAGGCAGGCACTCTCTACTGATCCGCAGAAGGTCACAGAGTTGTTTCAAGGCAGCTCGGTAAATCCGGATGGCGGTATCTTTACCCAGATGTCTACTTCGGTAGAAAAGGCGCTCAACAATATTGTTACTAAAGCAGGGACTTCCAAATTCACTACTGACCTGAGCGCAACCTATAAAACTGAAAGTGTTATGGGGAGATTGCTAAAGGATTATAACTCTAGAATTGACTCGCTGACAGACCGGTTAACAGATATTGAGACACGCTATTATAAACAGTTCACTGCGATGGAAACCGCAATGTCTAAATATAATTCACAGTCTAGTAGTTTGTCCAGCTATCTGTAAGGCTGAGATTTAGGATGAGTAAAGGGTGAGAACAATGATGATTTCTCCATATGAAAAATACCGGCAATCGTCGGTTAAAACTTCAACACCGGGGCAATTGCTGATTATGCTTTTCGATGGAGCCATTCGGTTTACAAAGGCCGGTGCTGAAGGAATAACTACAGCGGATATTCAAAAGTCCAATCTAAATCTTGTCAAAGCACAGGCAATTATGAGTGAACTGATGGGTAGCTTGGATGCTAGCTATGAAATCTCGAATAGTCTATTTGGCCTCTATGAATATATTAGACATCTACTAATTCAAGCCAACGTGAAAAAAGATAAGAAGCTTGCTGAAGAAGCGTTAGAGCATTTGACTGAGTTACGTATGACTTGGCTGGAAGCTTCTAAATCCCCAAGTATGCAGGAGCATAGTAATGGTGGATAGGCTCAGTGCTTTAGAGGCGCTTGCCCAGGCTATGTTAAGTCAGCTGGCAGATATGGACTACGAAAAGGCTGCTGATTTTGTGAACCAGCGTGAATTGTTAACGGATCAGCTTATACAGTCTTTTAACCAAAATCCGCCTGATGCTGATGAACAAGTGAAACTGAGGGAAATACTTTCCTGCGATAATCAAATCACTGTTCATATGCAGAATATGAAAACCGAAGCTTCTCAATGGCTGATAACCCGTAACCAGGCTAAGATGCAGCGAACTGCCTACGATACAAGCTACACTTATGAAAGTATTCTAATGGACCGGAAAGAATAAATGTCTTTAACATAACGACACCTGACTATGGAAGGCTTAAATAAGCTTCATCCATAGTCAAAAGGGGTCGTATTTTTTTTGTCTGTTTATCAAAGCCAAGGTATTATTTTACTCTTAACTTTCTAGTATTTTTAGTCGATAGTAGTTAGAAAGGGTGGAATTATTATTCTACACAAAATTACAAAAAATGATAAAATATATTAGATATACTAAGAGGAATTACTTTGAATTAGTATGACTTTTCGATTATTACTAATAGAAATGGAAAGAGGTTAATATGAGAAAGCGTGTTCGAGATCTAATGATTGAGCTGCTCCCGACAATATGGGAAGGCGTGAAATATGCTAAAGGTGCCCAGCCAGAACAGGCATCTCTTATTCTGGGAGACTGTTATGATGCTGTGAATTCCATTTCTAACAATCTTGAATCCGGGCTTACAGAGGAACGGTTTGCTTTTTATAGAGATATACTCATTCCACTTAAGGATACACTTGAGGCACTTGACGATAGTTTACTCAGTGGCCGCCCAGCTTCTGAAATTCCCAAAAACATCAAGAACTACCTTGCAGTACTGAAAAAGGAACTATTGAATGAATCAGAGGTAAAGATAGAAATTGTATTCATGCCCTATAAGTCTAGTATGTGGGATTCATTCGAAAGTATTTGGCTTGCCGCACAAGCAGATGAGCGTTGTAATGCAATTGTTATGCCTATCCCCTATTATGATAGAAACCCTGATCATAGCTTAGGCGAATTTCATTATGAAGGTGAACAGTATCCAGACTATGTACCAGTTGTTCATTATAAGGATTACGACGTAAGTGCTCGCATGCCTGATGTGATATACATTCATAATCCATATGACGATACTAATTTTATCACTACCGTTGATCCTCAGTATTATTCATTAGAACTTAAGAAGTTTACACCTATGCTTGTCTACGTTCCGTATTTTATTTCCGGCGCGTATCTCAATACGCAGACCTTTGCCCAGAAACATATTGCCTCCTGTATAGAACATGTTGATAAAATTATTGCACAATCCAGCGCTCATAAAAAAATGTACGTTGAAAGCGGCATTGCTGAAAATAAAATTCTTGCTCTGGGTTCTCCCAAATTAGATTTTATCGTTAATAAAAATAAAGACAATGTGGAGATTCCAACAGACTGGGTACAGAAGTTAGACGGGAAAAAGGTAATTGTTCTAAACAGCAGCATTGGTGCACTCTTAAACGACCCTAATTACCTAATTAAATTAAAACGTAGAATTTCAACTATGTTATCCTATCAGGAATTGGCACTTATATGGCGGCCACATCCGCTTTTAGAGAGTGCAATAACTTCTATGAAACCAGAGTGGCATGATAATTATAAGGAAATTGTGCATATAGTTGAAAATTGCGGTCATGCGATAATTGACTATTCTGCAAGTACCATGCCGGCTACTATAGTATCTGATGGAATGATTAGCGATATGAGCTCCTGGGCGCGTCAATATATAGCAACAGGCAAGCCTGTTTTAATGTTGAACGGGAGAAGTAAATTGCGTAGAGAAAGAATTTGTTTATTTGATCATTTTTCATGTTACTTTGTTTATGATGGGTTCAGTATTGAAGAGTACTGTGAGTTAGTTATTAAAGGAACGGATTACCAAAAAGAAGCTCGCATGAATGATTTGAAAAAATCAGTACTTAATAATGATGGTTCCTGCGGGGAAAAAATTAATGAACGCATAATCCGCTTACTGGGGTGACAATGTGAAAGAACTGCGAGTGAAAACGGAAATTGTAATTACTCCTGAACAGCGTAGGCATATTCAGCTAATTCAATTAGAAATGCTGCTTGAAATAGATCGAATCTGTCGCAAATATCAGATTCCTTATAGGCTGATTGGAGGGAGCCTAATTGGAGCTGTGAGGCACCAGGGCTTCATACCTTGGGATCCGGATGCTGACATTTCAATGAATAGAATAGACTACAATCTGTTTTTTGAAGTATGTAAGGATGAATTAGACAAAGATAAGTTTTTTCTTCAAGAGTGGCGTACTGACCCGAAGTATAGATGGAATTATGCTAGAATGCTTAGAAATAATACTGAATTTGTAAGAGCAGGACATGAGAACATAGAGGCAAAGAATGGCGTTTTCGTGGATATCATTTGTGCTGATCGGGTGCCCGACTCTAAAGTGCTTAGACCATTACATTGTTTTTCATGCTATGTAATTCGTAAAACGTTATGGTCTAAAGTTGGGAAAGAGTTACACCCCAAGCGTTTATTGAGAACATGGTATACGATACTCTCCTTAGTTCCTAGAGATGCAATATTTAAATTTAGAGATTGGGTTATAACTTGGACAGGGGATAAGCCTACTCAATTAACTCGTAATATGGCGCATAAGGTATCTGCGAAAAGTCCGTCCAGATGGGGTTACCCTAGAAAGATTCCGATCGAAGACGGGCTACGGATTCTAACTGGTGAACTTCCATGGGATTTCCATTCAACAGACCTGATTTTTGAAGGATATAAATTAATGGCAACAAAATTCTACGAAGAAGGCTTAAGAAGCACGTTTGGTGATTATATGAAAATGCCCCCTCAAGAACAAAGAAATAGCCATATACCCTGTGCTCGCTTAAAGCTGATAAGACCTGAAATTCCTGAATTTGATCTTTTAATGAAAAAGCTTTATACCGAATGATTTGGTAGGAGGATATTATGAAATACGGCATACTGGCCTATAAGAAATCTGTCAGACCTGAAAGTAAAAACTGGAGTAATTTAGGAGATCCTATTCAATCATATGCAATGGTCAAAATCTATGAGGAGATGGGCGTAACAGAAGAGGAACTGCTTAAGATAGATAGATATAGTACAAGTTCCTACAATGGTGAGTATGTAATTCTTCCATACAATTGTTATAATATGGTTTTTAATCAATATAAACATGAATTTAATTCTCTCCCGGTATCCGATAATATAATTCCTGTTTATGTGAGTTTTCATTTGCATTCACGTAGTCTCGATAAGACCCTTCTGCAGCAGTTGAAAAATTTTGAGCCTATTGGTTGTAGAGATGAAGAAACAATGCAGATGTTACGGAAAAATAACGTAAGGGCATATTTATCCGGTTGTGTAACAGCAACACTTCCTAAGAGGAAAGAATCTCCGTTAAAGGGAAAAGTTTATTTTGTTGATTACCCTAAAAGCCTTGATAAGTATATTCCTAAACATATTTTGGATAAAGCTGAATATAGTACCCATCTCCCTTATATTCCACGGGTTTCTGATGATGTGTACCTTACGGATGAAGAGGAACGTAATTATTATCAACTCGGTGTCAAACAGTTGGAAGATTACGAAACTAATGCATGTTTGGTTATTACCTCAAGATTGCATGTTGCTGCACCGTGTATGGCTATGGGAATCCCTGTAATTTTAGTTAGTGAGAATTTTGATGGTAGATTTTCCTGGATTGATAAGTATTTACCGCTATATACGCCAAAAGATTTCGATAAGATTAATTGGAATCCAGCACCTGTTGAATACGAAAAGGAAAAGAAACTCCTAAAAGAGCATTTTATATATAGACTCAAAAAGGCATATGAAGATAATGCATTACTATATGATTGCAGTAGTATTTATGAAGATCGAGTGAAATCTATGTACAATAAAGATTTGATTGATTCACTGAGTAAAATTAATAACAATAACAAAATGAAACACCTCAAATATGCCCTGTGGGGTTTACGTGCAGATACATTAAATCTTCATCATGTAATAGAAGATTACATGCCTGATTGGGAACTTGCGGCTGTAATAGACCAAAATTCTAGTGGTTTTTATGAAGGTTATAAAATTTTAACTTCCGATGACATCCCTGACTTGGATAAAGATATTACATTTATTGTTATTCCTGAAATAGCGCATGAGTTTGCTTCCGATTTTTTGAAAAGGCATAATTTAAAGTGTATTTTAGTTCAAAATCAAACGCACTTAATTGAAATATAACGCCAAACCTAACGAGGTATAAATGAGATATGTAATGAGAAAGGAAGTAAAGGAAATTGATCTTTCTCCTCATGAATTGCGGAATATGCAAATGAATATGTTGGAGATCCTAATAGAATTTGATCGTATCTGTCGAAAGCATGATATTAAATACTCTTTGGATGGAGGCACCTTTTTGGGTGCAATACGTCATCAGGGTTTCATTCCTTGGGATCCAGATGCAGATATTGTAATTCTTCGGGAGGATTATAATCGCTTTAAACAAGCATGCAAAGAAGAGATGGATCACTCTAGTTTCTTTTTACAGGATTATAAGACAGATCATTTTTACCGGTGGGGTTATGCGAGAATTCTTCGAATAGGTACAGAATATGTACGGGCTGGTCATGAACACATCAAGGCGAGAAATGGTGTTTTTGTAGATATTTTTACTCTGGACAGTGTTCCTGATTCCTATATAAAACGTGTAGTACATAAATTCATGTGCTACTGTATTCGTAAGTCACTATGGTCAGAGGTAGGGAAAATTGTCCATCCTAAAGTTGCGATGCGGACTTTATTTAGGCTAATATCACGGATCGATAAGTATCGTATCTTTCGAGTGAGAGATTGGCTTGCAGCCAAATGCAATAAAGATAACAACTCGATCCTTGTGCGTCATATGTGTTCACCTCATCCCCCAAAACATTCATATGGTTTTCCGCGAGCATTGTTTAACTCTATGAAGGAATATAATTTTGAGGGGCGTAAATTTTGGGGATTTGCTGATTATGATTGGTATTTAAAATCGATCTATGATGATTATATGACTCTTCCTCCTGAAAATAAAAGAAATAGTCACATTCCATGCTCGAGTTATAAGTTTATAGAGCCAAGTGAACTATCTGAATCAAGCATATAAATTTCTCTAGAAGGGTGGCTTCCTAGATGGCAACAGCGTTAATATTTGCCGGTGGTACGGGTTCAAGAATGAATAGTAAGTCAAAGCCTAAACAATTTCTTGACTTGCATGGGAAACCAATAATTATTCATACTCTGGAACACTTTGAATTTAACGAAGAGATTGAAAACATAGCGGTGGTCTGCCGCGAGAACTGGATTCCTTATCTCCAAGAGCAGTTAAAACATAATTTTTTTGAAAAGGTTCGTTGGATTGTCCCTGGGGGGGAGACTGGACAACAATCTATTTACAATGGTCTAAAAGTAATTCATGAATCATGTTCTAATCCTGAAGATACAATCGTATTGATTCATGACGGAGTAAGGCCACTAATTAATGATAAACTAATATCTGATAATATATTCGCAGTGAAACAATATCGTTCAGGAATTACTGTAACTAAGGCATCGGAAACAATAATTAACACTAATGACAATAATGAGATTTCAAGCATTCAAAACCGGAATTACGCGAAGATTGCAAAAGCCCCTCAAAGCTTCTTTCTTAGCGACATAATGTCTGCCCATGAAAAGGCTATAGCCGATCAGAATTATAACATGGTAGATTCAGCTTCTTTAATGATGCATTATGGATACAAATTGCATACTGTCGACGGACCTGTGGAAAATATTAAGATAACTACTGCTTCAGATTATTACATTTTTAGAGCAATTTATGAAGCACGAGAAAATTCGCAAATATTTGGATTGTGAGGTGATATTAAATGCCCTTTAATTCTAAGGATAATATTCTGCAACAAGATATAGCAAAAGTTTCTTTTGATTTACAAAAATTCCCTGAAATTAAGAATAAAAACTTTTTTATCACGGGTGCAAGCGGTTTATTAGGGTCTTTAGTTGTTAAAGCCTTGTTGCACCTCAATAGCAGAGATGAATATAACATTTCAGTATATGCATTAGTAAGGAGTATAGAGAAAGCTGAAGCAGTTTTTGGAGAACTGCTTGAAAATGAAAGGCTAATCGTTATTGTAGGTGATATTCAGGATATCCCTCAGATAGACGGGGAAATTGATTATATTATTCACGGAGCTAGTGTAACCTCATCTACAAGTTTTGTTAAACAGCCAGTCGAGACGATTGCAACTGCAATTAATGGGACATTTAATGTGCTAGAGCTTGCAAAAATGAAGCAGGTATCAAGTATGGTTTATTTATCTTCACTTGAAGTGTACGGAACACTGAACTCAGACGTCCCTATAACTGAAGAATGCGGCGGGTATATTGATTCGCTTTCTGTCAGAAGTAGTTACTCCGAAAGCAAGCGTATGGCAGAAAACTTATGTAGTGCTTTTTGTGCGGAATACAAGGTGCCTGTTAAAATTGCCAGACTTACCCAGACATTTGGAGCAGGGGTTTCTTATGATGATAACCGAGTGTTTGCTCAATTTGCAAGAAGTGTGATTGAAAAGAAAAATATTGTTTTGCATACAGAGGGAACAACTGTTAGAAACTATTGTTATACAAGCGATGCAGTTAGGGCGCTATTCTATATTTTATTAAAAGGTGAATCTGGCAAGGCTTTTAATGTAGCCAACATGGAAACTTCAATATCTATTAGTGATATGGCTAAACTAGCAGCCTCATTGGGGTCAAACACAGAAATTGTATTTGATTTGAATAATAACATAAATCATGGGTATAATCCGGTGATGAAAATATGTCTTGATACCTCTAACTTGAATAAATTAGGCTGGTCAGCAGAAGTGGGACTACTAAAGATGTATCAAAATCTAATGACAAGTATGAAAACTAAAAAAGGGTATTTTACGGAGATGATAGAGATTATGGAGGGGACATGAAAGAGTACAAAGTACAAGCTATAGTAGAAAGCACGGTCAATAATTTCAAAAATAGAAAAGTGGTAATCTGGGGCAAATGTAAATCGAGTGACATCGTATCAAAAGCCCTTTATGAGCAACACGGAATTGTAACAGAATATGTGATTGATACTAATGATAAGTTGATTAATGGAACTACTATAAGAAGCATAACGGAAATAAAAGACAAGAGTGAAGAGTTATATGTAATCATACCTTTAAAGTACTACAAATCAATATCTGATAAATTAAGTGATTATGGTTATAAGGCAAATAATGATTATACCTACCATTCTCATAAACCCATTGTTATTACACAACACCAAATGGATGGGTCATACTACGCTGATATATACGGCAATAAAATTATAGGAGACATTAGTGGCTCTAAAATCATTTTAATGGGTTATAATTCGACAATTACTATCGGACAAACAGCACACATTAAAGATAACGTCGAAATATATGTAGATGACAATGTAAATGTTTTGATTGGTAGTGGCTTATTCATTGACCAAAATACAAAATGGAGATTTCGCCCAGATTGTTTGGTTGAAATAGGGGATAACTGCCGTTTTGGGTATGATGGTGAAATGACATGCGGTAGACGGGCAAAGATTTCACTTGGCTCTGGAACAGCTATAGGCTCACGATATTGGATAGTTGCTCATACAAGAACTTTTGTGAACATCGGGGAGGATTGCCGGATTAGTAGCGATGTAATGATGCGTACAAATGATGGACACTCTATTTTTGATGTCAGTAGCGGGCACAATATTAATTCAGCATTAGATGAACAACATAATAAAAATATTATAATTCATGATCACGTTTGGATCGGTAATAAATGTAGCTGTCTATACAATACAAATATAGGGACTGGAAGTATTGTCGGCGCCCACAGTTTAGTCAAAGATAAATATCCGAATAATTGTATTATTGCAGGTACGCCCTCAAAAGTAATCAGAAGAGATGTTGCTTGGTCAAACGAGAATAACAATGATGATATAAGTTCAATAAACGAAAAGTATGTTGGATATACAAGAAATTGACTAGCTTTTCTCTTAAATAAGTTTCATATTGCAGAAAGTTGTTCTTTAACCATAGGGATCGGCTTTTTAGCAACAAAAATAGTTTGAAGATGTTTGGAATTTGTCTAAACGGGGTAATGAGCTATTGTTTATTCAAGGTCTAAATCTATACAATGTTTAGTCAATTGATTGAGTATAGATAATACGATATAAATAACCAAATAATTGCAAGTAAACATTTACTTTTCCAATTGACAATGAAGAAGCTGCGGTGGTATAGTCGAGTTGTGGGCAAGGCTCACGTTCATCTGATGACGAAGGGAATGTTTAATCAATGGAAGGTAAAGTTAAATGGTTTAACGCAGAAAAAGGTTATGGCTTCATCGAAACTGCCGATGGTGGCGACGTATTCGTACACTTCTCCGCGATCCAGACTGATGGCTTTAAGACTTTGGATGAAGGTCAATCCGTAGAGTTTGACATCGTTGAAGGCGCACGCGGACCACAAGCAGCTAACGTCATCAAATTATAATCATCCGGCGCAGCCGACCTACATATATATGGTAGATGGTTAGCAATTTAGACAACGCTAGCAGGGACCCTGGGATACTCCCAGGGTCTTTTTTTGTTGTATTGTAAGCGCTAATTTGCTATCCACAGCTCAATAGCTAACATCGATTTCCATTTTTCTGTTAGAGCAATGAAAATAATGGGTAATAACAGACGTTGGGCCTACGATTTTGCCTCGATGCAGACTATTCATGCTTAGGCGTATGGTTGGAGAAAGGTGTGAAAACGATACTCTCGGAGCTAATGCCCACCGGCGGTAAAGAAGAATGATAAACAAAAGTGTGAACGAAGGAATGACATCATACTGCCTAAGTGAGGGAACGTACGGGATGCTTCTGAAGCAGGCGCTGTATTGTGCGGTTTATATGAGCGGAGGCCAACGAATGTAAGCGTATGCTTCCGGATTTAGTTGAATAGCGGCTAATGATGGAGGGAGGCGCGTAAAAACTTTTTAGGAGGATGGACAACAGAATGAAGAAAATGTGGCGAGGTTTGATGACTGGAGTACTTGGAATCAGCATGTTGTTCGGCGCTCTGGGAAGTGTCTCTGCAGCAACGGCCAAGGATATTCAGGGACACTGGGCGCAGAGCCAGTTGCAGGATTGGCTCGATAAAGGCTACCTGCAGGGCTATGCTGACGGGACGGTGAAGCCGAATAATGCGATTACCCGCGGAGAATATGTTGCACTAGTAAACCGTTTATTTGGATTTACAGACACGGCAGCCATAACGTTTACAGATCTTCGAAGCTCCAACTGGGCCTACAGTGAAGTGGCCAAGGCTGTAAGAGCCGGATATATTGGCGGATATGAGAACAATACGTTCCGCGCCACCAGTCCAATTACCCGCCAAGAAGCTGCGGTCATTACCGCAAAGCTTCTCAGCTTGAACACAAACAATACAACGCTGGCGTTCAAGGATAGCGCGCAAATTGCTCCATGGGCTAAAGGAGCAGTCGCAGCTGCAGCGGCCAAGAGTATTATTAATGGTTATCCGGACGGGACCTTCGGGCCCAAAAAGGCCCTGACCAGAGCTGAGGCAGTAGGCATTATCGGTAACTCGGCGGCCAACAAGCCAGGCGGTTCAGTCACACCAACTCCTACTCCTACAGCTACACCATCTGCAACGGCAACCCCAGCTCCGACAGCAACCCCTACAAGTCCTGCTGGCGGAGGTAGCGGCGGTGGCGGTGGCAGCACCGCTCCAACGGTTAGTGGTGTAACATATGGACATGTAGGTTCTGTTACGGCAGATGTGTATCTGACTTCATCAGTGACAGGCGCTGTTTACTATGTTGTTGCCCCTTACAGCAGCACAGCCGCTGTACCGAATTACGTGCAGGTACGTGATGGTCTGACCGCTGCAGGAACAGCAGGTGTGAATGCCGGGTCTACGGCAGCTGCTGCTGGCAGCACAGTGTCATTCTCGGTTTATGGATTGCAGCCTGATACGGAATACGCGGCTTATATAGCGTTGTCTGATACAGCAGGCAGCTGGTCTGGAGTGTATACTCTGAGGTTGGCTACAGCTTCAGCGGGCCAAGGGGCAATTACTGAGCTCAGCCCGGGTTCAATGGGTACAGTGACAGCCGATGTTTATGTAGCCTATGGCCAGACAGGGGACGCGTCCGCGCCTGTACGGTATGTGGTGCTCCCTGCAGATGCTGTTAACCCAACAGCAGCACAGGTTCTGGCAGGGCAAAACAGCTCAGGAACACAGCTGGCTGCACCCTGGAGCGGAGGCTTTACACCAGTTCCTGGAGCAAGGCAGACACTGACACTGAGCGGTCTGACGGCTAATACTGCTTATAAAGTATATGTCATTGCAGGCAGCGGAACATCCGTATCACCCGTAGAGCTCTTGCGGATTCATACGAAACAGCTGTGAAGCATACGGCTTAAGGCGAGGAATGTTTAAGGGAATGGCTCTTATAATTTCAGCTGAAACAGGAATAATATGATCGGCTAGACATGGTCCGGATAAGGGCGAAATGATTGCCCTTCCCGGACTTTGTTTTATTCTAATTAATGAAAGCTGCAAATTGTGTAAGGTAAATGTAAAGTCTGTAATGAATTGCTTTTTACTTAGCGCTGACAATTTGGTATAATGGGAACGTAGACAAAGGAGGAGTGCCCTATGCAATTCAGCATTCGAGGTCAACAAATTGAAGTGACAGATGCTTTAAGAGATTATGTTGATAAGAAGCTCAGCAGACTTGAGAAGTATTTCGATGCACCCCCTACCTCAGAAGGATATGTGACGCTTAGCGTAGTCCGCGGCATCCACACGGTGGAAGTCACAATTCCGCTCGCAGGTGTAACCCTTCGTGCAGAAGACCGCAGCGACGACATGTACGCCTCTATTGATGCGGTTGTGGACAAGCTGGAACGGCAAATCCGCAAGCACAAAACCAAACTTAACCGTAAGTTCCGTCAGGAAGGCAGCCTGAAGACAATTTTTGTAGAAGAGCCTTCCAGCGCTGTTGCCGTTGAGGAACAGGATTACGATGATTTGGAAGTAGTGCGGAACAAGCGCTTCACCTTGAAGCCGATGGATGTTGAGGAAGCTATTCTGCAGATGAATATGGTTGGACATAATTTCTTTGTATTCTCCAACATTGAGACTTCCGAAGTGAGCGTTGTTTACAAACGCAATGATGGCAAGTACGGCCTGATCGAACAGGATTGATCTGAAACCTCAGGTAAAGCAATATGCTGGCGGGGTAAGATAGCCAGTACTAATTACAAAAATCAGCCGAGTCCCTATTCGCTTGAAGCGAATAGGGCTCTTATTCGTATAAAAAGAGTGACAATTCACCGCTTCTTCTATTTTGCAAAATAAGGTTGCGGCTACTCGTATTGCGGCTTGTCTTACAAACTGTTACAATTTATGAAGCAGCGGAATCGAAATAATATATGGCCCTTTCAATTTTAGTTAAGGATGGGCTCGGTTCCACCATCTGTGTTGCATGAAAGGGGTTAACCATGCTAGGACTTGTAAAGAAAATATTCGGCGACACCAATGAACGTGATGTCAAGCGTCTAATGAAGACGGTCGAAGTTATTAATGGACTGGAACCTGAATTCGTAGCCCTCTCGGATGAGGCGCTTAAGGCGAAGACTGAAGAATTCCGGGCCCGGATTGAAAAAGGCGAGACCCTGGAAGAGATTCTTCCAGAAGCATTTGCAACCGTACGCGAAGCTTCCAAACGGACGCTGGGCATGCGGCATTTTGACGTACAGCTGGTTGGAGGCATGGCGCTGCATGAAGGCCGGATCTCCGAAATGAAGACAGGTGAAGGTAAGACGCTTGTGGGTACATTGCCGGTCTATCTGAATGCGCTGCTCAGCAAGGGTGTGCATGTCGTAACGGTTAATGATTATCTGGCTCAGCGTGACAGCGCGCAAATGGCACAAATCTATAACTTCCTGGGCATGACGGTCGGGGTCAACCTGAACGGCATGGACCATGCTGATAAACAAGAAGCGTATGCCTGCGATATTACGTATGGCACGAATAATGAATTTGGTTTTGACTATCTGCGTGATAACATGGTGCTCTACAAAGAGCAGATGGTACAACGCCCGCTATATTTCTGTATTATTGATGAAGTAGACTCTATTCTGGTTGACGAAGCGCGTACTCCGCTGATTATTTCCGGCCAGGCTGAGAAATCGACAGAGCTGTACTATGCTGCAGACCGTTTTGTTAAGAAGTTAACGGCTGAAGAAGATTACACAGTTGATATAAAAGTGAAATCGGTAGCCTTGACTGAGAAGGGTGTGGCTACAGCTGAACGCGCTTTTGGCATTGAGAACCTGTATGACCACAGCCATGTTACCCTGAACCATCATATCGTCCAGGCGCTCAAGGCAAATGTTATCATGCGCCGTGATGTTGATTATGTGGTGAACGGTGATGAGGTTGTCATTGTCGATGAATTCACCGGCCGTCTGATGGCTGGCCGCCGCTACAGCGACGGGCTGCACCAGGCGATTGAAGCGAAGGAAGAGATCCAGGTACAGAATGAGAGCATGACCCTGGCAACGATCACCTTCCAGAACTACTTCCGGATGTACCGCAAATTAGGCGGTATGACAGGTACAGCCAAGACGGAAGAAGAGGAATTCAAGAAAATTTACGGCCTGGAAGTTCTGCAGGTACCGACGAATAAACCAAACCAGCGTGAGGATATGCCTGACGTCGTCTATAAAAGCGAGACCGGCAAGTTTAATGCGGTGGTAGCAGAGATTGTAGAGCGCCATAAAAAGAACCAGCCGGTGCTGGTAGGTACAGTCTCCATTGAGAATTCCGAACGTGTATCTGAAATGCTCAAGCGTAAGGGCATCAAGCATCAGGTACTGAATGCCAAGCATCATGAATCCGAAGCGGAGATTATTTCACAGGCTGGACAGCCGGGCACCGTAACAATTGCTACGAATATGGCCGGCCGTGGTACGGATATTACGCTTGGTGAAGGCGTTAGAGATGTTGGCGGTCTGCATATTATTGGTACAGAGCGTCATGAATCCCGCCGTATCGATAACCAGCTTCGCGGACGTGCCGGACGCCAGGGCGACCCGGGCTCTACCCAATTCTATCTGTCTCTCGGTGATGAGCTCATGAAGCGCTTCGGTGCAGACAATGTCCTGAATATGATGGACCGTCTGGGCTTTGAAGAGGATCAGCCGATTGAGAGCCGCATGATTACCCGTGCCATCGAATCAGCCCAGAAACGGGTTGAGGGGAACAACTTCGATATCCGTAAAGTCGTGCTGCAGTATGATGATGTCATGAATCAGCAGCGTGAGATTATCTATAAGCAGCGCCGTGAAATTCTCGAATCCGAGAATATTAAAGGCGTTGTAACCGAAATGATCAAGCCGGTTATTGACCGCGTAGTCCGTGCGCATTGCAGTGATGATATTCCGGAGAACTGGGAGCTGCAGGAGGTTGCTGACTATGTTAACAGCAAGCTGCTGGATGAAGGTTCCATTACCCGTGATGATCTCTGGGGTAAGGAAGTAGAGGAAATCGTTGATTTCATCTTTGACCGTGTTATGCAGAAATACGATGCACGCGAAGAGCGTCTTGGCGCTGAGCTGGTTCGTGAATTCGAGAAGGTTATCGTGCTCCGTTCTGTAGACAGCAAATGGATGGATCATATTGATGCAATGGATCAGCTTCGTCAAGGGATTCACCTGCGTGCATACGGCGGTACAGATCCGCTGCGCGAATATCAGTTTGAAGGCTTTGAGATGTTCAACGCCATGACTGCCGCCATTCAGGAGGAAGTCGCTACGTATATTATGAAGGCGCACATCGAAGCTAACCAGGAACGCCAGTCCGTAATCGAGGAAGATAAAATCTCGACCAACGCTGAGCCGGCTGAGAAACGTCCGGTGCACGTTGAGGCAGCGATTGGCCGTAACGATCCTTGCCCGTGCGGCAGCGGCAAGAAATACAAGAACTGCCATGGCCAGAACGCTTAGGATATCCTGATCGTTTCAGGCTTATAATGACAATAAAGGCGGCTGGGCCCGGGGTATCCCCCCGTTTGCGGCCCGGCCGCTTTTTTGGAGTTTTGAGGGTCGGCGAATTAGCTGCAGAGGATGAGCTGAGTTCTCGAAAAATCTAAAACCAAGGTGGAAGCGGTGGAGAGGAAGTTTGGAACTGTAGGAGCGAACGCGTCCGCCTGAAAGCTTTTCGCAGAAAAGCTTACTTCGGAAGCATATGCTGTCTTCAGATTTCTACCGCGAACAGCGGTTCAAATCAGGAAATCTGAAGACAACAGCGGCCGAAAGTCCAAACATTCCTCGGAGCTGCGTACTAACCGGGTTAGAGGTTTTGCAGTGCCAGCTCTAAGGAGCAGCATTGTTGAGCGGATCCACAAAACCTCCAATCAGCGGCCCCGCGCAAACTTTTATTTTGAAAGGTGTAGTGATCCCATGATCGATTTTACCGTGAAGCAGGACCTGCGTGAAATAGGCAAGAAATTAACCAACCTTAGGGGGTCTCTTTGACTTAGACCTGAAGCTGGAAGTCATTGCGAACTTTGAAGAGAAGATGGCAGCGCCGGATTTCTGGAATGACAATGAGAAAGCCCAGGCGGTCATTGGTGAGATGAACGCGGTCAAATCCGTAGTAGATCAGTTTGAGAAGCTGCAGCAGGAATATGATGATGCGGCAATGATGGCTGAGCTGGCTGATGAGGAAGGCGACGAGGAGCTGGCAGCAGAAGTGGCTGTAACGATCCGTGCAGTTGCCGGCAAGGTAGATGAGTTCGAGCTTCAGCTGCTGCTGAACCAGCCGTATGATAAGCTGAATGCCATTCTGGAGCTTCATCCGGGTGCAGGCGGAACGGAATCCCAGGACTGGGGCCAGATGCTGCTGCGTATGTATACACGCTGGGCGGAGAAAAGCGGCTTCAAGGTTGAAGTGCTTGACTATCTGCCGGGTGACGAGGCGGGAATCAAGAGCGTTACACTGCTGATTAAAGGCTTTAACGCTTACGGCTACCTGAAGACGGAGAAGGGGGTGCACCGGCTAGTGCGTATATCCCCGTTCGATTCCTCCGGCAGACGGCACACCTCCTTTGTTTCTTGTGATGTAGTTCCGGAAATTTCGGATGATGTAGAGGTAGAAATCCGTACAGAAGATCTGAAGATTGATACCTACCGGGCCAGCGGTGCAGGCGGTCAGCACATCAATACGACGGACTCGGCGGTGCGGATTACGCATATTCCTTCAGGTGTAGTGGTAACCTGTCAGAATGAGCGCTCACAGATCAAGAACCGGGAGCAGGCGATGAAGATGCTGCGCTCTAAGCTCTATGAGCTGAAGCTGCAGGAGCAGCAGAAGCATCTGGATGAGATCCGCGGCGAGCAGTCGGACATTGCCTGGGGCAGCCAGATCCGTTCATATGTGTTCCATCCATACAGCATGGTGAAGGATCACCGGACATCCGTGGAAACCGGGAACGTGGGTGCGGTTATGGACGGGGATATTAACCTGTTCATTGACGGCTATCTGCGCAGCCAGATCAAGACAGAAGTTGAATAAGTATAACTGGATTTCTACGCGTCCGTGGAGTGTAGTAAGGAGAAGCTAGAGCATGCAAAAAGTAAATTCACGCAACAAACCGCCGCTGATTCCGCTGAACGGGCCGCTGCGCCATACGGTGGATATAGCTTTAATTTTGATTGGTTCATTCATTACCGGTCTCGGGTTCAATCTGTTTTTTCTGCCGAACCAGATCGCTTCGGGGGGAGTATCGGGCTTGTCGGTGCTTGCCGACGAGTGGTTCGGCGCTGAGCCGGCTTTTACCCAGTGGGCGCTGAACATTCCGTTATTTATTCTCGGGGTTATTTTCCTCGGCAAGCAATACGGTATGCGCTCCCTGCTGGGCAGCTTCGTGCTGCCGTTGTTTATCTACCTGACCAAGGACGGTCCGGTTCCGACGACCAATCCGCTGCTTGCCTCCATTTATGGAGGGATTGCAGTAGGGCTCGGGCTGGGTCTGGTATTCCGCGGACGCGGGTCAACAGGCGGGCTGACGATTGCAGCGCAGATTATCCAGAAGATCACCGGCTTCAGCTTTTCGCTGTCAGTCGTGCTGCTGGACGGTACAGTTATTACATTAGCCGCATTTGTGCTGGGGATGGAGCAGGCGATGTATGCATTGATTGGCCTGTTCGTGACCGGGAGAGTGATCAACGCGCTGGAGATGGGCTTCAGTGTGACCAAGGTGGCCTATATCATCTCTGATCACACAGAGGCGATCTCCCAGGCGATTCTGAATGACCTGGACCGCGGGCTGACCAAGCTGAACGCACAGGGCGGCTATACCGGTGATAACCGGGTGGTGCTGATGGCAGTTGTAGGCCAGAACGAGATTACCCGGCTAAAAGCGATTGTCCGGTCCGTTGATCCGGGTGCATTTGTAATCATTACTGAGGCCCATGAGGTGCTTGGTGAAGGATTTAAAAGAGAAGCGTAGAATCTCCAAGAGAGAAGTCTGCACTTCTCTTTTTTATATATCAAACCTACCAATAAAGTTAACGTAAGATGTTGTATTTATATTAATTCGGTCGTATAATAATACATATTTGCAGGACGGTATGTATGGATATCAACAGTTAGAAAGCGGGGATGACAGTGGCAGGCAAGCTGAGAGCGGCGATAGTGGGGTCAACGGGATACGGGGGCGTGGAGCTGATCAGGCTTTTGCAGAACCATCCGGATATAGAAATTACATCAGTAATCTCTTCATCAAGTGCCGGAGAGCCGATTGAGCAGGGTTTTCCGCATTTGACGGGAATTGTGGAGCGGAAGCTGGACGGTGTTGATCCGGCGGAGATCGCGGGCAGGGCAGATGTAGTATTCACGGCAACACCGTCAGGTGTGAGTGCCAGGCTGGTGCCGCAGCTGCTGGAGGCAGGCCTGAAGGTTGTAGATCTGTCCGGGGATTTCCGGCTGAAGGACGGAGCGGAGTATGAGCAGTGGTATAAGCATACGGCTCCGCCCGCTGAATATCTGGAGCAGGCTGTATACGGGTTATGCGAGGTGTATGGTGAGCGTGCTGCAGGAGTTGATTTTATCTCCAATCCGGGATGTTACCCTACCGCTACGCTGCTGGGACTGATTCCTGCGGTAGAGGCAGGCTGGATCAAGCCGGAGAGTATCATTATTGATGCGAAGTCGGGTATTTCGGGAGCGGGACGCGGCGTGAATCTGGGCGTTCATTATGCCGAGGTCAATGAGAACTTCAAGGCCTATAAGGTCAACAAGCATCAGCATATTCCGGAGATTGAGCAGGTACTTACCGATATTTCCGGTGAAAAGGTAACCGTGACCTTCACAACGCATCTGGTGCCGATGACCCGGGGAATTATGAGCACGATGTATGCAGGAATGAACGGGACTTATAGCGAGCAGGATTTTGTGGAACTATACCGTAAGTATTATGCAGGGCGGTCTTTTGTGCGTGTCCGTGAGGCCGGAGTGCTTCCGGCGACCAAAGAGGTCAGCGGCTCGAACTACTGCGACATCGGCTTCTCCGCAGATGCACGTACAGGACGGGTAACGATTGTGTCTGTGATCGACAATATTGTTAAAGGTGCAGCAGGGCAAGCGATTCAGAATCTGAATTTGATGATGGGATGGGAGGAAACCCGTGGCCTTGGTTACACACCAGTGTATCCGTAAGGTTCAGCGGTCAAACATACAATGAGCATAAATCAGCCATATACCGTCGTGGAAGGCGGAAGCATTACCGCGCCAAAGGGTTTTACCTCTGCAGGACTGCACTGCGGCCTCAAAAAAACAACCCGCAACGATCTGGGAGTCATCCTCTGTGAGGTTCCGGCAACGGCTGCGGCTGTGTATACAACGAATGTATTTCAGGCTGCACCGCTTAAAGTAACCCGGGAAAGTCTTGCGGATGGTATCCTGCAGGCGGTTATCGTGAACAGCGGAAATGCCAACGCATGTACAGGTGAGCAGGGCGAAGCCGATGCTTATGAGATGCGTGCAGCTGCGGCCAACGCGCTTGGCGTGAGTGAGCAGAATGTTGCAGTAGCTTCAACTGGAGTGATCGGTGAGCTGCTGAAGATGGACCGTGTGCGTACCGGGATTGCCGGCATTCAGGAGAAGCTGGATGGAGGCGCCTCCGGAGCGGAGGAGTTCAGTCAGGCTATTTTAACAACCGATCTGGTGAAAAAAGAATGCTGTGTCACAGTGTCAGTCGGCGGAGAAGAAGTAACGATTGCCGGTGCGGCCAAGGGCTCGGGGATGATCCATCCGAATATGGCCACGATGCTGGGCTTCATGACGACGGATGCCCTGATTGACGGGGAAGATCTGCAGAGCCTGCTGCGTACCGCTACTAATGCTACTTTTAATATGATCACAGTTGACGGGGATACAAGCACGAACGATATGCTGGTAACGATGGCCAGCGGTCTGGCCGGTAATGAGAAGCTGACGCGGCTGCATGCGGACTGGGATGCTTTTGCCGCAGCGTTTACCCATGTGTGCCGGCATCTGGCGATGGCGATTGCGAGAGACGGTGAGGGTGCGACCAAACTGATTGAGGTACAGATCAGCGGTGCAGTGCATGATGAGGCTGCCGGAGCGATTGCGAAGACGGTGGTAGGTTCAAGTCTGGTGAAATCGGCGATTTTTGGGGCGGATGCCAACTGGGGCCGGATTATTGCCGCCGTTGGACGCGCCGGTGTTCCGGTGTCGCCCGAGAAGGTAGATTTTTCACTTGGTGAGATCGAAGTGCTGCGCCAGTCGCGCCCGGTGGCTTTTGATGAGGAACAGGCTCTTCACTATCTGCAAAAGACCGATACGGTGCTGATTACCGTAGCTCTGGCTGACGGCGAAGGCAAAGCTACAGCCTGGGGCTGTGACCTCACTTATGATTATGTGCGGATTAATGCTGCATACCGTACCTGACGGGCGGCTGGCATACAACCATAGGGAGGGTAACGGATAATGAGTGACCAGAAGATAGAAAGGCTGTTTGTGATGAAATGCGGCGGGAGTACGCTGGCTGCGCTGCCGGATTCTTTTTTTGAGGATTTGCGTGAGCTGCAGGACAGCGGGGTTCAGCCTGTGATTGTACACGGCGGCGGACCGGCGATCTCGGAGAATCTGGCGAAGCTGGGGATTGAGAGCCGTTTTGTGAACGGACTGCGGGTGACGACGGAGGAAGTACTGGATGTTGTAGAGATGACGCTGGCAGGCAGCATCAACAAGGCGATTGTCCGCAGAATCCAGGGCAGCGGCGGGCAGGCTCTAGGCTTGTCCGGTGTGGACGGCAATCTGATACTGGCACAGCCTGTAGCCAACAGCGATGAAGTAGGGCAGGTCGGCGAGGTGACCGGGGTTAAGGCGGAGATCGTTCAAGGAATTCTCGCACTCGGCTACATTCCGGTTATTGCACCTATTGGTGTAGATGCCGGGGGGCAGCGTTACAATATCAATGCGGATACGGCGGCTGGGGCGGTGGCTTCTTTTGTGAAGTCGCCTTCGATGATTGTGGTCACGGATGTTCCCGGGATTATGCGCGTAATGGACGGTGAAAAGGTCGTGCTGCCGTCAGTCACTGTGACAGAGATCGAAGAGCTGATTGCCGGCGGTGAGATTTACGGCGGGATGATTCCGAAAGTGCGTGCGGCGATGGACTGCATCCAGGGCAGTGTGTCTGAGGTGGTTATTGTAGACGGCAAGGAGCCGCAGGTGCTGAGCAGGGTGCTGGGCGGGGAGAAGCTGGGGACGAGAATTATCCGTTCATAGTATTGGTAAGATGGAGTGGAGACAAGCCGGAAGTCAATATGTGTTGCCAAAATATAGCGCTGCCGGTTTACCGGAAGCAGCATGGTGGGAGAGTGACTAAGAATGAGTGAGCTTACACAGGCGGAAAACAATTCTTTAACAGGGGCTGCGGATACCCGTTCAGGGAAAACGGAGGTTCAGGAGGCTGCTCCTGCCAAGCTGAGTGCGGTATTCCCGTCCTATGCCAGATATGATCTGAGTCTGGTTAAGGGCAAAGGCAGCTGGGTCTGGGATGACCAGGGCAACAAGTACCTCGACTTCATGTGCGGGCTGGCGGTAACCAGCCTGGGACACGCTCCCGAGAAGGTCGGCGAGAAGCTGAAGGCACAGATTGATACGTTATGGCATGTCTCGAACCTGTTTCACATTCCGGGGCAGGACCGGGTAGCGGCGCTGCTTACGGATAACAGCTGTGCGGATCAGGTGTTCTTTTGCAACAGCGGGGCGGAAGCGAATGAAGCTGCGATTAAGCTGGCCCGCCGCTATCACCAGAAGGTGAAGGGCACAGGCCGCTATGAAATTATTACGTTTGAGCAGTCCTTCCATGGACGCACCTTGGCGACACTGACCGCAACGGGCCAGCAAAAGGTAAAAGAAGGCTTCCTGCCGCTGCCGGGCGGATTCAAGACGGTGCCTCTGCATGATCTGCCGGCGCTGAAGGCAGCCATTACGGACCATACTGCAGCTATCATGCTGGAGATGATCCTGGCCGAAGGCGGTGTGCTGGAGGTAGAGCAGGAGTTCTTGAACGCTGTGGTTGAGCTGTGCAACGAGCACGGCCTGCTGCTGATCGTAGATGAAGTGCAGACCGGCATGGGCCGTACGGGTAAGCTGTTTGCGCATCAGCATTACGGGATTGAGCCGGATATTTTCACACTGGCAAAAGGCGTAGCCAGCGGGTTCCCGGCAGGCGTTATGCTGGGCAAAGGTTATTTGCGTGAAGCATTCAGCCCCGGCAGCCATGCAAGTACCTTCGGGGGAACGCCGCTGGCGGCAGCGGTGATGGAAGCGACGATCGAGACGATGCTCGAAGACGAGCTGCCGCAGCGCGCCGGGGAGATGGGCGAGTTCCTGCGCAGCCTGCTGAGAGAGAAGCTGGCGGATACGCCGTTCGTGAAGGAAGTACGCGGCAAGGGTCTCTTGATCGGAATCGAATGCACAGAGGCCGTAGGCGATATTGTACAGGCCGGACAGAAGCAGGGGCTGCTGTTCGTGCAGGCCGGACCGAATGTAATCCGGCTGCTGCCTAATCTATATGTGAGCACTGAGGAGATCCGCCAGGCGGTGGACATTCTTGTTCCGCTCATTCATACTTATGCTAACAAAGAAAGCGGGGAGGCACATTCATGAGCCAGAGTGTACAAAGCGGGAAGCTGGCGATCGCAGAGCAGCTCAAAGGCCGTGATCTGCTGGAGCTGAACGATTACAGCCCGGAGGAAATCACGTATCTGATTGATCTGGCTATCGAGCTGAAGAAGAAGCAAAAGAACGGCGAGGTTTACCAGCCGCTGAAAGGCAAAACGATCGGACTTATTTTTGAAAAATCCTCGACCCGCACACGCGTGTCCTTCGAGGTCGGCATGTATCAGCTCGGCGGCCATGCACTGTTCCTAAGCAAAAATGACATCCAGCTCGGCCGCGGCGAGACTGTGGGCGATACGGCTCAGGTGATGTCACGCTATCTTGACGGCATCATGATCCGTACCTTCGGCCATGATAAGGTTGAGGACCTGGCGCGTTACGCTTCTGTGCCTGTAATCAACGGCCTGAGCGACCTGGCACACCCTTGTCAGGTGCTGGCGGACTATCAGACCGTATATGAGCACAAAGGCAAGCTGAAGGGCCTCAAGCTCGCTTACATCGGCGACGGCAACAACATGGCTCACTCCCTGCTGATCGGCGGCGCCAAGCTGGGCGTGCATGTCTCAGTTGCCGGACCGGAAGGCTATGAGCCTGACCCGGCTGTCGTTGCTGAAGCGCGTGAGATCGCCAAGGGGACAGGCGCTAACATCGTAGTCACCCGCAGCCCGCAGGAAGCGGTTCAGGATGCTGACGTGATCTACACCGACGTGTGGGCGAGCATGGGCTTTGAAGCCGAGCAGCTGGCACGTGAAGCGGCGTTCAAGGACTACCAGGTCAACGAGGATCTGGTAAAAGGCGCGAAGAGTGATTACCTGTTCCTACACTGCCTGCCGGCCCACCGCGAGGAAGAGGTCAGCACCGGCGTAATCGACGGCCCGAACTCGGTCATCTTCGACCAGGCCGAGAACCGCCTGCATGCGCAGAAGGCGCTGATGGCTGCTTTGATGGGCTAATGTTTTTAATCCAGGGCGAAGCCCGGATAGGCCGAGAATCGCCTGCATCTGCCAGAGTCATTATTTAAGAAATTGCAGTTTTGAATCTGCAAAGGACTTAGAGGTCTTATACTATATAAAACACTATATAGGATGGACTTGGCTTTTAGAGTTGTGATCCGGTGTTAAGGATGAAAGTATTCTGCAGAAATTAACTTGAATTTAGAATGAATATTAAGGGAAAAGTGGCGGAGGGGAATTTTGGAACTGTAAGAGCGGCAGCGTCCGCCTTTGTCTGCGGATTTCAACCGCGAACGCGGTACAAATCAGGAAATCTGCAGACAACAGCGGCTGGAAGTCCAAATATTCTCTGGAGTCACGGCTTAACCCAAAATAGGGGCCTCTAATTCAATCTATATAGTTGCAGCTTGCGTCCGGGCACCGGAGCTTAACTCTTTTGCCAGCGTCCATCCTATACCCCCACACTGAAAGGAAGTTGCACCCCCATGCCTAAAGAAAAAATTGTACTCGCCTATTCCGGCGGGCTGGATACCTCAGTCATTCTGAAATGGCTGAAAGAAACCTATGATGCGGAGATTATCGCCTTCACTGCCGATATCGGCCAGAAGGAAGAGCTGGACGGTCTGGAGGAAAAAGCGCTGGCCACCGGCGCATCAAAGGTCTATATCGACGATTTGCGCGACGAGTTTGCGAATGACTTCATCTACCCGATGTTCCAGTCGGGTGCTTTGTATGAAGGCCAATACCTGCTGGGGACAAGCATTGCCCGTCCGCTGATTGCCAAGCGTATGGTGGACATTGCAATCGCCGAAGGCGCTACTGCAATTGCCCACGGCGCAACCGGCAAAGGTAATGACCAGGTCCGCTTCGAGCTGAACGCGGCGGCCTTGTCGCCAAGCATCAAGGTGATTGCGCCTTGGCGGCTGGAAGAGTTCCGCAACCAGTTCCCGGGCCGCGCGGAAATGATCGCCTACGCTGAGGCTAACGGTATTCCGGTACAGGCTTCGGCTGCTAAGCCGTATTCGATGGACCGCAACCTGCTGCACATCAGCTATGAGAGCGGCGTACTGGAAGATCCCTGGTTCGATCCAAGTGCACCGGAGAACAAAGAAATGTTCCTGCTCAGCAATGCCCCGGAAGACGCACCGGATGAAGCTGAGTATCTGGAGCTGGATTTCCTTAAGGGCGACTGTGTAGCGCTGAACGGTGAAGCCTTGACTCCGCTGCAGGTAATGGAGAAGCTGAATGAGCTCGGCGGCAAGCACGGGATCGGACGCGTCGATATGGTGGAGAACCGTTTTGTCGGCATGAAGAGCCGCGGCGTCTATGAGACTCCAGGCGGAACCATCCTGTTCACCGCACACCGCAAAATGGAATCCATCACTATGGACCGTGAAGTGATGAACCTGCGCGACAGCCTGATTACCCGTTACAGCACTCTGGTGTATAACGGATTCTGGTTCGCGCCTGAGCGCCTTGCACTGCAGGCACTGGTGAACGAGAGCCAGAAGAACGTAACCGGTACGGTTCGCGTGAAGCTGTACAAAGGCAACATCATCGGCGCCGGCGTGAAATCACCGGTCAGCCTGTACAATCCGGACATTGCGACAATGGAAGCAGACCCGACTCAGGCCTATGATCAGGGGGATGCAACAGGCTTCATCCGCCTGAATGCACTGCGTCTGAAGGTTTCCTCCGGCGTAGCAGAATCTAATAAGTAGAATATTTTAAAATATGGATACCAGAAGGCCGTTCCTCCGACAGGACAGGAGCGGCCCTTCTATCGTCCATTAGAGGAGGACACATCAGGTGAGCAAGCTTTGGGGCGGTCGGTTTACAAAAGGTACAAACAAGCTGGTGGAGGAGTATACAGCATCCATCGGATTCGATAAGGCACTGGCCGAAGAGGATGTGCAGGGCAGTCTGGCCCATGTCACGATGCTGGGCAAATGCGGTATCCTTCCGCAGGAGGATGTTGAGACGATCAAAGCCGGCTTGAACAAGGTGCTGGACAAGGTCCGTGCAGGTGAGATCGAATTCTCCGTAGCGGATGAAGACATTCATATGAATATTGAGAAGAATCTGATCGAAGAAATCGGACCTGTCGGCGGCAAGCTGCATACCGGACGCAGCCGTAACGACCAGGTAGCGACAGATATGCATCTGTATCTCCGTAACCGGGTGGTCGAGTTCGTCGGCCTGCTGCATGAGCTGCAGGAAGCCCTGATTGAACAGGCTAAAGACAATGTGGACACGATTGTGCCGGGCTATACGCATCTGCAGCGCGCACAGCCGATTCTGTTCGCCCATCACCTGCTGGCATACGTGTCGATGTTCCGCCGGGACGCGGAGCGCCTGACAGACAGCTACAAGCGGATCAACGTGCTGCCGCTGGGCGCCGGGGCACTGGCCGGAACAACGTTCCCGATTGACCGTCATTTTGTGGCGGAGCAGCTTGGCTTCGACAGTGTGTATGAGAATAGCCTGGACGCTGTCAGCGACCGCGACTTTATCGTCGAGTTCCTGGCTAACGCCGCGCTGATCATGACCCACCTGTCCCGGCTCAGCGAAGAGCTGGTGCTGTGGAGCAGCACCGAGTTCAGCTTCGTAGAGCTGGATGATGCGTTCTGCACCGGCAGCAGCATTATGCCGCAGAAGAAAAACCCTGACGTACCTGAGCTGGTACGCGGCAAAACAGGCCGTGTCTACGGCAACCTGATCGGTCTCCTGACCGTGCTGAAATCTCTGCCGCTGGCATATAACAAGGACATGCAGGAAGACAAGGAAGGTATGTTTGATACAGTAGCTACGCTGACAGGCGCCTTGCAGCTGTTCGCTCCAATGATCGCTACCATGAAGGTGAATAAGGGCCGGATGCGTGAAGCGGTTAACACTGACTTCTCCAACGCCACTGACATTGCGGACTTCCTGGTTGGTAAAGGCTTGCCTTTCCGCCAGGCGCATGAGGTCATCGGCAAAACGGTGCTATACTGCATCAACGAAGGTAAATTCCTGCTTGATCTGACGCTGGATGAATTCAAGCAGTTCTCTCCGCTGTTCGACGACCAGATCTATGCTGTTCTGCAGCCTGAGGCTGTAGTGAATGCCCGTAACGTGTACGGCGGTACCGCCACTGTACAGGTCAAAGCGGCGATTGAGCGTGCCGAGGCCTCCCTGCTTGAAGCGGGCAAGTGGGTAGCGCAGCATGCAGGCAGTGCTGAATAAGCAGCTTGTCTAAGGCTTAGCACAACAGGCGCAATCAGACTAAATAACAAAAGACTGTCCTCACCGCAGTAACGATATGCGGGAAGGGCAGTCTTTTACTATGCGCAGGTTAACCGAATCTGGTGACAGGTCCTTGCTGCTTATGAATCACTGTATCCGCTACCAGAATTAATGGAGTCCGCGCTATATGCTCCACGAATCAGAAGAGGATTTGCCCAGCGGCAGCCACTTCAGCACATCCTGGATTTTGGCGTCCCAATAACCCCACTCATGCTCCCCGGGGCCTTCTTCATAGGTTAACGATAGTGAGGTTTTGTCGCAGGCAGCGCGGAACACCTGATTGTCCTCATACAAGAAGTCCTCTGTGCCACAGCATTGGTAGAGAAGCGGCTTAGGGCCGTTAGATTCGTCGGCTTGCTGGAGCAGCCATAGCAGATCATTTGGAGTGCCGGCGATATCCTCCTTGCCGAAGATTAACTCGTATTCGATGGATCTTTTGGACGCGTCGTCCCGGTTCATGAAATGATGCGCCATATCAAGTGCTCCTGACAGGCTGGCAGCAGCGGCAAAAGCCTCCGGCTTACGCAGTCCCAGCTTCATCGCCCCATAACCGCCCATGGAAAGTCCGGCCACGAAGTTATCTTCACGTTTATGAGAGAGCGGAAAGAACGAGCGGGCAAGCGCGGGCAGCTCCTCGCTGATGAAGGTCCAGTACCGGCCCCCTTCGGCCATATCCGTATAAAAGCTCCGGTGCACCTGCGGCATCACCACCGCAATCCCCAGTTCAGCTACATAGCGTTCAATCGAGGTCCGGCGCAGCCAGATTGAATCATCATCCGAGAGACCGTGCAGCAGGTAAAGCGTCGGGTGAAGATTCCCTCTTTTCACATTATTAAGTCCGATTTGCGTAGTCGTCTGCTGCGGCAGAATCACCGTCATTGAAGTACTGAGGCCGAGCACATCCGAATAAAATTTGCATTCGATCAGAGCCATTGTTGTTTCCTCCTTTTAGCACAAATGATAGCATAGCGCATGGCCGATATATAGAGTAGAAATCGCTGGAATTATTATGTCTAATAGGATTGCTGGGTTAAGAGGGGAAAGAATATAATGGAAGCAGGATAAATAGATGAGGAATGTGCAATTGCGAAAGATTTACAGAGTGAGGGGCGAAAAGGCAGGATGAAAGATCGTCTTAAGCAGGAACAAGGATTTACACTGATCGAAGTGCTGGCGGCAATTATCATTTTGTCGATCGTCTCCCTGGTGCTAACGTCTTATTTTACCAACGCCATGTCATACGCCAAAGCCAACCAGAACAAGACGATCATGGTCAACCTGGCGCGCAATGCGCTGTTTTATGCGGAGAAGCAGGATTTTGATAAGTGGAAGTGTTACTTGGATAGCAAGGGGAATATCGGATATTCTGATGTGCGAACAGTGGATGAGCCTGACGCCCCCTGCAGCTACAATAGCCTTGTTAAGGATGTGCAGGTACTGGATAAAGTACTAAATCCCAGTATCAATGGCATTAACTACACCATTAATATCGCCTACCAGGCTGAAATCTATAATAAGATGAAGGATTCTCAGGATCTGGTCAAACAAAAATCAGCAGATTATCTTATCCCTGTGCTTATCACTGTTAAAAGTCCGGAGAAAAATGGCGGAAATGCAGCCCAGACCGTTGTGGAGGGATATATCAGAAATGAAGAGATTCGTTAAGCTTCTCCGCAGGGAGCAAGGGCTGACGCTGATTGAATTAATAGCAGGTATTGCTCTTTTTTCAATGGTAGCAGGGTTAATCTATGGAGTGATGTTGTTCGGTATCCGCAGCTATAACCAGGTATCCGTTGAGAACAAGCTGAGGGATGAAGGAGATCTGCTGATGTCGGCAATCATAACCGAAATGTATACTTTTGGACCTACTGTAGTCTCAGCTACAGGTAAAGCTCTGACATTATCAACGATTAAGGATGACGGCAGCCAGATAACCGAACAAATCAGTATTGCAGACGGAAAAATGAAGTTTAACGGGATTTCGGATATAAGGACGGATATTACAGCTGATTTGGTTGAGGATTCAGGCTTCACCCTGACCTGCAGTACAGGAGCACCATGTGAGAGCGGCCTTATCCAGATCAAATTGAATTTGCATAAGGATTATGGGGGAAAACCGTTTGAGTTGTCTTTAGAGAGCACATTCGGCTTTTAGGGGGAGAACGTTTTGATAGAGCGTGACAGAGCTGTGCCATACCACACAAATAATAGGGTGAGCAAGGTTTTAACAAGCGAGCAGGGCTCGGCACTTGTACTTGTCATGTTTCTTGTGCTGATGCTCACTATTCTGGGAATGGCTGTACTAGGAGCGACGATTGGCGGGGCACAACGCACAGAAACAAGGGAGAATGACGTACAAAGTCTACATTTAGCACAAAAGGGTCTTGATGAAGCTACAGCCTATATTCAAGCTCAGCTTGCTGTTCAAAATGCAATAGACCCTGATAAGCTGGAGAGTGTAATCCAGTCGCTTAGTGAGTTGAATGATGACAACCGGAATATCACTACAGAGCCGGGAATAATCGGTAACAGCGCCAGCGGAACGATTGATGAAATTAAGTATACTGCTGACACAACCAACTCGACTCTGCAGGCCAGACGCTATTATATCGATATTTTTACCTCTGCTTTTGTAAACGGCGTTGACCGGAAATTGAAACAGCGAATTACGCTGGACAGTTATCCCGAATTCCTCAAATACGCTTTTGGTTCGGAACATGATTTAAGATTAAACGGAGCGCCGCTGCTAAAAGGAAATATCTATGCGGGAAATGAGCTGATTGTTACTCAGACTGCTGAGTATTTATACCAAAATACCTCGATGGATAAATTAACTGTGTATCCAAAAATTTTAGAGAATACTGCCAGCAAAACGGAGTCTGGTGAATTATATGTCCAGTCTTTTGATAGTGTGAAATATGCTCCGGAATATATCAATGAGAGTTCACTTCAGACTATAGACCCGGGGGATACCCAGAAGTGGAACGATGTGCTGGGAATCACACCGTCTAAGGTAAAGATTAAAGAGCAAAAGAAATTTGTACAAATCGATGTTCTGGAATCCTTCTGGGATAAGCTGCTGGAAGCCGGAGTAATAGCTGATGGGAACGAAATTCAGAAAAGCTTCAAACAGAAGCTCGAGGAATATAAGCTCGACGAAAATGGCCTGAATAGTGACGGTACCGCAGACCATGTAGAAGAATTAGCCGCTATGCTTCAAGATGGAACCAAAACGAAAGGTGAGCATCTAAAAATACCTGAACCGTATTTGCTTGATCCCTATCCTGAAAACTACACGCTAAAAGATAAAGAGGATATTGATAAGAAAAACGCAAAAAAAGAATCAGATTACATTTCTGAACTAGCTAAGATGGAGAACAGAACGGAATCAGCAGTATATAACGGAAATCTTTCGATCAATTCAATCGGATATAAGAACCTTACATTTACCCAAACGGCAAAGGAAAGCCCTAAATGGCTAGTCGTTGCCGGAGATCTGGATATTGTAAATAATACCGATACATTAATGAATGTTAAGGGCAATGTTCTTGTAGCCGGTAATGTTACGATTAAGGGGAATGTAGCTTTTGATTCCACGATGTTTGTCCTGGGAAGTACTACGGTTGAAGATGCAACCATACAGGGGCTTGAGGGTAAAGAGCTGGTGCTGATTTCTAAAGGCAAGGTACTTATTAACCGGCTGGCTGCCTTTTCTAATAATCCGGTTACGATGAAGGCATTCTTCTATACCGATTCTACAGGAGAACTGTACGGAGTCGGATCAAGATTCTCATTAGAAGGAGGATTTTTTGCTAAAGGGGATTTGACGGTGAATGCGGTTGTAGGTGAAGTTAAGAGCCTCTCTGCATACACTCCCAATAGTGATTTTGCCACGCAGGTGGATGGCGAAATGAGGCGTTTTGAAGTGACATACAACGATGAGGTCTACGGCCATCAGCAATCCAGCCTGCCGCGTGTAAGTAATGTAAGTCTTACTGTTGGACCCGTTGAATTTGCAGATTAGAATACTAAAAAATCCGGGTGCAGAAGGGTTAATAATCCCACTGTACCCGGATTTTTTAGTTGCTGGAATTAATATTTATCCTTATTGTCCGGTAATTTAACCTGTATCACGATAGTTGCACTAACAGGATCAGTATACTCGGATGGTTTATAAGTAACCGTAACTTTTACGATACCGGGAGCATGGGCGGTAATAGTGCCATCATGGATATTGGTAAAGGATGCAATAGCATTATTTGAACTTGTCCATTCCAGTTTGTTAAGAGGAATATCATAAGGGTACAAATATAACAAGTCTGCTAAGTTGCTGTTTTCACCAGCGGATAACACATGTGTGCTTTTTGAAAAGCGGAGTACCATTGGCAGAATATCGACGACAAGGCTTTTTTCAATGGAGCCGATTCGTGCTGTAACTGTCACTTTGGTTTCCAGTGCTGCTCCAGTTGTTGGATCTTTCTTAAATGTCTTGGCCACTAGTGTATTGCCCAATTTCGTAATATCGGTGTTGCTAAGAGAAGCATACGTACCGTTGTCATCACCAGTGATACTCCAGATAATATCGCTTGCTTCAATTCCGGCATTTACGGGATCCAGCCCTAATGACAAGCTCAGATTTCTACCAGCATAGACCTGATTTGCTCCGCTGATATTAAAATCAGTGAGGGGGATTTTGGTAACAGAAATTTGTTTTAATACTTCTATTGGAGCAGCAAGGCTATGGCTAGTGAAACTTAACTTTATTATATATTCACCCAATGATGGGGCCTTAAATGTTGTATCTTCACCAGTTGCAGGAGCTAACGTAGCGCCGGGAGGACCTGATACAATTGTCCAAGTATAGTTGATTCCGGTTTCTCCAGCAGGTCCAGTATAAATAGCTTTGAGATCTAAAGCTTTGTTGATTTGTGTAGAAGTGCCTCCACCTATCTCTAATGCTCTGGGAGCAGTAACCGTAACATTGACTGTTTTACTAATATCGCTGCCATCTGTTGCTTTTGCGGTGATTTGGGCAGTTCCTTCAGCGACGCCAGTGACTCTTCCGTTTTGATCTACAGTCACAATGCTTGTATTATTTGAACTCCATTCCAGTACAGGTATACTCGCATTAGAAGGACTAATTGTTGCATTAAGCAGTTTAGTCTCGTTTACCGTCAGCGTAGTCCCCTCAAGCTGAATGTCTGTTACCTCCACAGCAACTTTTTTTACTATAACATCTACAGTGCGGCTTACGTTGCTTCCATCCGTTGCACTTGCGGTAATTTGGGTTTTTCCTACAGTTATACCTGTTACCTGTCCGGTCTGATCCACAGTAACAATACCAGAATTAGCTGAGCTCCATTGTAGTGTGGATGAGGTGGCGTTTGATGGAATAACAGTTGCAGTTAATGCCTTGCTCTCACCTAGAATTAGAATAGTTCCTTCCAATTGAATCTCTGTTACCGGGACTTTTTTTACTATGACATCTACAGTACGGCTCACTCCGCTTCCATCCGTTGCACTTACCGTTATCCGGGCAGTACCCTCTTTAACTCCAGTAACCTGACCACTTTGACTTACAGTAGCAATAGTTGGATCAGCTGAACTCCACCGCAGAGCAGTAATGCTGGCATTAGAAGGCATCACCGTCGGATTCAACAGCTTAGTTTCTCCCACTACTAGAGTGGCGCCTTCCATCCGGATTTCTGTAACCGGGCGTATAACCTTTATACTTATTGCTACAAACTCCAGAGTTGCCCGCGATGGTGCAGGTGTTGGCGAAGCCGTTACTGCTGGAGTAGGCGTCGGTGTCGTTGTCGGCGGCATTTGTCCTGTATAAGGAAGGATGCCGACCGTTGATGAAGAATCGATTGATTTACCAATGATATTGCCGTGAATTTGGCCGTTAGTGAAGGTGATAGCTGCTTTCGGAGCAAGAATAGAGCCTCTGTATTCACCACTTGAAATACTGACAGAAGTGGCATCAGGGAAATTATAGATAACATTGTTTCCGCTGACTCCATTTGGCAAGGCGAAGGCCTTGGTGAAATTCACGTTGGCACCCCGGACATTAAAGATCAGGGAAGATCCCGCTGGGGCTGTTAGATTGGTCCAACTTGCCTGATTATAATAATCTGAAGTAAAGTCGAATACACTTACCGGCTGGGTTGCTGTAGCATAAAGGCCTCCGTATTTTAGCTCTGTAGTTGTTCCGGCTGCCTGAATAGCGGCAAGCTTACTGGAATAAGCCTCGTAATAGCTGCGGGCGGAAGCAAAATCAATCAGGCTTCCCTTCTTATATGTGCCGCCTACGATATTACCCGGGTAATTCTTGAGATATTCGCCCTGGTGGAGAATGTTGCCGTAAACCGTACCATTGGTGAAATTCAGATCGCCGCCAGTGACTAATGCATAAGGAACAGTGAGTCTATAGCCTTCATTAATAGAAACGCCGCCGGTTGTGACGTTTCCTCCAGCAGCGATATTGCCGGCAACCGAAGCGGTTATTTTGGCTCCTTCAAAGACGAATACATTATAATCCCCGGCTACACCAAGCAGTGATCCGGTGGAGGAGACATCCGGGTTGAAGGCCGCTGCCGGAGAAGGCGACGGTGTCGCTGTTACTGAGCTGTGAATATCATTAAAATTCAAACCAGCCTTATTAAAAATATAGCTTCCCGTATTAGTTACTTGAGCGGGCACAGAGAAGCTGATAACTTTACTGGTCTGTCCAGTATCAGCATTTGCAACAAAGGCCTGTTTGGACTGATTCCATGAATAAGTAAGATCCGGGAGAGTTCCGGTTAAAGTATACCCGGTAGAAAGATTACCGGTTTTAGTAAAGCCGGCGGGGAGGGAAGTATCCTGAATATTAAGATTTGGCGGAAGCTTCTCAGTGAACACAAGATTCGTGACAGCCTGCTGCTGGATTCCCGCAGTATTGCTGTCCGGTACAGCCAGAGGTGTAATGGTGTAATTAAGAACAATATTCTTGTTGATCTGGAGATTGTCATTTTCAGTAACTATCGTTCCATTTTCATTTGTGATTGTGCGGTTCAATGTCATATTAGCCTTTACAACATAACCGATAGTCTGATCAGCGACCACATAAGTCATCAGCTTCCACACAGGCAGTACAAGCAGCATCACCAGGGCCAAGCCTGAAACAAAATACAACCTTTTCTTCTTGATACGCTTCATCATCATCGCTCCCTGGCCGATATATAATCATGCTTCCTGTCAAAAGTAAATGCATTGTTTCATATATTGGAATTCCCTGTAGGGGGTTTTCGTTGTAAAAAGTACCAATCTATGCTATATATCATTCTAGGACATATTTAGTAGATAGGCAATTAAAAGATATGCGTATTCTGCTGGTTTATGAGTCTAAATAACTATTAAAATTTAAATATTCTTACAATATACATAGGTTGAATTAAGCAGGACTGCCGGACTGGTCCGGGAGAGGCTGCCTACGACAAAATTTAGCGCTCTGGAGTGAAAAAGAGATGGCCATCATGAAGAAGAGGCTGGGAGACCTGCTTGTAGAAAACGGGATTATCTCTCAGGAGCAGCTTGAAGAGGCGCTGGTTGAACAGCGTAAATCCAAGCGCAAGCTGGGCGATCTGCTGATTACCCAGGGCTATATTACCGAGCAGCAGCTTATTGAGGTTCTTGAGTTTCAGCTTGGAATTCCCCACGTCAGCCTGTTCAAATATCAGATAGATCCGGCTATCACTCAGATCATTCCTGAGAGCATGGCCAAACGTTATCAGGTACTTCCGTTCATGAAAGAGGGCGGTAAGCTGATGGTTGCTATGGCTGATCCGCTTGATTATTTTGCGATTGAGGATCTGCGCATGAGCACCGGCTTCCGCATTGAGCCTGCGATTTCCAGCCGGGACGAGCTCACCCGGGCAATTGCCCGCCACTATGGCATGCGCGATTCGATGAGTCAGATGATGGTCGAGCTGCCGACACAGGAAGAGATTGAAGAAACGGAGATTACGGATGAGGATTCGCCGATTGTCCGGCTTGTGAACCAGATGATTCAGCAGGCGGTTTCGCTCAGAGCGTCGGATATCCATGTGGACCCGGGTGAAAATAACCTGTCCATCCGCTTCCGGATCGACGGAACATTGCGCACGGAGCGGATTATCCCGAAGCAGATGCAGGGGTTCATCACGGCGAGACTTAAGATTATGGCTAAGCTTAATATAGCCGAGCGGCGCCTGCCGCAGGACGGCCGGATCAAGATGCAGTTTGATTACAAAATGGTCGACATCCGCGTATCCTCGCTGCCGACGATGCACGGTGAGAAAATTGTTCTCCGGCTGCTCGATCTGAGCACCGGGGTGAAGACAGTCGAGAGTCTCGGATTCAGCGACTGGAACGCCGGAGCTTTTCAGGACATGATCAGCAAGCCTTACGGCATTATCCTGATTACCGGTCCTACTGGCAGCGGTAAATCTACCACGCTGTATGCGGCCCTTAATCAGCTGAATACCGAGAGCGCCAATATTATTACAATCGAAGATCCGGTAGAGTACCAGCTGGAAGGAGTTAATCAGGTGCACGTGAATCCGGCAATTGGACTGACCTTTGCCGCTGGCCTGCGCTCGATTCTCCGGCAGGACCCGAACATTGTCATGGTGGGAGAGATCCGCGATACCGATACCGCTGAGATTGCCGTGCGGGCCTCGCTTACCGGGCATCTGGTATTGTCCACGCTTCATACGAATGATGCGGTAAGCACGATTTTGCGGCTGCGGGATATGGGTGTGGAGCCCTACCTGATTGCTTCCTCCCTGCTTGGAGTAGTGGCACAGCGGCTCGTCCGCAAAATCTGCCCGGATTGCCGTGAAGAGCATACACCAACCGAGCAGGAGTCGATCATGCTGCGCCGTTACGGTCTGCCTGACAGGGTTATTTACCGGGGCCATGGCTGCGGCAGCTGTAATAATACCGGATATAAAGGCCGGATTGCGATTCATGAGGTATTGACCATTAACGACCATCTGCGTCAGATGATTACCGATTCCGCATCTATTGAGGAGCTGCGTGCAGCCGGTAAAGCTCAAGGAATGGTGCATTTGATGGAGGATGGATTCCTCAAGGTCTCCAGAGGTATAACTACCCTGCAGGAGGTTATGCGCGAGACAGTTTCGCATTAGAGTTTAGGGGGAGACAAAAGTGCCAGCCTTTTCATGGGATATTGATCAATTGTTATATATGGCCTTTGCTTCCAAGGCTTCGGACCTGCACATTTCGGTAGGCTCTCCTCCGGTTATGCGGATTGACGGCAAGCTGCAGCCGCTGGAAGGTGAACGGATCAGCTCTGAGGAGTCAGCTCACATGGCTGATATGCTGCTTGGCAGCGAGAGAAGCTTGGAGTTCCGTAATAAAGGGGAATTTGATTTCTCTTATCCTCTGGACGATGGAGTAAGATACCGTGTGAACGTGTACCGGCAGCGCGGTGAGGTGAGTATTGCGGCGCGGTCTATACCGGCTCAGATTCCCAGCATGGAGCAGCTGTCCCTTCCTGGGGTGCTGTCCGGTCTGGCAATGAAGCCCCAAGGCCTGATTCTGGTAACAGGACCTACAGGCAGCGGAAAATCTTCAACGCTTGCCGCTATGCTGAATTATATTAACCGGACAGCCAGCAAGCATATCGTTACACTGGAAGATCCGATAGAGTTTCTGCATACCCACGGAACCTGCCTGATTGATCAGCGTGAGGTGGGCAGTGATACCGGAAGTTTTGCCAGCGGGTTAAGGGCGGTCCTCCGCCAGGACCCGGATGTTATTCTGGTCGGGGAAATGCGCGATTTGGAGACGATCTCCGCCGCAGTTACTGCAGCTGAAACGGGACATCTGGTTATGGCTACGCTGCATACAACCGATGCACCGCAGACAATTGACCGGATCATCGACACATTTCCGGGGCATCAGCAGGGGCAGATTCGTTCGCAGCTGGCTTCAGTGCTGCTGGCAGTCCTGTCGCAGCGTTTATTCCCGCGGGCTGGCGGTAAAGGGCGCCTATGCGCTACCGAGCTGCTGATCAACACACCGGCGGTGGCTAACCTGATCCGGACCGAGAAGACCCACCAGCTCAAAAATGTGATGCAGACCAGCCGCGCGCTCGGGATGCATACGCTGGAGATGAATATACGCGAGCAATTGCAGCTGGGGCTGATTCAACCAGAGGCAGCCAGAGGTTACCTCACGGAGGTGACTAACTGATGCCGCAGTTTGAATACCAGGTCCGGACAAGCGCCGGGAAGCAGCTCAAAGGCAAGCTGACAGCTTCAGATAAAGGATCGGCGATGGAGGAGCTGCGCAAGCGGGGGCTTACTGTATTTTCGCTGGCTGAACAGAAATCCTCTATTCTGTCGATGGAGATTTATATTGGTAACCCGGTTAAGACGATTGATTTCATTATTTATTGCCGCCAGTTCGCTACCTTGATGCGTGCAGGCGTCTCGATAGTTGGCGCTACACGAATTCTGGCAGAGCAGACTGAGAGTAAGGCGCTGAGCAAAGCGCTGAATGATGTGAATTCCAGCCTGCTGCGCGGTATTGCGTTGTCACAGGCGATTCAGGATCACAAAAAGATTTTTCCGCCGCTGTTCATCAGTATGATCCGTGCAGGGGAAGAGTCCGGTGATCTGGAAGGGACGCTTGAGCGGCTGGCTGTTTATTTTGAGAAGCGGCATGTCACTTCTGAGAAAATCAAATCTGCCCTGACCTATCCGGTTACGGTTGGTATAATGGCACTTGCCGCTGTTGTGTACTTGCTGTGGGCGATTGTGCCGCAGTTTGTGACGATGTTTGAATCGATGGACGCTGAGCTTCCGGCGATAACCAGGCTGGTATTGGCCCTCAGTAAAAGCATTCAAGGACAATGGTATTTCTGGCTAATCGCCATTATTCTTATTGTGGTTGGTTTCCAGGTTGCTAAGCGCACGGAGCAGGGTGCATACGCACTTGATTATGCAAAGCTCAAGATTCCTGTGTTCGGCAAGCTGAATCAAAAGGGCTCAATTGCCCAGTTCACACGTACCTTTGCATCTTTATACGCCAGCTCGGTACCGATTCTGCAGGCGTTGTCTATCTTGGAAGAGGTAGCAGGCAATAAGGTGATAGGCGGATATATCCGCAGTTCCGCTGACTCCCTCAGACAAGGAAAGCCGCTCTCAGAGCCGCTTAAGAAAGCGTGGGTATTCCCGCCGCTGGTCACACAGATGATTGCAATTGGTGAGGAGACCGGAGCGCTTGATGAGATGCTGTCAAAAGTAGCAGATTTTTATGAGATGGATGTCGAGAACACGGTGGACCGGTTGAAATCACTGCTTGAGCCACTACTGATCGCTTTTTTGGCCGGTGTGGTCGGTGTCATTGTGGCAGCGATTATGCTGCCGATGTTCAGCCTGTATAGCAACATGTGAGCCTGGTGCTCCTTGCATAGATTGAGAGGGGTGACGCCAAGCAGGTGAACCGGGAGCAGAGGCAGTCTCCAGAACCTGCTGGAATAGGACAAGTACACTTGGATGACAGCAACAGGACAACGGGGAATTACACAGATAACGGAGTATCGGTCTTATTCAATATCATCAATTAATTATGAGGGGGAAAAAGAATGTTAGCACAGGCGATTCGTAAAAAGCTGGGCAAGGCGGGTAAAGAGGAAAAAGGGTTTACGCTGATTGAGTTATTGGCGGTTATTGTGATTTTGGGGGTAATTGCAGTAATTGCGGTTCCGTTGATTAGTAATGTTATAGATAATTCCAAAAAGGATTCTGATGTGGCTACGGCAAGACAGATTTATGATGCTGCTAGACTATATGTGATTAATGAAAAGGGTGGAGTTTTTGCAGAAGCTGGAGGTATGACGATTACTATTGGACCGAAGGCAACTGCAGACACACTTCAAAATAAAGGTTATCTTGAAAGCCCTATTTACTTACCAAGTACAAAAGACGCAATTACAGGAGGAACAGTAACCTTTGATGCAACTGGTGCCCTGACTGGAGTAACTATTGCACCTATTTCATCAGCTGCAAATGCTACAACAGGTACATTTACTCCAGATCAAATTCTCAAGGTTAAGAGATAGCTGAAGGTGTTGAGCTTAGCATAGGAATTGATTCTAGTATAATGGAATTTTACTATTCTAAAGGAATCGGAATTCCCGATTCCTTTTTTAAAATCCACAGAACAGGAACCATCACCCCATGACCATTGTTATCGCAGGATACATCACGCTTGTCGGGCTGATTCTGGGCTCCTTCTATAATGTAGTGGCGCTGCGGGTGCCGGCGGGAGAGTCGCTGGTGCGGCCGCCGTCGCATTGTACCAGCTGCGGGACGCGGCTGACAGCGCGGGATCTGCTGCCGGTGGCAAGTTACCTTCTGTCCTGGGGCAGGTGCCGGCACTGCGGGGCGAAGGTGTCGCCGCTGTATATGCTTGGTGAAATGGCGACAGGGCTGTTATTCCTGTGGGTATACCTGCAGTATGGCCTATCCGGGCAAGGCATTACCGGGTTTGTGCTCGTCAGCCTCGCGGTCATCGTAACGGTAGCTGACCTGAAATACATGCTGATCCCGAATAAGGTGCTGCTGTTTTTCCTGCCGCTGCTTCTGGTGCTGGTGATCCTGTTTCCGGAAGGTCCGCTATGGTCTCAACTGCTGGGAGGCTCGGCAGGCGGTCTCATTATTCTGCTGCTAGCCCTGCTAGGGGGGATGGGCATGGGAGATGTGAAGCTGTTCGCGCTGCTGGGCTGGGTAATCGGCTTTCCTAATGTGATTCTGGCCTTTCTGATTGCCTGCACACTGGGAAGCCTTGCCGGCGGTACGCTGATACTGCTCGGCAAGGTGAAACGCAGACAGCCGATTCCGTTCGGACCTTGGCTGGCGGCAGGCTCACTAATCGCTTTCTCTTACGGTTCACAACTTATCAGCGGTTATCTCGCGCTCATCCGTTAGGAGGAACTTTATAGCATGTTTGGAATAGGTAACAAAGCGGCCGGTGTCTCCATTGAGCAGACGGGCATCCGCTATATCAGCTTCAAGAACAATCAGGGCAAACAGGTCCACAAAAAAAGATTCATGCCGCTGCTTCCGGGCATGATCGTTGAGAACCAGGTGGCTGACAGCGAGGCGCTGCTGGACCGGCTGAGACAATGGGTGAAAACGAAGGGGCTGCGCGGCAGTGCAGTTAACCTGTCAATCCCCCCTTCACAGATGATCATCCGCAAGATGACGATTCCAAGCACGGTAGAGAAGCAGATTGACCAGCTGGTGAAGCTGGAGGTCGAGACCAGCCTGCATCTCCCTTTTGAGAATCCGGTGTACGATTACGTGGTTACCGGACAGGAGGAGAACGAGAGCCAACTGATTATATTTGCCGCACCGCGCAAGGTTGTCCAGGATTACGTGGATGTACTTGAAGATGCCGGGCTGAAAATAAAAAGCGTTGAGGTTTCGGCAACCGCTCTGGCCCGCAGCATCGTGGCAGGCTATGGACATGCTTTTAACGAGACGATGCTAATTCATCTGGAGCAGTCGCTGCTTGATATCTATATGTTCCGTAACGGAAATCCGGTGTTTATGCGGACGATTAATCTGGTGGATCTGGCCCAGGCACAGCCGCTGCCCTTCAATTTGAGCAAAGAAATTCCGTTTGCAGCAGAGGCAGAGGCGGAAGCTGCCGCCTCTGCTGCCTCACAGGACCATTTGTCGGCTGAACAGATCGTGGAGATTACAGCGGAGATCTCGCGTATGCTGAGCTTTTACCAGTACAGCCTGCATGACGGCACTACACGGATTACGGAGCTGCTGATTACAGGCGCACCCGATATGCGCAGCCAGCTGCAGCAGGAGCTGCAGGCGGCGCTGCCGGAGCTGGCCATTGCCCCGATTGCCGTTGACCAGTTCGCTGCCGGTGTACGGCCGGACAACAGTCTCAATGATTACCGGGTAGCTGCCGGAGCGGCGCTGCGTGATCCCAAGCTGCGCAACATTAACCTGCTGCCGCGTGAGGACCGCGAGACGATCGTATTCCCTTATGTTGCAGTGACGCTTGCCGCGGTGTGGGTGCTTGGCGTAGCCGGGACCGGTATTTTGTATACTTCAGTGCGCGGAGAGTATGCGGATCAGAGCACAAGGATTCAGGCAGTTCAGGATCAGAATGCTAACCTGCAGCTTGAACTGGCCAGCCTGAACAGCAGCGGAGCCGGTAGCGGCAGCTTTGACAGGACGGCGATTATTGAAGCTTTGTCAGCCAGCCGGGTAAATGCCGCTGCCTTGCTTAATGAACTGAAGTCGAAGCTGCCGTATGCCGCTGTAATCCGGGAAATCAGCTATTCTTTCCGCGGGGATCTGCTGCTGACTGTGAACTTTACAGATATGGAGCACAGCGGAGTATACCTGACTTCGCTGCGGGGAATGCCGTTTGCCCGTGAAGCGGTCATTGAGAAGTTATCCGAAGGCTCAGCAAGCTCAGGTGCAGCCGGAAGCTTATCTAATCTGATGAATTATTCAGCCGTATACCGGGTGAATACAGCACCAGCAGCTGCTGATCAGCAAGCAGCGGAAGCGCAGGCTGCTGCGGAGGGGGGAGCGGACAGCAATGGAACAGATTAATAAGTACCGCTCGCCGATTGTGATGGGAATACTCATTCTGTTTTTAATTCTTTTTGCCTTTTATATGCTGGCGGTCCGCCCGGTAAGCAGCGATATCGCTGTGCAGAACAGTGAACTCTCACTGCTGGAACGGGAGGGATCGGCGCTTCAGAACAAAATTAATGAACTCAAGGGCGCCGGAGATAGCCTGAGCGCAGACGAAGAGACGGCACTGGCTGCTATTCCGCAAGGTGACGGAAGCGAAGCGCTGATCAGCGACCTGAAGGCAATCGGTGACAGCTCTCATGCCCGCTTGAAGGACATCGGCTTTTCCCTGACCGGATCAAGTACCGCGGGAACCTGGACGGGCGAAACAGCAGCCGCTTCGGCCGGACTACGGGAGATTAAAATGACAGCTATTGTTGAAGGCGGCTATATCGAGATTAATGAATGGCTGAAGCAGCTGAACAAGATGCCGAGACTGATCACCGTGGATTCTTTCGCCTTCCAGCAGCCGTATGAATTTCCGACTGCACAGAATCCCGGCAGCATCCTGACAGCCAATGTGGCATTTACAGCCTATTACGAGGCTGAAGCGGCAGAGTAATCAGTAGATCATTCAGGTTGTTACAGGCACTATTAAAGCTTCGTCTTCCTTCTCAGGGAGGACGGAGTTTTTTTGTGCGCCGCGAAGCTGCCAATCCGTTTTCAGCCGGCTGCAGATTGGGTATTTTAGCTTACAGGCTATCGTAAGTTATAAAGTATCCTTTACAGCAACAGCAGCAGTTTCGTTCTACCCGAATAAGCAGAAAAAGATGAATAAGGAGGCTTTTCACATGAAAAAGAAATGGTTGATCGGTTCACTGGCACTTTCGCTCGGTCTGGTATCCGCGGGAAGCGGAGCCCTGGCGGCTGCGCCGGTTACAGGAAGCACGGCAGTTAAGACAGTAGCAGCATCATTGCCGGGAAAAGAAGGTCCCGCTACCATTAACAATCTTACAGAGCGAAGCATTATTCCGCTGCTCGTCCACGCCAAGAAGCTGTACACATATGCCAGCGGCGCGGGCAATACCTACGGGTCTGAGAAGTTTGATTATAACGGACTGGAATACCGCTATCTTACCAGTGACCTCGGAACCAAGCAGCAGCTGATGAATTATATAAAAAGAGGATTTACGCACAACGCCGCAGCCTTTTATGCGCAGACGCAGTTTCTTGAAATGAAAGGCAGAATGGCTCAGGTTAACGCAGACGTGGGCAATCATCTCCAGTTCGATAAAGCGACTGCAAAGATGGTTTCCAAAACAGCAACTACAGCTGTATTCGAGCTAAGTGTGCCTCAGGGAAGCGGACAGGGAGAGAATGCCGATGTTGTGGTCAAGCTGAAAAAAGTAAACGGCTACTGGAGAATTGATATGTCACCGGACACCTTGTTCTAATGAAACTATAGGGATGAAGGGACAAAGCTTCATAGCTGCTTCACAGCAAAAAGACGGCCGGATTGAATTCCGGCCGTCTTTTGCGGTGAACAGAAGGGGGTCTGCTGCACAGGAACAGACAGCCGTTCACTCATTGCTGCGTACGCCGTCCTCTACAAGCGGCTTCTTTACAGGCTCTGGCTGGACTGCGTTGCTCATACCGCCCCGGTTAATTGCGATTACCTGCTTTTGTGCCGGATAAATATCACGGGAGAGCTGTTTCTTTTCAAGTGCCTTACCGTCTACATAACGTGTAATATAGGTCTCTACTACATACCCGGCCTTCCCGCTCTGGATAACGCGTGTGCCTCCGCGGGGCAGCGAGGAATCGCTAACATATCTCGCTGCAGGCTGCAGGATTTCAACCGTCTGGGATTGGACGCTATAATAAACATTTTTGGGGAAGGTACCAAACAGCTTAATGGTTAAGGTCCGGCCTTCAACAGCGGCCTTGATAATCAGGTACTTGCCCGTATTATTGCGGAACCGGAAATTAATATAGCCTTGGGCAAACGTAGCATCCTGCCCCTTTGGCAAATAGCTGACGGGCAGGGAGTGATTGCGCCGCTCGACAATTTCCAGGCCGGCTCTGATTGCCGCATTATAGAGCGTACTGGACACCTGGCAAATACCGCCGCCTGTACCGGGCTGCAGCTTGCCGTTCACGATGACCGGCGCTTCGCGCAGCCCCGATTCCTGCTGGGCTTTTTCAATCGCTTTACCGTAATCAAAGACAGCATCCGGCGGCAGTATCGTTCCGTTCACAGCTTTAGCGGCAGCGTCTACATTGTGGGTACGCCCCGGCCCGCTTAAACCTAGTGAGGTGCTGAACTGCATGATTTTTCGTTCAATTCCCTGATCCTTCAGCGCTTTTAAGGTTATGGAAGGCTCTTTTACAGTCAAGGGTACCTCCAGAGTAATCTTGTTGCCCTGCAAGGCAGCCGGATCGGCAAGCTTTACCGGCAGTGCCGCCCGCAGGACAAGTTCCAGCCCGTGCCAGTCCACTTCGTACGAGGTGGTCTCTGCTGTATAGACCACCCGGTCATCTTCGGTAATACGCCGGGTGGCATCAACCGGGATGCCGAAGGATTCAATTTCCCATGCGGTGCTTAGGCTCGACTGCAGCCGGGCTATATCCAGATGGATACCGAGCTCCCAGCCGGCGGCGAAGCTGCGGCGGGCCTGTGCCCGGTCGAGCATCCGCCCTTCCGTTAAGCGCTGCAGCCCCTGAAGGAATTGTTCAGCTTCATAATCCGCTCCGGCCTGCTTCAGGGTGACGGTCAGTTCGGTGTTAGCGCCTGCTTTTAGTACGAGCGGAATGGCTTCAAGGGCGTCAATCCGGGCGGCCAGGCCGCTGCGGACCTCGGCAATCTCCATTTCACCGATATCCCAGCCTGCCAGCCGTGTATCCTTCGGGAGGGTGTGCTGTCCTCCATATAGATGAAGCCCGCCGGCCAGCAGTGAAGCGGCCAGCAGCAGCGAGATGGCTGCGGTGAGGACGATATGTGCTTTTTTCATCAGATAGTCTCCTTCGAAAGCGGCAGATTTGCGTGCAGGGAGCAGCGCAGGCCGGGGTTAAAAGCTTACGGATTGCAATGTCCAGCCGATATATAAACGTGGGAGCTGGTCCAGGCAGGATTTTTTTGCGGGAATCACGAATGTATTACAGAATGAACAGCAGCCAGTGAAATACAGGGCCTGTTCTATGTATATGAGCGGACCGGGTAAAACTTTCGGGTACTCAAACGGTTACAGATTTGTTACAATAGATACGCCTGTGGTATTTGGGCAGTTGATGGAAGCTTCTGCGGTTTGGTGCCTGACCTGACGGCCGGCCGGCGGAATATGACAAAATCGGGAAGTGATAATTTTGATCGAAATGCAGGATGTATGGAAGACGTACCCCAACGGGACCAATGCCCTTCAGGGGATATCCGTCAAGATTGACCGTAACGAATTCGTGTATGTCGTCGGACCGTCCGGCGCAGGAAAATCAACATTCATGAAATTAATTTATAGAGAAGAAACACCGACGAAAGGCCAGATATCAGTAGGCGGGTTCAATATCGGCAAGCTGAAGCCGCGTAAAATTCCTTATGTTAGGCGCAATATCGGCGTAGTGTTTCAGGATTTCCGGCTGCTGCCTAAGCTGACGGCGTATGAGAATGTCGCTTTTGCGATGGAGGTTATTGAGGCCCCGAAGAAAATCATGAAGAAGCGCGTTAACGAGGTGCTTGATCTGGTGGGACTGCGCAGCAAAGCGAACCGTGAGCCTTCCCAGCTATCGGGCGGAGAGCAGCAGCGGATTGCGATTGCCCGTGCCATCGTCAACAATCCGTCCGTTATCATTGCAGACGAGCCTACCGGTAACCTCGATCCCGAGACCTCCTGGGGCATCATGCAGCTGCTGGACGAAATTAATTTTCGCGGTACAACGATTGTGATGGCTACCCATAACAGGGATATCGTCAATAAAATGCGCAAACGGGTACTGGCGATCGAGAACGGCAACATTGTCAGAGACCAGGTGAGAGGGGAATACGGTTATGAGTTTTAAAACCTTCTTGCGCCACATGCGGGAAGGCTTCAAAAATGTATTCCGCAACGGCTGGATGTCGGTGGCTTCCATCACATCTATTGTCGTCTCCCTATTCGTGCTCGGTGTCTTTATTTTGCTTGTACTCAATGTGAACTCCATCGCCGACAAGGCGGACAGCCAGGTGCAGGTCAATGTGCATCTGACGCTTAACACAGATCAGAAGATGCGTGAAACACTGCAGAACGAAATCGGCAGCATGCCGGAAGTAAGCAAGGTGGAGTTCATATCCAAGGAGCAGGGGCTGATTGAGTTCCGTGAGGATATGGGGCCGGAGGCAGCCGAGCTGCTTGAAGGCTTTGACGAAGAGAATAACCCGCTGCCGGACAAGCTGCTGGTCGAAGTGATTGAACCGACCACTGTTCCGTTTGTAGCAGATAAGATAGAAGCACTAAACACAACGCATGAAGAGAAGCCGATATATAAAGTAAACTACGGTAAGGGCTCCGTTGAGACACTGTTTAAGATTACGCGCGCTGTGCGCAATATAGGCTTTATTTTTGTAGCAGGCCTGGCTCTGATGTCCATGTTCCTGATTTCCAATACGATCCGGGTAACCATTCTCGCCCGCCGCAAGGAGATTGGCATTATGAAGCTGGTAGGGGCAACGAATGCGTTTATCCGCTGGCCGTTTTTTGTGGAAGGGGCGCTGATCGGACTGATCGGGTCACTGGTGACCTCCGGCGTTCTCTTTATCGGTTACAGCAGTCTGACCCGTTCTGTTCAGGGTGATCCGATGCTGGGGCTGCAGATGATTCCTGTTGAAGAAATCTGGCTGCTCATGTGCGGGCTGCTGGTGGGCCTTGGCATGCTGATCGGAATCTGGGGAAGTACCGTGTCGATCCGCAAGTTTTTGAAGGTGTAGGGACCATTTCTGACGTGAGATGACATTATAAATACGGAGTAAAAGGATGGGGAGTGCGAGTTGAAGAAGAAGATTGCCGCCGGACTGGCCGTAGCACTGCTGGCTGTCACTTTTTTAGGACCCTCTGACGGATATGCCAAAAAGACAACAGTCGCAGAAATAGATCAGCAGCTGAAGAAGCTGCAGCAAGAGGTGCAGGCGGCTAAGGCCGCGCAGGAAAAGGCGGCTTCCCGTACTCAGGAGGCACAGCACTACAAGAACAAAACAACCGAAAATCTTGAGTATGTGCTGGCACAGATCGATCAGGTAAAGGGTGAGATGACGACCATTTCCGGTAAAATCGCCAGCACGGAGGAGTCGCTCAATGTGACTGCAACTGAGCTGAGTGATGCAGAGGACCGGATTGCTTCGCGTGAAAAGCTGCTGGAATCCCGTGTCCGGCTGATGTATACCGATGGCGCTGTTTCTTATCTTGATGTGCTGCTGTCATCGACCAGCTTCTCGGATTTCCTGGACCGGGCGGATTCGCTCAAGATGATCGTGGATCAGGATCAGGATCTGCTGGAGCAGCATAAACTCGATAAGGAGACTGTGGTAGCGAAGAAAATGGAGCTGGAAGGACAGTATGCGAATGCAAAGCAGCTGTATACCCAGCTTGAGGATCAGCGCAGTGTCTTGAAGGAGAAGGAAGCGGAGAAGCAGGAGCTTATCGCTCATTATGATGAAGAAATTCTGGTGTCCGGGGAAATTTCCGAAGAGCAGGAAGCGAAGCTGGTGCAGCTGGCCAGCGAGCGTTCTGCGCTGGAGACGCAGAAGGATAAGCTGAAGGCAGAGGAAGCGGCACGTAAAGCGGCTGCAGCCAAAGCGGAAGCGGCGCGCAGAGCGGCAGCCGCAGCTGCCAAGGCAAAAGCCAAGTCTGCAAGCGTCAGCAGCGTAAGCTCCTCCTCGGAGTTTGCCGGCAGCGGCGGCCCGTTCCAGATGCCTGTAGGCTCGGCGCGGATCTCCTCAGGGTATGGAAAACGGACACATCCGGTAACTGGTGAAGTCGGTAAGATGCATACCGGCGTAGACTTTGCGGTTCCGCAGGGAACCAATATTCACGCTGCGGATTCTGGTACCGTGCTGGTTGCCGAATGGTGGAGCGGATACGGATACTGTGTCATTATTGACCACGGCGGCGGTGTATGGACGCTGTACGGCCATATCCGTGAGGGCGGCCTCCGAGTTTCGGCAGGAGATAAGGTAGACAGAGGACAGGTTATTGCCGAATCGGGTTCAACTGGACGCTCCACAGGACCGCATCTTCACTTTGAAGTACGGGTAGACGGCAAGACCGTTGATCCGATGCCTTATCTGTAATTTGGCTGCCAAACACAAATTAAGGCAGCGACAATAAATATTAATCAGCACTGCGGCATATACTGGAAGAGATACCGTCCTGGCGGGACGGAAGCGGGCCTTTAGTAGATGGACAGAAGGGACGGTGGGAACATCATGTTAAAGAAAAGCACGGCGGTCTTTATGATCGTCGCTGCGCTGCTCTGCGGGAGCCTGTTAACCCTTGGCGTGACCGGTTATGTGCAGGTTGTCGGACAAGCTGCGGGTGAAGGTGTAGCGGCTGTCCTGCAGACGAACAGCGGCCTGGAGGATAAGGAATCCCAGAAGCTGGGCACCGCACTAAGCCTGATAGAAGATAACTACTACGATACGGTGGACCGGAACAAGCTGATCGACGGTGCTGTTAACGGTATGATGGAAGCACTGGGCGATCCTTATTCCAATTATATGGGCAAGGAAACAGCAGAGAAGTTTGAAGAGAGCATCGAAGGCTCCTTCTCGGGTATCGGCGCTGAAGTATCCTCGGATAACGGTAAAGTGGTCGTTGTCTCGCCGATTAAGGGAGCACCGGCTGAAAAGGCCGGAATTCAGGCTAAGGATGTTATTCTGTCGGTCAACGGCGAAACGCTGGAAGGCCTTGAGCTGAATGACGCCGTCGCCAAAATCCGCGGACCGAAGGGCAGCAAGGCAACGCTCAAGGTGCAGCGGACCGGATCAGCAGAGCCGCTGGAATTCGTGATCACCCGCGACGATGTGAAGCTGGAAACCGTCTATGCCACCATGGAGAAGGACGGCGTTGGCGTCATCGAAGTGACCCAGTTCTCAATGAATACCGCGGAGCGGTTCAAGGAAGAGCTGAACAGCTTGGAGAAGCAGGGCATGAAGGGGCTTGTCATTGATGTCCGCAACGATCCGGGCGGTGTACTGCAGCGCGTTATTGAGATGGCAGAGCAGTTCGTGCCTGCAGGCAAAACCATTGTTCAGGTTGAAAATAAGGATAAATCGCGTGAGGTCAGCACCTCTAAGGGTTCAAGCAAAGCTTATCCGGTTGTAGTGCTGATGAACAAGGGAAGCGCAAGCGCATCGGAGATTCTGGCGGGAGCGCTGCAGCAGTCAGCCGGAGCCAAGCTGATCGGTGAGCATTCCTTCGGTAAGGGTACTGTACAGACCAGCTTCGAGAAGGAGCTTGGAGACGGCAGCCTGCTCAAGATCACGATTGCCAAATGGCTGACGCCGGACGGCACCTGGGTTCACGGAAAAGGCATTGAGCCGGACATTGCGGTGTCCCAGCCGGATTATTTCTCGGTAGCGCCGATTAATAAGAGTGCTACCCTGCAATACAATATGAACAGCTCGGACATTAAAAGTGCGCAGACCATGCTGGACGGCCTGGGCTATAAGCCGGGGCGTAAGGACGGATATTTCGACGCTGCGACTAAAGATGCGGTGAAGAAATTCCAGAGCGCGTCGAAGCTGCAGGCAACCGGCATCATCGATGCCAAAACCGCTGAAGCCTTGGAGCTGGCGCTGATCAAGGTCATTCAGGACCCGGCCAATGACAACCAGCGCAACCGGGGAATTGAAGAGGTGCGGAAGGAAATCCAGAAAGCCGCGTCGAACAAGTAAGAAGGCTGAATTCAGCCTTCTTTTTTTTGAAGCTTGTGTAGAGGGAGTGTGATGACAGTTTGAATGATATGCTAGAACTGCTTACAAGCTTGGGCACAGCGGTCATACACCTGCTGATTCAGCCTTATTACTATATTGCAATTCTGTTCATTGCCCTGTATTACCGCAGACAGGTGGCGCTGGAGCGCAAGCTGATTCATGTGAAGCAGCACGGCTGGGGCTCAGAGACATGGCGGACGGTATGGAGCGGGCTTGTCATGGGTCTGGCCGTGTCATTCGCGGCAGTCGCGGTAGGTATTTCACTGCCGGCAGATGCTGTTGTCTGCATCTGGATTGTCAGCCTGATTCTTATGTTATTCCGTGTACGTTACTTAACTTTTGGTTACTCCGTTGGAGTATTAGGCATTATACAGTTCATTATTTCCTTCTTCCCGGATGCGCTTCAGGACGGAGCCGCCGGACGGCTGGTTACGGCGGTGCGCGGAATGGACATTCCGGCACTCCTCGTGCTGGCCGGTCTGCTGCATCTCGCCGAAGCGCTGCTCGCGCGCTGGCAGGGCGAGCGTCTGGCGACGCCGCTCTTCCTGGAGGGCAAGCGCGGCAAGGTTGTCGGCGGCTACCAGCTGGAAGCCTTCTGGCCGCTGCCGCTGTTCCTGCTGGTTCCCTCTGCTGCGGGAACCGCTGACCTGCCCTGGCAGCCGCTGCTTGGCGGCGGGCTCGGGCTCGTATCGCTGCCGGTTATCATCGGCTTCAGCGGGACAACCTACAGCCTGCTGCCTGCACGCAAGGCAGCCCGCACCGCAGGACGGCTGCTGGCATACAGCATCATCCTGCTGGGCGTAAGCCTGCTCGCCGCCGCCTGGAGCCCGCTGACGCTGGTTGCGGCGCTGCTCGCGCTGCTCCTGCACGAAGGCTTGAACTGGTACAGCGCGCTCGAGGAGCGCAGCACCAGTCCGAGCTTCGTGCATCCGCCGGCCGGCCGCAAGGTGCTGGCCGTCCTGCCGGGCAGTCCGGCAGCGGAGCTGGGCATCCTGCCGGGCGAAGTGCTGCTGAAGGTCAACGGGGTCCTGTTGACCGAGGCGGCGCAGCTGCACGAAGCGCTGCGCATGAATCCCGCTTACTGCAAGCTGGAGGTGCAGAACCGGGAAGGCGAGAGCAAATACCTGCAGCGTCCGATCTACGACGGGGATCATCACCAGCTGGGCATGATTCTCGTGCCGGAGCCGGATGAAGCCGTAACAGCCGGTGCGAAGCCGACCAGCATCTTTGGCATCATCGGCATGAGGACGGGAACGCGTACCCGCCGCAAAGGCCTGGCTGCAGCCGGACTGAACCGGGCCAAGGCGCCCGCCGCTCAGCCGCCCGCCGGACATGAGCGGCCGCGCCCGCCTGAGACCGCGAACACGGAAACACTGGATGCTTAATTAAGCCGCCGGCAATCCATGCTTTTGAAGCGCTGCAATCAACTGATAAAGAAGGCCAGCTCCCCGTCATCGCTGCGGGAGCTGGCCTTTTTGATTGCTGACACACGGCCGGGGGGAGCTCTGCCAGTGAGGAGTGCATCGGTAGTATTAAGCGGCAGAATAGCTAGGGGGTGTCTACTTATTAGTCTAACTGATCCGGTCCGTTAGCCCGTCAACCCCGGCAGTCCCTCAGATAAAATATGGCAATCTGCGTCCGGTCACGCAGACTGAGCTTGCTGAGGATATCGGTAATGTAGTTCTTCACGGTCCCTTCACTCAGGAATAGCCTGGCGGCGATCTCTTTGTTGGTCAGGCCTTCGGCAATGGCGGTGACGATGCCCTGTTCAGCCTTAGTCAGTCCGTAGGACTCAAGGGAGGGCTCCGCTGCAGGAGCCGGCCTGGCTGCTGCGGGCTGAAGAAAGCCGGCCATTTTGCGGGCAATATCGGGGTGGATCAGCATATTGCCCTGGTGTACTGTTTTGATGCCCTGGATAATCCGGTCCGGCGGGATATTCTTCAGCAGATATCCGCTGGCCCCGCTCCGCAGTGCTTCTATTATGTATTCATCATCGTCAAAGGTAGTCAGCATCAGCACAGACATCTGGGGATAGACAGCCTTAATCCGGCGTGTGCCCTCGACCCCGTCGCAGACCGGCATCCGGATATCCATCAGCACAACATCGGCAGCCTGCGGCAGCTCCTGCAGCAGTGTGAGCGCTTCTCCGCCATCGGCTGCGCCGCCCGCGACTTCAATCTCTGCATCCAGTCCGACCAGCACCTTGAGGCTCTCACGGATAAAAGGATCATCATCAACAATCACAACTCTAATCATACAGAAGGCTCACCTCGGCTTGGCTGAATTATGTAGCTTAATAATTGGAACTTAGGATTGTAAGCCTCACGTATGTCTGTTCCTCCAGAAATGTCTGCTCTCCCGCTTCACACTCTCATTTAAGCTCACCATGCCGGTATACCGGCAGTCTGGTAATCACAGTGAACGGCACCTCTGTGCGCAGCTCCAGCGTTCCCCCGACCAGGCCGGTACGTTCGGCCATCCCCTTTAGCCCCATCCCGCCGCTGGCCCGAAGCCGCTGCAGCTCATCCCCGCCCGGCAGCCGTCCGTTATTGCCGGTCTCCATGACAATCTCCCGCTCACTATAACGCACAGTGATCCATACGGAAGTGGCCTTCCCGTGCCTCAGGGCATTGGTTAGGGCTTCCCGGGCGTTTTTGTACAGTACCACCTGCACGCTCGGGTACAGAGGATAGATATCCCCGTGTACCTGGTATGAGGTCTCTATACCGGTGTCCCTTCCGGTCTCCTCCAGCAGCCGGTCCAGGGCGTAGGCACCCTCAAGCTGGGGGGCATAGTTCACCTGTCTCAAGGCATTTCGCATATTATCCATGCTTGCGGCCAACTGGTCCCGGATCTGGCCCATCATCTCCATTCCGGTATCAGGTGAGGCAGGCAGGGTATGAATGGCAGCCTCAACCATTATTTTGACCCGGATCAGCCTGTGGCCGATATCATCATGCAGCTGCCGTGAGATCCGTACCCGCTCCTCCGCCTGAGCCGCGTTCTCCACCTGGGCAGTGAACTGCAGCAGCCGGTTGCGGGTTTCATCTAGCTCGAAGTGTTTTTTGCGCAGCTCATCATACAGAAACAGCGTATCCTCCCGGCCGCGGCCGGCGCGCAGCAGGAGCCTATCCAGCGCAGCCGCAAGCAGAAAGGTAAGGTTGATGCAGATCAGCTCAGAAGAACCTGAGCCGGAAAAGGCAACATTCAGAGCGCCCAGCTGCAATCCGGCGAGCAGAATAGGGATAGAACCGGGCAGCAGCCTGGAATAGCAGAGCAGCGCGGATATAGCCGGAAAAAGCATCAGCAGCCCGTATTCCCGGCACATCCACGCACTGTACAGCAGCTCCAGAATTACGGCTAGCACAGGCAATCTCCCCGGCAGCCGCGCGCCGGCAGTTGCCAGCAGCAGCTGCAGAAGGAAGAAGAAGGTGAACAGGCTATAATCTGAATAATCATATACATAAACGGTGAGCACAGCCGGAATTAACAGCAGGCTGAAGCGGATGATCTGCAGCTCTCTGGTCAAGGTATTCATCCTTTATATCTTAATATAAGGCCGTTGGCGTCTGTATTCATCTTAGCATATCCGGCTGTATGTACAGGAGATGACTTTAGTCACCACCAGCTCATGACTTTGCGTACCTTCCGCAAGGCCTACTGTACGCTACAATGATAACTATAAGAAGTAACCAGAATGGGAGAGATGAGCGGATGGCTCTTGCAGTGCTCAGGGATGTTGTCAAGCGGTATGATCAAAAGCTGACGGTGGACCATGTGAATGTCAAGATTGAGGAAGGGGAAATCTTCGGGCTGCTCGGGCCGAACGGCGCCGGGAAAAGTACTGCCATCAGCATGATCTGCGGCCTGCTTAAATATGATTCCGGTGAAATCGTGATTGACGGGTTATCCGTAAAGGAACATTCGCTTGAGGTTAAGAAACGGATCGGGCTTGTCCCCCAGGACCTGGCGTTATACGGAAATCTGACTGCGGCGGAGAACGTGCGGTTTTTCGGCAAGCTGTACGGTCTGCGGGGCAATCTTCTGAAGGAACGTACAGAGGAGGCGCTTGCTTTTACCGGATTAAGTGACCGGTCCAAAGAGAAGCCGGCTACCTTCTCGGGAGGGATGAAGCGGCGCCTGAATATTGCCTGTGCCATTATGCACCGCCCGAAGCTGATTATTATGGATGAGCCGACAGTCGGCATCGATCCCCAGTCGCGCAATCATATTCTGGAGTCGGTCAAGGCGCTGAACAAGCTCGGCTCGACGATTATATACACAAGCCATTACATGGAGGAGGTAGCGGCGATCTGTGACCGGGTGGCGATTATGGATAAAGGCCATATCATTGCCTGCGGTACCGAGAAGGAGCTGCGCGACCGGGTAGCCCATGAAGAGAAAATCGTCATAAGGGCAGCCAACATAACCCCCGGCCTGCTAAGCGAGCTGGGCAGACATCCGCGGATTAACCGTGTGGAGACCGTGCAGGATGCTGTTGAGCTGTATCTCCCGTCCTCACAGAGTGAGCTGCAGGATATCCTGTTTATTTTTGCCAAGCATGAGGGAGTTATTGTCTCCCTGCATATCGATGAGCCGGATCTGGAGACGCTGTTCCTCAGCCTGACCGGGCGGACCCTCAGGGACTGAGAAAGGAGCTATAAGCTGAAATGAACATTTGGACGATTATGACAGGTGAGCTGCGCAGGCTGCTGCGTTCACGCACCTGGATGCTGAATATGATTCTGCTGCCGATTGTGCTGATCTTCCTGCTGGGTGCCTCGTTATCCGGAGTGGTCGGGGGAGGCAGTCCGGAGACCGTAAATCCGGTGAAGGTTGCTATTGTGAACACTGCAGGGCAAGCTCAGGTGCAATCAGCTATGCTGGATGCTTTTCTGAAGTCGGATGAGGTTCAGCGCTTCATAATTCCTGTAGAGGTGCAGAACCGAGGGGAAGCGGAAAGCGGACTTCGCACAGGCAAATACGGCTATGCTGTCATTGTGCCTCAGGAATTTGACCGTGACATCCAGAGCGGCGTCCATGCGGAGCTGGAATTCATTCTAGGTAAAAACCACAGCGACAATACTGCGGCAGGGGCTGTGTTCGACAACTTTCTCAGCGAAATCAACTACAAGCAGGCGGCAGCATTGACGCTGGGGCCGGAGGCGCTGGCAGCAGTCCAGCCTGTATTGACTGAACAGCCTGCAGTGCAGCTCGGCAATCTCAATAACGGCGGAAAAGATTACACAGCCTCGCAATTTTACGCGGCGTCGATGCTGCTGATGTTTCTTTTGTACAGCGGGCTTACGGTTACGGGGTCTTTGTTCAGCGAGAGGGAAAACCATACGTTGTTCCGGATCAATTCGATGCCGGTCAAGGGCTCGCAGCTGTTCATCGGCAAAATGCTCGGGGTCGGCCTCCTTACGGGAGTGCAGTGTGCGGCAATTATCTTTTTTACCGATGTGCTGTTCGGCGTGTACTGGGGCAACCGTCCGTGGCTGCTGATGGTGTTCTGCCTGCTGATGATTATCGCCTCGATGATGCTTTCGATCCTTGCCTGCATGTTATGCCAGACAAGTGAACAGGCCACAAGTGCTGTGAATTTCTTGACGGTAGCGATGACCTTCATGAGCGGAGGCATGCTGCCTCTGCCGGATTCCTGGGTGAACAGCGTTGGCGCGTTTACAGTTAACCACTGGGAGCTGCAGGCGATGATCAAAATGATGCTGCATTCCGGGTTTGAGCAGCTGTTGCCCAACCTGCTGGTGATGTCAGCAATTTGTCTTGTGCTGATTAGCGGAGTGGTCTTCACATACCGGAAGGTGGGTTACCAATGAGTAAGATATGGACAATTGGCTGGAATATGGTCAAACGGACCATCGGCTCCCGCAGAGGGCTGCTGCTGCATATTTTTCTGCCGGGCATCGTAATTGCCGGCATAATCTCCATTACCGGAGGCAGCGATAACAGCTCCTCTGGTACTGTGCTCTATACTAATCTGGATAACGGTCCGGGAGGCAGGCATCTGCTGGCTGAGCTGAAGGGCACCGGTGAATACGAACTGGCAGAACGTTCTGATGAACAGGCTGTTAAGAAGAGCGTCATTGGCCAGGAGGGCGTTGCCGGGCTGCTGATTCCTCAGGATTACACGGCACAGTTGCTGGATGGCAGGGAGCCTCAGCTGACCGTATACGAGCTGAAGATCACCGAGGATTCGGTGCTGCTGAAGCTGAAGGCTGAAGCCATTGCCAGACAGATGCTGGTGACCGCAGCCACGGTGAAGGGGGCCGGCTCCGATGATCAGGCCGTGCGGTTTGCCGCTATATTGCAGCAGGCAGAGCAGCACAATGTATCAAGTATAAAGACGGATTATGACCTGTACCCGAGGCAGACACTGGGGGTCATTACCGGAATGACCCTAATGTTCCTGATGAGCCTGGTTACCAGCTCGGTCAATCAGATTATGGATGACCGCAGAGGCCGGACCATGATGAGAATGTACAGTGCCCCGGTACGCGCCTATGAGATCACGCTGGGCAATTTCTGCGGCAGCTTTCTGGTAGGTCTCATTCAGATTGCCGTCGTCCTGATTCTCGGCAAGTGGGTGCTGCGCTATGATTATGAAGTACCGATGCTACTGTACTTCCTGGTGCTGGCCGCATTCATGTTTGTCTCTATGGGCATTGCCGCCACGGTAGCCGGCCTGATCCGTAATCCGCGCAATGCCGGCATGCTGAATGCGCTCATTCTTACACCAACCTGTATGCTGGGCGGCTGTTTCTGGCCGATATCCATTATGCCGGAGTACATGCAGAAGGCCGCTAATTTCACGCCGCAGAAATGGGCGATCCAGGCGGTGGACATCGCCGCTACAGGCGGCGGCTGGAATGAGCTGTGGCTGCCCTTTGCCGTGCTCGGTCTGATGGCGGCGATTCTGCTGGCGCTCGGCTCGGCAACGCTGCGTCCGAACGAGGCGGGGGTCAGCGCCTAAACGCCAAACCCTGCCATCCGGCTAATTGTGATTGCGCCTGCCGGGGGCTTAAGGTATACTAATACAATATTGTTCAACCGAATATCTGTTTTACAAGGAGGAGCCTGTCACCAAGGGCTCCTCCTTGTCTTTTTTCGGCAACAGGGGATGATTCTAAGCGGGGGGATGCAAATGGAATTTATTCTGGTATTAGTGCTTATTTTGTTGTTTACGAAGCTGGCGGGGGCGTTATCTGTGAGATTGGGTCAGCCCGCTGTACTCGGCAAGCTGCTGATCGGGATTGTTCTCGGTCCGGCGGTGCTCGGCTGGGTGCAGGACAGTGATTTTATCCATTATATGTCGGAGATCGGTGTGCTGCTGATGATGTTCATCGCGGGTCTTGAGACAGACCTCACGCAGCTGAAGCGTAACTGGAAGTCTGCATTTGCGGTGGCGGTAGGCGGGATCATGCTGCCTTTTCTCGGGGGCATGGCTGTCGGGGAATGGTTCGGCTTCGACCAGCATCATGCGCTGTTTCTTGGTGCGCTGCTGAGCGCGACCTCGGTCAGTATCTCAGTGCAGGTGCTGCAGGAGATGAACAAGCTGAATTCACCGGAGGGTACGACGATTCTGGGCGCTGCTGTGGTGGATGATATTCTGGTGGTCATTCTGCTTGCGCTGCTGATGAGCTTTTTCGGGACAGGGGAGGCCGTCTCCATCAGTCTGCTCATTGGAAAAAAGGTACTGTTCTTCGCCGTTGCTATCCTCGCAGGCTGGCTGCTGGTTCCCCGGCTGATGAAGGGGTTCGCCCCGCTGAAGGTGACGGAGGTTACGGTTACGGCAGCGCTGGTGATTTGCTTCGGATTTGCTTACTTTGCAGAGATGATGGGAATGGCCGGGATTATCGGCGCTTTTGCCGCAGGAATTGCTGTCGGGCAGACTCCGTTCAGGCATACAGTAGATACTAAAGTTGCACCTGTTGCTTATTCACTGTTCGTCCCGGTTTTCTTTGTGAGCATCGGGCTTAGCGTTACCTTTGATGGTGCAGGCAGTCAGATCCCGTTCATGATTGTCCTGGTTATCGTCTCAGTGCTGGCCAAGCTGCTGGGCGGCGGACTGGGGGCGCGGCTTACCGGCTTCAGTACCCGTTCAGCGGTCATAATCGGTACCGGGATGATATCCCGGGGGGAGGTCGCGCTTATCATTGCATCCACCGGACTTGCGAGCGGACTGCTGCTGCCGGAATATTTTACAGCGGTCATTATTGTAGTCATTGCTACCACACTGGTCACGCCGCCGCTCCTGAAGGCGGTCTTCCGTGAACCGGTCCGGCGTCTGGTGAAGAAAGGCTAAGAATAGTCCGCTGTACAATTTCCATCTTAGAAATAGCCCTTCTGCATAGAGCAGAGGGGCTATTCGGCCTGCATGCCACTCCTCATCAGCTGTTCTCTCTATCCCGGGAATTAGGATGACCGCGTCTTAAGACTGAGTATGAAACCAGCCGCAGGACGGTTTTGGCATCCATATAAAGGGACTACACTAAAGCAAGAAAGCAGCTGTTATACATAAGGAAAGCAGACATAGTGTATTAGCCTAAATAGGAGAGCGGAAGGGGAATTCGAAACATGACATGGTTCACAAAATGGTCTTTTGGCAATAAGGGGGCTGTCGGCCTGCTGGTCGTTATGGCGCTGGTAGTGGGGATACTGAGCTATACTACACTGCCGATGGAATTTATGCCTGAAGCCGATAATCCGCAGGTGACGGTTACAGTGCTGGGGCCGGGCAAGAATGCGCAGTCAATGGAGAGCGGCGTTACGAAGCCGATTGAGGCGGCCACCGCTGCAGTCAAAGGCAAAACCGGTCAGATGTCCACCTCCGGGGACGGGTACGCCAAGGTGGATCTTTATTTTGACGGGAAAACCAATATGAAGGAAGCCTCGCAGGAGGTGGAGAAGGCAATCGGTGCGCTGACGCTCCCGGAAGGGGTGATGGACCCTTTTATTGTGCAGCTGAACACTTCAATGATTCCGGTGGCGCAGACCACGTTATCTTTTGACGACGGGCTGACCAAAGAAAATCTGGAGGCCGCCGAAAACACCATTATCCCACAGCTGCAAAAGATAGACGGTGTAGCCAGTGTAGCCCTCTACGGCAAAACCAGTCCGCAGGTGAATGTGAAGCTGGACCCGCAGGCGATGGCATCAAAGGGCGTCTCGACAGCACAGGTGCTGGGATTGCTTCAGGGACGCAGTGTATCGGCTTCCATCGGTGAGCAGACGATCGGCGGACAGACGGGAAATGTGAATGTTACGTCCTCCATAGACAGTCTGGATACGTTAAACAGGCTTCCGGTCGCTGCCGGTGTAACCCTGCGGGATATCGCTGCCGTTACAGTCAAAGCCGATCAGGAGAGCGTCAGCCGCTCGAACGGCAAGGATGTGCTGTTCGCAATTATCACCAAGGAAGCCGGGGCAAATGCGGTTGATGTCGGTGAGAAGGTGCGGGATGCTGCGGATGAGATTAACACGAGTGTGCCGAATGCCGAGCTGTCCGTTATCTTCAGCACCTCTGATATGGTCGTTACCTCAGTTAACAGTATGATGCGTGAGGTGCTGCTCGGTGCCCTGTTCGCAACGGCCGTTATTCTGCTGTTCCTGCGCAATATCCGGGCTACGCTGATTACAGCAGTATCTATTCCGCTGTCGCTGGCTGTGACCCTGTATCTGCTCAAGGTTTCCGGTATCACGCTGAACATCGTCACACTCGGCGGTGTCGCCGTTGCGGTAGGGCGGCTGGTCGATGACAGCATAGTTGTAATTGAGAATATCTACCGCCGGCTGCAAAAAGAGCCCTTATCCCGTGAAACGGTAATCAGTGCGACTGGTGAGGTTGCGAGAGCCATCACCACCTCGACGATTGCCACCGTTGCGGTGTTCCTGCCGATGGGTCTGCTGCGGGGCAGCCTGCAGGCTTTTCTGCTGCCCTTTGCTCTGACGGTAACTTACTCACTGCTGACCTCGCTGGTTGTAGCGCTGACTGTAGTGCCGCTGCTGAGCGCCTGGCTGCTGCGGGGCACTTCCATGAAGGCGCATGAGCCGGCCAAGTGGTTCTCCCGTTTCCTCGACTGGAATCTGCACCGCAAGTGGATCACGCTGACGGCAGGCCTGGTGCTGCTCGCGGGCTCCATCGCCGCTTATATTGCAATGCCGAAGGGGGCGCTGGATGCAGCGGATGCCAGTATGGTTGCTGTCCAGCTTGTGTACCCCAATGATGTACCGGTAGCGGAGGTGCTGGAAAAGGGCAAGCAGCTTGAGCAGGAGATGATTAGCCGGCCGGAAGCCGAAACCGTCGTGATGCAATCCGGCAACAGTGCAGATATGGCTAAATGGGGAACGGTAAGCTCACTGACTCAGGTAGACTACACTGTGCTGATGAAGGAAGATGCCGATGCCCAGCTGTTCCTTGATCATGTACGGGGTCTGCAGGACAGCTATGAAGGAGCGGCACTCACTGCTAACGAATCCAGCATGATGGGCTCCTCCTCCACAAGTGAATATGTGGATATTGCCGGCGATGACCTGGCGGAGATTCAGACGGTCGCCCAAAAGGCGGCAGCCCTGATAGAGGCCGTTGACGGGGTAAACAAGGTCACCAGTAATATGGAGGACACCAAGCCGGTATTTGCCTTTGGCGTTGATCCCGCTGCGGCTAATGCCCAGGAACTCTCAATGCAGCTGGCAGCTATGCTGAATCCGGTTCCGCTCGGGCAGATGGAGCTGGAGGGCTCGCCGGCGGCGGTTGTACTGGAGCCGGTGCTCCAGCCGCAGTCACAGGAGGAGCTCAAGCAGATTACGCTGATGACCTCCGGCGGCCCGCAGCTGCTCACTGACGTAGCTTCACTTGAGGTTACAGAGCAGCCGGCCATGCTCTACCATAAGGACGGCAAGCCTTATGTGCGGATTACCGCAGAGGTGGATGCGAAGAGGGTATCAGCTATCGGGGCAGAGATCACCAGGCAGACAGACACTATTACCCTGCCCGAAGGTGTAACCCTGTTTGCCGGCGGAGCCTCTGCCGATCAGGCCGGAGACTTTGGTGATCTGGGAATGACGGCCCTGATCTCAATCGGCCTGGTCTACCTGATCATGGTGCTGACCTTTAAGACACTGCGCGCCCCGCTGGCAATCATGTTCTCGCTGCCGCTCGCAGCAATCGGGGCAATCGTTGCATTGATCATTTCGGGGGTGACTCCAGACTTTACAGCATTATTCGGAGCATTGATGCTGATCGGAATTGTAGTCACTAACGCGGTTGTGCTGATTGACCGGATCAAGCAGAACGAGGAGCATATGACGGTGAGAGCAGCGATTCTTGAGGCGGCAGGAACACGGATGCGTCCGATTCTAATGACAGCAATTGCGACCATCTGCGCCATGCTTCCGCTTCTGTTCGGACATTCAGAGCAGGGCAGTATCGTCTCGCAGAGCCTTGCAATTGTCGTAATCGGCGGACTGACCGCAGCAACTGTACTGACGCTGCTGGTTGTACCGGCGGTATATGAGCTGCTGTATTTCCGGAGATCAGCCAGGGAACGGAAGGAAGCGGGGAAGCAGGCGGAAGCAGCATTGTAAGGATGGATGATTGTGAATCGTATTCGGGGATGACCCAGACCTGGGTAAGCATCTCAGTATAAAGCCGGAGGCAGTGCGGAAATTCCGCACTGCCTCTGTTTGTTGCCGTTAGGGTTCTGCCGTATTCATAAGATCAGCAAGAGACCGCGCCGCTAATTGCCCGTGCTCTCATACCGCGACAGCCCGAAGCGGAAGATGCCGTACGCTGCGGCCATGCTTCCCAGCGCCGCAACCGGAGCCAGCATCCACCAGCCTGACCAGCCGCTTTTGCCGAAGACATAGGTAGCCGGATAGAAGCTGATAAAAGCATACGGCAGCACGGTGGAGACAAATACACGGATCGCCTGCGGAAACAGCGACAGCGGATACTTGGCCAGATCAGCCAGGTTATGGACCATCAGCGGAAAGGCATTTCCGGCATTTTTGATCCAGAAGGCGGCTGAATTGGCGGCCAGATTAATGGATACGCGGATAATCACCGCCGTAATCAGGAGAAGGAGAATGATGAAGATTTTCCCCGGAGTAAAATGTACATTTCCGTGAATCAGAGACTGCCAGATGATGACTCCGCCGATCAGCATATTGCCGAGGCCGTTGATCCCGATCCCTGTGCAGAAGACCTGCAGCACCACAGGCACCGGCCGCAGCAGGTAGCGGTCCATTTCACCCAGATTAACGAGCCGGCTCATCCGCCAGGTGCCTTCAAAGAACAGCGAGCCGACGCCTTCCGTCACAAAAATCATCGCATACATAAACGTTACTTCCCAGAACTGCCAGCCGTTGATATCCGGAATCCGGTCATAAATGACCCAGAGGAAGACAAAGCCGAGCACCTGGGTTAACGCAGCGGAACACATTAATATGTAGAAATCCTTATTATATTCAAGTATGGCTTTGAGCTGCTGCACGTATAACCGCCTGTATAAATAGAACATCCTTGATACCCGCACCTGTTCTCACTCCTTTCATCTTATCCGCCATGAATGGTTACCTGGCGGACCGCCCAGTTCCACATGGCTTTGCCGGCGAACCAGAGGGCAATTCCCCAAAACGCCTGTAAAGCGATCAGCTTCAGACTCTCGGCGGTGCCGGTCTGCTGCAGAAAGATCATCGTCGGCGTATGAATGATGCTCTGAAAGGGCAGCCATAAAGCCAGCCGCTCCAGCCAGTCCGGGAAAAAGGCCAGCGGTACAAGCGCTCCAGACAGCAGGTTGGTAACAGCAATCCGCGTCCAGACGATGCCCATTGAGCCGGTTGACCAGAAGCAGAGCAGTGCCGCCAGATACACGACGCCGAATTTAACCAGAATGGCGCCGAGCAGGCTTAAGAGAAACAGCGCATAGACAAGCGGCGAGTGCGGCAGGGTAATTCCGGACAGAAAGGAGGCAAATATCGTCAGCAGAACCGCGCTCATACCGCCCTCCAGCAGACTGGCCCCCAGCGTCTCCGAGAAGCGGGCGCTCTGGAAGTCCAGCGGCTTGAGCAGATCTATCGCTACGCTCCCATCCAGGATTTTACCGGAAATGGAGGTTTCGGAGTACCAGGAGAGCACGGAGTTAGCCAGAAAAGTGACCAGCAGATAGGTCTTCATCTGATCCCAGGTGTATCCGCCGACCTCGCTGCGGCCGCTGTAAATGCCCTGCCACAAAAAGTAGATTGCCAGCAGATTCACGGTATTGGCCAAAAATCCGATTACATAGGAGGTCCGGTAGGCCAGCACATTTTGCAGGGAACGGTTCGCAATGCTCCTGTATTTTTTAAGTGGAATAGCAGACATGGCTGTGAGGGTCCTCCTTTCTTATTGGGCTTGCTGATTCAGATTCAGATCGAGATTACCGTCATATACAGCCTTGATTACCTGTTCAATGTTGGCATCCTCCATCCGGAAGTCAATGACCTCGCCATGGCGCATCACCCGGCTGACCACATCACTGGCGGTATATTCATACCGGTCAAAAGCAACAGAGAATTCCTGTTCATTCTGCAGCGTAAGCCTGATTCCGGGAGTCTGGTCCAGCTCTGCGAACAGCTCCGGCATCGGTGAGCCAACCTGGAAGAAAATAACCCGGCTGCGGGCAAAACGCGACTTCACCTCGCTCAGGCTGCCATCATAAATAATCATGCCATGGTCGATGATAATCAGCCGTTTGCACAGGTCCTCAATATCGCCTAGATCATGAGTGGTCAGCATGACGGTGGTCTGCTGCTCCTGGTTGATTTTTTTGATGAATTCGCGGATCTTCTGCTTCACGGATACATCGAGCCCGATCGTCGGTTCGTCGAGATAGACAATGGGCGGGTTATGTAAAAGGGCTGCAGCCAGATCGGCGCGCATCCGCTGCCCCAGCGAGAGCTTCCGGGCGGATAAATGAATGAATTCATTCATGCCCAGCAGCTCGATAAACTGCTCCAGATTATTCCGGTACACGTGATCGGGAATCTCGTAAATATCCTTCAGCAGCGAAAAGGATTCGACAATCGGAATGTCCCACCACAGCTGGGTCCGCTGGCCGAAGACCGCACCGATTCCGGCGGCGTTCTCCATTCTTTTTTTATACGGATTGATACCGTTTACAGAAATGCTGCCCCCGGACGGCTTCAGGATGCCGCTCAGCATCTTGATCGTGGTGGACTTGCCGGCACCGTTCGGTCCCACGTAGGCGACAGTTTCACCGGTTTCGATGCTGAGATCCAGCGGATGGACAGCCACTTTTGTAATGTTTCTGGGGACAATCAGGTGCTTGAGCGCCCCTTTCAGGCCCGGCTCCTTCACCGCCTGCACAAAGGACTTGGTCAGGCCCCTGGCTTCGATAATACTCAAGGCTATTCCTCCCTTACTCTGATGATTGTGATCTTTAGACAAAAGCCATGTTCCAATATAGCACTTGGCTCGTGTCGAAAACTGGCGGAATAGCATAGCAGCTAAAAAAAATTATTGGATTTTAACGAAAAAAGTCGGCCCCGCCGCTGAGGCATTATTTTTAATAGTACAGCTGTAACGGATAAAACTATTTAATTTTGATTGAGCGGCAGATTAGTTAAGATGTTGTACGGAAAAGAAAACGCCATTAAAAAAGCGGCTATCTCCCAAAGGATACGAGTATCTTGGGGGTAGCCGCTTTAATTTGATTATTAATCTGAATATATTAACCGCAAGAGCAGTTCAATACCGGCTTCCGCGCAGCCTGGGTTTCATCCAGACGGCTGATTTCGGTTGTATGCGGAGCGTTGATGACGATCTCCGGTGTCTCCTCGGCTTCCTTGACGATCTGAATCATGGTTTCAATGAACCCGTCGAGTGTTTCCTTGCTTTCGGTTTCGGTCGGCTCGATCATCATGCACTCTTCGACGGTGAGCGGGAAATAGACTGTCGGCGGGTGGTAGCCGAAGTCGAGCAGCCGCTTGGCTACGTCGAGCGTACGCACCCCGTATTGCTTGAGATTGCGGCCGGACATAACGAACTCATGCTTGCAGACGCCCGGATATGGAATTTCGAAGTACGGTGCCAGCCGGTGCATCATATAGTTGGCATTCAGCACAGCGTTCTCGGATACCTCGCGCAGGCCGTCCGGTCCGTAGGTGCGGATGTAGGCATAGGCACGAACGAGGATACCGAAGTTGCCGTAAAAGGCTTTGACCCGGCCGATGGATTCCGGTCCGCCGTAGTTCAGCGAGTAGCTGCTGTCTTCATTCTGTACTACAGAAGGCTGCGGCAGGAACGGAATAAGAATCGACTTTACGCCGACAGGTCCGGCTCCCGGGCCGCCGCCGCCGTGCGGGGTGCTCATCGTTTTGTGCAGATTCAAATGCACGACGTCGAAGCCCATATCGCCCGGACGGGTAATGCCCATGATCGCATTGGAATTCGCTCCGTCATAATAGAGCAGGCCGCCGGCTTCATGAACGATTTCAGCAATCTCGACAATCTGCGTTTCGAACAGGCCGAGCGTACTCGGGTTAGTCAGCATCAGTGCAGCAGTGTCGCTGCCGACGGCAGCCTTCAGGGCTTCAAGATCCACCATGCCTTTGGCATTGGAAGGGATCGTTACGGTATCCAGGCCCGCAGCTGCGGCACTGGCCGGATTGGTGCCATGTGAGGAGTCCGGCACGATGACCTTAGTACGCTTCTCGCCGCGGCTCTCATGGTAGGCGCGGATCATCATCAGGCCGGTCCATTCCCCGTGGGCACCGGCGGCAGGCTGGAGGGAGACGGCATCCATGCCGGTCAGAACGGCCAGATCTTTTTGCAGAGTATACATCAGTTCAAGTGCGCCTTGAATGCTTTCTTCCGGCTGGTAAGGGTGAATCTTAGCCAGACCCGGGAAGCGGGCTACATCTTCATTAATCTTTGGATTGTATTTCATTGTACAGGAGCCTAGCGGGTAGAAGCCGTTATCGACACCGAAGTTGCGGCGGGAAAGGGCGGTGTAGTGGCGGATTACATCCACTTCAGACACTTCCGGCAGCAGCACTGGCTCACTGCGCAGCAGTCCGGCCGGTATCAGGGTATCAATGGCCGCATCCTCAGGAATATCGCATACAGGCAGGGAATAGGCTGAGCGGCCGGGACGGCTAAGCTCAAAAATCAGACTTTGTTCCGGTTTCATAAACAGCCCTCCAATAGCTTGGCGAATTGGTCGATTTCCGACTTGCTTCTTTTCTCCGTAACGGCAACCAGCATATGTCCGGCCAGCTCCGGATAATCACGGCCTAGATCATAGCCGCCAAGGAAGCCTTCTTTAACAAGCCTGGAATTAATTTCACTGACGCTGCTTCCTTCAGGAAGCTTCAGTACGAATTCGTTAAAGAACGGTGCGGTGAATGCAGGGGCTGCGCCTGGAAGCTCTCCGAGTCTGCCTGCTGCATAGTGGCTCTTGCGGATATTTAGCTCGCCGACCTCGCGCATGCCCTCTTTTCCCATAACCGACAGGTAGACAGAAGCGCACAGCGCCAGCAGCGCCTGGTTGGAGCAGATGTTGGAGGTCGCCTTTTCACGGCGGATATGCTGTTCGCGGGCCTGAAGAGTGAGCACGAATCCGCGCTTACCGTTACGGTCCACGGTCTGGCCGACAATCCGGCCCGGCATACGGCGCATCAGCGGCTCTGCTACAGCGAAGAATCCGCAGGTCGGACCGCCAAGCGAAGCCGGAATGCCCAGCGGCTGCGCATCACCGACTACAATGTCGGCTCCGAGCTTGCCCGGTGTTTCCAGAACGCCCAGTGCCAGCGGATTGGCACTGACTACGAGCAGTCCTTTGACCGTATGAATCAGCGGTTCGATTGCCCGGAGGTCTTCGATTGCCCCGAAGAAGTTCGGGGACTGTACCAGCACGGCTGCGGTATCCCCGTCGATTGCTTCAGCAAGCTTGGCCTGATCGGTTACGCCATCTTTATAATCAATTTCCACGACCTCAAGCCCCCAGGCACCGGCTGATGTAGCCAGTACTTGCCGGGCTTCGGGATGGACGGTACGGGAAACAATCAGTTTTTTGCGTTTGGTTGCGCCTGCTGCCAGAACAGCCGCTTCCGCGAAGGCTGTAGCGCCGTCGTACATGCTGGCATTAGCCACCTTCATGCCGGTGAGCTCACAGATATAGGATTGGAATTCGAAAATCGCCTGCAGCTCGCCCTGGCTAATCTCCGGCTGATACGGGGTGTAAGCTGTATAGAACTCCGAACGGGAAATTACATGGTTGATGACAACCGGGATATGGTGATCATAGATTCCGGCGCCGAGGAAGCTGGCGTGGGTATCGAAGTGGGCGTTCTTGTCGGCCAATTCTTTCATATGGCGGAGCAAGGCATATTCATCCAAAGCCTCTGACATCGGCATAGTACCCTGATAGCGTACAGATTGCGGAATGTCGATAAACAGCTCCTCCATGGACTGAATCCCGACGGCTTCCATCATCTCCTTGCGGTCCTGCTCAGTCATGGGCAGATAACGGTGCTTCATTGCGGCTTCACTCCCTGGCTTTTTTTATAAAACGGTGCTTTGACCACAGCAGCCTTAAGCTGTTTGCCGCGAATCTCCACATAAATTTCGGTGCCGATATCACTGTAGGCTGCATCGAGCAGCGCAAGTCCGAGATTACGCTTCAGCGTCGGGGACTGGGTTCCGGTTGTTACCTCGCCGATCTTGACACCGTCTGCGTAGACGGGATAGTGGGAACGCGGAATGCCGCGGTCAATCATCTCAAGCCCGACCAGGCGGCGGGGCAGCCCGGCTTCCTTCTGCTTCACCAGCGCATCCTTGCCGATGAAATCTGCTTTATCCAGCTTGACGAAGAACTGTACGCCGGCTTCCAGCGGAGTGATATCTGCCGACAGCTCCTGGCCGTACAGCGGCAGCTTGGCCTCGAAGCGGAGCGTGTCGCGTGCGCCCAGACCGGCCGGCGTCAGTCCATGCGGAGCACCCGCTGCCAGCAGGCCGTTCCACAGGGCGGCGGCTGTATCGAGTGGGGCGTACAGTTCAAAGCCGTCTTCACCAGTGTAGCCGGTACGGGAGAGCAGGACTTCAACGCCGCAGACCTCAGCCTGCTCAATGAAGTGGAAAGGCTTCAGCTCTGCAACTGGAGCGGAGGTCACTTCACGGAGAATTGTTTCCGCGAGCGGACCCTGCAGTGCCAGTAACAGGGTGTCATCCGAGACATTCACCAGGCTGACTCCGCTGAACTCAGCAGTGAGATGCTCCTGCAGCCACTGGAAGTCCTTATCGATGTTGGAGGCGTTGACGACAAGCATGTAGCGTTCTTCACCAAGACGGTAGACGAGCAGGTCATCCACAACTCCCCCGTCCGGATACAGCATCAGGGTGTACTGTGCTGCACCGTCAGCCAGCCGGCTGACATCGTTGGTGGTCATTTTTTGCAGAAAAGCTTCCGAGCCGCTTCCGCTGACCATGAACTCCCCCATGTGCGATACATCGAACAGTCCTGCCTGCTGGCGGACAGCCTCATGCTCCTTAACGATTCCTGTAAACTGAACCGGCAGCTCCCAGCCGCCGAAATCAATGCATCTGGCCTCCGCATAAGCGGAATAAAGGCTGTAAAAAGGCGTTCTCTTCAAAGCTTCCATGTGCTCACTCCCCTGATCTGATTACACATAAGCATAGCGGCTGTCCCGTACCCGTCCGGGCCGGCGCCTGTTTGGATAGACAACAAAAAAAGGACAGAGCGGACGCTAAAAATACGCACTTGTGCGCAAAAATAGCCTTCCGCTCTGTCCTTTGTACCTGAGAGTTACCCTGCCGGGACCAAATCCCGCAGGTTTCCCCGTTGGTGATCAGTGCGCTGCAGATGCAGGGACTGATGCTCTCCAGAGATGCGTCCGGCAAAGGTCCTTTTGCCTGAGAGATTCACCCGCCATGGGCTTACTCCTTCGGCGCCGTCTTCAAGAGACAGTCTCTCCCTATGCCATCATTCGCAAACCATATTGATGTTCTGATGTCTCCATTAAACCGGGTATTGGACCCGGCGTCAACAAAAAAACGTCAAAAAGATGACAAAATTAAATTTCCTGTCAGTTATATTGACATTGCGCAAGCCGATATCTTAGTCTATAACTACATTTACAACACCAAATTCGGAAATGAGGCGCTTGAAATGAGTGAAGTGTTAGACAACCTGCGGTACAGTGAAGAGCACGAATGGGCTCAGCAGGGTGAAGGACGCGTAGTGCGGGTCGGGATTACGGATCATGCCCAGCATCTGCTCGGGGACATCGTGTTTGTAGAGTTTCCTGAGGTAGGAGCTGCTATTTCCGCCGGGGACAGCGTAGGCAGTATTGAGTCTGTAAAGACAGTTTCCGAATTATATTCACCCGTCTCGGGAAAGGTGACCCGGATTAATGATGCACTGGAGGCCAGCCCGGAGCTGCTGAATGACGAGCCTTACAGCGGCGGCTGGATCTTTGAGCTTGAGCTTGACGGGGAATACAGCGAGGCTGTTGCCGGACTGCTGGATGCGGCTGCTTACCGTGAATTAATCGGGGAATAACAGCTGGGCAATTTGTGCAAATGAAAACAGGCACTCTTGCCTTCGCCAAGGTAGGGGTGCCTGTGTAATATAGAGGCGGATTTCGTATGCGGCTTACATCATGCTGCGCGGAGTCCGTCTTTTTCTGCTGCCGCTCAAGCTATCCTTAATAAAAGATCGGGAATTTGTTAAGCTCCGGGTACAGCTGCGGGACGATCCGCCATAACAAGCACAATAGCCCCATGCCAATTAGTGCAAATGAAATCAGGAGAAGAAGGAGCCTGATAGTACGGTTTGGAGCTGTGTTGACGCGCAACACAAAACGGTAGATACAGATAAGGTAAAACGGAAACAGCAGCACCGCAGACATACCCATACACAGAAGAAATCTTATCTCGCCAGAGGAGGGTGGAATCATCTGATCCGGATTATAGACAGGATTTATCTGTGAAAAAAGTAGAAGCAGCGGAACGTAAGCAAACAGCAGCTGCAGAGGAAAGTGGCGGATGACTCTGGTCTCAGAATGGCTGGAGAGTATCCACCAATAGACATACCAAGCCAGGGCAAGCGCTCCTCCGGCGAGCACATAGTGTCCTGCCATCCAGATCAGTTTGCCGGCAGGATAGCTGTAAGCCTCTTCACCCCAAAAATAATTATTCGAAGTAAACATGATTAATACACGGGAAGTAAAACCGATTCCTACAATGATCCAGGTTGAGACAAAAGCAGTGACCAGCAAAGAACTGCACAGCGAGATCATTTCACGGTAACGTAAAGGGGGTTATTTCGTTGTTATTAATCATCTAAATTCAGGCTCCCTGTCAGCAAAGTTTGGCAGTGTTGCCTTCTGCTGATCTCTTGGCTGCAACGAATCCGTTATTCCTCTTCCTGCAGCTGCCGGAGCACAATTAGCTCAACCCGGCGGTTTCTCTGGCGTCCCTCGGCCGTAGCATTGTCGTAAGCGGGCCGGGTGTCGGCATAACCCGCATACTGGAAGGTTCCCGGGTCCAGCCCTTCACTGTCCAGAAAAAAGCGCAAAACCGAGAGCGCGCGTGCCCCCGACAGATCCCAGTTATCATTATACTGTGAGCCGGCAGACACGGGGGTGTTATCGGTATGGCCTTCGATGCTGATCGATGCGCCTATGCCGCTGAATAAACCGGATAGCTGGCGAAGTGCCGGAAAAGCAGGCGGCTTCAGCTCTGCCCGGCCGGCATCGAACAAAAATCGGTCGCTAAGCGTAATGGCAATCCCCTGCGGCTTGTCCGCCACAAAGATCTGGCCGCCGAGATTATTGTCCTCAACATAAGCTGTGATTACGTTCATAAGGGCGTTAAGCTTGGCTTCCTGTTCGCGGAAAGCGAGCTCGCGCGCAGACGGCGGCTCATTCCCGTCCTGTTCTTCTACGGCAGGTGTTCCGCCGGGGCTGCCTGCATTGCCTGTTCCGCCTGTTACGGAATCATCGGTTCCGTCCGCGCTGCTTCCTCCGTTATGCCCTCCGGCAGCAGGGGGATCTTGAATTCCGTTCTCTCCATCCAGAACACCGCTTCCCCCATCCAGCACAGGGTTTCCGCTACGGAACGTTTCAGACAGGGAACCCGTTACTATTCTGTACTTCTCGGTGTCCAGACTGCTCATCGCATACATGACGACGAAAAAAATCAGCAGCAGCGTAATCAGATCCGCATAGGTAATCATCCAGCGGTCCCGGGGCTCGTGCTGTCCATCACTCTTGCGGCTGCGCCGGGTCCGTTGCTTCATGACAGGCCTCTGAAGGATCTCTCTATATCCGGTGAATCAGCGATAAAAGAGCTCAGCTTCTTACGCACCAGATGCGGAGGATCCCCGTTCTGCAGGGACAGTATGCCGACCAGCAGCATCTCCATGCTGCTTAGCTCAGTCTGAGCACGGGATTTAATTTTGGAGGCGATGGGTAAAAAGATTAGATTGGCGCTGGCTACACCATACAAGGTTGCGGTAAAGGCGACTGCAATGGATGAACCGAGGCCTGACGGATCAGAAAGATTACTGAGTACATGAATAAGTCCCATGACGGTTCCGATAATCCCCATAGTCGGGGCGTATCCTCCGGCAGCTTCGAAAATTTTGGCGTATCCTTCATATTTCAGCTCTTTGGCATCCATATCCAGCTCCAGAATCTGGCGTACCTGATCCGGATCAGTACCGTCGACGATGAGCAGCAGCCCTTCACGGGTAAAAGGGTCGGGATGCTCCTCTGCCTGCTTTTCCAGCGCAAGCACACCGCCTCTGCGCGTAATAGCCGCCATCGAGATCAGTTCCTGGGCTTTATCGAGATCGGTGTCAGGCTGTCTGCCAAAAGCAAGGCGGAGCGCAGCGGGTACAGAGCGCAGCTTGGAGGCGGGAAAGCTAATCAGCACCGCAGCAAGCGTGCCTCCGAATACAATAAGGGCGGCGTTTGGCTGAAGCAGTCCCGGCAGCGTACCGCCTTCCCGGAAAAAACCGCCAATAAGCGCGGCCAGCCCGGTCAGGAGGCCGATAATTGAGGTGATATCCATAGATCAGTCTCCTTAGATTTCTATATATTATGGTTTGCATCCATGTAGGCAACGCTGTATAATAAACGGGAACACGCATTCTTATCTTTCATATTTTTTATACCGTATGGGATCAGCGCATTCAGACCACAATTAGTGGTATATTAATATATTTTAGACGATAGAGGGGAGACGGGCAAATGAGTGATATTGTCGTCAGTACGAAGACTTTTAAACTGGAGTCCGAGTATACACCCCAGGGCGATCAGCCTCATGCCATAGAAGAATTAGTGAACGGCATCCGGCAGGGTAAGAGACACCAGACGCTGCTGGGAGCAACGGGTACAGGCAAGACCTTTACCATTGCACAAATGATATCCAAGCTTAACCGTCCTACACTGGTTATTGCGCACAACAAGACACTTGCTGCACAGCTGGCGAGTGAGTTCAAGGAGTTTTTTCCAAGCAATTCCGTCGATTACTTCGTCAGTTACTACGATTATTATCAGCCAGAAGCCTACATTCCCTCCTCCGACACTTACATCGAGAAAGATTCCAGCATTAATGAAGAGATAGATAAGCTGCGCCACTCGGCAACGAGCTCACTGTTTGAGCGGCGTGACGTCATTATTGTGGCGAGCGTATCCTGTATCTATGGTCTCGGATCGCCGCAGGAATACGGCAGCCTTCTGCTTTCTTTACGTGTCGGAATGGAGAAGCCGCGCAATCAGATTCTGAGCCGGCTCGTGGATATCCAATATCAGCGCAATGATCTTAACTTTGTGCGCGGTACCTTCCGTGTACGCGGTGATGTGGTCGAAATCTTCCCGGCTTCCCAAGGAGAGCACGCAATCAGGGTTGAACTATTTGGTGATGAGATTGAGCGGATTACAGAGATTGATGTGCTGACCGGGGAGCTGATCGGCGAGCGCGATCATATTGCAATTTTTCCGGCCTCTCACTTTGTTACCCAGGAAGAGACCATGCGAGTCGCATTAGTCAATATTGAACGTGAGCTTGAGGAGCGGCTGGCCGTTCTGCGTGATGCAGGCAAGCTGCTCGAGGCACAGCGCCTGGAGCAGCGGACACGCTATGATATCGAGATGATGAAGGAGGTCGGCTTCTGTTCGGGGATCGAGAACTATTCCGGGCCGCTGACCTTCCGGGAGCCCGGGGCTACTCCTTATACGCTGATGGATTACTTCCCGGATGACATGCTGATTGTCATCGACGAGTCACATGTTACGCTGCCTCAGATCCGGGCCATGTATAACGGTGACCGGGCGCGCAAGACGGTGCTGGTTGAGCACGGCTTCCGCCTCCCGTCTGCACTGGATAACCGTCCGCTGCAGTTCGAGGAGTTCGAAGACAAGGTGAACCAGATTGTCTATGTCTCAGCAACACCGGGACCCTACGAGATGGAGCACTGCGAAACAATGGTGCAGCAGATTATCCGGCCAACCGGCCTGCTCGACCCGATTATTGAGGTGCGGCCGACAGAAGGACAGATTGATGATCTGATTAATGAGATCCGTGAACGTGTGGCGCGGGACGAACGGGTATTGGTGACCACACTGACCAAGAAAATGTCAGAGGATCTTACGGATTACTTTAAAGAGATCGGCATCAAGGTCCGCTATATGCACTCTGATATCAAGACGCTCGAGCGGATGGCGATTTTGCGGGATCTCCGGCTCGGTACGTTCCATGTCCTTGTGGGTATTAACTTGTTAAGAGAGGGCCTTGATCTTCCTGAAGTATCGCTGGTTACTATTCTGGATGCTGACAAGGAGGGCTTCCTTCGTTCCGAGCGCTCGCTGATCCAGACGATCGGCCGTGCGGCCCGTAACTCAGAGGGACGGGTCATCATGTATGGCGATCGTATAACGGATTCCATGGAGAAGGCGATCAGCGAAACTGAACGCCGCCGGGCGATTCAGATAGCTTACAACGAGCAGCATGGGATTACACCGACGACAATCAACAAGAAGATCCGCGAAATCATCGAAGCCACTAAGGTGGCCGAGTCCAAAGCCGATTATCTCACCGGTGCAGGCGGCAAGCTGAATAAGAAAGACAAGCAGAGCCTGATGCAGCGTCTGGAGGCCGAGATGAAGGACGCCGCCAAGAACCTGCAATTCGAGCGCGCCGCCGAGCTGCGCGACGCTTTGCTGGAGCTGCGGGCTGAGTAAGGTCACACTACGTATTGAACAGAACGGCTCTTTTCAGGCCGTTCTTTTTAGATAAGCAGATAGCATAAAAGCTTTAGGTATTTGCGCATTCCGCAGGAACAGCTCGCAGTTGAGCCCTTGCGCATTCCGCAGGAACAGCTCGCAGTTGAGGCTCTTGCGCATTCCGCAGGAACAGCTCGCAGTTGAGGCTCTTGCGCATTCCGCAGGAACAGCTCGCAGTTGAGACTCTTGCGCATTCCGCAGGAACAGCTCGCAGTTGAGGCTCTTGCGCATTCCGCAGGAACAGCCCGCAGAACAGCTCGCAGTTGAAGCTCTTGCGTATTCCGTAGGAACAGCCCCCGGAGCGCCAAAAGTTCAAGCGGTCCCGCAGGGACAAGCGATCCCGGCACCCAAGTAACTAAGTCCCTTCAATCCTACTCCCACGCCAACCCTTGCGGGTGTCCAGAGGGTGCAACCCTTGGGGCCCTCCCTTGG
>NZ_CCDG010000004.1 GCF_000723885.1 Paenibacillus camerounensis
CCGGCAGGAGATGAAGGAGCGTCCGGTTTTGTTGACGACAATGACGCCCTCAACCGTCTTGCGGTCCGGGGACAGTACCACATCGTAGACAAAAGTATGGTATAGCGGCGTCACGCCGCTTTCCAGAACGGCATCGTCATAGACCCGTTTCAGTACCTCCGGATCAATCGGCACCCAATCCAGCATATCCTGATATTCCTTGCGGAAAGCAGGGCCGCAAGCCTCCTTCATCTGCTCCATCAGCTGAAGACCAAGGCCGCGGACAATCGGCTTCTGTTTATCCGTAAAGGGGCAGAAGGCAGGGACGAGCGCAACCGTGCCCATGCCGCCGAGGAAGCCCCTTTGCTCCACCAGCATCGTACTTGCTCCCCCCTGCGCAGCGGCAATGGCTGCGGCGATGCCGGAAGCCCCGCCGCCGATAACCAGCACATCCACCTCGCGGGTAACCGGAATGACGGCGGAAGGCAGTGTAATATATCCGTTATTCATAGAAACCTCTCCAATCTATATAGGTTTACCTTTCCCTACGGCTAATTACTTGACCGCGCCTTCAAGACAAAGACGCAGCAGATCATCCACATGCGCAGTAGCCAGGCATTCCACCGTATCTGCAGCGCCGTAGTAGATTTTGACTTCCCCGGAATCCTCCAGAATCATGCCTCCCGGAAAAATAACGTCATTGCGGAACCCCCCTGCGGTCTCATAACCGGCTTCCGGGGCAAGCAGCGGCGCCTTCGCCCGGCCGATAATCCGGCTGGGGTCCTCAAGGTCCAGCAGCATAATGCCGGTGGTATAGCGCTTCTTCCAGCTGTCCTCCCAGCCGTTTTTGCCGCGGCTGCGGTCCAGGTCCACGGCGTGAAATAAGGTCAGCCAGCCTTTGTCCGTCTTGACGGGCGGGGCACCCGGGCCTACCTTGTCATTGGCATAGGCCACATCCTCCACCGCCAGCAGCAGCCTGGAGTTCCCCCAGTATTTCAGGTCGGGGGAGTCGCTCATCCACATGTCGAAGCGGTCTTTGCCGCCCCGGCTATATACAGGCATGGGACGCTCCAGACGCACATAACGGCCTCCAATCGTCTCCGGAAACAGGACCATATTACGGTTGTCCGGCAGCGACAGGCTCAGCACCTCGAAGGAGCGGAAATCCTCCGTTACGGCAATGCCGCCGCGCAGGCCATGCTTCGTATCGACCGCAAAGCACATGTAGCATTGCTCGCCGATTACCGTCAGCCGCGGGTCATACACGCGGATAACCTCCTCGTCATGCCAGGACCAGCAGGGCTGCGGCTGAACCTCCCACTTGATTCCGTCTTCACTGAAGGCCAGACCGAGATTGGTTGTATGGTGAGGGGCAACAATCCCCTTGTGTTCATCGCCATAGTCATTGCGGAAAACCATCACATATTTGCCTTTAAATCTGGCGACCCCGGCGTTGAAGACCATCGCGGGACCGTAAGGCACATTGCCCGGCGACAGAATCGGGTTCGCAGGATGCCGGGTGATTACCGGACTGGAGAATAAAGGTCCAACTGTATAATCGCTCATATCATAATGCTCCTTGTATATGGAATTGAATCTAACCTTTGACTGAGCCCGCCGTTACCTGAATAAACGTCTTGTTGGCCAAAATATAAGCGAGCAGCATCGGCAGGATCGACAGGCACGCCCCCGCCATCATCAGATGGATCTGCATGGCCGCGGAAGAGCCGTAGCGGAGGTTGGCCAGACCGACGGTCAGCGTCTGCAGCTGCGGATTGGTCATTGTGAACACCAGCGGCAGGATATATTCGTTCCACGCATGGCGGAAGGCGAACAATCCGGCCACGCCCAGTCCCGGCGTCAGGAGCGGCAAAATAATGCGGAAGAACGTACGGATGAAGCCGGAGCCGTCAACCATAGCTGCTTCGTCCAGCTCTCTGGGAATAGCCTTGAAAAAGCCCTGCAGCATGAAAAACGTGCTGGAATGGGCGCTGATCAGAATCAGGATGACACCCCAAAGCGAGGTGTTCAGATGCAGCGCGACCATCAGGTCAAACTGCGGGCGCAGCACGATGGCGCCGACGGAAATGAACATCATTGAAGCCTGAACCGTCACGTATAGGGATCTGCCGGGAAAATCGCGCCGGTCAACCACATAAGCTGCCATAGCTGCGACCAGCAGGGTGCCTGCCGTAACCATAATGCTGACAAAGGCGCTGTTCCAGGTATAGCGCGCGAAGTTGGCCTGCTTCCAGGCTTCCGCGTAGTTGGAGAATTGCAGCTTAGCCGGCAGCAGACTGCCGCCGGTCATCATTTCGGCGCCGGTCTTGAGAGAGCCGGATAGCGTCATAAAAAGGGGGAACAGGGTCAGTACCGCCGTCGCCAATAAGAACAGCCACATGAGCGTACGGGCCACAATCCTGCCTGCATGGCCCGGAACCGGGCGGGCCGTGATGTTCCCGCGCCTGTCCGGCTGTTGGGATAACACTTGCTCGTTCATTGCTGGACCTCCCATGCGTTTAATATACCTTGCTCATTTTGCGGCTCAGGAAGAAGTACAGGCCGGTGATGCCGCCGACGATAATGGCGCTTGCGAAGCCCACAGCACTGCCGTATCCAAGCTGCTGCACAACTGGCGATCCCGTGGATACCGGGAACAGAAGCTTGTACAGATAGAGGTACATAACCTCGGTTTTGCCGATCGGCCCGCCTTCCGTGATGACCATGATGCTCTCATAGCCCTTCAAGGAAGCGATAATCGCCAGCATAACGACCATCTGGGCTACCGGAGCCAGCATCGGAAGCGTGATATTCCAGAACCGCCTTCCGGCGTTCGCGCCGTCGATGGCCGCGCTCTCGTACAGATCCTGCGGAATGCTCTGCAGTCCGGCCAGGAACAGCAGCATATAGTTGCCGACCGCACCCCATACCGCGACCAGAATGACGGTGAGCATCGCGTGCTTCGGCCCGAGCCAGTCAACCGGCTGGGAGACCAGATGCAGCTTCATCAAAAGTGTGTTAACCATCCCGTTATAGGAATTAAAGATGTTATAAAAAACAACCGATATGACTGCGGTACTGATGACCGTCGGCATGAAATAGATCCCCCGCAGCAGATTTCCGCCGCGCAGCCGGCCGTTCAGGATGACTGCCAGCAGCAGGGACAAGGGCAGCGTCAGCAGCAGCTTTCCCCCGGCAAAGATAAAGGTGTTACCTACCGACTCCCAGAACAATTCATCGCGCAGCAGACGGCTGAAGTTGTCCAGGCCAACGAACAGCGCCTCGCCGTAGCCGGCATAATCATAGAACATATAGCGCAGCATCCAGATCAGGGGATAGATGCCCAGGGTTGCCGTTAAAATGATGCTTGGGATCAAAAAAAGGGTATTCTCCCCCAGCCGTTTCCACTTAAATTCCATCCTTCGTTCCTCCTTCGGGGAAAGAAAAGGGGCGGCCGCCAGGAAGTGCGCGGCAGTCCCGTCTTTACCTGTTATTCTCCCTGAGGTTTGCTCGGGTCAAAGGCGGCATCCGGTTTTACGGTTACTTCGCCTTTCTCCACAGCCTTGGACAATGCGTCATTGTATCTGGTGTTCAAATCCGTAGTGATGGCTTGTGCATCCCCGCCGCTAAGCATGTACTTGAAGAATGCGTCGGCATAATTAGTGCCCTCCGGAGTAACGGTCGGCGAAGCCGGCCAGAGCGAGTCGTGTTCACCGACCAGGAAGCCTTCCATACCCTTGATATCCGGGTTTTGGGCTTGCTCCACAATATGCGGCACTACAGCGATGCCGAAGCCTTTTTCATGGTAGGTCTTCAGAACATCGTCGCCGTACATATACTCCATGAACTTCCAGGCTGCATCCTGCTGGGCCGATTTGGCGCTGATACCGAGCCAGGTACCGGCGGATACAATTTCGGAGGTTCCTTTGATTTGACCGTCCAGCGTAGGGGCCAGTGCGCCCGCCCAGTTGATTTCCGTCGGGAACTGGTCCTTGTACACACCCGGTTCCGTCGAGAAGGACAGGTACATGCCGATTTTGCCGGCTGCAAATTGGGCGCGCAGCGGATCAATGTCGAGCGTCTCCGCTCCGGGAAGGATACTGCGGTCCTCATACATTTGCTTGAAGTATTCAATAACCTCCGAGTATGGCGCAAAGTCGAACTTACCAGTCTTCATGTCAAAACCAAGTCCCTGATAGCCGCTCAGGGAGAGAATCTCCCGGATGGAACGGTCAAATGCCGATTTCGGGCTCTTGAAGTTCAATGCAAAGCCGTAAATGCCCTCGGATTTGCCGGCCTCGGTGATTTTTTTGGCGTCATCAACCATTTCTTGCAGCGAGGCGGGAGGGCTCTCAATGCCCGCTTTGGCGAAGAGGTCCTTGTTGTAAACCAGACGCAGGGTCAGGCCGGTATTGGCCAGCGAGTACAGCTTGCCGTCAAAACGGTTCACATTGTCAAGCTGCAGACTGCCGAATTTCGTTTTTATATCCTCGTTAAGATAGCCGTCGATCGGAGCAAGGTAGCCTTTTTTGACAAATTCGGAGGCGTTGCCGCTCTTCAGGCGAAGCACATCAGGCGCCTGGTTGCTGGAGAAGGCAATATCAACGCTCTGCGCATAGTTCTCGGACATAACTGTCAGTTCTACCTGGATGTTTTCGCCGTTGGTTTCATTGAACGTATTGATCAGTTCCTTGATATACTCCTGGTCATGACGGTCATCCGTCCAATATTTAAGCTGTACAGGCTCGCCTGCCGCCGTGTTTCCGCCCGCATCGGCCGATGGAGCTGCTGTGCCCGGCGCTTCTGTTGCCGCACTGCTGTTGCCGTTGTTGTTGCCGCCGCAGCCTGCGATTCCCGCTGCCAGCATGATGCTCAGCCCGAGACCGAACCATTTCTTTTGCATACCTTCTACCCCTTTGATTAACATTTGTATTGTGAGCTCGTTTTTATTATAGGCCCTCGTCTCCGGAAAAGGAGTGCGGCAGACTCACTGTTCAGGGACAGAATTCTATGGTCTGCCGGCCCGTCTTCCATCCTCGTCATATTCCCGGACATAAGCCACCAATTCTTTAAAATGGACACGGGCGATACCAACCTTCTGGTCCGCAGCTCCATACGACATAATCAGCTCCCCGTCTACAACGATTCCTCCGGTCGTAAACAGGCAGGGTGTAGGATAGTCCTGCGGCATTTCCCACTCCCGCTCCGCGAACATCAGACGTTCAGAGCAGCGGTGAACAACCGCCGGGAAGTCATCTTCCTGTTCCCGGACGATCATAAAGGATTGCGTGTACCCAACCTGCACATCTTTTTTTGCATGGTACGAAACCAGCCATTCCTTGTTCCCCAGGGCGATTGGCGGCCAGCTCGCACCGATGCGGTTCTCCTCCCAGTCAAATACCGGATGGGCCAGCAGCCTATGGGTGGCTTTGGATGAGGCAAAAGCCTCCAGCGATTCGGCCGCCGCCATATAGATGGAGGGCTTCCCGGCCTGCTCTCCCCCTTCAAAGGGCAGGACATTCATCGGGCGGTGCAGCATGAGATACTGCTGTTTGCCTGCAATCGCCATTTTTCCGGGAAAGAAGAATACATCACGGTTGTCACTGACATGTCCTTCGGTAAGCGGGCCTACATACTGGAATGCGCTTTCATACTCCCTTTGCTTCAATTTGTTCAAATCCAGCCTGTAGAGAACGCTGACCGTATCGTTGGACCGGGCTGTCTTCATGAACGGGTCCTCGCCGTCGCCTTCAAATATCCAATCCGGCACATATTCAAAGCGTGTCTGAACGGGGGGATGCTGGCTGCTGAGCCAATAGGGGCCCGGGGGGAAAGCGCGGCAGGCCACCGTTACATACAGCTCATTCTCCAGGTAAAAAATACGCGGGTCCTCCACGCAGCCGTTGGCGTAATTCCGCACTTTTTTTCCATGGATATCCGTAATGTACAGCTCATGCTCTTCATACCCCAGGGCAGGCGCCAGGGCGGGCCGTGAAAAGTCTGCATTCCAGGTTTCCCCCCCGTCGGTGCTTTTGGCATAACCCAGAAAAATCGGATAGGGATCATGGCAGCCTTCTCTTCGTTTTTGCGGCCACGGGCCCGTCGCCCGGAATAGCATATGGATGTCGCCGGAGTCTGGGTCTTTGACAATGGCCGGGTTCAGCACCATCTTGTCGGCCCAGTCACAGCCCGGGACAGGCTCAAGGGCCGGCTTGCTCAAATAGCGGAATTGGGGTTTCATAGTTCCTCCTAATTTAGATCATGGTATGGGATTAACGCGCTTGTCGGCGTCGTTCGGAAATCACCTTATCATAAGCCGATTCTGATTTCAAAAGCCTTTTCCCATAAAAACGGCATTCCGGAAAAACAGTAAGATTCATCAATTAAAAAAGGAAGATGCATCATTCTATAAGCACCGCTGAACGGTTTATAATCGTTTTTGCAGACGTAATGCGAATGGAGGAGAACAGTGTGAATCAGGATAAAACGTATGACATTGTTATTTACGGAGGTACGGCCGCCGGTATCGCCGCAGCGGTTCAAGCCCGGAAAATGGGCAAAAGCGCGGTGGTGATTGAACCGGGCCGGCGGATCGGAGGGCTGACCAGCGGCGGGCTGGGCGATACGGATGTGGGGATGAAGGAAGCCGTTGGCGGCTTGTCCATGGAGTTCTACTGGCGGGGGGCCCGGGAATATGCACAGGAAGAGGCCTGCTGGCTCTTTGAGCCCAAGGTTGCGCTGGAAGTGCTGCAGGACTGGGTGACGGAGTATGGCATCGAAGTCGTTTACGGAGAGCGGCTGGACTTGGCGGACGGTGTGACCAAGCAGGGGGATATCATCGTTTCCATCCGCATGGAATCCGGCAGCATCTTCAAGGGCAGCATGTTCATCGATGCCGGCTACGAAGGCGATCTGATGGGCAAAGCCGGCGTCTCCTTTTTCGTTGGCAGGGAATCAAATGCGCAGTACGGGGAGACCTTGAACGGTATCCGTCCCGGCAATGAGCTGCCCGGCGGTATAGATCCTTATGTGGTGAAGGGTGTACCTGCCAGCGGCCTGCTTGACCGTGTTCTGCCGCACCGCGGCGGAGACATCGGCGATGGCGACGATAAGCTCCAGGCCTACAATTTCCGCATGTGCCTGACCAATAATCCGGACAACCGCGTAGACATTGAAAAGCCGGAAGGCTATAACGAAGCCGATTACGAGATTCTGTTCAGGGCCATCGAACAAGGACAGGACTCGCGTTTCTTTAAGCTGAACCGGGTGACCCCGGACAAGACGGATTCCAACAACAACAGCGGCATATCCACTGACTACAACGGGATGAACCATGGCTATGCGGAGGCGGATTACCAGACGCGGGAACAAATGTGGGAAGCTCACCGCATCTACCAGCAGGGCTATGTGTGGACTATCCAAAACCATCCGCGGGTGCCGGAGGAAATCCGGGCGGTATACCGGCCGTGGGGCCTGCCGCTCGATGAATTCACCGAAAGCGGCCATTGGACGCCCCAGCTGTATATCCGGGAATCCCGCCGCATGATTGGCGATTATGTGGTGACTGAGCATGACGTCAGACTGGAGAATCCGGTACCGGATTCCGTGGGCATGGGCTCCTTTGCCATGGATTCGCACCATACCCAGTACTATGTGAATGAAGACGGGCATGTCAGCACGGAGGGAGGTTTTTATATCCGTCTGGCTGCCCCTTATCCGATAAGCTACCGGGCGCTTGTACCGAAGCGGAAGGAATGCGCCAACCTGCTTGTGCCGGTGTGTGTCTCCGCTACCCACGCGGCATACGGCTCCATCCGGATGGAGCCCGTCTTTATGATCCTGGGACAGTCAGCTGCGGCGGCGGCTGTATTGGCGCTTGAGGCGGACGGCGTTGTTCAAAATGTAAAGGGTGACGAGCTGCAGGCTATACTCGTTCAGGAGCATCAGGTTTTATATACGGATATCTGATCGTTACCTTTAATCAGGAGTAAAACCAAAGCCATACCTGCGGCGGTATTCTCCTGGAGGATGTCCGAACCGTTCACGGAACACCCGGCAGAAATGGGCATAGCTCTGGAACCCCGTGTGTTCGGCAACCTGCTCCAGCGCCAGATTGCTGTAAAGCACCTGCTGCTCGGCAAGCTTTAACCGGACATCGATGCAGTAGGCGAACAGCGATTGGCCAAAGGCTGCCTTGAACAGATAAGAGCAGCGGGAGATGCTTAATTCCGCAGAGGCTGCTATTTTTTCCAGACTGAGCGGCTCATGGGCATGATTTTCAATGAATCGTTTCAGCTGGTGTGCCGTATCCGATCCCTTGGTTCGCTTTCCGGCGCCGGCCGCCTGCTCCAGTGTCAGACACAGCGCCCTCAGGAGGTAGTCCATCATTTCGTCCTGATTCTGCATCACCTTTTTCTTTTCGCCGATAATGTGCTTCCACAAGGTAATGACCGTATCATCGAAGCCGATATTGGTTTTGGCCGGCAGGCTTCTGTCCTTCCACCAGGCATCCAGCCACTCCCCCCTGCCGGCCAAAAAATAATCTGCAACAGGCTGCACGGTTTCTGATTGCGGAAGCCTCCCGGGCTGCACGATCAGCTCATAGGGCTGGTCGGGCGGATAAAGCAGCAGGTCCCCCGGGATGATCGTCTCGTATTTCCCCTCCACCAGCGCACGGCAGCTTCCCTCCGCCTGCAGACGGAACAGGTAGAAGGTCAGTCCGTCCCTAAACCGGGCGGAGTGGGGCTTCAGATGTGTGGAATAATTGGCATAAATCACGCAGGCTCCTTGCGGAGCGGAATGGTTCATTTGCAAGGCTCCTCCCGGGAATAGCGGTTGTGCACCGATTATAGATTTTTTTCGTAATGAGGGCAGTGGAAAGAGATCCGGACCGGCGGCGGCGGATCTCTTTTATTGTTCTGCAGCGCGGCTGATTTAGAGCACCCTCCGGCTATACAGTCTGCACAGCGTTAGCGTTAGCCCCATCCCTCCGGCCGGTCCGGGTGGTAGCCCGCCCTGAACTCCGAAGGTGTCTGGCCGGTGATCTTCTTGAACATCTCACTGAAATACCGGCGCTCCTCATAGCCTACAGCTGAAGCCACCTCCTGCACCTGTACCCCCTCCACCAGCAGCAGCTTTGCCTTGTGGATCCGCTCCGCGGTCGTAAACTGGGTAACCGTCATACCCGTCACCCGTTTGAAGAGGCTGGAGAAATAACTGGCGCTCAGATGCACATGGGCAGCGCATTCCCCGACCGTGATATCCTCGGACAAGCGGCTCCTGATATAATCAATAGCTTCATAGATCACCTTCTGCCCTTCGGACAAGCTGTTGCGGCGCACCATCTCGGCCCCATCCGTGCACAGGGCAAGCAGCTGGCGCTGCAGAGAGGCCAGCGGCAGCCCCGCGGTTCCCTGCACGGCCCGGAAACGCTGGATCAGCGGGTGAATATCCGGATAGGGCACCATTTCGTAAAAGGCGCGGATCGCTGAAGCGGCCAGCTCATCGTACAGGCTAAGGAGATAATCGGGATTGTGCCGGGAAATCCCCTTCTGCAGCGTTTGCGATATGGCGGACAAAATAGCCTCCGTCCGCCCGGCATTCCCGGAGCGCAGGGCCAGCAGCAGCTCATCCTTATACTCCAGCGCCAGCGGCTCCTGGCTTCCTTCCTGCTGGATATCCTCGTACTTGATTGCCGCATTCCCTTCGGTGAACAGATGATGGGAGAGCGCACGCTGAGCCTGCCGGTAGGAATCGGGCAGCTCGCTGATTTCCTCCACCGGGCCGCCGACTCCGACCGAAACCGTAAATTTCGTATACTGCTCAATATTCCGGCAGCACTGCTCGGCTATTTCAATGGGACTGCCCGTCCCTGTTACATTCATTACGGCCAGAAAACGGTCATGGCGGGCCCGGAAAACCACGCTCTGTGCATGGTCTGCCAGCGTCTCCTGCATAATGTTCAGCAGGGAGAAGCGGATCAGCTCCATCTCGCGGATGGACCGCTCGGCAAGCTGCTCCCGGAAGCGGTCGATCTCAATCAGCATCACCACAAAGCCCCTCGGTTCAAGCCTGATATTCAAAAAATCCCACCGTCCTGCAGCTTCCTCCCATGAAGTCCGGTGGCTCACAAGCAGCGCAAAATATTCCTGCCGCAGCACCGGCATGCTCTCCCGCAGCTTATTCTCCATTTCCTGCAGGCTTAAGCGCTTGGAGCGCTCCTCCATAATCTCCGCCTTGGCCCGCAGCACCGCCGACATGATGTCCTCCTGCGAAAACGGCTTAACCACAAAATCGAATGCCCCCAGCTGCACCGCCTGCTGTGCATACTCGAAATCGGCATAGCCGCTGATCAGAATCACCTTGCAGCCCCGGTTCTCTTCCAGCACCGCCCGCAGCATGCTCAGCCCGTCCATTCTCGGCATGCGGATGTCGGTAATGACAAGATCCGGCCTCTGCGCCTGAATGAGCCGGAGCCCCTCTTCCCCGTTGCTTGAAACGCCCGCGACGTGAATTCCCTGCTCCTCCCAGTTCATCGCGGTCAGCCCGTCCACCACGCTTTTGATATCGTCGATAATGCAGAGACTGACCGGCTCATGCTGGCTCATCCGAATGCTCCCCTTTCTTCGGTAAAGAAATCCGTATTTCCGTTCCGCACTCGGGTGCGCTGTTGACCTGAAACTCCGCACTGCTCCCGTAATACAGCTGGAGCCGCCGGATCATATTAGACACGGCATAGCCTTTATCCGACTCCAGCCAAAAGAGGGCGCGCACCTGGTCCTCCTCCATACCGCTGCCGTTATCACGTACACAAATCGTCCATCGTTCCCCATCCCCGGCCATTTCGATCCCGATGATTCCGCCGCTCTCCCGGTCCCGGAAGCCGTGAAGGATACTGTTCTCCACCAGCGGCTGGAGAATAATGCGCGGAATCGAAAGCCCGCACAGCTCCGGCTCCTGCACCTTGAATTCATAAGTAAACAAGCCCTCGTAGCAGCTGGATTGCAGCTCCAGATACTGGCGCACATGCTCCAGCTCTTTGGACAGGGTTGTAATCTCCCGGCCGTTGTTCAGCCCAAGCTGGAAGAGGCGGGAGAGCGAGAGGACCATTTTCTGAGACGGCTCGACCTGCTTTAAATTCAGCTTCCAGTAGATGGTATTAAGGGTATTGTACAAAAAATGCGGGTCCATCTGCGCCGACAGCGCCTTAATCTCCGTCGCCCGCTTATGCGACTGCGCCTCTGTAACCTCGCCAATCAGCACTACAATCTGCTCCAGCATCCGGTTGAACCGGAAGCCCACCTGTCCAAGCTCATCTCCGCTGGTACTCTCGAAGCGGGCGGACAGATCATTGTTCTCCACCCGCTTCATCACCTTCAGCAGCCCCTGAAGCGGTTTCAGCAGATAGCGTGTAAAGGCGCCGGAAATCAGCGAGGTCACAGTAAACGCCGCCAGTGCAATCCCGGCGATGAGCCATTTGACATACACCATATCCTTCAGCACCCCGGCCTGAGACTGGATGGTCGTCATCGTCCAATCGGCAATCCCAAGCTTGGCATAGTTGAGCAAATACGCCTTGCCGTCCAGATCAAAGGATTGGCTGCCCTCCGGCCGGCTCATAATTTCCCGCAAATTCCCGGCGTCTACCGCCTGCCGGACCAGCGGGTCCTTCGTACGATATACCGTCTCTCCCGCCGTATTCAGCAAGAAGCTGGATGCCCCTTGTCCGGTATCTCCCTGCACCAGCTTGCGGAAGCCGTCCTCGCGGATGTTCACTACGATGTAAACATCGTTGACCGGTGTGTCAAAGATCGGCTCCAGAATCAGCGAAATGACGCGCTCCTTGCCGGAGAAGAGCATATCCTCGTGGCCCTCCACCCAGATGTTCTTTTTTTCCTGCTCAATCCGGTCGTAAAGAAAAGTATCCTTGAACGCATTGAGCCGGTTGCGGTTCATGGACGACGGGTAGAACTCCCCGATCGGGGTCGTCACATAAATGGACTGGATCAGCGGCTCAGCGATCCGCGCCTGCGAGAACACATTGTCCAGATCGTTCAAATGCGTGTAATATTCCTGTGTGTCCCCGGACGCGGCATCCTTCAGCATATCGTAAAAGGGCTGGCTAATCATAAACGTCATCATAATGAGCATCAGCTTGTTCAGCTTCTCATCCACAATCTGCGCAGACCGCACTACCGTATCCTGCGTCAGCTTCAGCGCGTTCTTCTCCAGGGTAGCGGCCGAAATATAGTAAGACAGCCCTCCGGTCATCAGCACCGAAAGGAGGATAACGGCCAGAAATGCGACTTTGAGCTTGTTGCGGAACGATTGCCTGCGCAGGTACTCCAAGCTGTATCACGCCTTTCCTTCTACAAATCTATGTCTTTCAATTATGTCCTTCCGGTCACGATTCTACAAGAAGCACCGCCCAAGACAGTGGACTCACCGTACGCCGACCGTTGATTCACCGCAGGTCGCTTAGCAGGAAAGGAGCACGGCCCGCCATGAGTGCCTAAAAACGAAACAAACCAGAAAATGAAGTATTAGCTACCTTATGCTTTATGCTGCTTTATGTCCTATATTTTGTTGAACTACTCCTGCCTTACTTGGCAAAGCAAGCCGCAAAATAGTGAGCCCCCATGTAACTATTGCAATAAAAGCGAGGTTGACGGCATAATCCCCCACGGTTCCCCCTCCATACACAAGGTGCATTGCTCCCTGAATACCATTCGGTGCCGGCAGGAATGTTCCAAGATTACGATAAAACGGGGTCAGCATTGAAGCTGCAATAACATTACCGGCCGTCATGAGCTGGAAAGGAACGAAGAGGACATTAAATAATGGCCCGAAGGTTCCAAATAATGTGAATCCGAGTTGGGTCATGCAAATACTTGCTGCAAAGACGAGTACTTCAAAGCCCCATAACTGCCAGAAAGAGGCTTCAACGTTTAGGAATATTTTTATCGCTGCTGATAGTAACAGCGGGACAATTATAGAGATAACGGCAAGTACCATTTGACGTCCGAAAAACAATTCCCACTTACCAAACTGTCGTTTCAAGATCATAGAAGCTATATTAAATTGAATATTCATTGTCATCATTGCTATGTAAGGTATAAAACCAAGAATCATAGGCAGCATTGAGGAGGAAAAATTTGATACTTCGTTAACCTTAATAACTTCCGCCTGAATCGGTAGTGGCTGCACATTGGAAACAAGAATGGTATTTAGTTGTTCCGTTAACTTCCGGGATAAGCCTTCCATCACAGACTTAACAACCTCTGAATTACGTTCATTTATATAATAAATCAGCTTTTCAGTACCATCAGCCGACGAAGATTGCAGATTACCTGGAATAACAATAACCATATCCGTGTTTCCATTGTCCATATTTAATAGTGCGTCTTCTTTGGATGATGTCACCACACTTTGAAAAGGAGCTTCTGTAGCCAAAAATTCGGCAATACTCCTACTTTCCTCATTCTCTACAACTAATCCAACGTGAAGCTGGTCAATTCGCTCAGTTGCACCGTTGTAGCCTGTCATCCAAATTAATAAAAAGAGAAACGGCAAAAAAAGAGAAAAGATAATTCCCATTCTGGCTGGCTTTTTTTTCAAAAACTCCGATATAAATTTCATTTATTCATCCTCATTTACATTTTTATTGTGTAAGTTCTCTTGCAGCCGATGCATTATATTCTCAAAAAAGTGCATTTCTTCAGCAGATATTCCCTCCCATGCTTGCACTTCGAGGGCCTCGGCAACAGGAATAAGCTTATTTAGCACATCTCTGCCGTTATCAGAAATGTATAGCTGAAAAGCGCGACGATCCGATGGATCAGGCTGGCGTTTTAATAATCCTTTGACCTCAAGCTTCTCAACAATTTTTCCTGTTGTCGCTTGATCCTTGTGTATGAGACCAGCCAGTCTTTTCTGACTGACTCGCTCAAAGTCACACAGTTGAAGTAGTAATCCATACTGCTCCGTCGTTAGACCAAACTTTTTAGTTTCCGTCGAAAAAGCTCTTCTATGAAGTGCAGAGGTGTGGTGTAACCAGTAGCCCAGCGTTTGTAATTGCTTTTGAGTAGTCACTTGGCAAATTCCTTTCTTGAATTTTAATAAGTATACTTATTATATGTATAGATATTTTTTTTGTAAATAGTTTTCTGTATTTGCAAAAACTCTTTTTCTATTTTTCAACTTGCTTATATCTATCATTTTTTTAATAAAAGCACTTGACTTTATAAAAAAAATAACCGGGGCCTTGACAGCCGTATGCTATATTAAAATGACCGCTATTTACATTTGCAATACAATATATCCTTGGAAAGGTTGGAGCAGATGAAAGAAAAAGAAGAGCAATTATCTATGAGTCAAGACTTTCTACTGAACGCCTTAAGGAAAAATAAAACGGAATGCACAATTATAACTACTAAAGGAGTACGTATTAAAGGAGTCATCGAACTTTTGGATAGCTATGTGATCTTAATCCGTTCCGAAAGAAGAATACTAAACATGGTTTATAAGCATGCCATATCCACTATTGTTGCTGACCAGTTGTTCACATAAAGTCGGTTATTTAAATTTTTCATTGGAGGTAAAAAAATGCTTCAACATCATAAACAGAATTACTCAGAGGTGAATTTTAGTGGACAGGACATGAGATACGGTGAACTAATTGGCTGTACCTTTACGCGTTGCTCTTTCACTAACGGGACGCTGGACGAAATAAATTCAATTAACTGCCGATTTATCGAGTGCGATTTTCAAGGTGCTTCATTGAATGGCTCTATTCATACTGAATCAGCTTTTGAAAACTGCAACTTTAGTCGATCAAATCTCTTTTCTTCAAAATTTGTTACCTGCAAAATGACCGGCTCGAATTTTACAGATTCTACATTGGATGGATTTTCAATTTCAAAAGGAGACTGGTCATATACCATATTGAGAAATGCAAGACTAGTAAGGCAAGATTTAAGAGAGGTGAGATTTCTGGAAGTAGACTTTTCGGGAGCAAACCTGGAGAAAGCAGATTTAAGAGGTGCTGATCTTACTTTGGCTTCCTTTTCCAAAGCTAAATTGCATGGTGCTGATGTAAGAGGGGCGAACATGAATGGAGTAGACTTTAAGGCCTTCACTATCTCTGGTATGAGATTAGATAAAGAACAGGCTATCTTATATACGCTTTCACATGGTGCCAAGGTGGATTAATATACTTCGCACCTCAACATTCTAACGGAACAATCTCTGTCAAAAGAAAAAAGTATTACACTGTCGATGGCATGAAGCTAACAGGCAGGAGAGTTCCAATATGTGGTATGTGGTGGTATTATTTTTTTATAAGTCTATCAGTTCTTATCTATCTTTTGTTCAAGTAACAGGGGGATTAAGTTCAATGAAGGAAAAGTTCCATCGCCACATAGGGGTTTACGGAATATGTATGGTTAACGAGAAAATTTTAGTTATTCGAAAAAGCTTAGGCCCTTACACGGGTCAATTTGACTTGCCTGGTGGACGGCTAGAAGAATCAGAGTCCTTAGAGCAAGGCTTAAAAAGGGAATTTAGCGAAGAAACAGGACACTCGGTTAAAGAACTCTACAATATTGGCGTTTGTGATTTTTCTGTGCTATGGACTCTACCGAATGACTCGACTGAATTCTTGCATCATATTGCAATTTTGTATGAAGTACTTGTCGCCGAAAAAATTGGTGGTTCCGTAGTTCAATTCGAGGGACAAGACTCTGATGGTTATGACTGGATTTCAATTGATAAGGTTACACCCTTAAATTCTTCACCGCTGGTGCAGCAAGCGGCCGAATGGTTCCGTACGAAGACCCTCCCGGTTAGAAGAAGTTTATATGACTACAGGTCTTCAAGCTAACGGGGGACGTTGGTTCAATAATCGCCTGTCAGATGAACAAAAGCAACCGATCGATGTGATCGGCTGCTTTCGTGAGTTATTGGGTTATCGTTTCCCGTTAGTTCAAAACTTGGCAGTATTATTATTCAGATTCCATCCGCAATAATGTCAAGAGATCATCGAAGATCCCAGGTGTCGTGAATACGACCTCTTCACCATAGAGTTCATTAGGGATGCCGTCTGGCACCGCCTGTACATGGCAGCTCATGGCTCCCGCCTCACGTGCAATCAAGCCTGCAGCGGCTACATCCCACGGTGAAAGACTTTCCGTATGGGCATCTAATTTTCCGGATGCCACATAACAAATGTCAACTGTCGGTGCGGCAAAACGCCTAATGTCACGGCAGCTTCTTCGGAGCCGGTTCACTCTTTCAATTGCCGGCTGGACTTTTGCTGGATCATGCGGAAAACCTGTGCCGATAACGGCATCTGATAGTGAAGTACATTTACGGATTTGTAAACGTTCCCCATTGCAATAAGAGCCTTCCCCTTTAATTCCAACATAAGTACAGTTCAGATCCGGCGCATACACGGCTCCTGCGAGCACTACGCCATCAAGGGCAAATGCTAATGAAACACCATAATGCGGCAGATTCCGGGAAAAATTAACGGTTCCATCTAAGGGATCCATTACCCAAACGGGACCGTCGAACTTGAACTGATCCCAGCTATGTACTCCATCTTCCTCCGAAAGAATTCGATGACCTTGAAATGTCCCCATTATGGCTTCCTGAAGGATTCTTTCCGACAGCAGGTCAGCAGATGTGACCAGCTCACCCGCATCCTTGTAATTCAATTCAACTTTTTCCTGGCTGCGCAGTTCGGAAATCCTGTTACCCGCTATTGTTACAGCCTGTTCTGCAAACAACGCCAATTCACGAAGATCGAACTTCATTTCGTTCCCATTCCTCCTTATATTTGCTGTACTATACCTTCTTTGTACTCGAATAGATGATCACTTTCTTTTTCTAATAAACAGGTAAGTACTGAACTACCATTTCAGCAATCCCTAAGTTGCCTGGATTCATGATCCAATCGATTTTCTTCCAGTCGAGAATTCCTTCTCTAGTTTTTTGTAGTGGGGTATTCCCTAATTTCGAGTCTACTTCGAATAGGTACACATATAATCCATCCTTTTCTCCCAGAGTCATATCGGGTTAAGTGTACTTTGTACAATTAAAATAGCGGAAATGAATCATTTTAAGTAAATAATGGTATTCTGTACATCTATTCTCCTCGAAAAATCCGGTTTCGGGCGTTTTTACCAAATATAAGTGTACAGAGTGCAGTTAAACCCTGCAGCGGATTAAGTTAGTCAGGTTTAGTTGCAGAAAGTACAGTTATTTCGGCTCGGCTCATTCATTATTTGGTGCCATTAACTATAAAACAGGTCAAGTGCATCACCGAGAAGAAGAAACGGGGACACTGCCGCCTTTAATTAGTTTTACAGATCTCATCTCTCTGCTTAGCCTAGTAGAAAATAGCTTTACTGTTGAAGAACAGCCAGGTTTACCACGTTAGCCCAAACCGTAACCCCAGCGAAGGAATTTGGCGATGGTAGCGGTAGATCGCCTCCTCGTCAGGTTATAACCTTAATTACGTTCTATCTAACAAATAACGATATTCAAATAATTGCATTTTTCTTTCCCTGATGGATAATACTTCCCGGTAATGGCACATACCCTACTTATCTATCTACGAACTTCGCAAACGCTCCATACCTGCCTGAAGTATTCGCGAAGTGATTAAACTATCCCTTGAATATTCTCATTTCATTCAGCCTTTCCCACGCAAAAAAAGCCGCCCCAAGCCACTTACATGACTTTGGGACAGCCTCTCAAGCTCCATTACTTCTTCAAATGATAAGGCACCGTAGTAACAATCACATCGCTGCGGAACAGCAGACGGGCGCGGATCAGCAGGCTCGACTGGTTGTGCAGGATGTTGTGCCAGCCTTTTTTCGGAATGAACTGCGGGATAATGACTGTGACTCTATGGTTTAGCTCTGCCGCTTTCCAGTTGATTGTATCAATGAACTTGGTCAACGGCTGGATGATGCTTCTGTATGGAGTATAGAGGGTCACCAGGCGCACGTCCGGCTGCCACTTTTTCCACTTCTCCTCGAATGCCGCTTCGTCTTCCCGCTCAAAAGGAACATATACGGCGATAATCTGCTGCGGTGACAGCGATTTGGCGTATTCCAGCGAATTCTCCACGACATGGGTGATTCCGGCCACCGGTACGATGATGACATTGCCTTCGATTTTAACCGTGGCTTCACAGGTTGTAATTCTAAGCTGGTCGGCGACCGCCTCATAATGCTTATGAATTCTATGAAAGACGAACAGCAGAATCGGCAGGAAGACAAACACAGGCCATACCTGCGTGAACTTGGTCAGGAAGAACATCATCGTGACGATGAAGCTGATCAGCGCGCCAACGGTGTTAATCACGAACTTCGGCATCCAGCCCGCAGGCTTTTGACGGAGCCATTTCACCATCATCCCCGTCTGGGATAACGTAAAGGGAATGAACACCCCTACCGCATACAGAGGAATTAACTGCTCCGTCTCCCCTTCAAATACATAAATGAGCAGCATCGAGAGCACGCCCAGGATAATAATCCCGTTGGAATACCCCAGTCTGTCACCGCGCATCGTAAACATACGTGGTATAAATTTGTCCTTAGCCAGATTGACTGCCAGCAGCGGGAACGCCGAATATCCGGTATTGGCCGCCAGAATCAGAATTAATGCCGTTGTCCCCTGGATGAAAAAGTACATCGCATTCCGGCCGAAGGTCTGCTCGGCAATCTGCGACACGACAGTAACGTCAGCACGGGGCGCAACTCCATAGTAATAGGCCAGCGTAACAATCCCGGAGAACAGGACCGCTAATAAAATCCCCATTGCCGCGAGCGTTTTAGCCGCATTGGAGGCTTCAGGGCTTTTAAAATTCGGAATGGCATTGGAGATCGCTTCAACCCCGGTTAACGCCGAGCTCCCCGAAGAAAAGGCGCGCAGCAGCAGGAACAGACTGATCCCGGCCACCGGAGTACCAAGTGAGGTATGCAGCTCCGCCGGAACATTCCCCGTTAAGATGTTATAAAGACCGGTGCCGATCAGAATGAACAGGGCCAGTACGAACAGGTAAACCGGATAGGCCAGCACGGATGCAGATTCCGTCACCCCTCTTAGATTCAATATTGTAATGAGGAAGACAAAGATAATGGCAATCAGCACTTTATGATCATGCAGGCTCGGAAAAGCCGATGTAATGGCATCTGTCCCGGCCGATACACTTACCGCCACCGTCAGAATATAGTCCACCAGCAGTGAACCGCCGGCGATCAGTCCGGGGTATCTGCCCAGATTTTCCTTGGAGACCACATAGGCTCCCCCGCCATGCGAATAGGCAAAAATGATCTGCCGGTAGGACAGGATCAATGCAGTGAGCAGCACTAATACCCCTATAGCAATCGGTATGGAATACCAGAAAGCCATCGTACCGACTGTAACCAGTACTATCAATATTTGCTCAGGACCATAGGCAACTGATGATAAGGCATCTGATGATAAGATCGCCAGTGCTTTCTTTTTATTTAACTTTTGCTCCCCCAGCTCAGTCGACTTCAAGGGCCTGCCAATCAAAAACCTTTTTAAAAAGGAAATCACGGGTTTCACGCTCGCTTTGCACATAGTCTTATTGTCCTGAAAGCATATCACCTGCCGGATTAAGCTAGTGTTAGGATTTCGCCTTCAGTATTAAGATTGCATTAAGATCGGCCCGTTTTTTTTCCATTAAAAAAAACCCCTTCCGGGGCTTACTTCGACGGCTCATAATGTACATGAACCTCAATGACTTCGTCGGATTTCATCAGCTCATTCTCCACATTGGTCGCAACGTTATGGGCTTCCTGAAAGCCAAGGCTGCCTTTGATCGACAAGACAACATCCACTACAGCATTGCTGCCGTAATTTCTGGCCCGCAGCTCCTTGACCTCTTCAACACCCTCAACCTGCTCAACAGTCTCCCTGAATGTCAGAATAATCGTTTCGTCAAACCCGTCCGATAGGTGGTGGGAGGCATCACGGAAGATGTCCCACGCTGTTTTGCAGATGATGAAGCCGACCAGCACCGCCGTTACAGGATCAAGCCACGGAAGGTTAAACTGGGAGCCGACGATCCCGATTACCGCACCGATACTGACCAGGGCATCCGAATAGTTATCCTTGGCGGCGGCCATTACAGCCTGGCTTTTGATTGCAAGCGCAAGCCGTTTATTATACCGGTAGACAAAATACATCACGACTGCACAGAACAGCCCTGTCCACACCGAGATCAGATCCGGCGCTTCTCCTCTGCCCTTAAAGACAGAAGCAACCGCCGTGATCAGAACCTGCAGTCCGACCGCCATCATTATAAAGGAAGCTATTAATGAAGCAATTGTTTCCGACTTCCAGTGGCCGTACGGATGGTCCGCATCTGCCGGCCGCTGTGCCAGCTTCAGTCCGATCAGCACCGCGATGGAAGCCACAATATCCGTTGCATTGTTCAGACCGTCTGCCTTAAGGGCTTCCGAGCCCGACACATTGCCGATTATTAACTTAAGTGCAGATAGACAGATGTAAGCAATAATGCTTATAACGGCCCCGCGTTCGCCCATTTTCAAGTTCTCATAACGCTGCTGCTGCTCCATGTTTCCAAATTCTCCCCTCGCCTTACATTGCATTGTTTCATACTAGCAGACGCAATTTGAGTGGGTCTAGAGAAACGTTTTTCGACGCGGGACGAATAATGTCACTTGGCAAAGAAGCTTGCCCTGATGCAAAAGGGTTGCGGCGGCGCATGCTTCAACCAAACTTTAACCGCGATGTAAAAACAACACAGCCCAGCGTAAGAGCCGCCGCTATAAAATAGGCTCCCATCAGATCGATCTGAGCCACGATAAAACCGGAGGAGGCGCTGCCCAGCAGCATCCCTCCCATCATCAGCGGAATAATAATCCCGTTGGTCCTGCCGATATACTCCTCTCTGATCTCCTGTATCATCATTGCGCTGAAGGAGACCTGGAAGCAGGCTGTGGCTATCCCGGACAGCACTCTCGCGCTTCCTGTCAGCACAGGCCAAACCGACAACACCTCTATGACGGTGATTGCCGCCCATATAATCATGATTATTGTAAAGACGCCTCGTCTATAGCGGGTTATTGGTGCTGTAAGCATGGCGGCCAAAAGACCGCCCGTAAGCATCCCCACACCCTCAGCGGCTGCGAACCACTGCACGCTTTCCTTTGGCAGACCCAGCCGGTTCATCGTAACAAAGACATCCAGAGGCTGAGTCAATCCCATCGCCAGACCCGAGATGAGAAACATAACCGCAATCAGCTTCAGGTTGGCATGGCCCAGCACATAACGGAAGCCTTCCTTGATATCCTTGAGCGGTGAGGTCCTCTCTGCCCGCTGCTCTCTGCCGGATGACGGCAGGAACAGCTGGATTCCGGCGGCCAGCGTGAAGATCAGGAACAAGGCAATAATCGAAGACTGGATTCCGAGCCGGGTATAGACTAGGGTTCCGAGCATCGGTCCAAAGATCGTGAACAAGGCCATCAGGCTCTGGTTAATCCCGACGGCCGTTCCAACCTCCTCCGCAGGGATATGCTTTTTGAAAAGCACTGCAGAAGACGGCTGGGAAAACTGGCTGACAATCGCCGAGATTACGGTGGCCGCGAACACCGCCTGCCATACTCCGCCGGCAATCAGCCCAAGAATCAGCAGCATTGATAATGCGCTTAGGGCATCGCCGAGGATGACTGTTTTTTTCGGATTCCAGCGGTCGGCAAAGGTTCCTCCGATTAGAGAGAACACAAAGATCGGCAGATACTCTAACGCAGTAAGCATGGATACAGCAGTTGGATTATTCCCGGTCTGATCCATAATGTAGAACAGCAACGCCATATTCCGGATCCATATTCCTGTCTGCTGCAGCAGATCGGCTGTGGCGACAATAAGAAATACTCTATTTCTGATAAGTTTGTTCATGAGACACCCCTGGCTGGTTTTTGACATTTGCTTTGTCAGTATAACGACTGTAAACTATAGGGTAACCCGATAGTCAAGATCATTAAACCAGGGAAAGGGAGCACTGCTATGTCCGGTATGCCGTCCAAACTTTTTACAACGAGCGAAATTGCCAGGACCTGCGGAGTGACCAAGCATACGCTTTTTCACTATGATGAAATAGGTCTGCTGAAGCCGGAATTTGTTAACGCAAAGGGGTACCGCTACTACTCGCTCCAGCAGTGCTACACTCTTGAAATGATCAGCGTGCTCAAGAAGGCCGGCAGTTCGCTGAAGGAGATCAAGGATTTCCTCGACAATCAGAATACTGACCGGTTTGTCAGCCTCATCCGCCAGAAGCAGCGCGAGCTTGAACTGGAGCTGAACCGGATGCAGCGGATACAGAGCTTTCTTGACGGTGCCCTGCAAATGACCGAAAACGCACAGAAGACGCCGCGGAATACACCGGCTATTGAAGAGCAGCAGACAGCTTACTTTATAACGACCCCTGTCGGGCCTGACATCAGCGATCATGAATATGCCCGCAAATACAGCGAACACCGCTGCTACTGCGAAGAGCATCTGATCATACATGAGCTGCCGTACTGGTCCATCGTTGACCTGCAGCAGCTTCAGTCAGGAGAATATTATCCAAGATATATTGCCAGCAGGCTGCCTGGACCCGCCCAGGGCGACAATATCATTATGAAGCTGCACGGGCTATACGCGGTCATGGACCATAAGGGATCATACGAAACTTTAGAACACACCTATGCAGCATTAAAAGAGTTCATCCAGAGCGAAGGCCATTCCGTGTGCGGCGACGCTTACGAAATGGATCTGTACAATTATTTCACCGAGGATAATCCGGAGCAGTTCGTGATCCGGATTTCGGTTCATGTGTGTCCTTGATTCCTCAAGGCTGGGAGCAAAACTAGTGAAATTAATCTGCATACTTCTCTAAGGATAGCCGGTCCTTTACGATCAGCTGCTTGTTGCCGACCAGCTCAATCAGGCCCAGGTCCTCGAACCGGGCGAACTTGCGGCTGATCGTCTCCCGGGTGACGCCCACATAGCTTGCCAGCTCCTCACGGGAGAGCGGGAGCTTGATCGCAAGGCCGCTGCTGCGCGGCTTGCCGTACTTATCGCCCAGCTCCAGAATCATATGGGCGATCCGGATTTCCGGGTCCTTGGTCGCCAGGCTCTGCGCCAGATTCTCGGTATGGGCCAGCCGCTTGGCGACGGTCTTCAGCAGCTTAATCGTAATGTCCGGATTCTCCGCCATCAGCTGCTCCATATCTGTACGGGTCAGCAGGCAGATGGCCGTCTCGGTCAGCGCGTAGGCGCTGAAGTTACTCAGCTCTTCGCTGCTCAGGATATTCAGCTCGCCGAAAAATTCCCCGCTGCTCAGTACATGCAGAATCTGCTCTTTGCCCTGCGGCGTCATTTTGGACAGCTTCACCTGTCCCTGCTGGATTATGAACAGCGTGTCTGTCGGCTGCTCTTCCAGAATCAGCACCTGGCCTTTGGCATATTTGCGGTGCCTGATCATCGCGCTGATCCGCGAGAGCTCGCCGCCGCTGAGCGAGGCGAAGATCGGCACCTTGCGGGTACACGGCTCCGCAGCGTTCTTACAGGAATGTTCCGGCATTTCTGTATCCCTCCTTGTTTTTTAGGAAACGATCCGTTTCTGTGCCACCGGCTCAAAATGAGTGGTGTCTTCTCCGCACACCGGGCATAACCAATCCTCCGGCAGGTCCTCAAACGCCGTACCCGGCTCCACATCCTCATCCGGATCTCCGAGCGCCGGATCGTAAATATAGCCGCATGGCTTGCAAATGTATTTGGTCATTGTCTATTCCTCCAGTGAATTGAATTAGTTGGATTTATGTTACTTAATTCTATTATTTATCATCTTTTACTATAATTAGTTGGAAAATCGCCACTTATTTTGAGCTAACCCCCCCGTTCGAGCCAAAACAATATAATTAGTTGGCACTATTCCACCTAAACTTCTAATACCGGTAGTTAGCCCTGAATTAGGTGGCGAATTTCCACTTAGTGTGCTCAGCAGCCGCTCGTAGGAGCATTCCCGCACACTAGATAACCGGCATAGCTGCACTCTGTACACTTAAAACTCCTATTACCGGCCAGAGCGGACAGTTAGTTGTATTCGGTACACTTAAATCTCCTGAAAAAGTCCGTTTCACCCGAAACAGCCCATTATAGTTGCACGGAATACATCTAAAGTTTAGAAACGTATAATATGGCTGGGTATAGTTGTACGAAATACACTTAAAGTTTGGACAGTGCGGTAGCGCTGGGTATCTATATAAACTATTCTGATACTCCAGAACACTGCTACCACACACCTCCGGAATCCCGTAACACTACGCATCCATTATTTCGCTATTTCGCTTCCCGCTACTTAACTACTCCACTACCCACTCTCAGCACTACTCATTTCCGCACTACCCACTTCTGCACTACTCACTCAGTACTACTCACTTCCGCACTACTCACTCCGTACTACTCTTTTCCGTACTACCAACTTTCCGACTACTAACTACTCCACCAGCGCCGCAATCCCGGCGACAACCGCCTCAAGACTGCTGCCCGCCACATCCAGCCCCTCCAGGCTCACGCCCCGCTCCACCGCTGCTTTATACAGCAGCGACGCTGCCGCACCGTCCCAGGCAAGCGCCCCGGCCAGCCGGTTGTCCTTGATGTAGATCCGCGTGTAGACGCCATCTACTTCACCTGCCGCTGACAGGTCACACTGCCGCTCATCCGTGTTTCCGATGGAGAACAGTGAGCTGCCAAAAGCGTTAAACAGCGTCACCGGAACCGGCCGGCGGTAATCTGCCGGATCTGCCGCAGCCATGTTCATACCGGCAACTTTGCCCTGCTCAATCGCTCCGCCCCACAAGCCTTCAACTAATCCATCCAGCTCAGCAAGGTCGCCGGCGGCATAGACATGGGGAGCACTCGTCTCCAGGTGACGGTTCACCAGCACGCCGGAACGGATCTGTATCCCGGTCTCCTGCACCAGCTCCGTATTCGGTACGATGCCGATGGAGTACACGACATGCCCGCAAGGAATCTCCGTTCCATCGTCCAGTGTGACGCCGGAGACTGCTGCAGCTCCGTTAATCGCAGTGACTCCGGCATGCAGCTTAACCTCCACACCGGCCTGTTCAAGAATCTGGCGCAGCCGCTCCGACGAAGCTTCATCGAGCTGCCGGGCCATCAGGCGCGGAGCTGCCTCAACAATCGTTACCGGATAACCGGCTTCATGCAGCGCCCAGGCTGTCTCCAGCCCCTGCACCCCGCCCCCGATAACAACGGCGCGCTGCCCGGCGGCCAGTTCTGCCTTTAAACGGTCGGCATCGCCCAGATCCCGGATCGTATGCACGTTCTGCAGTCCGGCACCGCCTACAGCCAGCGCCCGGTTGCGGGCACCCATGCAGAGCAGCAGCTTATGGTAGGTCACCCGGCGCCCATCTGCCGTCTCAACCTCCTGCGCCTCCGGATGGATCGAAGCAATCCGGCTGGCAGTGTGCAGAGTGATCCGGTTATCGCGGTACCACTTCTCCTTCTTAATCAGCACCTTGTCGCTGTGCAGGTCGCTGAACAAGCCCTTGGTCAGCTTGATCCGGTTATAGGGCAGGTGATCCTCCTCACCAAAAATCGTAATTTCCGACTCCGCATCCTGATCGCGGATTGCCTTAGCGGCATGAACCGCCGCTACACCGCTGCCGACAATGACATAATGTCTATTCATTTCTGTCAGCCTCCTTAGATTGCGCTCAGCAGCAGGTCAGAGACAAATTCAGCGGCGTTCTTGATCTTCTGCGTCTTCTCGGCTTCTTTCGGAGAGAAGCGGACGCGGATTGGGAACTCCACATGCGTCATGCCGGTGGACTTGATTACATCCGAAGTGCTCTGTACGGTCATATTGGTGCCGTTCAGGTAATCCTGGATAACCTCGATCGCTTCACCGCTCCAACCGTAGGAGCCGAAAGCTGCTGCCAGCTTACCTTTCAGATTCAAGAGCTGCAGCTCCCTGAGCAGCGGCTCCAGATTGCCGATCATATCGGCGTAACGGGTGGAGCTGCCGATGAAGACAGCGTCCGCCGCCTCGATGCTCTCGATAATGTCGTTCACATCGCTTTTATCCGCATCCCATACGGTTGCTTCGATCCCATTCTCCTGCAGTGTAGCCTGCAGAATGCCGGCCATTTTCTTCGTATTATTCTTAATGGTGGTGTAGACGATGGCCGCTTTCTTGCCCTGAGTCGTTTCCCGGCTCAGCTCGGCGTACAGGTCAATATACTTGCGGACGTCCTTACGGATCAGGAACCCGTGCGAAGGAGCGATCATCTCAATCTCCAGATCCTTCACGGCTTCCATCAGCGTTCTTACATATCTTCTGTGCGGGTGGATAATGGCGCTGTAGTAGCCTTTGAAATCCTCAGTGATATCAAAACCGGCCTCATCGCTGAACAGCTTCTCCACAGCAACATGGGTGCTGAAAATGTCGCACGGGTACAATATTTTATCCTCTATACAATAAGTAATCATCGTTTCAGCTGTATGCAGATAAGGGGTCTCCTTGAACAGAAGCGTTTTGCCGCCGATATCCAGCGTATCCCCGTCCCGAACCACCAGATAATTACGGCTGTGCAGCTTGTACATTTCCTGAATTTCCGGCACCGCAATCTCTGTGCATACAATAGTAGCATTAGTTGCCCGCATAGCCAGCGCAGCCAGTCCGCCGGAATGATCGGGTTCTGTATGGTTAATTACGATGTACGCAATATCCAGCGGGTCAATCAGCTCTGCCATCCGGTCTGCATATTCACGGCCAAACTCCATATCCACAGTATCAATAACCGTCGGCTTGCCGGTTTTTAGCAAATAGGAATTGTAGGTCGTGCCCTTCGCCAGAATCAGCCGGTGGAACGGCACCTCGCGGTTGTCGATTTTTCCTACCCAGTACGTATCCTTGGCAATCTTTATATCTGAAATATTCATCTCTCTTCGCCCTCCAATTTGATCTTGTTTATCTATCAGCACCCTCATTCTATAACGGGCACCGGGGTCAAAAGGAGGACTGAAATCAAATTTTGAAAAGTTAAAAAAGAAGCTTATAAATTTGAATATACACGGTTTGCCGGCGGGCGTTGTGTCTTGGGTCACGCTGGAGTATACTGATTGAGGAAAATGGGTCATGCGCGTTCCTGCACACTGAAATTCCCTATCTACTATATAAAAAGGAAGCGTGTTAAGTTGAACAAGTATAAGGCCAATCTTCTCGTTTTGCTCATTACCCTGGGATGGGGCTCCTCCTATCTGTTTATGAAAATGGGCCTCGATTCTATGGAAGAATTCAATCTGCTTGCACTGCGCTTTGGGATCGCTTTTCTGGTGACCGGACTGGTGTTCTGGAGGCGCCTGCGCAAAATCAATAAAATAACACTCGGGTACGGTGCAGTGCTCGGAGCCATATTGCTCTGGGTGTGCGTATCCATTCTGTTCGGCCTCAAAACTACAAGCACCTCAAACGCCGGCTTTCTCGTCGGGCTTACGGTTGTTTTTGTACCTATATTAAGCGTCTTTCTTTTCCGTAAAAAGCTTGCGCTGAGCCACATCGTTGGTGCACTGATTGCAATGACCGGCATTGGAATGCTGACCTTGAACAGCAAGCTGCAGATGCACCCTGGCGACATTCTCTGTATTTCCAGCGGGATCAGCAATGCATTGTTCATCCTGATCTCCGGTGCGGCAGTCAAAAAGACCGATTCTATAAACGTAGGCATTGTGTCCCTGGGCTTCACCGCGGTGTTTGCCCTGATCTTCTCATTACTCTTCGAGTCTCCGGTTCTTCCCGGAACCTTCAGCGGATGGACTTCGATACTGGCGCTTAGTCTGGTCTGCAGTGCCTTCTGCTTTATCGCCCAGTCCGTGTCCTTGAAATATATTCCGCCTGTACAGCTGGGCTTAATGTATGCGCTGGAGCCGATCTTCGCCGCGGTAATCGCATTTATGTTTGCCGGTGAGCGTCTGACCACGCAAGGCTACATCGGAGCCATGCTGGTGGTGGGCGGCATTCTGGTATCCCAGTGGCTGGAGCAGCGGAAAAAGCTTCTTACCGCCGCAGCGCAGCCTGTTTCGCACTAATATTCGTTAAAAGCTTGCCAAGAGACGGGACCTCCCGTCTCTTTTTTTTGTTCCATCCAGCCTACGGATGCCACTTAAACGTCACCGCCGAACGCGCCTTTAAAGTAAAGGTAAACGCACGCTCTCCCCACTGCACACTGAAAGTACGGTCCTCATCCGCAGGATTAAGCGCGATCAGTACAAGCGAGCCGCCCGGATTACGGTAGGCGACATTTTCGATTCCGCCGGCCTGCGGCGAGTCGATGCGGACCGCTCCGGGATCAGTGAACCGGCTGGCATGCCCCAAGGCATAATACTCCACATTCCGTGAATAGCCTGACTCCCCTTGACCGTCTACGGTCACAACACCGCGGCAATTCGTGCAGCCTCCGTTCGTTGGCCCTCCATCGGAATCTAGCGCCAGGTTCCACAGCAGCACGCTCTTTGCCCAGTTGCGGGGCCCGCCAATGATCAGCTTCGACATCAGCCAGGTCAGGTTATCGCCGAACTCCCCGCTCCAAGCACCTCCGCTGCACTCCGTTAGATGGATCTCTTTTTCGGGATAGGCTTCGTGTATCTTGCTCATCACCTCCGGCGAACCCGCGTAACAATGATAGGCTGTACCGTCGGTGTAGGCGTTCGCTTTTGCATCACCCAGCACGGTTTGTGTATAGCTCTCCGCGGTGTCCCAGTTATGATCGAATGCCACAATTTTGGACGTAATGCCTTGCTTGCTGAACTCCGGTCCCAGATAATCCCCGATAAAAAGGGCCTGCTCTTCCGCACCCATGCTCATACTCGGATAATCCGCAGTCGTGAATTCAGGCTCATTCTGTATAGTCAGTGCATAGATAGGGATACCCAGCTTCTCATATTCCTTAATATAGCGCGCCAAATACTGCGCATAGGCAGCATATACACGCGGCTCCGCATAGTTTAAATACCAGCCGTTATGAATCGGCTCCCCGAATTTCATCCAGGGCGGAGCCGTCCAGGGTGTGCCCATCACCTTAATAGAGCTGTTGACGTCCAATATACGCTGGAGCAGCCCCGTCACGTCCCCGTCCTTAGCGATGGAGAACTGCTCCAGCCCGTAATCCTCACCGGCTTCCGTATCATCATAGGTATAGCTTGCCGGATTGCCATCTGCATCGATCGAGAAGTCGGACGCGCCGACAGAATGGCGGACAAAGCTCAGGCGTATCCCTTCTGGCGAGAAAAGATCCTTCATCAGTGCATCCCGCTGATCACCAGACATCCGTTTATTGACCAGAAAAGCGGATGAGCCGGTAACGGAAGCGCCGAAGCCGTCCATCGTCTGATATTCGTGGTCAGGATTTATTGTAATAACAGGCAGCCCGGCAGCTGGCTGTGCCACCTCTCCGTCTGAATCTACGAATTCTCCACCCTCCGGCGAGGATGACTTCTCCCTGAAAAAAACCGGCTCCTGCGGAGCAAGCAGGCTGGACTGATCCCCCGTTGTTACCCAGGCCTTCACCTCTACCTTGGACAACTGCGGCGTCTGTTCCAGCTTGTCATCGTATAGTTTAACTGCAGCCCAGGCTCCCAGTACGACTGTTGCAGCGGCAATCGTCAGTAACCGTTTGCGTTTGCGCATATGCAGACCTCTTTTTCTGATAAAAAGTATATTTCACTAGAGTATGGGTTTGAAATATACACTTAATATCCTTTTATTTACATTCTACTTTCTATATGCTAGTATTTCATCGTTACATAAATATCCCATTAAAGGATGAAATTATGAATACCAAGAAAAAGTACTCGGTTCTTGCGGCAGCATTTTTGATGTGTTCTATGGCTTTGTCAACTTCTGGATTTGCAAGTGAGGTCAGTAAAGATATTCCAATAACATCTTCAATTGCAGATGAAGTAAAAGTATTCTACCAAAATGATGTTAAATTATCTGGAGGTTCACCATTAGACACATCAGTACAGGCAAAATCTTTGATTCAAACAACTCCTAAGGTTGAACGTTCCTCAGTTGCTACAGTCTATGACGAAGTAGGTAATGTTATCGATAACGTAACTATTAAACAGAACGTAACTAGCAATGAGAATTCTAAACTTGCTGCATCCGGTAAATTATGTACCGTGCTAGTTGCAGTTGATGAAGAATATCGTGCAAAGCATAGCGACTGGCAGACACTGACGACCAATGCTGTCGAAGCTGCAGACGATGCATTTAACGCACAATTCGGTATAGACTTAACTGTGACAGCATATCGCTATTGGTTTTCCTCTGGTAACAATGCCAGTGAACTTTTAGCTAATTTAACGGGGAGTGCAACAGATAATTATGATTTTGTAGTTGGATTTACTGCTGAACCAGATTTTACCCACGAAGGCAAGGTAGTTGGAGGACTTGCTTATGAATATCCTTCTGCACCAACCTATGCCGCATACAGTACTGTTTTGGATCAAACATCTCCTTCATCTAACTGGCATGCATTACAGCATGAACTTTCTCATAACTATGGTTTATCACACGATCCCGAGGCCTCAACGCCAATTTGTATTATGAATTATGGTACGATGTACAATACATCAGCCTGGCACAGCGATCACTGGACACAATTGAACGCTAGAAAAATATGGTACGGAAGTAATACTAACTAATCTATTCAATTTTTTTGCGCCATGAGATTAAGGTTTTGTGGCGCAAAAAAAGAGGAGGTTTAAATGAGAAAAAACTTCAAACAATTAATTGCTACTATTGGATTATTTTCATTACTATTAACTGGGTGTAGTTCAAATAATAATTTTAGCAACAATAATCTATTGCCGAATGAGCCAGATCCAGTTGCGTGGATAAACAAAGACGGAATTAAGTATTATTATTTCCTATCAGAATTAGATATTGATGAAAATTCTCTCTATTACACAGGTGAAAAAACAGATTCTGATGATGCAATAGAGGTGGGAAAAAAGATCTACAAAAATGAAATTGACGATGATAGTTTATACATCGAATTTGATGGACAGTGGGCACAATATAAAACGCGGGAATCAGAATAACACCTATTTGACTATCATATGGTTTTATTTCTAAGTATTATTGAAATTTTTTCTTCACTCTCACTATAAATTAAACTTATTATTTTGCTAATTAGGTTTTGAAAAAAAGAAGCCAGAGGCTTCATCCCCCGGCCCAATCCATGAATCTGCATTATTATCCGTTACACAGCTATGCTACCCGTCACACACTTGGCCAGCTATGCTTTACCTTGCCCGGAAATCTTTGCTTCATCGTTCGATCTTTTTATTGAAATGAATTTATTTAACCGTCAGGCTGGTCTTCAGGCGGATATCATCCGAGGCGCTGCCGACATATACCGGCACCTTACCGGATGGCATTACCCACTTGTCCGCTTTTTCATCCCAATAGGATAGCACTGAAGGGTCCAGCACGATTTGAACGCGCTGCTGCTTGCCCGGCTTCAGCTCCACCTTAGCCCAACCGGCCAGTTGCTTCGGTGCAGTCTCAACCTTGGTTGGCAATTGGCCGACGTACACCTGAACCACCTCAGAACCTGTAACTTTACCGGTATTTCGCAGATTCAGGGATACCGTCATTTTGCGGTTAGCACCTTTGCCGCTTACGTTCGTATGAACATTGCGGTAGTCGAAGGTTGTGTAGGACAAGCCGTGGCCGAACGCGAACGCCGGCTTGATTCCGGAATTCTCGTAACCGCGGTAGCCGACCATAACACCTTCGCTGTACTCACCCTTGCCGTTTACCCCAGGGAATTGCGCAGCAGCCGATACCGGCGTGCTGTCTTCATTAACCGGGAACGTAACCGGCAGCTTACCGGACGGATTCACATCTCCGAACAGCACCCGCGCGATAGCGTCACCTTGCTCCTGCCCGGTGAACCAGGCCTGGACGATGGATTTGACTTTGTTCTGCCAGCCATCCATCTCGATGGCTCTGCCGCTCATGGACACCACAATTGTATCCGGGTTGGCCGCAGCCACCTCGGAGATCAGGCGGTCCTGGTTATTGGGCAGATCCAGATCCGAACGGTCGTAGTAGCCTTCACTTTCATAAGTGCGGACAACGACTACGGCAACATCGGATTTTTGGGCCAGTTTAACGGCTTCCTGCATTTTGCTGTCTAGCGCACCAGCAGGCGGCTCCCAGCCAAGCCGGACGGTACCGCCGAAGTCAGTGGAGGCACCTTCCTTGTAGTATGTTTTATATTCAATTTTGATCTCATGACGTTCGCCCTTGGTAAGGGTTACTGCGGCTTTTTCTGTCTTCAGCTTGGATCCGTCGCTGTCAATCAGCAGCTTGCCGTCCAGATACAGCTTGCCGGTACCGGCACTGGTCAGGGTAAGATTGTACTTCCCTGTCTTAGGGGCAGTCAAATAACCGTTCCAGCGCGCTGACATCATGCTGTTCAGATTGCCCGGTGTCTGCGGCAGCTTAGAGGATTGGCCGTTCAAGCCGTCAAAGTTATAAAAACCAAGATTGAGATTGATCTGGCCGTCAGTCCGGGTAAGCGTAGGCTCGCCTTCCATCTTGTTGTTAGGCCAGTACTCCCCGCTAAGACCGGTGCCTTCGCCGTCTCCCGCCGGAGTGAGAACCGAGGATGGGATCGCAGATGGACCGTTAACGATATCGCCGGTCGAAACCGGATCTGTGCCCGGTGCATAGCTGACTTTAACCTTGCTCCCGGCACGGTCGCGGATGGCATCCAGTGGAGTAACTGTGTACGCCGGAGTAACCAGTGAGCTTCCCCCGACGGTAGCATAGGTGTCGGCGTCCGGACCGATGACCGCAATCGACTTCAGCTTGTCCTCATCCAGCGGCAGCGCCTTATTCTTATTCTGTAGCAGCACCAGGCTGTCCTCGGCAATATCCAGCGCGGCCTTACCGTGCTCCTCTGCCGGAATCTGGACATTCACCGGCTTGCTGTCAAACAGGCCCTTGCCGAACATCTGTGTCAGTGTTCTGCCAGCCATAAGGTCAAGCTGCTCTTCACTGACCTCTCCGTTCTGAACAGCTGTCAGCAGCTGACCTCCCCACTTGCCGTACGGCTCACCCGGGGTTTCAAGATCAAGCCCGGCCAGCGCCGATTTGGCCGTGCTGAGATTCGCGCCGTAGTCGCTCATGACAAAGCCGCCGAAGTTCAGCTTGTCTCTCAGGATATCGGTCAGCGCATATTCGCTTTCACAAGCGGGAGTGCCGTTGATTTTATTGAACGAACACATTACTGAGGCAAGGGCTGCGTCCTTGATAGCTGCTGCGAACGGCTTGGCGTAAATCTCCATGATCGCCCGTTCGCTGGCTACAGAATCAACTGTGAACCGGTCTGTCTCCTGGTTATTAAGCAGGTAATGCTTGGCTGTTGCCATCACCGGATGGCTCTGCACAGCATTAACATAAGCCACGCCCAGCTTGGACTGCAGCAGCGGGTCCTCACCGAGAGACTCGAAGTTACGCGAGCCCCATGGCAGCCGGGCAATGTCGAGGCCAGGTCCCAGCAGCACGTTATGCGTTGTATTGAACGCTTCTTCACCGACCAGATCACCGTAAAGAGCTGCGGCCTTGGTATCCCAGGTTGCAGCAAGCGCGATCGGTGCCGGGAAAGCGGTAGATTCCTTGTTCTGAATATCAGGGTTGGCAATGCGTACGCCTGTCGGCCCATCGGCCATCTTTAATGCGGGTATACCCAGCCGCTCCAGCGGATTGTTATAAAAGCCATAATAGTTGTTCACATTCCCTGTGACAAAATCAACTTTTTCCTCAGTTGTCATTTGCTGCAGCAGCAGCTCCGTACGGTCTTCCGGTGAACGCGAGGCGTCCATCCATGGCCTGGAGGTATATGCACCCGCCATCTGCAGAGGTGCGAGTATAGATATGCTCAATGCTGCGGCGGCAATCACCGCATGTACTTTTAAAGATACTTTCATGTTGTGTCGTTCCTCCTGATGTCTCTGTCTAATGACCCGTCCGCACATTCCAGTCTGTCCAGCTGCCGGACAGTCCTTGTTAATCGGCAATCCGAGTTATGCACTCCCCTCCATCCGTCTTTTATTTCTGGAATAGGTATAGGCTTCGCGCTTAAATGTGCCTATGACTTTCGTGAGCACAGGCAGCTTTGAATCGCCGGGTCTAACCATAGCTCAGTTTTTTGTGTTACGCATCCGTCATTTTCTGGTAATAGGAAGCCTCCAGTACCCTGTTTTACTGAAGATTTCCTGAAATTTTCCTGAAAGTTAGCTGAAAACACGCAAAAACCAGGACTATATTCCCTTGCAGATTCGTAACCTTATTGTAACTTTTTTGTAACTTTTAAGACCGAAGTATTAGAAAAATAGGACCGGATTTAATATCCAATTAAGGTTTATAACGTATTAAATTCTAAATCTAATCAAATCATAACCAGATTAAAGCGCCCTGTAACTTAACAAAGAGACAGCCGGTCGCATTGACGGCTGTCTCTTTGTTCTTCTTGCACTATAGTTGTCCGTTAAATACAAACACATGGCCTGACTACTCAGCCTTTTTGGTTGTGAGGGAAATAGCTGGACAATATCTTCAGGCTTTCTTCACGCAATATGCCGCCTGTAACCTGAGGTTTGTGGTGAGAGTTGTCAAATACAATCTTAGAAGCATTACTGCCCTGCTCATCCAAAAGCTCACATAGATCGATATCGCTGGCAGCATAAACGAGTCGCCCGAGCCGGGTCCAGACCATTGCACCAGAGCACATAAAACACGGCTCGCAGCTTGAATATAACGTGTACTCTCGTAAATCAGTAATGTATGTTTCTGCACAGAAGCTCCGCAGCAAGCCCGCTTCTGCATGGAACGTCGGATCAGCCGCTGAATAAATCTGATTCTCGTTACGATAGACTATTTCACCGTCTTTAACCAATACAGCACCGAAAGGTTCGTTACCATGCTCAACAGCAAGTCGAGAAAGTCTAATGGCTTCCTTCATGAATAATTCATCCTGATTCATTAGTTCTCCCCGTCCTTAATCCGCTTATCATTCATTAATACCTCATTCATGCTTCTACCAGGGCAGCGTTTCCCCCGCATAATCCATCAGCGTAAGCCCTTCCCCGGCATATCCCGGATCAAGACGTTTCCCGATAAGCTCCAGGATACATCCCGCAGACTCGTCCGGGGTCAGCTTACCCGCTGTATCCAGCTTGCCCTGCATATAGGTCTGGACATGCCCTGGATGAATAACCATCACCTTGCCTCCCTTGGGCGCAATCTGGTTGTGGATCAGCTGAGACTGCATATTGAGTGCGGCCTTGGACATGCAATAGGCATACCACGCGTTCCGCCAGCAGCTGCCGATGCTGCCTGCCTCAGAGGAGATATTCACGATGAGCTTATGTTCACTCCGTAAAAGAGTCTGAATCAATCCGTTTGACATACGCAGCGCCCCTAGCGCATTCACGCGGAACACCCGGTCCATCTCCTCAAAATCCAGCTCATCCTCAACAGTCGCCTGCATGTCGCCCAAGATAGCCCCGTTATTGATCAGGATGTCCAGCCTGCCGGTAACCGCCCCCACTGCTTCCAGTGCCTTACGGACACTGTCCGCATCGCTGATATCCAGTGTAATGCACTTTAGACTGCCTTTACAAGCCGTCTCCAGCAGCTCCAGCTCACTTCCGGCTTCGGCGCCGGCATATTGTCCGGCAAATACATGATAGCCTTTTTCCAGCAAACCCTTGACCAGACTCAGTCCGACTCCCCGGTCAGCTCCTGTAACGAATGCCCATTGTATCAACGTCATTGCCCTCCTTTTGTGTAATGGATCTCTGTCAGATAAAAGGACGCCGGTCCAGCACTTTGTTCAGCGTTCGATCCGCCTGAACCTGCTCCGGCAGCACAGATTGCACAATTGCCAGGGCGCACACACTGCCGCATAAAGTATGCAGGTCTTCATACACCTCATCTGCCGGTCCTTCAGCGCACACTGCAATATACTCCAGCAGATGTCCGCCGATGGCCTGAACCATCGCCCTCACTTCCTCAGCCCTGTGGCTGGTCTGCCCCATTACGCTGACTACGAGATAGAGTACATCCAGCTCCACAAAAGAGAAATCACCCGCTGACAGCGGGATCTGTCCGGATTGGAACAGCTTCAGGCAGGTATCTGCCAGCTGCTCAGGATAACGGAGCCTGCGCTTGCGGAAATTCTGGTTGAACAGGTAATGAAAGGAGCCGGCCAGATGATGGAACAGCGGCGCTCCGTCAACAGAAGCCCCATCCCCCCGGCCCGTTATTGCTCCTTGCCGCCATAGTCCCGTCTCTGGATCTGCCTCATTCCAGAGCCAGTCAAAATACCAGTCCTCCCACTCTTTATCCGCTTCCTCAGCCAGCACCAGCGCAGCATAGACTCCTGCGCCCTTGGTTGACTCGCCCCACGGCTCATGCTTCCAGTCCAGACCGTCCAGAAATACAGTCAGGCCGGAGCGCTCCTTCAGCGGGTGTAGCGCTTTCAAGGGATGCAGCGGCTTGGCATCCAGCAGCTCCAGCGCCGAGACGGCAAACGCCGTGCTGTGAATGGCGTGATGCCCTGCCCCGGGGAACAGCCCGTCCTCCGCCTGCTGGAAACTTTGCAGCGTCCGGGCCAGCCCCGCGCGTTCTGCACTTCCAACGGCCGGCAGCTCTCCGAGTGTATACAGCAGAATTGCCGTATCCGCTGTTCCATACAGCTCGGCCACATCCGGCCGCTCTGTCAGCATTCTCCGGTATCCGCCATGCCCTCCCGAACGGTGGGCAGCAATGGTGCGCAGCACCTTTTGTATAAACGGCTCTATATTAATCATGTCTGATTATGCCTCCTTGTATTAGCTTCATCTATTCCATTGTAGAGGATTGAACAGAAGGCAGACATAATCTAATGGCAGTTGTTTATGGCATAATGACAGATTACGAGATATACCTGCATACCAAAAACACCTTGATTGCTCAAGGTCTTTCAGGCTTATTCCTATATATAGCCTGCGGCCGGCGCAAGCTCTGAAGGCTTATCTCTTTCTTTTGTTGGCAGCCTTGCCCATAACCGTATTCTGGACGTCGGCAGGACACAGATTGCATTCGCTGCACCCGGTGCATTTGACACCGTTCTTCTTATCCCTAACGATTTTATAGACTGCCAGCGAGACGATTGCTGCAATTACGGCAATGACAACAATATCAACGGTACTCATAGCTTCACCGACTGCAATCCGCCGTGAATCCGGGCATCTCTGGTTCCTTTTCGCATCAGGTACACAACATACCCTACTATAATCGCCACAGCAATCAGTCCTCCTACAAATCCCTTACCTAATGTGCCTTCAGTTAGCAGTGTACCAATCTGATAGACCAGGAAGGCGGCTGTATACCCCATGCCCATCTGAAAACCGATAGCGCCCCACAGCCACTTGCGCGACTCCAGCTCGGAGTTCATAGCGCCGATCGCTGCAAAGCAAGGCGGTGTGAACAGATTAAATATCAGGTAAGACAGCCCCGCAACCGCACCGATACCGAATACTGAGCTGACATCCGTACCGCTTCCGACAAGCGCCAATTCATCCGTATCGATAAAGTTGGTAATTGCGAAGCAGACCGCCAGAGTTCCGACAACATTCTCTTTGGCGATGAAGCCCGTTATTGCCGCTGCCGCAAACTGCCACAGTCCGAAGCCCAGCGGGATAAACAGGAAGGCAACCGGCGATGCCAGGCTTGCCAGAATACTGCTATCCGGCGCCCCCTCGGCAACCACACGGAAATTCCAGTCAAAGGTCTGCAGAATTTGGACGACTGCGTTACAGATTAGAATAATGGTCCCTGCTTTAATAATAAACGCCTTAGCTCTCGTCAGCATCGATATTGCTGCACGCTTGAGGCTCGGAAATCTGTATTCAGGCAGCTCCATAATGAAGAAGGATCTGGAGTAGTCACCGGTAATCCGTCTGACAATCAGTGCTCCGATAATGATTATGAAGATACCAAGGAAATACATGGAGGTTCCTACCCAGCTGTTATCACCGAAGAAAACGCCGGCAAACAGAGCAATGATAGGGAGCTTAGCGCCGCACGGCATAAAGGTCGTCAGCATAGCCGTAGTGCGTCTTTGTCTTTCCGCTTTGATTGTTCTTGTTGCCATGACACCCGGAATTCCGCAGCCGGTTCCGACAATCATCGGGATAATTGATCTGCCGGACAAACCGACCAATTTGAAGAACCTGTCCATAATAACCGCTACACGGGCCATATAGCCGCAGTCTTCCAGCAGAGCCATACAGAAGAACAAGACCATAATCAGCGGCAAAAATCCGATTACAGCACCCACGCCGCCGATAATCCCGTCCAGCAGCAAGGTACCCAGCACCGGGTTCACATTGTCACCGAGCAGGGTTGACACCTGTGCGTACAGCAAATCAATCCAGCCGACAAAGGTATCGGCAATCCAAGGGCCGACCCAGCTCTGGGAAATCGAGAAGATAACATAGACAATGACTGCAAAAATCGGAATGCCCAGCCACTTGTGCGCAACCACCCGGTCCACCCTATCTTGTACCGTCTGCTTATCCGAGCTGACCTTCCTTCTCTCTACTTCTGTAACCACTTCATTTACAAATGCATAACGCTTCTTATCATTCCGTTCAAATTCATCCTTGGTAGAGATCTTCCGGGCTCGGCCAAGGGCAGGAGCAAGCTGCTTCTTGCCGGATTTACCGGCCGTTACTACAGCTTCAATCAGCTCCGGCAGGCCGTTGTTGGAGGATTTTGTGGATACAGTAGATATAACAGGACACTTCAGCGCATCGCTCAAGGCTGTAATATCGATGGTGTTGCCTTTTTTCTCAAGCAGATCACATTTGTTCAGTGCAACAATGACAGGTATGCCCAGCTCCAATAGCTGGGTAGTGAAATACAAGCCTCTGCTTAGATTAGTAGAGTCCACAATGTTGATAATGACATCGGGATGTTCATTCTGGACAAAATCCTTCGTAATGGATTCTTCACTGGTATACGGCGACATGGAATACGCACCGGGCAAATCCGCCACAATCAGATTTTCATTCCTTGGGTTAAGACTCGCCTTCACACGTGCTTCCTTTTTCTCTACTGTGACGCCGGCCCAGTTCCCGACCTGTTCAAGCTTCCCAGTAATTGCGTTAAACAAGGTGGTCTTCCCGCTATTGGGATTACCAGCTAATGCAATTTTCATAATCGCCCCGCCCCCCGTCAATCTATTAGAATCTGCCCAGCTTTTTGGCTGAAGCTTCCATCCGGTCCGCTATAATAATCGAGTTTGCCAAATCCGAATCTATGCTGTATCTGGCATCTTTGATACTGATGATGTAGTTGGAGCCGAGCTTGGAAATAATCATGATTTTCTCACCGGGATAACAGCCCAGCGTAAACAGAAATTTGCGGATATCCTCCTGATCTGTTGCTACAGCATCCACAATGTAGGGCGTATTTAGCTTGCCTTTGGCTAATGATGTCATCCCTTACTCCCCTAACAATAGGATTAGGCCAGATAATGAGAATCATTATCGTCCTGATACACAGTAGAATACTTGTATTGGTAATGAAAGTCAGTGACTTTACGCATATCTTCGCTGCATTCTCATCTATAAACAGAAAAAAATAATCGGCCCCCCTTTCGTTAAGGAACGGCCGATTATTCTCCTCTATATTTGTTTAACTGTAGCTCCATAAGGATTAAGGTTCATAAATCAAGCAGCGCAGGGTCTGATCCGGATACCGGAGTTCTGCTGTATAATGGCTTCCGTCTTCCAGCAGCAGCTTAACGGCTACAATCCCGCGCTTGTTGTTAACCTCCGTATCGGTCAAATCCGCTTTGACGATGGCGCGCTTGTCTCCCTGCTTGTTCATAACAATCTGGGTGGCTTTGTGAATCCAGCTGGCGTCCTCTTCAATACGGGCAGCGGCAGCAGTGTCGATCGGGGTTCGCTTCGACGCCAAATTCACGGCAGTCGTATCCAGCACATCGCCGGTTCTGGCATCAATGATAACAATATATTGCCAGTATTCCTTACCTTGCGCCTGCAAAGTAAGTGATCTGTACGGAGTATAAGAAACCAGCCAGGACGGCTGCATGTCCATTTGCATTTCTCTTAAAGTAACGGTTGTCATTAGTTTAGAAACATCGGCATCAAACAGCTTGCGCACACTTTCTGCCGCCAGCAGCTTCGCTTCCGTCTGACTGACATCCTGCGCCAGGGACGGTGCTTTCACATGGAGTCTGGCATACATATAGATTTGCCGGTAGGACCAGTCGGTCAGCTGCAGAAGCTCTTCATCTGTGAGTTTCCGCTCCGGGAAGGTCAATGTGTTGGTCTCTATATCCAGATACAGTTCCGCTTGCCCCCGCTTTAGCGGAAGCGGCTGCTCCGGGCGTAGCCCGTCATACACATACTCGTCTTCCAGTACCAGTCTGCGTTTCATTTCTGCTTCCGTCATGTCCCTGCCGGAGATAGTAGGTTCCAGGCCCGGCTTATTCAAGCTGTCATAAATTCGTCTGATCTCTGCATCACTCATATCTTTAATCAGGTCCTCTGACACCGTGGATACCGGAGCCGGAGCCTCAACCTTCAACACAGGAATTGCGTTTCCGGCCGCAACAGGCTGAACATTAGTCTGAACAGCCGAACCGTTCCCCGCAATGACCTCTGAATTAACAATACCAGGAACGAGAAAAGCGCTTAGCGTGAGCACGCCTCCTGAGAATACAACAACAGCTCCGGTATACCATTTCTTTTTGTTCAATTGAATGACCTCCATCGGGATCTGGGATGTTAAATCTGTCTTCAGCATAATCCCGGGATGTTATAGAGTAAGAGGCCAGTTGTTAGGAAGTTGTAAAATAAGGCGGATACCCGTCCCCTGCCCAGGCACCGATTCCAGTTCCACTCTTGCCTGATGCGCCTCAGCAATCTGCCTGCACAGGGACAAGCCGAGGCCGGCATTGCCATAGAGGCGCGAGCGCGCCGGGTCTGCCCGGTAGAACGGCTCGAAGGCACGTTTACTTTGCTCCGCCGTCATTCCCCTGCCGCTGTCCCGTACCTCAAGCACAGCCTCCCCATTCTGCTCATAGGCGAGCAAATGTACCGGGCTTCCCGGCTTGGAGGCATGAATGGCATTCTCAATCAGGTTCACCAGAAAAGCTGCCAGCAGATCAGCATCTCCCCGTACTGCAGGGATAGAGCTGACAATCTCCAGCGGGATTCCGCTTTCTTTTAACTGATGCTCCTCTGTCTGCTTCACTGCTTCAAACAGGCCGGTTACCCCTACCTCTGACAGCACCATAGGCTGATGCCTGAGAACAGACAAATCCAGCAGCTTAAAGGCCAGATTCTTCAGCCGGACCGTTTCGCTCCAGATGTAGCGGCCCGCCTTAATCTGTTCTTCCCGGCCGATGTTGGCCGAGGTAAGAAACTCTGCAAAGCCCTGCATGCTGGTCAGCGGTGTGCGCAGCTCATGGGCCAGATTATCGACCATCCGCTGCTTCTCCTCAGCCATATCAGAGAGCTCGGTCATCCGCTGCTCCACTGCAGCAGCCATCCGGTTAAAGTGAACCGCGAGCTCCCCGAATTCATCCCTGCTGCGCAGCTCTACCCGGTTAGAATAATCCCCTCCGGCAATGGTCCGGGTAGTCTCCGACAGCTGCTTGAGCGGCTTCGTCAGCCGGCGGATCAGCAGATAGAGCAGCAGTGCCAGCACCGGTCCGGCAATCCAGTTAATCATCACAAAGAAGCGGTTAAGCTCCTGCTGCTGGGCATACAGCCCGCTGATATCCCTGCTATAGGTTAGCTCCATATCCTGATACGGGGCCGGCAGCGGCTTCGATAGCACGATAGTCTGCCCAACTTGCCTATTCTGTCCCCCGCCTGTATTGGGATAGAGTAACCGTCCGTTCTCACGCAGCTCAAGGCCGATTCCCTGGCTGAGGTAATAATCCCCGTTCGACTGGGCCACACTGGCCAGAAGGACTGGAGTAAGCGTACTGCCGCGTGCACGGATCGAATCGAGATTCTCGAATATATTGTTTACGATTAACATCTGTTCACTGGCGGCCCGTCTGGTTTCACTGTCCATATTCAGCCGCCAGCTTTTTTTCATCACCATAATGACACTTATATCAAGTGCGGCAATGAAAAGGATCAGCACGGCAAGCAGATTCTTATGCCAGAAGCGCATGGTCAGACCTCAACCTCCAGTCGGTAGCCAAGCTTGAATACGGTTCTGATCGTATCTTCCCAGCCGAGCTTTTTGCGTAATTGGCGGATATGGACATCTACAGTACGGGTATCACCGGCAAAATCATAGCCCCAGGCCAGCTCCAGCAGCTTTTCCCTGGAAAGAGCAATATTCCGGTTACGGATCAGCACTTCGAGCAGCTCAAACTCTCTGGCGGTCAAATCCACCGGCTGCCGGTCCACCATAACCTTCCGCTCTGCGAAGCGTACCTCCACCTCATCGCAGATAAAGGCCGGGGCGGACTGTTCATTCCTGCGCAATACGACATTGATGCGGGCCAGCAGCTCCAGCATTTCAAAGGGCTTGATGATATAATCCTCCGCACCCAGCTCGAACCCTTTGATCCGGTCAGCCAGCGCATTTTTGGCCGTAATCAGAATAACCGGAATCCGCAAGTGGGCAATCCGCTGCATCACCGTAAAACCGTCCAGTCCCGGAAGCATCACATCAAGCAGGATCAGATCGGTATGCCCGTGTTCCAGCATCTCCGCCGCTTCCAGACCGGTATATGCTTTGGCATAGGTGTGCCCGACCAATTTAAGGTTCATTGTGATCAGATCGCTGATCGGCTGTTCATCTTCGACTACTAATATATGGGCCATCTAGTATATTCCCTCCCGGGTAAATCAAATTATCAGCGATAAAAAAATACGGCAATCTAACTCTAGCATACCAAATACCCTATTTTGCGGAAAGAAGGTATGAAATCTAATTGACCATTGGAAAAAATGAGAGTATGTTTGTAATATAATGTAATTTTAAGGAGTGAATTAGGAGTTGCTGGAGCTTGATGATATGAGCGCTGATGCACTAACAGATATGTTAAAGGCTTCATTCTCATTAGATAACTGGACAGCAATGATCGAAATTGCAGACAAGCTTTTCGGAACCATTGCAGTGATTCATGCGACCAAATCATATGGCTTCGATGCCTGCAGGCCAAGACGGTCATCCGCTTATTATGTCGGATTCAGCCTATGCGCCAAGGGTATAGCGCTGCAAAAACTGGGATATTACCTGGAAGCCAAAGAGTGTATCCAGCGGTACGCGGATTTAAGCTGGCTTAAGCTTGAGGATGAAGATGCTTTGGCGGAAATAGAATATTACCAGAATACCGCAGCTGCAAACAGTTTTGTTATCGAGCTTCTTTTGGGGAATCGAACGGTTCTGCCGGAGTATGTATGGTTCATTAAGAAGAACGGCAAAGAGGAACTGCTTGCCGGTTTAATTACAATTCTGGAGTCCGCGCTGAATCATAACTATTCAGTAGATTGGGCATTGGAAGAGCTGCAGAGTGACGTAGAGCTAATTAAAGACAATGAATCGAGAGAAAATGTCCGTTACTACATAGATTACATCCTTCTACTATCTATTTACATGTTCAAACGCGGGAAATCCAGTGATGCAGTAAATTTAACATTGGAAAATATCGTATTAAGTGGTAATCTTAGAGATGAGACAGGCTTTAAAAAGGCCACTGCCTTTTACGAGCTTATCCGCGCCGATGCCGATGCTTCCCAGCAACAAGAGTATCACTACATAATGAAAAAAATCATAGAGAGGGAGTTCAATGATGAAAAAGAAGCTTTTGTTATTGACCACCGTATTGCTGATTAGTTCATTTGCCGTACTTACTGCTGCAAGCGCTGATGAAGTATCCGTTAATAAAGGTTCCTCAGGAGGCTCATTCACAATCAACAACCACGGGATGGGTCATTAATCCGCGAATAACCAAGATTCATGCAGCCCTACCCTGAGGTAGGGCTTTTTATTATGTCCGGCAGCTTATGTACAAGCTACATTGTTCTGGCTAAAGAATAACGCCAGCAGCAGAGCTTTTCCCGCGGAAGCCTATTAGGTATACTAATGAAGTGTATCTTTTCGGCTCAAATATATCTTATACCGCATATGGGGGCGACTAGCCATTAATAAACAGGATCAGGTCATGCTGCAGTTCAGGGACTTATTTAACAAGCTGGCTTGGATTAACAAAGGAAAGATGGAAGAAGGACTTAAAGGCTGTAAGCCGTCTGAGGTTCACTGTATGGAATGTATTGAGAAAAATGCAGATTCCAATGTGACAAAGCTCGCGGAGTCCCTGTATATGACCAAGGGTGCCATAAGCAAATTAACTAAAAAGCTTACAGACAGAGGTCTAATCGAAAGCTATCAGAAGCCGGAGAACAAGAAAGAGGTTTATTTCCGGCTGACGGAGCAGGGCAGAACCATATTTCATATTCACGAGGAGCTGCACAACGAGTTCCGCATGCGGGATCAAGCCGTATTTGAACAGGTAACCGGGGAGCAATACGACAGTATGCTCAGCTTCATTGAGAAGTACAGCCGGCATCTGGATGGAGAAATAAAGAAACAGGGTCTGGATAATCATACATCTGACAGCTCCGGGTGATGATTATCAAAACCACATGCAGCATTACATAAAAGCAGCCCAATTCACTAAGAACGGGCTGTTTTTTATTTGTTCTTTTTTTGTTGACAAGGAAACCTTTTAAGGTTATTGTTTTGTTGACAAGGAAACCAAACGGCTTTTAAAGGAGCACACCTATCATGGCACAAGAAAACGTACCGATAACAGCATTACCCAAAGAAATCCTTATGGCGGCCTGGGCCATTGCCCTTGGAGCGATCGCCCCGATGCTTGACTCCACGATGGTGAACATCGCTATAGATCAGCTAACCAGGGATTTCAACACATCCCTCCATATCATTCAGTGGGCGATTACAGGTTATGTTCTGGCCCTGGCGGTTGCAGTCCCCGTATCCGGCTGGCTGATGAATCAATTTAACGGTAAAAGAGTTTTCATCGGCGCTGTTGCCGCCTTTGGCATCATTTCAGCACTTGTCGGATTCAGCTGGGACATTTCCAACTTCATCTGCTTCCGTCTGCTGCAGGGCTTTAGCGCCGGAGTGATCACGACCTTAATGTTCACCCTGCTGGTTAAAACCGCCGGTCAGGAGAACCTGGGCCGGGTCATGGCTATTGTCAGTACCCCGATGATCTTCGGCCCCATCCTGGGACCGGTAATTGGCGGCTTCATCATTCAAGGAGCGTCCTGGCACTGGATTTTCTTCATCAATGTGTTCATTGTTCTGATCACTGCACCGCTGATGATGAACAAGATCCCTGACTTCGAACCCTTCAACAAAGAAAGTAAGCTCGATCTGTTCGGGATCATTGTTTTGTCTTCTATGAGTGCGGCGTTGATATACGGCATTACCCAAGCAGCTGACCATGCTTCATTCAACAATGGTGAAACCATACTCTGGAGCGGGATTGGCCTTGCTTTGGCTGTCATCTATCTGGCCTACAACCGGATCAGAAAGAATCAGACCGTACTGCCCCTGAACTTATTCGCACATAAAAGCTTCACTGCCTCCAGCATCGGCCTGTTCCTGGCCAACATTGCCATCATGGGGCCCATGCTGATTCTGCCCCTGTTCTTTCAGAACTTCCGTCATTTTACGGCCATCCAAACAGCAGTTGCCCTGATTCCACAGGGAGCCGGAATGCTCATTACCCGGCCTTTCCTCGGCAAAATGATCGATACAATCGGTGCCAGATACGTTGTCCTTGTCAGCATCGTTCTGTCCCTGATCGGTTCGGTACCGCTGATCTTTATTACCGGCACAACAAGCATGATCTGGATCTCTATCGTACTGTTCATCCGCGGTGCCAGCATCGGGGGCATCAGTCTTCCGCTAACAAGTGAGGCCTACACCGGACTTGACGGCAGGCAGCTGCCGGAGGCAGGCGTCGGGATTAACATTATCGAGAATCTTGGCGCAAGCTTCGGCTCAGCTGTAATCGCCACTGTTGTCGCAACAGTCATCCAAGGCCTGCAGCCGACCGTCGCGAACGGGTTACAAGGGTACCACGCCGGGTTCCTTGTGTCTGCTGTTGTGCTTGCAGTTATCTTGATACCAAGCTGTTTCCTAACGCACAAGAAGAAGGCATTGAGTAAAGAGGGATGAAATGCGAAAAGGCCGGTGCGTCAGCGCCGGCTTTTCCCATAACAGCTGTTTCCGTACAACAATACGTCCCCTGGCTATCTGGCCCTTTATATGAAAGGTCATAACATCGACATAGTTGAGCTTTCCCCTGCCGCTGCCATTGAAAAAGCTTCCATTCACAAATCTCAGCCTTATGCCGTTAAAAAACGTAGTAGAATAAGAAGACTACCCTAACTTTTAATGGAAGCGGTGCCGATCCCAATGTTCCGATTTATGATAGCCAATTTTGCGTTATTGACCGCATTTCTCTTTTTGTTCAATCTGCTGTTCCGCCATTACCTGAAAAAACCGAGCCGTCCTCTGCAGTTCAAGCTGCTGATTGGTGTATTGCACGGCTTATGCGCCCTTCTTCTCCTGCTGTTCAGCTATAAGGTATCTCCAAATATCATGATAGATTTCCGGCATATAATAGTCATCTGTTCTGCTTATTTCGGAGGGCTGCCGGCCTCCTTAATGACTGTACTTTTTATTGTCATCGCCAGAACAACCCTGTTTGGCGAGTTTACCCTTACAACGATTGCTGCGTGCATTACTATCATAACAGCAGGCATCGGCAGCGGTCTGATCATGCAGTATATTGACCAGTACTGGCGGCGCTGGCTCCTTTCGCTGCTGTTAAGCCTTACACTTATTTCCATTGCTTCACTGCTTATGGGGCCTTCTTTGGACAAGGTATCGTATACAGCGTTATTTACATATATGGCACTAATTGGCTCCGGAGGCCTCTTCTCGGCCAGGCTGATTGCCTTCTTTACTTATTCCAACCAGCTCGGGCAAGAGCTGGAGAACAGCGAACGGCGGTACCGTTCATTGCACATGCTGCAGGAAGCTATTTTCCAGTCCTCGGCAGGCACAGTCATTACGGTTTTTAATATTGAAGGGAAAATTACTCACATTAACAAAGCAGTGGAGACGGTACTTGGCTATTCCCCGGATACATTAATCGGACGCGAAACCCCGCTTCTGTTCCATGACAAGGAGGAAATTTCCGTTTATGCCGGAGAATTGTCCAGCTTAACGCATAAACCCTACAACGGATTGGACGTTTTCAAATACTGTGCAATGGAACAGCCTCCGGAAGGACGGGAATGGTCATATATCCACAAGGACGGTTCACGCTTGACTGTTCTGCTTGTCGTCACGCCGCTTTGGCTGGATGGCGAAATTACCGGATTCATAGGGACCGCAACCGATATTACAGAACGAAAAAAAATGGAGAATACGCTGCAGCAGTTGTCTCTAATGGACGGGCTCACAAACATTGCCAACCGGCGATACTTCGACGAAACGCTGGAAAAGGAATGGAAACGTGCGCAGCGCAGCGGCAGTCCGGAAGGCTTGTCTCTGATTATGTTTGACATCGACTATTTCAAAGCCTACAACGATCTATACGGGCATCAGGCCGGGGATGAATGCTTGCGCAAAATAGCCCTGCTCGGAAAAGATGCCGTAAGACGCCCCTCCGATCTGATTGCGCGTTACGGAGGCGAGGAGTTTGCAGTGATCCTGCCGGATACGAACCGGACCGGGGCACTGGCTCTGGCTGAGAAGCTCCGGGCGGCCGTCGAGAACGAAAAGCTCTCCCATGCAGGTTCCCGCATCAGCGGTATGGTGACCATAAGCATAGGTGTATCCCATTGCCTGCCCCACACCGGCGCCTCTGCGGAGCAGCTAATTGCAGAGGCGGATCAGGCCCTTTACTATTCCAAAGCGGCCGGCCGCAACAGGGTGAATGATTATCGGGCAATTCTTGAGCAAGCTGCGGATTGAGAGTAAGAATAAGACTGCATTATCGAACAAGAAGCGGGGCGCCTCCATCCAACCTAGCTTCCATTTGCCCAAAACTTCAATATTATGACTATAGACTCATAAAAATGGATATTACCAAAAAAATAATATTTTAAATTTTATATTTTTTGGTGATTGGTCCTTATGTCCCAGGTTTATATAAAGAGAGCTGAAACTTAAGTTCCCCTCATGAAATTTTCATGAAACTTAAATCACAAATCCTACGCACCTGATGTTACACACACAATGGAGGGATTACAATGTTTAAAATGTACAATACGAATAATCTGGATTCCAAGAAGTTCGATGTTAAGAAGCTGGCTGTCCCTGTGCTCAGCCTGGCTCTGATTGTTCCGGCCCTAACCGGTATGTCTCCAGTACATGCTGCGGCAGCTCCGACGGCGGTAACGGCAGCACAAATGACTATGATGAAGGCTTCCATTATGACTCCTGCCGTTGAGCTGAGAGCGGCTCTGGATCATTTGCTTTCCGAGCATTTCCAGCTGGCGGTAGACGCTATGATTAAGGCGTATGAAGGTTCGCCTGATGCATCCGCTGCATATGCGGCATTGGACCAGAATGCGGCCGATATGCTGCCGGCGATTGAATCGTTGTACGGTAAGGAAGGCGCAGCAGAATTCGGACGTATCTTCCGCGCCCACAACAAGTATACCGATGATCTGGTAAAGGCAACAAAGTCCGGTGATACAGCAGCACGCCAGACGGCCGAAGCCAATGTTGAGAAATTCGTCCAGGAATTCTCCGCTTTCCTGGGAACAGCAACCGGGGGCAACCTGCCTCAAGCTGCTGCCGAGAAAGTAATCCGTCTTCATGAGAATCAGGTTCAGGATGCCTTCAATAAATATGTATCCGGAGATTATGCCGGTTCCTATTCGGCATACCGTGCCGGATTAAACGAAATGTTCACGATCAGCAAAGCTCTGTCAATGGCCATCGTGACACAAATGCCTGAGAAATTTCAGAACACCAAGTCCGATACACCTGCAGGAGATTTGAGATCTGCCCTGAACTATCTCCTTGCCGAACATTTCGCACTTGCAACCCTGCAGATGCAGGAGCAATATGATGGTGCGGGCAACAGCAGCAATGCACTTATTGCAGCCGAAACCGGCAATACCCAGGATCTAAAGGCAGCAATCGCCTCTGTCTATGGCAGTGCAGGAGCTGATCAGTTCGAGCAAATCTGGACAACCAACCACATAAACCTGCAGGCGCAGTACGCAGCAGCCGTGAAAAACGGAGACCTGGAGGGAGTAGCGGCAGCCAAAATGCAAATCACACAATTCACAAAAGACCTGGCCTCCTTCCTGAGTACAGCGACCGAAGGCCGTATTCCGGAGGCTGGTGCGCTTGAAGGCCTCACCGCACACGAAAATCAGGTACAGCAGGTCCTTGACCAATATGCAGTTCAGAACTACTCCGGCTCTTATCAGACAGAGCGCCAGGGCTATGCTCTTATGTTCGATGTAGGCAAGCTGCTGAGCGGTGCAATTGTAGATCAATTCAACTCCAAGTTCCAGGAGCCTGCCGTGCCTGTACCAACACCCGTCCCCGCTAATCCGGACACCGGCAGTATGACAACTGTCATCATGCAGATTGGTAGTCAAAATCTGACGCTGAACGGTAAAATGACCAAGATGGATACCATGCCACGTGTATGGGGTGACACCACTTACGTACCGCTGCGCTTCCTGAGCGAGGGCATTGGTGCCGAGGTCAAATGGGACAAGAAAACTAATGCTGTAACAGTCATGGCAGGCAGTGACACTCTGACCTTCTGGCTGGGCAAGGATTACATGGAAGTTAACGGTACCAGACAGCCGGTAGGGCGCAAAGTATTTGCAGATGAGAACGGTAGAACCGTTGTGCCTCTGCGCTTCATAACCGGACTGCTGGGCTGGAACTTTAATGTGGACAGCAACTGGGTTATCACGCTGACTAAATCAATATAAGGGTTTGAAATGTAACCATAAACCGTAAAAGAACAACAGAGCAGCCATTCTCCAGCAATAGGAGAATGGCTGCTCTGTGCTGCCTTCCGGCAAGCCACATGATGGGGGTATTTTGCTTAACTATTTATATTTAGAGGCAAGTGTCATTTGGTACTAGAACAGCAGAGAGGGAAGATCGGCTGTGAACCCGTTCAATAAGCTCCTGAATCACTTCATCCGGTGAGCGCTCGTTCATCCAGGTCTGGCCGAACATCTGAAAGACCTTTATCATCGGGAAGTCCTCCCAGAAGCCGACGAACTCCTCATTAAGATATACCTTGTCTGTGACATGCTCATTCATTTCATTCAGGCGCTCTTCCAATACAGCTTTTGCGGCCGGGTCACTGACCCATTCGCTGAGAAGGCTGAATTTGTGGAAGGTGATTTCTTCCTTCCCGAAGTCACAGAGCAATCTCTCCGTGATCCGGATGTCCTTGGACGAGCTGCCCAGCAGAATCTGAAAATATCCGGTGTCTGCAGCCCAGCGGTTGTACCTGGTATTGAAGTATGAAAAATCTCTCTCCTCCAGCTCAAAGACAATCGTCTGTTGTTCGCCCGGATCAAGCTCCACCTTGGCAAAGGCCTTCAGCTCCTTCTCCGCCCGGGTCCACTTGCACTCTTCATCGTGTACATACAGCTGCACGACTTCTTTCCCTCTGGACTTGCCTGTGTTTGTCAGTTGAAAAGATACTTTGACGCAAGTACCGTGCTGAACCACTTCCAGATCTGTATAGGCAAAAGAAGTATAGGACAGGCCGTGTCCGAAAGGGAATTGCGGCGCCAGCTCCTTACGGTCATAGTAGCGATAACCCACGAATAGGCCTTCGCGGTAATACAGCTTGCCGTTCTCTCCGCGGATCCGCATATGCGAAGGATTATCCGCCAGCTTCACAGGGAAGGTCTCAGAGAGCTTGCCTGAAGGATTGGTGTAACCGAACAATATCTCTGCTATGGATCTGCCCATGCCTTGACCCGACAGCCAGGAATGGATAACGGCAGGAACATGCTGCACCCATGGACGCATGACCAGTGCCGAGCCGCTGCTGGTTATCACGATACATTTTGGCTGAACAGCAGCAACCGCCTGAATCAGCTTGACCTGATGCTCGGGAAGCTCGATGCCCTTCAAATCATGCATTTCAGATTCGGCATATTCCGGCTGCCCTACGAACAGCACTGCCACATCGGCGTTCTTGGCCAGCGTTACACTTTCCTTAATAAGCTCTTCATTCACGGAGTCATCTTCCGGGTATCCTGCTGTATAGCTCACAGTAGCTAAAGTACCGGCCAGCTTTTTGATCTCATCCAAAGGAATATCGACTCGGGCAGGGGTTACCTTGGCACTGCCGGCTCCCTGAATTCTGGGCTTCTTCGCAAACCGTCCGATTACCGCAATCGACGAAACCGTTTCCGGCCGCAGCGGGAGAATCGCGTTATCGTTCTTCAGCAGCACGATGCTTTCGGCCGCCGCTTTACGGGCCAGCGTATGGTAATCTGTATCCTCTTGTTCTATAGCTTTGTTTCCGGTAACCCGTTCAACCAGCTTCAGGATACGGCGCACACTCTTGTCCAGCTGCTCTTCGGATAGCTTCCCGTCCTGAACCGCCTCTACTATGGCTTTGGCATTATAGTGGGCCGGGCCCGGCATTTCAAGGTCAAGTCCGGCCTTTAGCCCGCGTATCCGGTCATTAACGGCTGTCCAGTCGGACAGGACCACACCTTCGTAACCCCACTCTTCTCTGAGAATATCGTTTAATAAATGCTCGTTCTCGCTGGTATAGGTTCCATTCAGCAGGTTATAGGAGCACATGACCGTCCATGGATCGGACTTTTTGATGATCCGTTCAAAGGCACTCAGGTAAATTTCACGCAGTGTCCGCTCATCGATTTCCGAGCTGGTCACCATTTTCTCGAACTCCTGGTTGTTGCCCGCAAAGTGCTTGACCGAGGCTCCGACGCCTTCGCTTTGGATACCGTTAATGAAGGCTGCGCCAAGCTCGCCCGTCAGGCAGGGGTCCTCCGAATAGTATTCGAAGTTTCTTCCGCCTAGCGGTGTTCTTTTCATATTGACGCCAGGACCGAGCAGCAGTTCTACCTCCATCGTCTTGGACTCCTGTCCAAGCGCCACGCCTACCTCATGCAGCAGCGCTGTGTTCCAGGAGGAGCCAATCGCAGAGCCTGTCGGGTAACAGGTCGCCGGTACATTTTCCGTGGTAATTCCCATCTCTTCATTACTGTTCGTCTTACGGATCCCGTTGGTTCCGTCATACATATGAACAGGCGGGATATTCAGCCGCTCGATCCCTTTGGTCATCCACATATTCAGTCCCGCAACAAGCGAGGCTTTTTCGGTAAGGGTCATTGCCTTCAACAATTCATCAGGTGATTTATTCATGCTGCTCCATCCTTTATTGTCAGATTAATTTTCCTGTTCCTTTTTCAGCTCCTGGGCATCATACAGCTTGAAGAACGGAAACCAGACCGCAAACACAATCAGCAGAACCACCGCCAGCAGAATGAGCCCGTTGAATCCGCTCATCAGGTAGGTAGACAGCCCGATCGGGGTATACCACAGCTGGAAGATTTGGCTTGGAATCCGGACCAGCCCCATATCGAGGACGATATACACGAGAATCGGCGTGATCAGCCCGTTAATCCACATCGGCACCATAAGCAGCGGATTGAACGCAATCGGTGCCCCGTACACAACCGGCTCGTTAATATTGAACAAGGACGGGAGGATTGTCGCTTTGCCGACAGACTTCAATTTTTTGGACCGGGCCAGCAGGAACCAGACCACTAAAGGCAGCGTAGCGCCCATCCCGCCGATACCCAGCCAGCCGGAGAAAAAGGTTTCGAACGTATTGATGTTGACCGGGTCCTGACCGGCTGCGACGAGGGCTGCATTCTGTTCAATGGCAGGAATCCAAATAGCGTACCAGATCGGAGTCATCACCCAAGGGCTTACACCGAAGGAATACAGCACCACGCCGATAAAGTTGAACAATACAAAGCCGGTCAGACTTTGACCCATGGCATTGATCGGCTCGAACACATTGACAATCAGTGCAAAAATATCGAAATGAAGCGGATAGACCAGAACCCAGCCTGTAGTTAAGATAAGGGCGATCGGCACGAGAAAATCAAACCAGTCCATAATGAACTCCGGAAGGGAGGAGCCTTTTTTGAAGAATGAAAATTTGTTGCACAGATTCATGACAAGAGCCACAAACACACCAACCAGGAGTGCCGTGATCATCCCCGAAGGTCCAAACCGTTCCAGAATGAACTGGATGGTACCGTCTTCATTTAGGGTCGGGTTAAGCAGCATCACGAAAAGGGAGACCCCGCTCATTCCCGCCAGCAGCTTGATTTTGTGACGCTCTCTTTTTTCCATGACGGTATACGGCGTTAAAAAAGCAATAAACAACCCCAATAGCCCGAAGCTAAAGGTCGTGATGGGTGTAAGATCCGGCATCCCCGGAATGAAATCCTTCAAGATTGAAATGAGTGTAATAATCGAGCCGATAAAAATCATCGGAATCGCCACCATAATGGCTTCCTGAATGGATGCCACCCAGAGATTATTTGTAAACGCCTCCAATCTAGGTGCAAACGATTCTGTCATCCACTTCATGAAACGCTTCATCTAAATTCCCCCTGTCTTTCTCTTAGCTGATGCTGATACAACCCTAGTATAGTGTTTTATGATACCGTTTTCTTGTTGTAACTTGCCGCATCCGGGTTCGTATTTTGCCTACTTCCTGCCTCCTGTACTAGCTTGTCTGCTTCTGTTCAAAATAAACAGCAAAAAACACCCCTTCAGCAAAAAGGGATGTTTGCGCGGTGTATTTTCAATTAAAACTGTCTTTCGAGCTGGAGCAGCAGCACCCCATGGGGCGGGAGTACAATGTCTTTGCGCCAGCCTTCCTGCACTACAAGCTCTGTCCGGATGACCGGGCCGCTTCTGCTGTTTAAATACTGAATTTCCTCCTGCGTTAAAAAATCAGGCGATCCCATCGTCATCCACTCATCGAATACCGACCCATGCTCCCGGTCCAGTTGATAGCTGGTGCATTTATAGGGTCCTGCGAGCTGGTTTAGCGTGATCTCAAAGGCTTTGCTGCCTTTTTCCTCAAATACATCATAACGGGTGGAGCCGGACAGCTCAGACCAGTCTCCGCTCGCAAACAGCTGATCCACATGGACGTAGTGATAGAACAGGAACTGCAGGCTTCCGTCGCTTTTCCGGGTAAAGACATAACCATCCCCCTGCTTCAGCAGCTCCTCACCCAGCTTCTGCATCAGCTCAAACGCATAATACCCGGGCTTCTTCAGCCCGTCGCGGTTAATCAGGCCAAAGCCTCCATAGAACGGGGAAGCCGGAACGACACTTTCTTCAAAAACATCGGTAAAGGACCAGTAGGCCATCGCCTCCGCGTCCCCGAGCGTATTCATTGTATGGTAGATGACAAACGGGGCCATAAACATCGTATCGTGCAGCAGATTCCGGTCATACAGCGAAAAATTCCACTCGGTAATATGAAGCTCAACGTCACTGTAGGAGGCTGCCTTCATTTTGTGCCGCACACGGTCAATGCTTTCTTTGAAAAATGCCGGGGGCATGATCCGGGTCAAACGGCCTTCTTCCGTCTTTAGCTTGGGATATTCCGAATAAATATGGAACGAAAAGAAATCGAGCGGCACTTCCCGCGAGCGGCAGTAAGCTAAAAAGTCCTCTGCCCAGGTATCGTTCCAGATTGAGCCGTACCCCATAGCGGGCCCGCCTGTCCTCAGCTCCGGAAGCACTGATTTAATCGCATGAACGGTGGATTCGTAAAAAGTGAAGTACTCTTCTTTGCTGCCTGCCCAGCAGACCCCTGCCAGGTCCGGCTCGTTCCACACTTCAAAATACCACTGCTTCACCTCATCCGCCCCGTAACGGTTCAGACAATGACGGATGAAGGCCCGGACCAGCGCTTCCCACTTGGCAGGATCTGCCGGCGGACTGATATTGCCTCTCCACCAGAACAGCGTTTCTCTGGACCTCGCCAGCTGTCCCGGCATAAAGCTCAATTCAACAAACGGCCGGACTCCCTGCTCCAGAAGGAAATCGTACAGCTTGTCCACGTAAGACCAGTTATAGACCGGTGTGCCGTCATCCTTTTCACTGTATACCATCATCTCATCATTAAAAATGCCGTGAAACCGGATATACCGGAACGGGATGCTTCCCTTCAAAGCAATCAGCTGCTTCCGCCAATCCTCGCGCAATCCTTCTACGGCTCTTCCGGCCGTTGTGGTGATATTCCAGTGCTTTTTGTAGCTAGCCGTTGTCTGATCTGTACGAACCTCAATCCGTTCAGGGGCAGCCGTAAGAGCAGCCGACAGCGGAACGCCGGACTGACCGTTATCCGTTGTGACGTCCAGATAGCGGTACAGTGACCCTATGGCGTTCATTGTGTCCATCTCATAATAGTCCCCGCTTGAGGATTCCTCATACGTTTTGGGCTTGCGGTTCCGGTTCAGCCGGTGCGGTTCCGGTGCAAGTGAAGCTTCCCTGTAGGAGCCCGGCGTGCAGCCGTATTTTTCCTTAAAATATTTGTTGAACAGCTTCACGTTGGCAAATCCGCAATCCAGGGCAATTTCGGAGATGGTCTTATCGCTTTCTGCCAGCTGAAGCTGGGCCTTTTCCAGGCGGATAAGCGTCAGATACTTTTGAAAGGGGATGCCGATTTTGTCCGTGAAGAAGTGGGAAAAATAATGCAGGCTTAAATGCTCGGAGTCCGCCATATCCTGCAGCGTAATCTTTTCATTATAGTGGCGGTCAATGTAGGTGAGGACACTGTTCAGTCTTTTATAATCATTGTCCCTGCTTCCTTCTGCCACCGCCGGATTCGTACCGTCTGCAAAATATCGCAGCAGGCATCCGCATAACATCTGTAATCGGCCTATCGTGTAGCTGTGATAACCCGGCGATTTCTTGTTAATCTCCCAGACCATTTGTGCAAGGTTGTGCTTGATGCTGTGCAGACTCGACGGGTCCTGCCCGGAATGACCGGCAGAGTTACAGGAGATGAACGCATTATTATGCAGCAGCTCGGGTCCGAACTGCAGGGTTAACAACACATTTTCCTGATGGGTCCGCTCAATCTTGTGAACCGACATACTGTTTATCACGAGAATATCATCTTCCTGGAGCGTATATTGCTTCTGGTCCAGATACATGTTAATCGAGCCGTGGAGAAGATACAGGATCTCAACTTCCTTATGCCAATGAAAATCAATATGCTGTACGGAATTCACGAAGAGCTTCATCGGCAGATCGTCCTGATGCTGAATAAATTCGTATAAATAGCGAATCGTCTGCTCCCCCCTTCATACCGCTTATTATAGACATACCGATTTTAAGTTATCAATATGAAGGGGTTATTCGCATAGCATCTAAAGGTTGACAAAAAAAAGATTAATCCCTTTATAGACGAGTATATTTCAGGTGTTTATTCTAAATACGCTTATAGCGTTTCTATCTTGACCCGTTTAAACTCCGCTGCACCTTGACTGACGAATACGGCAAGCTTTCCTTGCCGGATGTCGTACATTCTGGCACTCATCGCCACATCTCCACCGATATAGATTTCACAAATCGTGTTGTCCACGAATACCTTCATTTCATACTCCTGATCCGGCAGCAGCTTGAGCGGACGTTCCAGCTCCACCTCATAAGGGAAGGTTTTCCCTCCTTCTTCAGACTGCATAATCGGCCCCCGGAAGGTAATCCTGCCACGCTGAGGCTCAAGCATGATATAGTAGGCAAAATCAAGAGCCTCACCTGCACGAAGCATGAACCCCAGACCCTGGGTTGATTCCGAGAAACGTACAGTTGTAGAAATTTTGCACTGATCGGGCAATTCTTCCTCTGTGATGCAGCCTGCAAAGGAATAAGGGGAATCGCTGCGCAGCACATCGTTCGTAATCGACCAATCTCCGGCGATTTCCTGAAAGCTCGTGGATACTTGTTTGGTAAAGGCAGAGTCTATCGTCTCCGGAACCTTTACCCCTAGTGTCCCGTCCGGGCGCTGTACGATCTCATGCACAACCAGATTGCCGCCCCAATCCCATGTGTCATAATCTTTGCCTGAAGCTTTAGGCGGATTCCAGCCAAACAGATCGTCGTTCTTTGTCGGATTCCAGCCGAATAAATACCGCTTCTCTCCATCGGATTCCGACTTCGCCGCATAATATGCCCGTCCATCAAAGGCTTCCTCCGGCGGTGTAACCCATGGCCCGTTCAAGGAACGACTCATCCGGTAAAAGGTACCGAATCGCCCCGTATAGGAAGAATAAATCAGATACCACCAATCTCCCATCCGGAACAAATCCGGGCATTCATGTGCGCCTACATGCAAGTTCGGTGCATACAGCGGCTCCCGGTATTCCCAATACTTGAGATCCATGGATGTTAGCAAGCCTGTGCAGCCTTTCCGGTTCGTCGGTCCTTTAGCCAGCGCTGCAATCAGCATCCAGTATTGTCCCTCTTCTTCATTCCAGAAAACAAAGGGATCACGCCAGTCCGCCAGCTCATAAATTTCGCCGTCCGGACCAAAAGTGTCTTCGGGAATCGGCTCCCATGTCCGCAGATCTTTACTGATGGCATGGCAGGCGAGCTGTTTCCCTTCAGGAAAAATACAATAGAACATATGATAAACATCGTCCACTTTGAGAATATGTCCGGTTCCGCCTTCGATTTTGCAGGCTCCATCTTCCCTGTAATTCACGAAGTCCTTCGTTCCAAGCAGATGCCAGCCATGATCAAGGCCCTCCTGATCGTTCTCTCTCCAGCCATGCAGATAAAACAGTTTAAACTCTCCATCTTCATAGTAGGGGATTACATCCCCCACCCAGGCGTTCTCAGGGCGATAAAAAAATTCATTCATTAAATATTCCTCCCGTTATTCACCTGATACATCCAGCAGCAGCGAGATGATTTGCGCGCTTTCCGCACGATTCACCGTTTCATGAGGCATGAATACCTGATTGCCGCGCCCGTCAACTAACCCAAGCTCCTGTAAGTCGGCGACTGCATCTGCAGCCCATACGCTTATCGTACCGGCATCCTTGAAACTGCTTTGACGGTTACCAGCAGCATTCTGTCCTGTATGAAACAGATATGCTTTGTAAATCATGGATGCCATTTCTTCCCGGCTTAGGGTATCCTCAGGCGCAAAGGTATCTTTGCTTCTTCCGGTGACAATCCCTGCTTCGTACACTGCGGCAATGGAGGAAGCATACCATTTGGCGGAGTCTACATCCTTGAATGCAGGTGCGTTCGTCCCTCTTATACCGAGGGCACGAGTGATCAAGGAAGCAAACTCAGCTCTGCTTACCTTTTGCTTTGGTGCGAATGCCGTTTCACTCACTCCCAGGACAATTTGCTTGGCAGCCATCTTTTTTATGACATCATAGGCAAAGTAGGAAGCATTCACATCCTCAAAGGATTTATCATAAGTAAGGACTGCATACTTGCTGAAATGACTCACCTCTGCCGTCCAGTTACCGTCAGCAAAGGCTCCGCCTATATATTCCAGTCTGCCGTCATCTGAAATGTAATAAATGCCCGTTAAATCCTGGCGGGAATCCGCCTGTGCGTACAAGCTGACAGTGATGGGTTTGGTGAACTTCTCAAGTGTCAGTTTCGTCCCGTCAAGCTTTACAATAGACAATTTGAAATTGTAGATCTCTCCAGCTGCTGAAATGTCCGCCTGATTTCTCTGCCTAGCTTGTCTAACCAGCTCTTTGCTCTGCTCTGAAGTTAGAGCTTCCATTTCAAAAGAAATCTTCGCTTGTCCAAGCTCGCTCTCCGAAACCCTTGCCTGTAAATCCTTCAATACATCTGCGGGAATTTCAACTTCTATATCTGTATTTTTAATTCTCAGCGCATTCTTACCGTCATTTGCCGCCAGGTTCGCCGGAAACAGTACCTGCCGCTCTCCCTTGGCCAGCTCGAATGACAGGCTGCCCGGACTGACCGGTTGGCTGTCCTGATTTACAGGCTGGACCGGAGGATTTGCTGGACCGCTCGGACCCGTTGGATCTGTTGGGTCTGTTAGGTCAATTGGACCTGTCGGGCCTGTCGGGTCAACCCCGTTCTGCACCTTAACCGGTACATTGAAATCATCGACGTTAATATGTCCGAACCCGCCTGTGGATTGGTCAACAACCTTAATGTATAGCTCCTCGCCGATATAAGGTGATGCATCCCAGATCTTCCGCTGATATTCCTCATAATTCGTTGCCGTCTCTTTAAACAGCTCCTTGCCGTCCGATGCCCGGACCAGCGCTACATACAGCTTGTCGATATCACGCCCGCCGCTGACCAGGAAGTTGATCTTGCCGTTGCCGCCAAGGACGAAAGTCTGCGACTTCAGCGTTCCCGTCAAGCTGTCACCGCCGGCTGCCTCGTTGAAGCCCCATAAATGATAGCCGCCCGGAATTTTATGCGAAGGATTGAAGTAGATCGTGTCCCAGAAGAACTTGGCATCGGTCACATGGACATCCTGGAACGCATCTCCTTCAGTAATCCAGCCTGTTAAGGCTCCTGCAGCAAAATCATGGTTAGGCAGATCCGTAACATCGGTGTATACGGAGTTGTCCCAGTTGTCAGGTACATAGACCGGAGCTGCCGGTTCACCTGTCAGTGCATTCATATTCCATACTTCCATGGACTTGATTGTAATATCGTTGTCGGCCCAGACCTTGAGGCCCAGGGAGTCGTATCTGCCTACGTAGACGCGGGTTGTCAGCTTTTTCTTGTAATTGGCAAAGGCTTCAACAACCGAGCGATCGAGGAAGATATGCAGCTTTAGATTCTCGCCGTCAAGATCAACGTACCCGCCTTGAATTCCGTCCACGCGGACATCGGGGTCAATACTGCTCTTCGTACGGTCCACATTAAACGTATTGTCGGCCTTATCGTAGTAAATCAGCGTTTCCTCCTGGCCGTTATCGGAGCGCCTCACTTTAAGGCCGAATTTCTCGGCTTCGCCCGGATCAATCTCCATCACGATCTCCAGCATGTCGCCATTGACACTCTGGATCAATTGATTGGCGGCAGCCACATTTTTGTCCGTGAAATCAACAATCTTATCTCCCCGCAGACTCTGCAATTCCTCAATGGGCTCAATGCGCAATTCATCGTGCTCATCCAGGCTCAAGGAAACCGGCAGCGCGAGGTTATGTGCCCATCCAGCCTGATATTCAGCCTGCGGCGTTCTTACATTCTGCACCATGGAGAACACGACCGTTCTTCCGTCAGGGGTGACCATCCCGCTTTCAGCGGTTAAATACCCGTCCCCCACATCCATTTTGGAGGGAGCATCCTGATCAGGTATAAACTTGAAGTTATCTCTATCCCAGGTTCCAATCCAGTAAAAGACTTCAACATCTCTTTGAACATCGTTAGCAGGCGGAACATGCTCTGGCTTCTCATGGGGATTAACCATAAAAATATATTTTTGTTGTCCTGCACTATCCTCACCTAGCGGCAGTAATACTGGCAGTTCCCATACTGTACCGAGCTCTGGATAAAGATTTCTGTCACTGACATATAACGGACCTTTATACTCCCAGTTGTACATATCATCAGACACGTACACCAATGCTGTACCACTGCTGAAGTCTGTAAGACCGGAGGTTACCAGCTGATACCACTTGTCGGTCTCCTGGTCATACCATACATAGGGGTCTCTGAATTCGTTATGAATGCCGTTTCCGTTCTGCTCCGTTACTGGCTCAGGATATTTCACCCATTGCTCTAAATCGGGGTCCGACAAATCAGCCGGGGTCGCCAGCCCGGTTCTTTGGTTCGGCGATAGAGAGTCATTGCCGGCGGTATAGAATAGAACGGGATTTCCGTCACGGTCATAAGCCGCGCTGCCTGACCAAGCACCGTCCGGATCAAGCGTACCCGCCTCAGGTGCAAGTGCAGGCCGTACATTGTCCCAGTGCACCATATCGTCACTTACCCAATGTCCCCAGTGAATCTGATGCCAGAACGGACCTTGCGGATTATGCTGATAGAATAAATGATACTTACCGTCAAAATAAATCGGTGCATGCGCTTCGTTCATCCAGTTCTGCGGAGGCATCGCATGGTACTGCGGACGGTGCTGATCCCAGTCGAACACACCCGGGTCTTCATCAATATCACCGGCTGGAATTTCCGGAACCGCTCCTCCGTGAAGCGTCTTCACATTCTCATACTCCGCCAGAATTTCTTGACCCGTAAGCGCTTTGTTCTGCAGCTTCACTTCATCAATAAGTCCGCTGAACATATTGTAGGAGAACAGGCCTGCGAGCTCGACGGGATTATTATTTTTACCGATGATCAGACTAGCTGTTGATGATGTGATTGGAACATTGATAGGGGTTGAACGGGAGGCAACCTGCTCCCCGTTGAGGTACAGCTTAATTTCTCCGGTTCCCTTATCAAAAGTGGCAGCAATGTAATTCCACTTGTATTTCTCAAGCGGATGATCATTAACCCATACCTGGACCCACTGTCCGCCGATGCCGGCCTGAAAGGACCATGTGCCATGCCGGTACATACCAAGTGCGAAGCCTTCCGCCTTATCCTGATCAGACTGATTTACTATGGCAGAAAGCTTATTGCCATCTCCCCATTCATAGCTGCGCGGGGCCACCCAGGCTTCGACCGTCAGCGCGTCGCTTACCGGAATAGTGTCACTCGCATTTACTTCAATATCATTTGAGTATCCGTCAAACAGCAGGGCGCCGCCCTTTACTCCACGCGGAGTCCATCTCGGATCTTTGGAATCCATGTACCTTGCGCTATTAAATACATAGTTGACATCGTGTTCAAGATTGCTCACTTGCTCCAGCGCCTTCTTGCCCGCGCCTTCATCCAAATTCATATAGAAGATGTTGCCCATACTGTTTGCCTGGAAAGCATCCACGGAAATTCGGGACTGATCCGACTGATCGGTTACCTTGATATAGAGACTCTTGTTGTAGTGTTCATATACATGCCAGGTAATCTTCTCATTTGCACCGATATTGCCTGTTTGTCTAAGCAATTCATTTGTACTTGCATCATATAGTGCGACATAGGCATCCGCAGGTTGAACAATATCCACAATGGAAAAGGTAATCGTCCCGTTCCCCTGAAGGGTAAAGGCACTTGAAGTAATTGAGCCTTCTCCTTCCAAGGTTGATTTGGCATAAAAGCTGCCTTCCTTACCAGCAGCTGCTTGATCGGTCACTTGAAAAGCATCCCCAGTGACCGTCCAGCCTTCAAGCGTACCCGTCTCAAAGCCCCGGTTTGTGATTTCGGTTGGAATGATGTTCTCAGCCATAACCCCTTCTTCCGGCACGCTCTCGTTAAAGGTCTGGAAGTCATCCGCAAACATCACACCCCAATCCGAGACTGCATGATCAACAATTTCGATATAGAGTCTTTTGCCGGTATACTTGGACAGGTCCGCCTTGTACTGCTCCAGATTGGCAAACCTCATGCCCTGCGCCGGGTAAGGGAAGCCGGAATCGTTAAACTCGCTATTGCCGTATCTGGCAATCAGGTTCCCGGTATCGGCATCGACAACACTAACATAGGCTTGATCTGTATGCTTGCCCCCGCCCAGCCTAAAGGTAATCCAGCCTGTTCCTCCCAGCTCAAAGGTGCTGGAACGAAGGACTCCCGTCGCAGCTTCGGGATATTTCCAGCCGTTTAGATGATAAGTGCCCTCCTGATTGTACGGGATTTGTTCCGCCCACCAGGCAGTTTCATCTGATACGCTCTCTGGCCCGAACGCTTCACCTTCCACAACGGTCCATCCTGTAAGATCTCCCGTTTCAAAGCCGGGATTCCGGATTTGATACCGCTGGAAATCCGGCTTAATATCTTTAGCAACAGTGCCACCGGCAGGCTCTGATTCATGGTACATGTTAAAGGCATCTGCAAAAATCAAACCCCAATCCGCAGTTGCATTATCGACGATCTCTATATACAGCTTCTCTCCCAAATGTCCGGAAAGATCGGCCTTATACTGCTCCATATTGGCAAGCCGCATGCCCTGGGCAGGGTTCGGGAAACCTGTGTCGGCGAATGCGCTGTTGCCGTATCTGGCAACCACCTGCCCCGTGTCCGCCTCTATAATATTTACATAGACCTTGTCCGGATTTTTGCCGCCGCCAAGCTTGAAGCTGATCCATCCGCTGCCGCCCAACTCGAAGGTACTGGACCGGAGCACGCCTGTAGCAGACTCGTCATATTTCCAGCCGTTTAAATGATAAGTCCCCTCCTGGTTATAAGGGATTTGTTCCGCCCACCAGGTGGGATCCCCGGATACACTATCCGGACCAAACGCGTTTCCTTTGGTTACAGTCCATCCCGTCAAGTCTCCGGTTTCAAAGCCCGGGTTAACCATTTCATAGACTGCATCCGCTGCTGTCAATCGTGCAACTGTATTCGATTCCTGGTAGACAACGACGGTAACGGATGACCCTACATCAGCCTTTGGAATAGAAGCTGCTCCTCCCACTGGTGCGGCTGCGGCTATGCCTTGAATACCTGGAGCCGCAAGCTGAAGAACTAAGATCCCCGCTACCCCTCTGGAAATCCATGATGTATTTCGGCTAGCTTTCCTCATTAACAAGCCTCCTTCGTTATTTTCTTATCCGGATTAATTTGTAAAGCGCTTACAAATAGCCATTAAGCTGTCTAAGTCATTCTGTATCCATAAGGGATGGAGCGCCGTGGCGCTCCGCATTACCATATAGACTTCATATCCCAAATCTCCATCGACTTCACCATAGACTCCCCGTCTCCCCAGAGCTTAAGCCCCAAGGCATCCTTTCGGCCCGGGTATACCCGGGTAGTCAGGCTTTTAAGCCCGTTGGCATAGGCCTCCACCATGGAGCGGTCCAGATAGATGTGCAGCTTCAGATTCTCGCCGCATAGCTCCAGCTTACCGCCCTGAATTCCGCTGCATTTTTCTTCCGGATGCTGCGAAGTTTTCGTCCGGTCGGCCAAAAGAGCAGATTTCTTCCAGTCATAATACAGGAGTGTTTCTTCCTCTCCATCCGGTGCACACCGGACCTTGATTCCAAGCTGTGCGGCACTTCCCTGTTCCATTTCCAGCTGAATCTCCAGCATATCGCCCTGAATAGCCTTCAGCAGGTCATTGGCTTCTGTTAATGACTTGTCACGAAGCGATAATCGCTTCTCACCCCGCAGTGACTGCAGCTCATGTATCGGCTCAATTCCGAGCCTGCCGTCCTCCCGCAAATACACGCTTACCGGCAAACCGCCGTTATGAGCCCAGCCGGACTGATATTCCAGCATGGATGTCCGGTCACCCTGCGCGATCGTAAAGACGATATTCCTGCCTGTCACCGGATCAACCATCCCGCTCGGCCCGGTAAAATGGAAATCTCCGACATCCATTAGTTGAGGTTCCTCCTGATCGGGTATGAAAGACAGATTGTGCTTATCCAGCTGTCCGATCCAGTAGAACACTTCAACATCGGCACCGGCTCCTACAGGACTGACCAGCAGAAGATGCTTACTCACACCTTGCTTGTCAGTGCCCAGAGGGAGGAATACAGGGAGCTCCCAGATCGGTCCAAGGTAAGGGAACTTCTGAATATCCGCTTCAAAAAATGCTCCTTTGTACGTCCAGTTCAGCATGTCTTTTGATGAAAATGCGAGCGCTGCTCCCGCTCCGCCTTCCGTCCCCGATCCGACCAGGGCATACCAGCCATCCTCATCCTTCCACACGAACGGGTCCCGGAAATCTCCGAAGGCTCCGATCCCCTGCTGCTGTACAATAAGCGGCTCCGGATGTTTGATCCACCTGACCAGATCAGAATTCCCGTCTGCAGAATAAGTGCTTCTGGCCAGCGCTACGCTCTGATTCGGTGACGCACTGTCATTGCCCGCTGTAAAGAACAGGACAGGCAGGCCGTCAGCATCATAAGCCGCACTTCCTGACCAGATTCCGTCGGGTGCGAGCTGATCCTTCTCGGGTGCCAGGGCTACAGGAAGATCACGCCAATGCACCAGATCTTCACTTACCCAATGCCCCCAATGAATATGATGGAAATACGGCCCTTGCGGATTATGCTGATAGAACAAATGATATTTCCCGTCAAAATAGATTGGTGCATGCGGCTCGTTCATCCAGTGTGCCGGCGGGCTGACATGATATTGCGGTCTGTGCCGGTCTGCAAGCAGGGGAGTGCGGTCCAGCCTGATGTCGTCATATGCCACTTGCGGCCGGACGCCTCCATGTGCGGCGAGCACCTCCTGATAAGAAGAGGCCACTTCCTCGTTACTCAGAGCACGGCTATAAATCTTCAGCTCATCCATAAGCCCGCTGAACATATGGAGGCTGAACACCTCTGCAAGCTTACTGCTGTGATTGTTCCTGCCAATGAGCAGGTCTGTATCCCCGGCTTCCGCCAGCCGGGAACCGGCAGGTACGACCGCCGAAGCAATCTCGCTGCCGTTCAAATACAGCTTAAGCTCACCTTTATCCCCATTGAATACGGCATTTACATAAGACCATTCATTCTTGGGCAGTTCACAGCCGTCCGGTGACCAGATTTCGATCCATTCCTTTCCCTCAAGCCCGATTTGGAAGGACCAGGAGCCGTGACGGAACATGCCAAGCAGATACCCCTGCCCGGCATCCTTATTGTGCTTGTTAACAATGGCGGCCAGCTTGCCTTCATGTCCCCATTCATAGGTTCGCGGAGCAACCCAAACCCCGATGCTGAGAGCCGTCAGAAATTTCGGCTCTCCACTACGGCCTTCTCTATGGACAGAATGTTCAATATAGGTTGAATAACCATCGAAGAGAAGACTGCTACCTGCTACACCCGCCCTCCACTGCGGAGTACAAGGGTCTGTAAACTCCGCATTATTGAATACGTAATGGACATTATCCACCGTATCAGTGACTTTCTCCAGTGCACTAGCTCCGGCTCCTTCATCAAAAGCCCAATGCATCGTTAGTCCGCGGTCTCCCGCTGAGCTGTTCATGCCTCATTCCTCCTTGCTGGCTGCCCAGTACTGACATATGGAATCTGAACAGCGTCCAGCGTGTGAATCTGCAGGGAGTTCACAACCACCTGCCCTGTCTTCGTACTAATGCCTATACTCTCAATCGGAGACTCGGGGAAAATCTGATCGGTCAGCACAACCAGACCATTGTCCGCATATACTTCAACTGCATTACGGTCCAGCCAGATCTGCAGCCTGAGCTGTCCATTCCCCGTAGCCAAGCCTGCACCATGCCGGCTGGCAAACGCCGGATGGAAATCGGTCACACCCGAATGGATGCGGTCGGTGAACAGCCGCTTATCAGCAGGATCATAACCGATAATGACCTCACTTTGTCCCGAGGATTTCAGATGAATATAGACTTCATCCCCGGAGCGGACATCGAGATCTGCTGCAATCTCCAGCAGATTATGATTCGTCTGCTGTATGAAAGGAGATTCAGGCGTAACAGTGACGTCCTTCCAGCTCACGGATTCTTTGCGCAGCTGCTCTATTTCCCGGACAGGCATTTGGGTCAGCACGACACTCCCGTCCTTGCTCGTCAGCGATAAGGCGCGGGGCAATGTCATTGCACCTCTCCAGGAACCGGTTGGAGTCTCGTTGGCATATTTCCAGTTGCTCATCCACCCGATGAGGACGCGGCGGCCGTCTTGCTCGGGAATATCAGACCAGGTAACGCCTGCATAGTTGTCTCTGCCATAATCCAGCCACAGGATATGATCGGCCGGGTTGTCATTAATGAACGTCTTTCCGTCGAATTCGCCAATGAAATATTGCGTGCGCGAACCTTCAGGACAATCTGGATTGTCCCCGATGCTGATAATCAGCACCCATTTCGAACGGCCGCTGTCATCCACCGGCAGCTGAAACAGATCCGGGCATTCCCAGACGCCGTCATGCGAGCCTTCTTCTTGGCCGAATTGACCGGTCAGCGACCAGTCGCGCAAATTGTCAGAGGCATAGAACCGGGCGTGGTCTCCTGCAACAATCGCCATGATCCACCGTTCACTTTGCGCATGCCAGAATACCTTGGGGTCCCGGAAGTCTATCAGCTCCTCCTCGGCAAGCACGGGATTCCCCTCATACTTCTGCCAGGTCTGGCCTTCATCGCTGCTGTAAGCCAGACTCTGCCGCTGCCGCGGCTGGCCTGTCTCCGGATGGGTATCCGCATGCGTAAAGATTGCAACGAGTCCTCCCCGGGAATCTTCGAACATGCCGCTGCTGTTATTCCAGTCCACTACACAGCAGCCCGAAAAGATAGCTCCATGCTCATCCGGGAATAGCGCAACAGGCGCATGCTCCCAGTGAACCAGGTCCTCACTTACTGCATGCCCCCAGTGCATCGGCCCCCACTTATTACCATATGGATGATATTGATAGAATAGATGATAGCTTCCCTTGTAGTAGACTAATCCGTTGGGATCATTCGCCCAGTTGTCGGGAGGTGAAAAGTGGAACCCGGGTCTGAACCGGTCGTCACTAGATTGTTTGCTGGAATCTATCATCATATTAATCTCCTCAGTCGTCGGCATGGACCCGAGAGCCCCCTTTCGTGTTGTTACTAATGCTCCGCCGGCATTGGAAAAAGTTAGCATGCTGGTGATTTGCTGAGCGGTCAGCTCCTTCAGGGAGACCCCGCTATCCAGAATCTTATATAACAGGCAGCCCAGAAAAGCATCTCCGGCTCCAGTCGTATCAATGGCCTTGACCTTAAAGCCCGGCACATATCCATCCTGGCCCGCCAGACGGTAATAGCAGCCTTTTTCCGCTAAAGTAACGACAATGAGTGCAATATCAAATTGCTGCTGAAGCGTAAGTGAACCTTTTCCAATATCTTCTGTGCCCGTAATAAAAGAAAGCTCTTCTTCCGAAACCTTCAGGATATCGGCATAATTCAACCCCCAAAGAATATGCTCTCTCGCTTCTTCCTTGCTCTCCCATAATGCAAACCGGACATTCGGATCGAACGACAGCAGCACTCCAGCTTCCTTAGCTTTAAGAACTGCCTTCCTGGTTGCTGTACGGGCAGGTTCATGAGTCATAGACAATGAGCCGAAATGCAGTGCCTGACAGGCTTCGATCCGCCCGAATGGGATATCCTCCGTATGCAAGAAGGTATCTGCACCCGGCTTCCGGAAGAAGCTGAAGGACCGGTCTCCCTGCTCATCCAGATGAACAAAAGCCAGGGTCGTACTTGCTTCGTCCGTTACCGATACGCCTGCTACATCCACACCGCTGCTCAGCAGTGTATTGTGCAGTAAGGAGCCGAATGAATCTCCTCCAACCTTGCTGATTAGTGCCGATCTTGCACCCAGACGGGACAACGCAGCGGCCACATTAGCCGGAGCTCCTCCAGGATTGCACTCAAACTGCTCATTCCCCGCGGCTGAACGGCCTGCCGGAGTAAAATCTATCAATACCTCTCCAATCGCGATTACATCTGGCACAGCTTCTCCCCACCTAACACTCTATTTATTTATTGTTTTAGATTTGCATTGTAGCGGTCCAGCCCGGTCTGATAGATTTCCAGCAATTCATTCAGGCCCATCTTTTCCAGTGTCTTGATGTAGCTGTCCCATGCCTCATCTGCGCCGCCGTCTACAATGAACTTCCCTCTTTGTGTATTGACATACTTGATCAGTTCCGGCTCAATCTTGTTGATGGTGTCCAGCTCCTCCGGTTCAAAGAAGATGCCCGGATAGTTTTCTTTTTCCATATACGGATTGTAGTATTTCGCCAGGTCTTCAGCGCGCTGCTGGGCGCGGGGCTCCATATCTACCACTTTTCCGAAGTCATCGAAGGTAATGACGCCAGGCGCGCCAGATCCCGGAGCAACCTTTTGACGGAATTCACCTGCAGACGCTCCCTCAGGCAGCGGCAGATTCACGAGCTTACCGTTATCATCCTTCTTGTATACGACATCCAGCGGACCCCAGTGGATCTGAGCAGCCATGTAAGGCTCATACTGCTGGTCGATCCAGCGCATAGTAATTTCCGGGTTGCTGTTCTCTTTGGTAATGACGAAAGACCCGCGTCCCGGCCCGCCGCCATTGGAGTGTCCAATCGTCTGCTCCCCATCCGCACCTTTAAGCGGGGACAGCAGAACATAATCCTTGGCACGTTCGGTACCGACAACCTCTTCCACTTCCCACCAGACATAAGAGCCCAGCGTTTCATCTGTTGTTTTGCCTTTGGCCAGATACTGTGCTGCATCCTGAGTGAAGGATTCCGGATCAATCAGACCCTGCTTATACCATTTTTCATGAAAATAATTCAAGGCTTCCTTGTACTCAGGCTGAGTCGCTGTAAAAATAACTTTGCCGTCACGGACGACACGGTGCTCCAGGTTATCCGGAAGTCCAAAGGCTCCGAATAGTCCGGCGATATCCATACACCACTGCATATGCATAAAGCTGAGCGGAATCTCATCCTGCTTGCCGTTGCCGTTCGGGTCCTGCGTTTTGAAGGCCAGCAGCGCTTCTGTGTATTCATCCAGCGTTTCCGGCACCTTCAGGCCCAGCTTATCCAGCCAGCTTTTATTGATAACGTGAAAGAAAGGGTTCGTTCCCAGGTTATTCTCTTCCCAGGATGGCAGACCGTAGATGTGCCCGTCTGGTGCGGTAATGGATGATTTGATATCAGGCCGGCGGTCCAGAAGCGCTTTCAAGTTAGGTGCATATTGCTCAATTAAATCCTCCAGCGGAATCAGAGTTCCGTCTTCACCGTAATTGATCAGCTCATAGTCGGTAAATCCGGCCGCATAAAAGGCATCCGGCAAATCGCCGCTAGCCAGCAGCAGGTTTTTCTTCTCTGTATAGTCGGTATCAGGAATGTTCTCCCAGTTAATCTTTACATTAGTATCCTTCTCCAGCCGTTTGAAGATTTCCATCTCCGTGAACTCCGGCGCCAAAGCCGCCTTCGGGGCTACCATTCTTAAGGACACAGCTTCATTTACGATAGGAAGACCGGTTGCATTGAAATTCGCTTCCTGATCCGGATTCTCCGCCTGATTCTTTGACCCGTTTCCGTTACCTGAACACCCGCTCAGCACAAACGCACCGGCCAATACCACAATCCCCGCATTTTTGAATAAAGACTTCATTATCCATAACCTCCCTTTTGTTCATCCCATCCGTTAACTGCTTGTGTTGCTCTGCTATTGTCGGCCTGAATACGGCGGTGCATCCCCCCTCTCAAGTGCCGGATATGAGAATCAGCCCTTGATAGAACCGATCATTACGCCTTTGACAAAATACTTCTGCAGGAAAGGATACAAAATCAGCAGCGGCAGACTGGATACCATGATGACCCCGTATTTGATCAGTTCGGTCACGCGCATCTTGGCTGCATAGGATTCCACATCAATCATCATCCCGGAATTGACCTGATTCTGGACAAGGATATTGCGCAGCACCAATTGCAGCGGATACTTGCTCTCATTATTCAAATAGATCAAGGCATCGAAGAACCCGTTCCAGAAGCCGACCACATGATACAGCACCATTACCGCCAGAATGGATTTGGATAAGGGAAGAACGATACTCCAGAAGAATCTGGTGTTCGAGCATCCATCAATCGAAGCCGCTTCCCACATCTCATCCGGTATGGACGACTGGAAAAAGGTTCTGACAATGATGACGTTGAATACACCGCCTGCTCCGGGAATGACCAGTGCCCACATTGTGTTCAGCATGTGCAAATCTTTTATCAGCAGGTAGGTCGGAATCAGCCCGCCGCTGAAGAACATCGTCACCAGCAAAAACCACATAATTACCGACTTCCCGGCCAGATCCTTACGGGCCAGCGGATACGCTGCGAATACCGTCACGGCAACTCCAATTAAGGTCCCCAGCGTTGCGTATAAAATAGAATTCCCATACCCGATCCAGATGGATGAGTCACTGAATATCCGCTCATAGCCGTCCAGCGTGAAGCCTTTCGGAAACAGCCAGACCTCACCGGAGTAGATATAATTGGGATCGCTGAATGAGGCAGCCAGCACAAAGTACAGCGGGTACAACACGAGCAGCATAATGAGGGTCAGCAAAATATAGTTGATGATGTCAAACCAGGCGTCCCCTCTGCTCTTTCGCTTCATTAATTGGTTCATGATTGCTTCCTCCTTACCACAGGCTGGTTTCTGTCATTTTTTTGGCGATCCGGTTTACAGTGAAGATCAGGATGATGTTGATCAGGGAGTTGAACAGGCCGACTGCCGTGGAAAAGCTGTACTGGGCCTTCTGAATCCCCATTTCATAGACATAGGTAGGAATAATATTGGAGGTGGCGTAGTTGAGATCGCTTTGCATCAGAAATGCCTTTTCAAAACCGATGCTCATGATATTGCCCAGTGCGAGAATCAGCAGAATAACAATCGTCGGCAAAATGCTCGGAATATCCACGTACCACACACGCTTCCATTTGCTCGCCCCGTCCATAATAGCCGCTTCGTGCAGCTCGGGATTGACTCCCGCAAGCGCAGCAAGGTAGATAATGGTGGCGAAGCCTGTCTCCTGCCAGATGCCTGAGAGGATATACAGCGGACGAAACCAGCCCTCATCAGCCATGAAGAGAATGGGCTGCCCTCCAAATGCGGTAACCAGATGGTTAACCAGACCGCTGTTGGGCGATAAGAACACATTGAGCATCCCGACAAGCACAACGGTCGAAATAAAATGCGGCGCATAAATCACGGTCTGGACAAATTTCTTATAGGACTTGCCCAGCATCTGATTGAGCATAATAGCGATGATGATGGGTGCCGGGAAGCCGAACAGCAGCGAAAGAAAACTGAGTGAGAGCGTATTTGTGATGATGATCCAGAAATTATAAGCATTGAAAAAATCTCTAAAGTGCTGGAACCCTACCCATTCACTCCCCCAGATCCCCTGGCTCGGCGAGAAATCCTTAAAAGCAATTTGCACCCCGTACATCGGATAGTATTTGAATACGAGATACAGAATAATGATCGGCACCAAAAACAGGTACAGCTCATAGTCGCGCTTGAACCGGCTCCATTTTTTGCGGCCCGGTTTGATCATGGAGGGATCTGCCGTACTGGTTCTTGAATTCACGCTTATACTCCCTTTCAAAGTAAAATAAACAGTCTTTTGAAACGTTTCCAATTCGGGATAAAAAAATATATTTTCGAACTTGAAACGTTTCCAATTTAGAAAAGAAAAACGCCAGTCGGTACATCCATACGGATATGCTGATGTTTCTCTGCTCTGCACGAGATCATGTAGTCTCACCTTGTCTGAATACAACGGGTATACGGTACACCTGCTTCTCCAGCGGAATGCCTTCGATCTTGTCATACAGCAGTCTGATCGTCGTGCGTGCCATTTCCTCCACCGGCTGCCTGATAGTAGACAGTATAGGGTGAAAATAGGGACTGTCCTGAATGCCGTCATAGCCGATGACCTTCACGTCCTCAGGAACCCGAATCCCCTGCTTGCTGGCCTGATCTATATAACTGGCGGCAAACATATCAGTAATGGCAAAAATACCGTCTGCATCTCCGTGTTTCTGCAGGAATTCGCTAATAAAGGCCTGGTTGTCCACGATGGGGTCCGGCTTCTCGTAGATTACATAATCTACGCCCAACACCTGCGCTTCATGGATAAAACCCTCTCTCCGGTTCATGGTCTCACTGAACACAGAGGTGACACTCCCCATAAAAGCCGGCTTCCTGGCTCCCGCTTTCACAAGCTCTCTTAAGGCAAGACGGCCTCCCTCATAATTATCCGAAGTGACACAGGTGATCTTCTTATTAAAATGCCGGTCAATGCTTACAATCGGAATGTCATTGCTCACATTATTCTCGATATCGTTGTAAGTTATGCCAACAATTCCAGCCACCTTGTTCTGCCGCAGCATATCGAGATAATACAGCTCCTTTTCCGGTTTGCCGCCGCTGTTGCACAGCATCAGCTTATAGCCTTCCCGGTCCAGCTCATCCTCAATGTAGTAGGCCAGCTCAGAAAAGAAAGGGTTCCAGATACTCGGCAGCAATAAGGCGACCATCTTGGATTTCTGCATTTTAAAATTCCGGGCCACTTCATTCGGGAAATAATTCAGTTCCTGAATGGCTTCTTCTACCTTTTGGCGTGTCTTGGGTTTGACGGCGCCAGAGTTGTTAATGACTCTGGACACGGTACCTACAGCAACGCCGGCTAAGTTGGCTACATCTTTAATGCTTGTCATTTAACACCTCCGACCTCTTCTGAAAATTATAATAGCACCAAAGTGGAAACGTTTCAATAGTTAATTTGGAAACGTTTCAAAATTCAAAGTATCCGATTCCATCAAGTTCAGCAATAGAGGCCGTAGACTATACCATCAAACTTGAAGTTATCGTCTAAGATAAAAAGCCCTTCATGACCCCCAGTATATATGGGGACTGAAGGGCTATTTCACTTGAACAAGTAGTATTGAAGCTATTCTTGCACCAGCTGTTCTACGACATAGTCGACCAATAAAATAGAACCTACAGGTCCCAAGCCTCCTGTGAAGTCATTTGTTTTGAGAGGAAATACATGATTATTTTTCACAGCGTCTAGACTCGTCCATATTTTACTTTTCGTTAAACTATTCATAGATTCGGTTGTATCATAGCCCTTAAGCACCCGATCCTCTAAGAAAATATAGTCTGGATTCAGTTCGGGTAAAATTTCCATTGAAAATGGCAAAAACCATGTATCCGTTTCTTTGATTGCTTCCGGGGCGTTAAGTCCTAATGTTTGATAGAAAAATATACTGCTGTTTCCTGCCTTAGGTCCCATATACCGATACTGGTTAGATTCTACCCTCAAAACTAATACTGTCTTATCACCAATGGCTGTAGCAATTTTTTCACGTGCTATCTTCGCTTTTTCATCGAATTCTGCCAAAATTTCGTTAGCCTGTTCATTCTTATCAAAAATAGCCGCTAGTTTAGGTAACGCATCCTTCATCTCAACGCTAGCATCCAGAGCTACAGTGGGTGCAATTTTAGATAACTCATCATATACAGATTGCTCTATTGCAGATCCATTAATAATAATCAAGTCAGGGGATAACTCCAGGATTTGTTCCAAGTTAAACTGATACTGCACCGTTGGTATCATTTCTACACCATGCTCTTTGAAATATGGTGCACGATACTGCGGCTCAACCTCTTCTATAATGGTTACCATTTGAGGCACAACACCCAGTTCTATTAAATACTCAGCATAAGATGAGTTTAATACCAGCAATTTTTCAGGAGCAACAGGAATGATCACCTCACCAAATTGACTTTGAACAACTTTAGTTGCGGCTGTATCTTTGCTTTCTTCTGCTGTAGCTTTTGTCTGTGATTCCGCTGCCGTATTTGCTGAATTAGCTCTAACATTGGTTTTGTTACTGGAACAAGCAGCCATTACAAGGCTTAAAACCAGTACCATACTTAAAATAAACAACTTACGTTTCATGAATTTTATTCTCCCCTTAAACAATATAGTATTAATGATAATGATTATTATTATCAAATACTATCAAACGAAAACTCTTTTCGCCATAGCTAAAGGGGCTTTTTTGATTGGATTATTGTGCTTCCGCTTTACTTTTATCAATCATACTATTCATAATTTGGTCTAGAATCATTTTTTGTCCACAAGAGTCACAGCTGTCTATCCATAGATTTGTGCTGACATAAGTGACATGATTGTTTTGGACAGCATTCAATCTGTCCCATACCTCACTCTCTGTTAATGCTTGCATTGTTTCTTCTACATCAAAGTGCTGCATCATCCGTTTTTCTACAAATAAGTAGTCCGGATTGGCGGCGTTTAATTGTTCAAGCGAACAGGGATTATACCAATCTTCTCCAGATTCTAGCACCTGCGGCATAGTAAACCCAAGCTGTTGGTACAATAAGCGAGAAACTCCTTTGGAATACTTGCCTAAAAAACGATATCCAAAGGGTTCCACACGTAGAACCATAACGGTTACACCAGATTTAATGAAAGAACGAAGCGCGATACTTGCCTTCTCTATTTCTGTAAGCATCTGTGACTGAACCCGCAATGCCTGTTCTTCCTTATGGAACAATGCTCCAAGCTGACAAAGCAGTTGCTCCGCTTCTCTACTAAACCCTGTTATAACTGGAGCAAATACAGACATCTCCTCCACCATTTTTTCACTATGCAGATTCCCAAGAATGATTTCAGGGTTTGTTTGCCTTATAATCCCTACATCCACTTGATACTGTGAAACCTCCAGCATACGAACCTTATGCTCTATAAATAAATTCAATTGGTGCTGCGGTAATAGTACTGCTGTAACAACCACAGCATAAGGAGTAATACCAATAGCAATTAGAGTAGCCGCAAATGAGGGAGATAAGCACACTATTGTTCTTTTTGACATTGTAGATATATAATTTTGCGGAGAAATACCCGTTACCTGCTTGAAGCGACGGCTAAAATAATGCGGATCATCGTATCCAACCCTTTTGGCAATCACCTCTGATTTTTGCGAAGTTAATATAAGCTGCTCCAATGCACGATACATACGATAATGCGCTAAATAATCTAAAGGCAATTGTCCATAATACTCTTTAAATTTACGTGTATAATGCCACGGACTCATTTGAGCAACCTGTGCAAGCTGAGTACGGGTCACTTTTTCACCATAATGGGCGTGGATATACTCTGTAGTCTGCCTTAATCCTTGCTCGGGAGGTAGTGCCCTACCTATTTTTTGAGAATACAGCTCATTCAGCATTTCATAAACAAGCTGTTGCCCCCCTGTCCATGCTGCATGCCAATGGAGAGAAGCATCTCCCCGGCTCAATTCATTTAACTTATGTCCAATTCTAGCAATGGTAAGTTCTGATAGATTTACCTTTTGATACGCGGTCGTTGAGGGGGTATTCCATTCGTAAGACTCCATAGTACCTTGTTCATGGTTTAGACGATAGGCATGAAATTGAGTGATCCAGCCTATTAAATCTGAATTTCCTCTGTTAACAACTTCAATCATCGATTCCTTCTCTACTGCAAGTAGCTGTCCAGCGCAGACATCTGTCTTATGTCCGTTAATACTCCAGACTGCTGTTCCATCCATTATACAAATCAAGGCATGGGCAGGAAAATAATGCACCTCTCCTGCAACAGTCCAACGATCTGTTAAAGATTCAACATTTTCATACTGGGCTATCCATTTTATATGTTTCTCCATATATCCCCCTCTCCTCTTCAAAAATTCATCTCGTTTACTCATTCTAAGATATATAGGAGGAATAAAATATACTCTTCACACAATATGTATTAGGACTTCTCTGAAAACAGGAGATTAGCTATGAAAATCTTAATGCATTGGCAGATGCTCGGCTCTACGCGGGACGCCATCAAAATGTCTTCCGCTGTCTCTATCTGTGCAACTGTCATGCTGACACTACTAGTCACAGTGCTGTTTATGAAAATGCTTGTGGCAAAAGACCGTTACCCCATTGCTATACTGAAATCAATGGGCTGCACCGGTGCGGATATTCGCAGGCAATATCTAACATTCCAGCAAATACGCTGGGAGAGCTTGTAGGCGCGGCAATCGTTTCTTCCTTTGGCGCATCAACCTTCCATTTGAGATGAACCCGTGGTTTGCCTACCTTATTTCACCTCTGATGATTACAGGTTGCGTTGTCGTCGCCACCATGCTGGGTGTTTCCGGCATCCAGGCCATAAAAATTTCCAAAGTGCTGAACGAAGTAAACGTGGAAATAGCAAAGGGAGAGTTTGTTGCCGTGATGGGGCCGTCCGGTTAGGGAAAATCAACACTGCTGTTCGCACTCAGCGGTATGGAAGAGATTACAGGCGGCTCGGTAAAATTTGGCGATACCGAACTACTTAAACTCCGTGAAAACGCACTTGCGGACATTCGCCGGACAAAAATGGGCGAATGAGGGCAAAGGTGCTTGTTGGAATGGCGGCAGTAGGCATTTAAGTAATCGATTAATCGAGTTGCGGATGCCCCTCGTATTCCATTTGACAAATATAATTCAAAATGCGTCTAAAGCTGAATAAAGCTCGCTGACCATTTGCTTCGTATTTTAACACCGGTTACCAGGCCCAATACTTCCTCTTCCCGCTCAGTAAGGAGATTCCCGCCGCACCATAGAGACTTCATCCATCTAGGATATAGCCGCTTCAGCACTGGAACAAATCGATATAGAATTTGAATAAGACTGGTACAACGGATTAGGCCTGGTTAATTCCTTCTATATCAAAAATAGTGTCTTTAATGAATCCCCCCTGATACGGACGAAAGCCACTAGCCTATATTCCCCTAAAAAATTCATTTTGCCCTCTATAGATACAGTTATATAGAGCGTTTTCCCTAATTACATTTAAGTACTCTGAGATATTATTTATAATATAGCTCTTCTCCAAAATCGCACCTCTTCATCAGTTTAATGTCACTACGATGTTAACACTTCCTGTAATCCATCATCAAAAACAAAAAGAACAACTCTGCAAAACCCATGCATCAGTCGTTCTTCTCCATTAAACATATATTCATTTAGTTTCCTCTATCTTCTCCTCCACAAGATTCACTAACTCCGAAGCTTTCATGTTCAAGGCTCCGGCAAGAGAAAGCAGAGAATTTAGGGTAGGCTGGTGAACTCCACGCTCCAGCATGGATATGTATGTTCGGTCAAGGTTACTTTGGAATGCTAATTTTTCTTGGCTCAGCTTTTGCTTCTTCCGAATCATCCTTAGGACTTGTCCAAATATCTCTTCTGATCTCAAGGAATTACCTCTTTTTAGATTCATTATCTAGTTGTCTCAGCCTTCAATTCCACGTAGTATACTCTACAAAATTATATTTATTTATGTTATGATTCACCTAAGAAAGGCTCTGACATACCAAAAATAGCAAATTATTAATGGGTTTAATGTACTTGAATAAGAGAAAGGAATGAAGAAATGAGGAGTCTCATAAGACAGCTATACAATGGTAACTTGCATCCTGATAAAGAAGTTAAACCTAATGACCCGCAATACGTTCAGCTAAGCCAAAAAACAGTTGAAACCGTAGCAACCTGGAGAGTCAAACTTTCCGAGGAGGAATTCAAGCAGTTGGAAGCGTTATTAGACCTGTATGCTCAAACTCATGAGATGGAGCTAGCTTCTGTATTTAAATATGGATTCCGCTTGGGAGCGGGCATTATGGTCGAGGTCTTAATCGGGGAAGAGGAGTTGGCCAGTAAGCTTAGCACTTTTCCTGACAACAATCCCTAATGTACATAGAAAATCGCTTATAAACCTTAATTAAAGAAAACAAAAAAACCTTGATTTCTCAAGGTTCTCACTGTAGTGCCGAGGACGGGGGTCGAACCCGTACGAAGGTCACCCTTCGCAGGATTTTAAGTCCTGTGCGTCTGCCTGTTCCGCCACCCCGGCATATGATGTGCGTTGTAACGCGACAAGAAATATCATATCACGTATCCGATAAACACGCAATCTATATTTCCAATATTTTTTCATGTACCTTAAGTAAGAATAGTGTCGAATCAATGGGTGGAGCTTGTTCTAAAAAGTAAACTCCGCAATTGACAGTGACGTTACCTCTTTAGACGAACAGCACACTAAAGAGCAATGTTACTTTTGATTCCCGCCATCTGCACCATAAGAGTCAATCCAAAGGCATTT
>NZ_CCDG010000005.1 GCF_000723885.1 Paenibacillus camerounensis
AGGGCTTATCCAATCTTTAAGACGCAGATTCGTCTCGGATTCAGTTTTCAGGAATCAAGTTCCTGAAGCATTTACGCTGTAAATGCCCGTTTGGTGGCGATGGCGGAGGGGTTCCACGCGTACCCATCCCGAACACGACCGTTAAGTCCTCCAGCGCCAATGGTACTTGGACCGAAGGGTCCTGGGAGAGTAGGACGCTGCCAAGCGGATAATATTCCCTGATAGCTCAGTTGGTAGAGCACTCGACTGTTAATCGAGTTGTCACAGGTTCGAGTCCTGTTCGGGGAGCCATGCTCTCATAGCTCAGCAGGTAGAGTGCTTCCATGGTAAGGAAGAGGTCACCGGTTCGAATCCGGTTGAGAGCTCCACAAATTTTTTAAGGCCCGTTGGTCAAGGGGTTAAGACACCTCCCTTTCACGGAGGTAACAGGGGTTCGAATCCCCTACGGGTCACCACTTATTTTAGCTTTAATGCTTTTGGTTATACATATGGAGGCTTAGCTCAGCTGGGAGAGCATCTGCCTTACAAGCAGAGGGTCGGGGGTTCGATCCCCTCAGCCTCCACCATAAATCGTTTTATGTTGAAGCGAACGTGGTAGATATGTTACATTATAGGGGATTCGCCAAGTGGTAAGGCAACGGACTCTGACTCCGTCATCATAGGTTCGAATCCTATATCCCCTGCCAATTGCGAGCCATTAGCTCAGTTGGTAGAGCACCTGACTTTTAATCAGGGTGTCGAAGGTTCGAGTCCTTCATGGCTCACTTTGATTATAAAGTTCCTTGCGCGTGTGGCGGAATGGCAGACGCACCAGACTTAGGATCTGGCGTCGTAAGACGTGGGGGTTCAAGTCCCTTCACGCGCACCACTTAATATGCGGACGTGGCTCAGCGGTAGAGCATCGCCTTGCCAAGGCGAGGGTCGCGGGTTCGATTCCCGTCGTCCGCTCCATAATTTTTGCGCCCTTAGCTCAGCTGGATAGAGCGTTTGACTACGAATCAAAAGGTCGGGAGTTCGAATCTCTCAGGGCGCGCCATATTTCGGGATGTAGCTCAGCTTGGTAGAGCACCTGGTTTGGGACCAGGGGGTCGCATGTTCAAATCGTGTCATCCCGATTTTCACCTTTGCGGGTGTAGTTCAATGGTAGAACTTTAGCCTTCCAAGCTAATAGCGTGGGTTCGATTCCCATCACCCGCTCCATAATTGTATATTGTTTCGGGATGTAGCTCAGCTTGGTAGAGCACCTGGTTTGGGACCAGGGGGTCGCATGTTCAAATCGTGTCATCCCGATATTTCAGCTTAGCTGACAGAAACTCTTACTCCGGTAAGGGTTTTTTGTTATATCCAAATGTCCGTCAATTAAGAGGAGATATTAGGATGGAACATATGTTCTTCTAGTCCTCTAAAAAAAAGCGAACCTCAGGCGGAATCCCGATTCGCAAATAATAACTTGTTACAGCTTCGTCCTGATCCGGCAATATACCTGATGAAAGGAGCTTTACAGCAAATAAATTAGCCTGGCGTTCTAGCTTGCCCGGGCTGAAAAAGGAGTGCTCCTCCAGAAAAAAACGGTTAATACCTTTGTGAAGACGGTCATGCCCCAGCTCATGTGCACAAACAAACCGCTGCCACTCTGCAGGAAGCCCGTTATGAATGACGATAAATCTTCTTCTCAGCTTACGGTAATATAATCCCTTTGTCCCCGTCCCCAGATCCATAAAACGGATATGAATACCCATTGCATCAGCCAGCTCGAACGGGTTGTTAGTCTTATATTTTTTAATCAGATTGTTAATTAACTCATCCATATTGTTCACCCGCAGCATGTAAAAGTAAGTTTATTGTCCCTGACTAGTTATTCGTACCTGAGTGATCCGTGTTATCCGAAGCGGAGCCGGATTTCTTCCGTTTGTTCATCTGCTTGGCCTCCCAGAACAGGCCGGTCAGCACATCCTTAATCCGCTGTTTATCCTCTTTGTTCAGCGGAATCCCGTCAAACATCAGTTCCCCGTCATCCTCCAGCATTATACGAAAATCCCGCTTATCCTTGCTTGTTGCCCACCCGGGAACCGGGTTCTCATTCCTGCTAGCGCCATGCTCCCGCAGATAACCGGCCTCAGCCATTAACTGATCATAGGATACTCCTGTTGCATCTGCAATTTTGCGAAGCGTAGCCGGCTTGGGAACACCCCGTAATCCATTCTCAATCCTTGAAATTTGTGAACCGCTTATACCGGCTAAGCCAGCCAACTGATTAATGCTTAATCCCTTTGCTTCACGGATTTGCTTTAGATATCCTCCAAATGTATCAGTCATCGTACATCACTCCTTATCCCCTAAATACATAAGCTTGTTGCTAATAATATAAACCATTATTGCCAAAAGGTAAACAACATAGTCTAATACATTGCCAAAAAGCAAGGGAGAGGGAGCATGACTCCTGTTATTACCTTAAAATGAACGAATACGGAATTTTACGTTGGAATCTGAAGATGGTATATTATAGGAAAATACGAACAAAATACGAACAAGAAGAATTTTAGCATACTTTCCGTAAAATTGCAGCCGCTAATTGAAAAATCATTTATCCTCAAAGGAGTGCATACAACTATGAACCTTTCTACGCTACCTGAATTGAACCGTCGCCGGACACAGATTACTATAGAAGATATGCTGGAGAAGTACCGGATTTTTAGAACAGTGACTTTTGAAGCAAAGGAAGCAGGAATTACTTATTCATACACCGAGAGATTTCACGGCGCAACGAATAAGATCACTGACCAGACTGCGGCGATTGCCGCACACAACGTCGATGTGCCAGCCGCCAGAAGAGCCTACTGTGATGCAATGGATAGTGTAGTGGACAGGCTGGCGCCCAGAGAGCAACGGCTGGTACGTGAGCGTTATATGAGAAGAGACGAGGTTTACGACTACACCATCTATAACCATGTATTTGATCCGCCGGTCAGCAAGGACACCTACGTGAAGATACGGTCCAAAGCTTTTTATAAAATGGCACTTGCATTAGCAGACCTTGAGCTGCTGTCTTTGGATTCATTGCTGAAATCCGAGGCATCCGTTAACAGTGGTCCGGCGGAGAATGCAGAACTGACCTTCAGGTAAGTACAGCAAATGTGTAAATTGCATCGTCTCCAGAGACGGTGCTTTTTTTTGTATGAAGACATAAAGGTAGCTGAAGATATCCATACCTATAGATGCTTAAAACGGAGAAATTTGCTGCCTGCTTTTAACCTCCCTGAAACCTCCCGGTGGCAGCTCAAAGCTATCCTTAAATCAGGCGGAATACCGGCTTCATGCGGAAATAAAGGGAGTATGATTATAACATGGCAAATGAAGCAAAAAGACACCGCAGGAGCATGAATGCTCCACTATAAACCTTACCGGTTAGCGGTTTAAGGGACAATGAAGCGGTGAAAGCTCTTTTGATCAGAGGCCATATTTTGCAGCGGATATTATCCATTACCGGATAATATCCGTTTTTAATTCCGCAGACAGAAGGAGTGAGCGTACCGGCAATGCTTAACAGAAGAGGGTGACAAAGATGAAAATGGTACAACGGCTGCGGGAGCATATTACGGCTGCACTGAATACAGCTTATCCCGGGCTGCCTGTGCATGTTGCCGGGGAAAAACCTCAGGCAGCCTACTTTAGGCTGGAGCTGATCTCGGCTGTCTATGACCGGCAGCGGGAGGGCAGGTACATGGCAGTCTACAAGATGGGTATCCGCTATGAGCAGGGAGGTCAGCTGGATTCAGAGGAACTGGCTGACGGTCTCTGTGAGGCGCTGGCTGTTCAGAGTCATGATGAACCTGCTTTCCGTGTAATGAGACAAGCCTGGGAAGCCGGGAAAGACGGCAGCGGGCCCGTGTTCACGGTTGACTACATGCTCTATTTACAGAAGCAGGAGCAGGGACAGACGGATACCGTGTTTATGGGGCAGCTATCGGAAGGAGCATATGTGAAATGAATTCGAATGAAGCGGAGCTGAGCAGGTTCGGCAAAAAGCAGATGATGAGCTCGTCCCTATTTTCACCGCAAGAAAAAGATGTGCTTGATGTGGTACTGCAGGATGGAATTGGATACTCGCTGGATGAGGCAAAGGAATGTATTAAGCTTTTTTTAACTAAGGAGGTTTTCTAATGGCTGGAGGAACATGGACAACACAAAATAAGGTGCGGCCCGGGGTATACGTAAATGTAGCCACAAGCGGAAGCATTACAGGTAAAATGGGGGACCGCGGCATCACAGCCCTGGCGCTTACACTGCCTTGGGGGCAATCCGGAGCTATTGTAAAGCTCACCCCGCAGGATGATTTCAGCCGGCTGCTGGGTTATGACCTGGCAGAACCTGTACTGCTCCCGGTAAGGGAAGCACTGAAGCGTGCAGGAACCCTGCTGCTCTACCGCCTGAATGAAGGGGTCAAGTCAGGAGTGAGCAGTAACGGGCTGCAGGCAACAGCCAAGTTCGGCGGGGAGCGCGGAAATGATCTTACCGTGGTTGTTGAGAAGAATATTGAAGACAATGCGCTGTTTGATGTGAAAACACTGCTTGGCAAGGCTGAAGTGGATAAGCAGACAGTGGCTGATGCAGCTGAGCTGAAAGAAAATGAGTATCTGCTGTTTAAGGCCAACGGTCCGGAGACGCTGACCCTCTCAGCCGGAATGCCTTTGACTGGCGGTGAGAACGGTACAGTAAATGGTGCACAGCACAGTGATTTTCTCGCTGCGCTTGAGGTTCAGGATTTCCAGACCGTCGGGCTGCTGTCACAGGATAACACGCTAAAAGCACTCTATACCTCTTATGTAAAACGTCTGCGGGATACGGAGGGCAAAAAGGTACAGGCCGTTCTGTCTGACTATCCTGCGGCTGACCATGAAGGCATTATCAGTGTGGCTAATGGTGTCGTTCTGGCTGATGGTACTGTTATTGATAAAACTACAGCAGTAGCCTGGGTGGCCGGTGCTGTAGCTGGTGCGGCAGTTAATGAATCGCTGACTTATCAGTCTTACGATGATGCGGCTGATGCCGATGTCCGGCTCAGCCATTCCGGAACGGTAGCGGCGCTGACAGAAGGGCAACTGCTCTTTACGTATAGCAGCGGCCGTGCGGTAGTCGAGCAGGACATCAACAGCTTCACTTCTTTTTCACCGGATAAGGGGAAGGTTTTCTCCAAAAACCGTGTTGTGCGCGTGCTTGATGGGATTGCCGGTGATTTGAAGCGTATTTTCGAACAAAACTTTATTGGCAAGGTTGCCAACAATGAGGATGGCCGGGCATTGTTCTGGGCCCAGTGTGTCACCTATATGAATGATCTGCAGGCGCTGGGTGCTATCGACAGCTTCAATTCACAGAGCGATATTGTGGTATCTGCAGGTGCTGACAGTGACAGCGTTGTTCTGGAGGTTGCTGTGAAGCCGGTGGATTCCGTAGAAAAAGTATATATGAAAGTGAAGGTGGTTTAAGATGGCATTTCTAAAAGCTAGTGATACCCTCTCCGGCCAGGAAGGCCGCGCATATGCCAAGATTGGCTCCCAGGTGGAGGAAATGTTCTACGTGAAGACACTGGAAGCGACAGTGGAGAAGCAGAAGGCAGAAGTGAAGACGCTGGGCCGCCGCGGGGTGCAGCATAAGGCGACCGGTTGGTCGGGCAGCGGGACTATGACGATTTTTTATATGACCAGCCGTTTCCGGCAGATGATGCTGGAATATATGAAAACAGGCGTGGACCAGTATTTCGATATTGAAGTCACGAATGAGGACCCCTCGTCCAGTGTGGGGGCCCAGCGGATTATTCTGAAGGGCGTTAATCTGGACAGCGTAATTATGGCCTCCCTGGATACCGAATCAGATGCACTTGAGGAAGAGGTGAGCTTTACCTTTGAGGATGTAGAGCTGGCACAATCCTTTAGTCCTCCGGCGGGCTCCAGCCTGTAATAGACGGACAGGGACAGATTTTAATCAGGGTGTAAGCATAACAGGCCCGGGCGCAATAGCAGGCGGCGGGTCTCTGCTTACTCTGCACAAACCATTAGGAGGAACGAAAATGAGCGAATTAAGTATGTTTTTTGCGCAAAATGCGGCGTGTGACACAACAGATGAGTTTGTCGTGTCCCAGCGTTTTAAGGATAAAGAGGGGACTGCTGTAGCCTGGAAGCTGCGCAGTATGACCGAGGATGAGAACCAGGATTGCCGTAAAGCCGCCACCCGTAAGGTGAAGGGGAAAAACGGCGCCTATACCTCTGAAATCGACCCTAACGATTACATGGCCAAGCTCATGACCGCAAGCGTCGTGCATCCCGATCTGAAAAATGCCGAGCTGCAGCGCTCCTACGGGGTGATGGGCGCGGAGGCGCTGCTGCGGAAAATGCTGCTTCCGGGTGAATTCGCTGCGCTCGGTGAACGGGTGCAGGCGCTGAACGGCTTTGGTACGGATATGAACGAGCTGGTGGACGAAGTAAAAAACTGATTAACGGGGGCGATAGTGAGGCTAATCTGGCCTACTACGCCCTCCATGAGCTTCATATTTTGCCGCATGAGCTGATGAAGCTGTCTGCGCGTGAGCGGGCGGCGGTGTATGCGATGATTGCTGTGCGGGTGGAGCACGAGAAGAAAGAGCAGGCAAGAAGCAGGGCAAGAAAAAGATAAGGAGGTGAACGAATGAAAGTGGATTCATCTAAGGCGGTAATGCTTCCGGTGAAGTCTCTTACGGTCTGGAGGTCTGTTCAAAAGCAGTGCCTGCGTATGAACAGTAACCTTGAACTTGTCAACCGTTCTGTCAAAGGCTTTCAGGCAGCTGTGAAAAGGTCAGCAGATGGGATGAGCCGGTCTATGGACAGCCTGCACCAGGCATTGCAGGACATCAATGAAACTTTACTGGAAGGGTTTAAGCATGTACCACCAAAGGTAGAGGTATCTAAAGGTCTTATGATGATGCAAGGTCAGCAGGCGGGTCAAGGGCAGCAGTTGGCCTTGCGTGCATTAAATACTTCACGTCCGGCCGTGACCGGAAAGTGGGTGGATGAGGCCGCTACGAAAGTAGAATGGTGGAAAGGACTTAAGGAAAAAAAGAAAGAAAAAGAAGAAAAGAAACCGGAAGAGAAGACAGCAGAAACAAAGATAGATCCGCCTAAGCCCAAGATTAATCTCAAAAAAGATCCGGGGCCAGTTCCGCCGACACCGCCTCCTTCTGCGGACTCTAGAGTTTTGAAATTCCTGAAAACCGCAGATGTAGTAGCACCCTTTAATGCGATCAAATCCTTTGGCGAAAAGGCAGTTAAAGAAGCGGCAAAGCCGGGTGATATTGCGGATTGGAATAAAATGAATGAAAACATTGATAGTACCCTTGGTAAAATTGGAGAAAAGGCTATGGGGGCATTGCGTCCGGTAATGGATACCATTAACCAGGCACTAATCACAGACCAGTTAGCACCTATTATTGATGCTATGGCTAACGGGTTCCTGTTTATCGCAAACGTTATTTCTATGATGGTTGACGGTTTACTGTGGCTGGTTGGTGTGATTCAGGATAATTGGTCGTATGTAAAACCAATTCTTGAAGCAATCGCTATCGTGTACCTTGCCGCCATGATCGTTCAAGTCTATATGCTCGCAGCTGCGTGGCTTGTTGCTAACTGGCCTATCTTAATCGTAATAGCTGTAATTGCTGCTCTGATCCTGATTTTTCAACAGCTTGGACTGTCCGCAGCAGATGTAGTGGGAGCTATTGTCGGTGCATTTGGATATATGGCAGCCTTAATCCAAAATTTCGGGATCGGTGCGCGCAATATCTTTTTTATCGTAGGTGACTACATTATTAATGCATTTAACACTGCTGTTAACAGGGTGCAGGAATCCATGTATAACCTGGCAATGGGTACACTGAATGTTCTTTATAATATGGCAGTCGGTGCAGAAAATTTTGCCGGCGGTTTTATGAAGGTCATGGCTAAGGCGATCAGCTGGGTACTTGATAAATTTAACTCCATGATTGATGCACTGGCCCAAGTCCCTTTCTTTGATAAGCTAGGAATCAGCAGAATAAAGATAGACGTGCAGGAGCCGGAAATTCCCCATGCTGCCAGCGACAGGCTTGATATGTACCGTAAAGGTCTGGAATCTCTAAAACCTGAAACGGATAATACACCAAAGCGTCAGACAGAGCTATGGGAAATGGTTGATTATAAAGACAGCTATAACAGCTATAAACAAAAGGGGGAAGACTTCGTAAATAGCTTCTCTAATAAAGGAAGGGAAGCGGGTAAGGGCAATAAGACATGGGTTGCTTCGGCAACAGGAAATATGATGCAATCATCCGGCACGAGCTTAAACGCCAATCAAGCTGCGAATCTTAACAACGTCAACCGCGTCAACGAAGTCGGCTCGATTAACGATACGGTAGACATCTCCAGTGATGATCTGAAAATGCTGCGTGAGCTGGCGGAGCTTCAGGCGATTCAAAATTTTGTGGAGCTGACGCCGACGGTACAGGTTACAACAGGTAACATCAATAATGCCGGAGACATCGACTCCATCATTACCAAGATCGGGCAGGTGCTGCAGGAGGAATTTGTCTCAACCGCCCAGGGGGTGTATACGTAACGTGGAGGAATACGGTTTTTTCTTAAGCTTCAATAACTATGAAGAGGTCATCCGGCTGCCGGTTAACCCGGAGATGCTGGAAATCAAAGAGTCGGGAGACGGAAAAAGCTATTCGATTATCGAGCTTGGTGAAATTAATGCGATTACTTATCCGAAGCTTACGGAGCTGTCCATAGAAAGCATGTTTCCGGCCCAGTGGTATCCGTTTGTCGTCTATCCATCCAGTGAGGCTCAGGAAAAAGAAAGCCGGCTGCTTAAGCCCTACGAATATGTGGCGATGATCAAACGGTGGATGGTCAGCCGCAGGCCTATCCGGTTTGTTTTCACAGGACTGAAACAGATGGAAAGTAGTGGAGCGGGGCAGACAGGGAATATGGCTGACTGGCTTAAGGAGGCTGCAGACCGGGCTGCCCAGACCTTCACAGGCGATATGGGCATCAACATGCCTGTCAGCATCGAAAATTTCACCTGGAAGCTGAGTGCCGGAAATTCCGGAGATATTGAATACACATTAGCGCTCAAGAAATATGTCTTCTATCAGGCACTCGCAGTAAAGACCGCCGGTAACGAGGTGAAAAAACAGCAGCATCGGGCCAGTGAAAAAACAGCTGCAGCCACCTATACCATTCAAGCCGGAGACTCGCTCTGGAGTATTGCCCAGAAAAAGCTGGGCAGCGGAAGAAAGTATAAAACCCTCCAGAAGCTTAACGGTATTTCCGACAGTGAGCTTAAGAAGCTGCAAATCGGTAGAGTCATCAAGCTGGCATAGGGGGAGGAAGCATGAAGCTGCTGGTGAAAAATAAAGAAGGTCTGCTCTGGGATATCTCTGCTATAGCGACCGACATCACCTGGAAGACCTCGCGTTCTGGCAAACCTGCGACACTTGAGATAACGCTTGTAGACAGCGCGATTTATCAGCATCCCAGGTTCAACATCGGCAACGGGGATATTGTACAGTTCAGCAAGGCTGACAGGGATGTCTTTTACGGGTTTGTATTTACGATAGCAACCGGTTCAGACCGGGAGATCAAATTAACGGCTTACGACCAGATCCGCTATCTGCTGGGCAACGGAAGCTATGTGCTGCAGAATGTGACTGCAAATGAGCTGGTCACAAAAATAGCGGAGGATTACGGTTTGCAGACCGGTGTGCTTGATGAGGCCCAGTACAGGATACCATCGCTTATAGAAGATAATAAAAAGCTGCTCGATATCATTATGGGAGCCGTGGGCAGTGAGCTGCAGAACAGCGGACAGCTGCTGGCTTTTTATGATGATTTCGGGAAGCTGTCACTGCGAAATATGCAGAGCATGCTGCTTAACATCGTTTTGGGGGCAGGCCGCTATCTCTATGACTACTCGCTGAAGCGGAGCATTGATGAAGACACGTACAATACTATTTTTTTGTATAGGGATAATGAGGAGACGGGCAAACGTGAATTCTATCCGGTTACGGACAAGGAGAATGTAGCACGCTGGGGGATATTGCAGCTGTATCAGAAGGCCGACGACAAGGCGGCTGCGGCGCAGATCCGGGAAAAGGCGGACAACCTGCTTAAGCTGCATAACCGGGAAAAGCTCAGTCTGACCGTTCAGGCAATCGGGGATATGCGTGTAAGAGCCGGAAACTTCATTTATGTGCTGCTGGATGAATTCGAGACCCAGCTGTTTCTCGTGGATGAATGCAGCCATAAAATTTCAGGCGGGGAACACACAATGTCCCTCACAATAAAGGTGGTGTAGAAGCAGATGCTGGATATTATTAAAAAAGCGAGCCTCGGAGCCGTATCCAATACGAATCCGGTGGCTTTTTCTTATGGGCAGGTGACGGGGGCGGAGCCGTTGCAGATTCAGGTGGATCAGCGGTTTGTGCTGTCCGGTTCCGCACTGGTGCTGCCGGAAGCTGTTACAGAGTGCCGGATTGAGCTGGACGGAAGGCAGCTTCTGATCCGGCGGGGGCTTGAGCCGGGTGACCGTGTGCTGCTCCTGCGGATGCAGGGCGGACAGAGCTATGTTGTGCTGGATCGGCTGGTGGATCTATGATTCCGGCTATTGGCAGTTCAGGACCGATCAAGGGATTGCTTGAAGAGGATGCACCTGGACAGAGTATGATGAGCCCCAGTCTTACCTACCGGATGGACTGGGGCCTGAAGCGTATTACCGGCACTGTTGATGCCTTGGAAGCCGTCAGACAGGCTGCCATCAAGGTGCTGCAGACGGAACGTTATGAGTTTCTGATCTACAGTACAGATTACGGGACAGAGTGGAATCTGGTACTGGGCAAGGACAGATTGCTGGCCCGCGCTGAGCTGCTGCGGATTGTCAGTGAAGCCCTGCTGCAGGACGAACGGATCCGCGGTCTTGAGCAGGCAGAGATTACTTTTAATGGGGATCAGGCGAGCTTCAATTGTACTGTAGTCACGTATTACGGCAATTTTGAGCTCAGAAAGGAGCTGATAGACAGTGTATGAGGATCAGACGTATGAAGCGCTGCTTGATCGCATGCTGAATAGGGTCCCGGAAGGACTGGACAAGCGGGAAGGCAGCATTATTTATGATGCGCTTGCTCCGGCTGCGGCGGAGATGGCACAGATGTATATTGAGCTGGATGTGAACATTAATCTGCACTTTGCCGACACTGCAGCCGGTGAGTATTTGGAGCGTAGCATTTCCTGGACAGGCATCACCAGGGAGCCGGCAACCAAGGCGCAGCTTCGCGGAGAATTTTATAATAACGAAGATGAGGTGCTGGATATCCCTTTGGGCAGCAGATACTCGCTGGGGCTCTATAATTACACGGCGGCTGAAAGGCTCTCCCCGGGAGCGTTCCGGCTGGAGAGTGAGACCGCCGGAACGGCCGGCAATCAGTATTCCGGCAGCCTGCTGCCGGTGAGTTATATTCCGGAGCTTGCACGCGGGGTGATTACTTCGCTTCTAATACCCGGCGAGGAAGCAGAGGATGACGAAGCGCTGCGCCGGCGGTATTTTAATTCGGCCAGACGCCCGTCAACCAGCGGCAACAAATATCATTACATGGAATGGGCGTCACAGATTGAAGGCGTAGGCGGCGCGCGGGTCTTTCCGCTGTGGAACGGACCCAAGACGGTCAAGGTAATTATTGTCGATGCTGAGAAGAAGCCGGCCTCAGCAGTGCTGGTATCAATGGTACAACAGCATATTGACCCTGCTCCGGGTCTGGGGGAAGGCGAGGCTCCTGTGGGTGCGGTGGTGACAGTTGCTTCAGCTGCCGGTAAAACTATCACAGTCAGTGCAACAGTTAACCTGGCTGCAGGCTATACGCTGCAGGCTGTGATCAATGCTTTTCAGATCATGCTGGAGAAGTACCGTAAGGAAAAGGCCTTTGAAGCCTCGTACATCAGCCAGTCCGTCATCGGTGCTTTGCTGCTGGATACAGAGGGGGTTCTGGATTACAGCGGACTGAAGCTGAACGGCGGAACCGGTAATATTACGCTGGCAGAGAACGAAGTACCCTTATTCGCTAATGCTGTGCTGGGGGTGTAGCAGATGGGGTACCCGGAGCAGGTGGATGTGTTCAAAGAAAAGCTGAATAAAAAAGCCAGCGGCGGCAGCTATGTCGTGGAAGAAAAGCTCATGCTCACAAGCGGGGTTTACAGTGGACAGCTTACCCATGACAACATTAATAACCAAAGCATAACGGTATATACCGGATCACGCTTCAGCGGGACTGAGCTTCGTAATTTTTCGGTTTCTTTTCCGGATGAAGCGCCCTGGCGACGGATCATTAAGATTTTTGCGGAGGTTCCAGAGGTATATGTGACCTACGAAACCCCGGGTGATACCGTGGAGGCCGATGATATCAACGTTCTGCAAACGGGGCTGACCGCCGCCCAGCGCGAGATTGAACGATATAAAAGTGCGGGACTGATCGACGGCGGATCCTTTAAAAGAGAGGTGTAATATGGCACAGACGATTCAAGTAAAACGCGGCACAAAAGCAGAGCTATCCACTTATGGCGTGCTGAAGGCCGGTGAAATAGGCTTCTGTACAGACACAAAAGAAGTCTATATCGGTGACGGCACTTCCAATTCGATGGTCGGACGGGCGCTATCCGGCCCCGAGGCTTCACGTCCGGCAGCTGCTTCTGTCGGGCGATTATATTATGTAACAAGCGGGACGAACAGCGGTTATTTGTATTTTGACGACGGGGCAGCCTGGCGCCGGATTAACGCCCAGAAGCTGACTGACCTGACAGGAACAGCCGATGATATTGTTGACGGTACAACCTATGCTAAGGTGCTCAAGGCGGATATCACCTCGGGACATGTAAATAAGGTCTCTGACGGCACGAATGTCAAAACAGCGGCAGAAATTAAGACTCATCTCGATGATGCCGCAAAGCACCGTGTGATCAATGATACGGGCATAGCTATTACAGACCTGTGGTCAGCACAAAAGATCCGAAACGAGATTGAGCTGGCCAAGCATAATATCGAGCCGCAGAGCTCGGTAAAGGACCAGAATCTGACGGCTCCGCCTGCTTCTCCATTAGAAGGAGACCGGTATATCATTCCAGCCGCGGCTACCGGCATATGGGCGGGAAAAAGCAGCCAGATTGCCGAGTATCAATCCGCAGCCTGGGTGTACTACCCTCCGGCAGTGGGCTGGACCGCTTATGTGGACGATGAGCAGAAAATCTACAGCTGGAACGGCAGTGCCTGGGTGCGTACGGGCGGCGCGCTGCAGACAATCACTGCCGGCAATGGTTTAACCGGCGGAGGACAGGCGGATTCAGTGACCTTAAACATCGGTGCCGGAAGCGGCATCACAGTTACAGCCGACGCGATCGCGGTTACAGCAGGTAAAGGGATCACTGTAGATGCAAACGGGGTAGCAGCCAATATCGATGGAAGCAGCATTGTATATGACGCAGCTAACGGCAACAAGCTGACGGTAGCCAGCATTGACGGCGGCACATTCTAGGAGGCGGCAGAGATGGCACTGAAGACATTGATACAGATCCGCCGCGGGCTGGAAAGTGAGCTGGGGGTGCTTGCTGCGGGCGAGCTGGGCTACTGCACCGATACCGGCAAGCTGTATATCGGAACAGGCGGCGTGAACAAGCTGCTGGTCGCATCACAGAGCACCGGTGACATGCTGAAAAGCATCTATGACACCAACAACAACGGCAAGGTCGATTATGCGCAGACGGCAGACAGCGTAGCCTGGTCCGGAATAGCCGGCAAGCCGGATGTGTTTCCGCCTACGGGGCATACGCATGATGACAGATATCCGGTGCTGACTAATGGTGCAGTGTACGGGTTATTCCCTTCCACCTCTAGTACGATGCTGGGGAACGAGTACAATATCCTTTTGAATGCACATAAGCGTAAGGAAATAACCATAACCCAGACAGGCATAGCCAAAATTGATACTAATTCGCTCTTTGACGGCAGAGTCACACCCACTTATTCTACTCTGGGTATACCGGCAGGGACCCCTACTGTTATTACTATTGAAGGATTGCCGGAGGCTCATACCCAAACTGGCGGTGTGATCGGCTGGACCTGCCGATACTGGTATCCCTCCAAATACAAAGTTGAAGTATACGATACCTATAACGCTGCCGGGTGGCGTGTGCTCAAAGATCAAAGTATGGTAGATGCTCCGGCTAAGGAGCTAATGATCCCGCTGTATCCCAATTTCCAGGGGCAGTTCACCAAAATCAGGATTACTATTTATGACAGCAGTGTTGGAACTGCCGATGCAAGCGGTAATCGCAGGTTTGGCCTTAGTGAGATTTTTTTCTGCCATCCGGAAGCTGCTACAGTATTTCAATATCTGGATTATATGCCTAGCGGCCCGATCAGCTGGAATCAGCTCAAGGGGGTATAGCAATGGCCTACGGCGAGCATTTATACGGAACAATAAGCTATTCATCGGATCGTTCTCTGCAGGAGGGACCCGGATTCACCCTGCCGGACCTGATGAAATACCTGCCTGAATATTACCAGGGTGTCATTGAGATGGAAGAGATTCAGGAAAGCAATGGTATAGAATGCGGGCTGCTTCGCTATTTAATAGAAGATTCCGCATTACAGACCGACGTAGAATCGGCAACCTGGGGGCTGGCCCGCTGGGAGAATGTGTTGGCCTTGACTACGGACAATACTAAATCCTATGCAGCCCGCCGGGAGATGATCAAGGCGAAGCTGCGCGGAAGCGGAACGACTACACCGGAGATGATCCGGCGGACGGCGTCCGCTTTTTCAGGCGGGGATGTTGAGGTTGTAGATGTACCGGGAGAGTACAGCTTCCAGGTTCGGTTCGTAGGTACCCTGGGTATCCCGGCTAATATGTCCGGGCTAATCCAGATCATTGAAGAGATTAAGCCGGCGCATCTGGCCTACGAGTTTGTGTACAGCTATACCTGGTGGGATTCAGTCAAGGCACTCACCTGGAGAGGTGCGCATGAGCGGACCTGGAACGAGTTAAGAGTATACGAATAGGAGCGTGAACTATGAAAACTACAGGCAATCTGGGATTGAAAAAGCCAGATGGAACAGACATTGTTGATATTACGGATATCAACGGCAATATGGATATTTTGGATACTGCGGTGAAGGGCGCACAGGATCATGCAGCTGATGCAGTGAAGCATATTACTGCCGCTGAACGCACCGTCTGGAACGCCAAAGCTTCAACAGCGGCGGCAACCGCCAGTGCTGCTGGCCTTATGGCAGCAGCTGACAAAGCAAAGCTGGACGGTGTGGCTGCCGGTGCGAACAATTATGCGCATCCGGCCACCCACCCCGCTACGATGATCACTGAAGATGCTACTCACCGCTTTGCCACAGACACAGAGAAAAGCGCATGGAATGCTAAAGCCGGTACCTCAGCCGCTACTTCATCTGCTTCAGGTTTAATGAGTGCTGCAGACAAGGCAAAGCTGGACGGAGTGGCTGCAGGAGCCAATAATTACACCCACCCGAATCATACCGGGGATGTTACGAGCACTAGTGACGGGGTAACGGCTATTGCGGCTGGGGTTATTGTTGACGCTGATGTGAACAGCGCAGCCGCTATCGGCTGGGGAAAGATCAGTAAAACGGGCTCGACCCTCGCTGATCTGGCAACAAGATCTGCAGGAGACCTGAATAGCGGAACAATCGCCGCAGCAAGACTTCCGGCAATTTCCGGAGACATTACCATGGTAGCCGGAGCAGGCACAGCAGCTATTACGGCTGGAGCTATTGTCAACGCGGATGTTAACTCAGCAGCAGCAATTGATGCATCGAAGATTGGGACTGGCGTTGTCTCCAATGCGGAGTTTGCGTATTTGGATGGTGTAACCAGCGCTATTCAGACTCAGCTTAATGCAAAGGAAACGCCAGCAGGTGCACAGACAAAGGCGAATACTGCTGAGAGTAATGCCAAGGTATATACGGATGCTAAAGCGTGGCAAAAGCGCAAGCTGACTGAAGATGACGGAACTACAATTAACATCAATGGGCAAAACTTGAATAACCTGCGCGCTACAGGTTGCTTTGTAGGAACAGGTATTTATAATTCACCTGACGGTAGCTCAGCTACAAGTAACTGGTACTATGTTCAGGTTATGGCGATGAACACCAATGTGTGGGTTAAACAGATTGCAGTTAATTTATTCACCAACACTTTTGCTATGCGTACAGGTTCGGATACTAATGGAACTATTAGTTGGGGAGCTTGGAGCGCAGACCTTTTTCAATCTGTCGCTAATGGGAAAAGCAGTATCGCCTCCGCCATTAGCGGCAAGGGAGTAGCAGCATCAGGAAGCGATGATTTCGGGACGTTGGCGGCAAAGATCGGACAGATCAATACAGGGAGAAAATTTGCAAGCGGTGCTGTAAGTATGGGCTGGACAGGAGCCATCTGGACAGCAAGTGTGGGAGGTCTTGCTTTTATACCAAGAACTATTATAGCAATGGCCCCGGTTAACGGTGATTTGATAACCATTTATGATGTAACCGGAAATTTATATAGCTGGTCATCATCATCATTTAATGTAAATCTATGGGCGCAATATGGGGGATCTAATACCGGTAGCAATGATGTTACTGTCTCAGGTGGAAGCTTTACTGTACAGATGTACAGATACTCTTCAACTTATGGTGATTCAACAATGCGCTGGATTGCCTTTGAATAGGAAGGAGAATACTCATGAATATTGGAAGAAGAATTTATTATGATGAAGTAACAGGAGAGATTATCCAAGAGACAGGAGAACGTTCTGGTGATGTTATCATTACAACAGTTGACCAGGATTTCATTTTCTACAGCAAACTTTCAAAACGAGTTCGTGAGACTGTCGGTTATTTAGAATTGGAATTTGGTGACTATACCGATGATTTTAGAGAGGGACATTTGGTGGGAATTAATACTGCAGAACGGACCCCTCTCTTTTCTTATCCAGATTTCAATAAGTCGCAAAAGAATTCCTAACCTCGCTAGGGTCTCTCAATAAGTAATTAATAAGAAATCATAAATGAACGGTTGGCGGTTTGATAATCTAAAAAATTCTATTAGATTTAGAAAGGAGCGGAGGGATGAATAACAACGATATCGCTAATTTAGAAAAGCTGCTGCCGCTTGCCGATAAATACGGGCTGGCCTATATAGTGGCTTTGGTGCTGCTGGTGATTTTTCTGGTGCTGCTTAGGTCGATTGTGAAAGGGAATCTGGTACCGCGGGAGCTGCTGGAGCGTGCGGAGGATGACCGGGACCGGCTGCAGAACATACTCGACAAGGAGCGCTCTGATTTTATGGCACCGACTCTGGAGGTGCTGCAAAGACTGAAGGTTGACCACGCTGCCGAAGAAGTAAACGAGGAGAACAGGGGGAGATAACGTGCTGAGCAAATGGATCAAGCGGCTATCACCCCTGCATCGCGCCAGGGAAAAGGAGCTTGCCCGGGCTGCTGGCCGGGTGGCCTTATCCATCCACAGATACAAAGATGTCTCACAGGACATTCAACAGGAAATCAGAAATAACGGGTTTGCCGAATTTTTAATTTATGACCGGGGTGTAGACGATGGGCATAATTGATGTTGTTTTATTAATGGCATATTTCATTTCGTTTGTTTGTGCGCTGCTTCTAATGGTTGCGCTTTTTTTGTATTTCCGCCGGAGAATCCGGGCAAGGGTAATCAGCTTATTTATGCTGGCAGCATTCTTTTTCCTGGGGGCATATACAGCGAAAATGGCTGTGGCCTTCTGGCTCAGATTCAGCAGTGCAGCAGGTACAGATGCGGTGCTGGCTTCGCTCCAATCCTATGCCTGGGCAGTTGCCCAGACGGGTACAACACTTGGCTTAAGTATTCTGACTGTGCTGATGTATACCAGACGGAGGGATTTGTTCATTGTACTTTCAGATTTGAAAAAGGGAGGTGCCATACATGCTGACGCTGGCTCAGATCAAAGCTAAATCAGCCGCCCGCCTAAAAGGATTGCATCCGGCTGTGTCCGCCGCCGCGGATAAGCTGATTGAACACTGTTACACATGCGGTGTACCTGTTCTGATAACTCAGGGACTCCGCACCTTTACCGAACAGGATAGGCTGTACGCCCAGGGACGTACTTCTGCTGGTAATATCGTTACCAATGCCCGGGGCGGCTATAGCTTCCATAACTACGGGCTGGCGGTTGATTTTGCGCTGCTGCTGCCGGACGGCTCCAGTGCATCATGGGATATGAAGCGTGATGGAGACCGGGACGGCACAGCTGATTGGCAGGAGGTTGTACAGCAGGCTAAGGCACTCGGGTTCGAATGGGGCGGAGACTGGAGCAGCTTCAAGGATTATCCTCATTTTCAGATGAGCTTTGGCTTGACGATTGCAGACCTGCTGGCAGGGGTCCAGCCCGCTCCGTCTGCAGTTGATGCAGTGTACAAGCTAATCACTACAGAGGAGGAGCACGGGGTGAAAAACACTGTATCGGCTATAGTGAACGTCAACGGGTGCAAGATTGCCGAGGGATATATAAAGGCAGGGGTTACCTATGTGCCTGTACGTGCTATAGCAGAAGCGTTAGAGGCAAGAGTAAGTTATAACGCTGCGACCCGGACGGTTGAAATTACAAGCAGCCGGTAGATGAAGCAGATTACTGCTCTAATTAGAGTGAACATTTATATGGAAGGAATGAGCTTATGGTACACAGTGATATTTTGGATAACGTGATGACCTTTGCGTCAGTACTGGCCGTATTTGTTCTTGCGCTGGTGCAGCTGATCAAAAATAATATTAATCTCCCGCGGAACGCCATTCCGTTTGCAGGTCTTGCGATAGGAATGCTTATAGGTACTGCCGCATATCCGTTTACTGAGCTGGATATCGTCCTCAGGCTATGGGCGGGCGGACTTGCCGGCTTATCGGCTACAGGCTTATTTGAACTGGCTTTTAATTACCGGACAGGATATACAAAAGAGTAAATCGTATTCAATCCGCGGGTCTGCCCATTAGAGCAGGCCTGCAATACATAAGAGATTATTTTTCAAAAGCCCTAATTTCCATTCTTCCGCAATCCGTGTATAATGCAATCAATACCTACATGCCGTGTAAAGCTTGCACATAAATACGTATAAAGCCAGCCATTCTAATAAAATAGTCTACATTACTATTTTGTGACTGTATAAAGAATGAATTTGGTGTATAATCGTAATTACTGCAGCGCTTTACAGCGTAATAAGTTGAAGATTTCCGATGGGTTTTACTGTATGATATGAGGAAAGCTTCGAATAGACAATGTTAGGACATTGATCCGGAAGAGGATGGAGGGAGCAGCATGACCGAACTTACGACAGCTGTCAGCAAAAGCAATTCCAATAACTTGCTGCGGCGTGACGTACGGTTCCTGGGGAACATCTTGGGCGAAGTCTTGGTACATCAAGGCGGTAACGAACTACTGGAGGTCGTGGAGAAGATCCGCGAAACCAGTAAATCGCTGCGCTCATTATTTTTGCCTGAACTGCACAATGAATTTAAAGAGCTGATTAGTTCACTGGATCCTGAGAATCGCCACCAGGTGATACGGGCGTTCGCCATTTATTTTCAATTGGTGAATATTGCTGAGCAGAACCACCGGATTCGCCGTAAGCGCGATTATGAACGCTCAGCCGGGGATACAGTACAGCCGGGATCTATCGAAAGTGCGATTCAGGAGCTCCGTGAACGGGATTTCTCCCAAGAGGATGTTCATGATATTATGAATAACCTGTCCTTGGAGCTGGTCATGACCGCTCATCCTACGGAAGCAATGCGGAGGGCCATTCTTGATATTCACAAACGGATCTCCGATGATGTGATGGGTCTCGACAATCCGACGCTGACCTTCCGCGAACGTGAACAGCTCCGCGAGAAGCTGCTGAACGAAGTTATTACCCTTTGGCAGACGGATGAATTGCGTGACCGCAAGCCGACAGTGCTTGATGAAGTGCGCAACGGGATGTATTACTTCCATGAGACGATTTTCCAGGTGCTGCCGGATGTGTATCAAGAGCTTGAACGATGTCTAAGTAAATACTATCCGGGGCAGAATTGGCACGTGCCGACTTATCTGCGTTTTGGATCATGGATCGGCGGCGACCGTGACGGTAATCCGTCTGTAACCGCGGCTGTGACTATGCAGACACTGCGCCTTCAGCGTAAGCTCGCTATCCGTGAATATCAGCGCATTATGCGTGAACTGATGCAGTATCTGAGCTTTAGTACAAGCATCGTTAGTGTTACGGATGAGCTGCTGGAATCGATTGAGCAAGACCGCGGGATCATTAAGCTGAACCGTGTCGACGCCTGGCGTAATGACAATGAGCCATACCGGATTAAGCTGAGCTACATGATCTCCAAGACACAGAACGTGCTGGATGATGAGCGAAAAGGAACGCCGGAGCGCTACGCGACTCCGCAGCAATTCATAGATGATCTGAACGTAATTGACCGCAGCCTGCGGCATCACTTTGCCGACTACGTGGCAGATACTTACATTAAGAAGCTGATCCGTCAGGTAGAGCTGTTCGGCTTCCATACAGCTGCGCTGGATGTCCGTCAGCACAGCCAGGAGCATGAGAACGCAATGGCTGAGATTTTGGCTAAGATGAACATCACTCAGGATTACGCTAAAATGCCGGAAGACCAGAAGGTAACGCTTCTTGAGTCCATTCTGAACGATCCGCGGCCGCTGACTTCCCCGTACCAGTCTTACAGTGAAAGTACTGAGGAATGCCTTGCGGTATACCGTACGGTGTATCTGGCACAGGAGGAATACGGCAAGCAGTGTATCACCAGCTATCTGATCAGTATGGCGGAAGCGGCGAGTGATATTCTTGAAGTTATGGTATTCTCCAAAGAAGTAGGCTTGTTCCGTAAGGATAATGATGGAACAGTAGTCTGCACCTTGCAGGCGGTACCGCTGTTTGAAACCATTGATGACCTGCATAACGCTCCGCAGATTATGAAGACACTGCTCAGCATGCCGATCTACCGTGAGGCGGTACGGGCAATGAACGATCTGCAGGAGATTATGCTCGGTTATTCCGACAGCAACAAAGACGGCGGCGTGGTGACGGCGAACTGGGAGCTGCGTGTTGCCCTTAAGCAAATTACAGCTACTGCCGATGAATTCGGCATCAAGCTTAAGTTCTTCCACGGACGCGGCGGAGCGCTTGGACGCGGCGGTATGCCGCTGAACCGCAGCATTCTGGCCCAGCCGGCTTCAACCATCGGCGGCGGAATCAAGATTACCGAGCAGGGCGAGGTTATCTCCTCCCGGTATTCGATGCAGGGAATCGCATACCGCAGTCTGGAGCAGGCTACCTCTGCGCTGGTTACAGCGGCTATTCATGCGAGAACGCCTCAGGCTGACCTGTATGAAGCAAAATGGGATGAAATAGTAGCCCGTATTTCCGAGGTGTCCTTAACCAAATATCAGGACCTGATCTTCCGTGATCCGGACTTCCTGTCCTTCTTCAAGGAATCAACCCCGCTGCCTGAGGTGGGCGAACTGAACATCGGCTCACGTCCGTCCAAGCGGAAGAACAGCGACCGTTTTGAGGATCTGCGTGCGATTCCGTGGGTATTCGCCTGGACGCAGAGCCGATATCTGCTGCCGGCCTGGTATGCTGCCGGAACAGGACTGCAGAGCTTCTATGAAGGCAAAGAAGAGAACATGAAGATCATGCAGACGATGTATGCCGATTTCTCGTTCTTTACGACGCTGATTGATACACTGCAGATGGCGATTGCGAAGGCGGATCTGGTTATTGCCAAGGAGTATGCCTCCATGGGCAAAAACGACGAAGCCCGCCAGCGGATCTTCGGCCAGATTCAGGCGGAATTCAAGCTGACCTCTGAGCTGATTCTGAAGATCACCGGCCAGCATGAAATTCTGGATAATGTCCCAGTTATTCAGGAATCGATTCGTCTGCGCAACCCTTACGTTGATCCGCTCAGCTATCTGCAGGTACAGCTTCTGTCAGAGCTCAGAGTATTGCGTGATGCTGAGGGCGATGACGCCGAACTGCTGCGTGAGGTACTGCTTACCATTAACGGTATTGCTGCAGGACTGCGGAATACGGGCTGATGCCCGGAGACTTGCCTGTTTTATGAAGGTTAGCGCAAACGGAGATTTGTTGCACTTTGTGCAGCAGATCTCCGTTTTTTTCGTTCTGCTTTTAATTGCACGAGGGGCGGAGAAGAATTTTGGAACTGCAGGAGCATCAGCGTCCGCCTTTATTGTCAGATTTGAACTGTGAACAAACCTATAATACAGAAATCTGACAATAACAGCGGCCGGAAGTCCAAACATTCTTTGGAGTGCCGCCGTAATCACCGCGTTTTGCTGCGCGCAGTTAATCCCGCCCGCATTTCATATAGGTAACAATACAATCCTTGATTTTTGACCAAACTTGATTTACGATTTATATGCTTGTACCGTGGACATTCAAAGTGATGGAAGACCAGGGGCGGCAAGTCTGGGGGAGTTAACAGGTGGAGAATTTGGAAGGCAGATTGACAAAGCTCGCCTTGAAGGGCGACCAAAGAGCATTTGCCGAGCTTGTGGAACTATATAAAGACAAAATATATCATCTGGCATACCGGATGCTGAACAACCGTCATGAGGCGGAGGATATTGTTCAGGAGACTTTTTTGCGTGTGTACCGGAATTTAGACCGATATGATGACAAACAGAAATTTTCGACGTGGATTTACAGGATTGGAACGAACCTGTGTATCGACAGGCTGCGCAAACGTAAGCCGACCTATTCACTGGATGCCGAAATGAACGACCAGGAGGGCATTGACGGATATTCGATGATTCCAAGCGATAATGTGACCCCGGAGACGGAGTTGCTCCTCTCAGAGACGCAGAGGCTGATCTATGAGGCCATTGACAGTTTGCCCGTGAAATACCGGTCTGTAATGATACTGCGCTATTTGCAGGATCTGTCGCTGCAGGAGATCAGTGACGTGCTGGATATGCCGGTGACGACGATCAAGACCCGGGTACATCGCGGACGTGAGTTTTTACGTAAAAAATTAGGCCCGAAAATGTAAAAATAGATGTTTTTTTGTGAAACGTCTGTCCGGCAGTGCCGTATGTAAGTTAAGCAAGTCTTATGTACTGTCCCTTTGCCTTGAAATAATTAAATAGCACACATGAAAGGATTGGCTCCTATGGAATGCAAACTGGCCGTCTCTTTGATGCATGATTACCTGGATGACGACTTGCCCGAGCTGCAGCAGAGGGAATTGAAGGAGCATCTTCTATCCTGTCCGGATTGCCGTGCAAAGTTCAAAGAACTGGAACAAACTGATATGCTGATGTTCTCCATGATGCATCAGAACGCGGTGGCCCCGGACGATATGGTAAGCCGGATAATGGACGCTTTGCCGCAGCCGAAGAGGGAAAGAGCTTTTGTTACCTGGATTAAAAGACATCCTGCACTTACGGCAGCATCTATATTCCTGCTGGTCATGCTGATGAGCTCTGTAACCTTCTGGAAGCAGGATCAGCAGCTTGTAGTCAGAGGCAGTAATTTGGATCAGGTCATAATTCAGGGCAACACCGTCATTGTACCGTCCGGCAAAACAATTGCCGGCAACCTTACAGTGGAGAATGGCACAACGCAGGTGTACGGAGATGTTAACGGTAACGTAACAGTGATTGACGGTCAACTGTATCAGGCCTCTACAGCCCATATCTCCGGGCAAGTCAAAAGCATAGACCAAGCGGTAAGCTGGCTCTGGTATAAAGTGACGAACATGTTCTCTGAAGTTGCCTACCGGTAATCCGCTAATGGCCCTTTATGCAGAAATAGTATTTGCGCCTCTTTTTCCGGAAAGATGGCGCTTTTTTGTTGCCTGAAACCGGATTATCAAAATTCCCCAGCCAGTGAAACTTGCAACCTGGGCGTGAACGTTATAACCTAGATATGATACAGAACTAACAGACAATTTACATAAACCCAGCTAATATGAAATGACGGGGGTTTTGGGCAATGAGCTATTTTACCGACTTAACATGGAAAGAATCCATTAAAGATATAATCGATATCCTGATCGTCAGCTACATTATCTACAAAGTGCTCAATATGGTACGCGGCACACGGGCAGTCCAGCTCCTTAAGGGGATTCTGGTGCTGGTTATTATCTGGGCGCTGAGCACGGTTCTGGATCTGTACACGCTGAAATGGCTGATGAATCAGATCTACACCTTCGGGGTGTTTGCGATCTTTATTATTTTTCAGCCGGAGCTTCGCAGAGGGCTGGAGCAGCTCGGGCGCGGCAAGTTCTTTGGACGGGCCTCGGAGAATGATGAGGAGATCAGCCGGCTGATCGGCGAAATCATTAAAGCTGTGAATTATTTGTCCAAGCGCAAAATAGGGGCGCTCATTGTCTTTGAACGGGCAACCGGCCTCAACGAATACACAGAATCGGGCATACCTATGCGTTCTGTCGTCAGCTCGGAGCTGCTGATAAATATTTTTATTCCGAATACGCCGCTTCATGACGGAGCGCTGATTATGCAGGACGGGCAGATTGCTGCCGCAGCCTGTTATCTCCCGCTGTCCGAGAATCCGTTCATCAGTAAGGAGCTGGGGACCCGTCATCGTGCGGCTATAGGGATCAGTGAGGTTGCTGACTCCGTATCTGTTGTTGTCTCAGAGGAGACGGGTCAGATCTCGCTGGCCATCAACGGGCAGATCGTGCGTGATATTAAGGAAGAATCGCTGATCTCCAAGCTTCATCAGGAACTGAGCGCATCTTCGCCGTTGAAGGAGAAGAGCTCTGCTTTCTGGAAACGGAGAGGAGGCAAAAACAATGGATAAGTGGATGAAGAATAACAACTTCAACAAGATTCTTGCCCTTGTCTTTGGTATTATCCTGTGGACGATTGTTCACGTGGATACCGAGCCTACGAATCAGACAATAGTCAGTACGCAGCCGAAAATCATCGAAAATGTAAAAATAGAGCAGACCGGTCTGGATGAAGAAAAGTATGTATACACCGTTGACGCCGATAGTGTAAGGCTTGAAGTGTCAGGCAAAAATTCCGATCTTAACTTCAAGTTCTCCGATGCCTATAAAGTGACCCTGGATTTAAGCGATGTCGGGCCGGGGGATACAACACTTCCGCTGAATTATACTCTACCCAAGGGAGTAGAGTTTGAATCGATGGAACCGTCTGAAGTAAATGTGCATGTTGAACTGCGCAATACGAAGACTTTTCCGGTAAATGTGAACATTGCGGGAGCACCGGCAGACGGTTATCAGGCTGCTGTTGCAGTAATTGATCCTGCAGAGGTAGAGGTAACCCTGCCTGCCAGTGAGCTCAGTAAAGTGGCAACTGTTCAGGGCACCGTTGAGCTTGAAGGGGAGAAGGAAACCTTTACGGAGAAGAGAGTAAGGTTAACAGCCTACGACAGCGACGGTAATGAAATAAGCGGCGCCGTGATTGAGCCGTCTACTGTTTCTGTTCAAATGTCCATTTCACTTCCGAACAAAACGCTGCCGCTGGATGTCGGATTCACCGGACAGCTGCCCGGTTCCCTCTCATTATCCAGAGTTACACCGGAGATGGATACAGTTACGGTGTACGGAAGTGAGGAGATGCTCGCCAGCTTATCTTCCTATGAAGCAACCCTTGATCTCAGTACGGTTCAGTCTGCAGGAACTCAGCAGGTGAAGCTCGAGCTGAAGCCGCCTGAGGGGACGTCCAAGATTGAACCGGCTGAGGTGAATGTTACGGTCTCTGCCGCTGAAGTAGCCGAACGGACGATGGAGAATATCCCGATCAAGCTTGAAGGCGTTGGCAGCGGGCTTACAGCTGTAGTCACAGATCCGCCCGCCAAAGTGATTACACTGACTTTATCGGGAGCGCCAACCCTGCTCGATCAGCTTGATCAGGATAACATTAGTGTGGTGGCGGATGTCGGAGGTCTGGCAGCCGGTGTACATCAGGTCCCTCTGCAGATATCGATGCCGAGGTTCATCTCCCTGGTCAATTCCTCACAGCCGCATACCGTTACCATTGACCTGCAGACACCGGCAACGCCAGAGGCAACGGCCAGCCCGGATACCGGTATAGGTCCGACTCCTGAGCCGAGCTCTGAGGCTGTTTCCGGCGGGGAGAACAGTGTGGAGCCGACTCATAGCGCTGAGCCAGCCGTTACGGCTACACCGGCTCCTACAGAAGGGACTGCTGAGAACAGCAGTACGCCCGAAGGTAGCGGGAATGATACTAATTCTGGCAGTACTGGCGGAACGTAACTTTTTGTGCCGGTAAGCGTCTATGTGTTGAGCAGGTTTAGTTACACGAATCCGAATTTATTCATACAATAATTCATTAAGCTATATAAGATGGGCCTAAGAATGGAGCACCATATATACTATTCGTAAGTTCATATTCGACATGTAGCGTATTTAAAGGAGAAAAGAGATGGGTAAGTATTTTGGAACTGACGGTGTGCGCGGGGTCGCGAACCGGGAATTAACAGCAGAGATGGCCTACAGCATTGGCCGTTGCGGCGGATATGTACTGGCTGGAAATGTAGAGAAGCCAAAAGTGGTTATCGGTATGGACACCCGGATATCCGGACCGCTGCTGGAATCGGCACTTGTGGCAGGCTTGCTGTCAATCGGGGCAGAGGTTATCCGCATTGGTGTTGTCAGCACACCTGCTGTAGCGTATATCACCAGATTGCTTAAGGCAGATGCGGGCGTAATGATCTCCGCTTCCCACAATCCGGTTGAAGACAACGGCATTAAGTTTTTTGGCGGAGACGGCTTTAAGCTGACTGATGAGACCGAGCTGCGTATTGAAGAGCTGATGGATGCGGAGCAGGATGAGCTTCCACGCCCTGTTGGTGCCGGACTTGGCAAGCTGACCGTTGACAACGATGCAAAATATCTCTACCTGGAGTATCTGAAGACTACAATTACTAACCGTTTTGAAGGAATCAAGATCGTTCTGGACTGTGCGCACGGTTCAGCCTATGAGCTGGCGCCGCGCCTGTTCAGAGAGCTGGGAGCCGAAGTCATTGCTATTGGTTCGGAGCCTGACGGACTTAACATCAATGACGGATATGGCTCCACACACCCGGAGAAGCTGCGTGAAGAGGTGCTGCGTCACGGTGCGGATCTGGGACTTGCTTTTGACGGGGATGCTGACCGCCTGATCGCTATCGATGAAACAGGCGAAGAAGTAGACGGTGACTTTATCCTCTGCATCTGCGGGGATGCGATGAACCGCGCAGGCAAGCTGAAGGATGCGACAATCGTTTCTACCGTAATGAGCAACATCGGCTTTTACAAAGCAACCGAGAAATTAGCGCTGAATACAGCCAAGACGGCAGTCGGTGACCGTTATGTAATGGAAGAAATGCGCCGCGGCGGCTACAACCTGGGCGGAGAGCAGTCCGGCCATGTTATTTTCCTGGATTATAACACAACCGGTGACGGTATTCTGACCGCCATTCAGCTTGTAGATACTTTGAAAGCCGAAAGCAAGAAGCTGAGTGTACTGAAGTCCATGATGACTAAATACCCTCAGGTGCTTGTAAATGTACGGGTGCAGGACAAAACGAACTACCCGAACAATCCGGCAATTGAAGCTGCTATTCAAGAGGTAGAAGGCAAGCTGGGCGATAACGGCCGTGTGCTGGTACGTCCTTCGGGTACGGAGCCTTTAATCCGTGTAATGGCAGAAGGCCCGGATAAGGCGGAGCTGGATCTGTTCGTAGGGCAGATTGTTGAGGTTGTTCAGCGCGAACTGGTTTAATATATTATAAAATCATTAGCGGATGGAGCCGGTGATTGGATTTGTAGCTTCGATTGCCGGCTTTTCAGCTAATGTGACATCATTTTCAAGCAAATTCCAAAGCTTTCAAACATTATTTCATTGCCAAAAGTGATGTAAGGTGCATATAATGATGAAGTGTCATTCGAGAAGGAAAGCGGGGATCGTGAGGTTAACAGCAATAGCAAGCGCCAGAGCTTGATCTTGCGCGGGGGAGAAGGGACAGTAAATGCCGGTTGGCGGCAGGCTGAAACGGATCACGGCAGATGTAAGCTGACGAGGTGGAGGTGTTCGAAATGTTCGGCGGGGACCTCCCGGTGATACACCAGAGCCGTAAATATAAGCGGAAAATGTCAGGGCGACCTTTCACACAACGCTTGTATGGGTGTATGAAGCATTTATTTATTCATGGGTATGCGCTAACGGAAGATACGTACGTCCTGCTGCGGCAGAGAAGAAGACTGTGCATGTCATTTTACAGGTGACAGGCTTGACAACAGAATAATGCTTTTTCTCTACACTTGCCGCACGGCACGTCTGTTTCCTTATGCCGCCCATATTACAATCATTGGACGGAGGAATTTTATAATGTGTGGTATTGTAGGATATATTGGTAATCAGAATTCGCAGGGGATCCTGGTAGAAGGACTTAAGAAGCTGGAGTATCGCGGTTATGACTCGGCAGGTATTGCCGTATTTACGAAGGACGGACTGCAGGTTGTTAAGGCACAGGGCCGTATGGCTAATCTGGAGTCCAGACTTGAAACCACTCCGCTGACCGGTAGTGCAGGAATCGGGCACACGCGCTGGGCTACTCATGGTAAGCCTTCTGACGAGAACTCCCATCCGCACACAGATGACAGCCAGAAATTCTCGGTTGTACACAACGGGATTGTCGAAAACTACCTGGATCTTAAGGAAGAGCTGATTGCCGGCGGATGCCACTTTACTTCGGAGACGGATACAGAGGTTATTTCCCACCTGATTGCCCGTGAATACGAAGGAGACATCGTTAAGGCTGTACAGAAGGCAATCACCCATATGCGCGGTGCATTTGCCCTGGGCGTTCTGACTGAGCATGAGCCGGATAAACTGGTAGCTGTACGTCAGGCGAGCCCGCTGATTATCGGTCTTGGCGAAGGCGAAAACTTTATCGGGTCGGATATTCCGGCATTGCTGGAATATACCCGTAACGTATATATTTTGAACGACGGCGAAATGGCTGTACTGACAAGAGATGCTGTCGAACTGATGACGATTGAAGGAAACTTTATTTCTCGGGAAATGATTACTGTCGATTGGGACGCTGTTACCGCAGAAAAAGCCGGATATGAGCATTTCATGCTGAAGGAAATCCATGAGCAGCCTAAAGCTTACCGCGATACTATGCGCGGCCGCATCAACGCTGAAGGCACTAAAGTAATTCTTCCTGAGCTGAAGCTGACTGTAGAACAGATCAAGAACATCCGCAACATCCAGATCGTTGCCTGCGGTACTGCATACAACGCTGGTCTTGTAGGACGTAATCTGATCGAATCGCTGGTTCGTATTCCGGTTGAGAACGATATTGCTTCCGAATACCGTTACCGTGCACCGATCGTAACGCCGGAAACACTGGTTATCGTAGTGAGCCAATCCGGTGAAACGGCGGATACCCTGGCTGCCCTGCGTGAAGGTCAGGCTAACGGTGCGCACGTTCTGGCTATCACTAATGTTGTAGGCAGCTCTATTGCCCGTGAAGCTAATGACGTACTGGTTACTCTGGCTGGTCCGGAAATTGCAGTAGCGTCCACCAAAGCTTACACTTCGCAGATCATTGCGTTCACCCTGCTTGGCCTGTACATGGCTGAAGTGCGCGGAACCCAGACGGATGCACAGGTTGCTGAAATTCTGGCAGCTATGAACACTCTGCCTGAGCAGGTAGAAGAAATTCTGGCGCAGAAGGATGCTATCAAGGCATACGCAGAGCAAATCTCCAGCCACAAGCACCTGTTCTTCATCGGCCGCGGCGTAGATTACGCAGTAGCTCAGGAAGGTTCGCTGAAGCTGAAGGAGATCTCCTACATTCACTCTGAAGCTTATGCTGCAGGTGAGCTGAAGCACGGTACACTGGCACTGATCGAAGAAGGCGTTCCGGTTATCGCCCTGGCGACTCAGGAAGCTGTACTCGAAAAGACGGTGAGCAACATCAAGGAAGTGAAAGCCCGCGGCGCAGACGTACTGGCGATCACTCATCAGGAGCACGTAACCGACCTGCTGAAATCCGTTGACCAGGCCTTCGTCATTCCGAAGACCCTGCCGCTGCTGACTTCTGCCCTGTCGGTAGTTGTAACTCAGCTGTTGGCTTACTATGCTTCCCTGGCCCTGGGTCATGATGTTGATAAGCCAAGAAACCTGGCTAAGAGCGTTACTGTGGAGTAAGAGGCAGACTGCTTTTTGTAGAGCTGTCTGGTAACATTAAAGTTAGTTTCTAGACATTAATGTGAGTAACTTAACAATAATATATGTGTCCTGACACAACAGATTATAATCACTATACTTTTTTAAGCCGCTCATTTACTGAGCGGTTTTTTCTGCTTATAAGGTTGCTACTGTTGTAACGATCCTTTGTGCTGGTAAATTCTAAGGGAAATAAAGCATTAGACTAGAAACGGAGATCGCTTTTACATACGTAATATTCCACTTTATGGTATATTTATATGCGAATTTATATGCAATTTAGCTATATAATACAAGAAAATATTAAAGGAGATCGTTTATGAAAGGTAAGATACTCTTATTATTTTTTTTAACGATGGTGTTATCAGCATGTCAAAACACTAATCAGTCGACTGCTGAGCTGCCTGCTGATGTAAGGAGTACAGATAATCGAACAGAATCGAAAGAAATAACTGAGGGTCAATCAGATACTGAGCAAAATGAGCAAAATGAAATGTTATCCATGAGTATTGGATACTATGATTTGACCGGGGAATTTTATGATGAGATGCTTCGAAATCCTATAGATCATGATTATGAAGCGGAATTTAATGAATTTCAGAATTCCAAAGAGTTTTCCACGTTTGGATGGAGGGCACTGGTAAGCAAATATACAGAGGAATGGGATAAAGAGCTGAATCAAGTATATAAAAAGCTTCTTTCTAAGCTCGATCAAGAACCCAAGGAAGCACTGATTAAATCGCAGAAAGAATGGCTAAAGCATCACTTAAGTGAAACAGAATTTGTAGAGAAGGCCTTTATTGATAATAGTTACCTTGGATCACAAGGCTTAGTAAGCCTGGAGACGGTCATAATGGGTAGAATTAGGGAAAGAACAATGCAATTATTGGAATATCGTCATTTACTAGATGGTGAAGTTGAGTTCTTATACCAAAGCAAAAAATAAACTTGAATACATAGTAATGGAACCCGCAGCGTATGCGGGTTTTTGCTCGTTGTGCCCTTGACGGACCCCACTACTCTGTGATACTTTATAGATGTAGTAAGTGACACTGCATACCAGCCATACAGAATAGTAAGAGGTGAATGTATTGGAGAACTTGACGGAAATGCTCAAAGGCGTGCTGGAGGGCTGTGTTCTGGAGATTATAAGCCGCAAAGAAACGTACGGATATGAAATTACCCGGCAGCTGAATGCCCTCGGCTTCTCAGATGTTGTAGAAGGAACAGTGTATACGATCCTGGTGCGGCTTGAGAAAAACAAGCTGGTGGAGACGACCAAGAAGCCCTCTGATATGGGGCCGCCGCGGAAATTTTTTGCGATTAACGATGCGGGGCGGGAAGAGCTGCAGCGGATCTGGGCAAAGTGGGCGTTCGTATCCTCAAAAATTAACGAGTTAAAGGAGCAGAGAACATGAATTTTTGGGAAAAAATCACCGGCAGCGATATGAAAAAAGAGTTTCAGGCCTTTGAGCAGCGGGTCCAAAAGCTCCCTGCGGATTACCGGGCGGCCTGGGAGCAGATTAATACGAATCTTTGGGCGCATTCGGACTTTACCGGCCGTAATCTGATGCCTATTTTTGACGGGGTGCTTGGACTGCTTGAAGAGACGGCGGCAGAAGGCCAGAGCGTCGTGGAGGCATTGGGCGGGGATATTAAAGGCTTCTGTCTGGCAGTTGCCGGTGATGAAGGCACACCGACCTACCGTGATAAGTGGCGGGCGCAGCTCAACAATAATATTGCCCGAAAATTAGGCAAATAGGAGGCTAATATGAGAATCCAGGATATGATCGAAGGCAGAAAAGAGTGGCGGGCACACATGGCACGTGTCAAAGCGTTGCCGCAGGATTATCAGATTGTGTATAAGGAGATCCAACGATACCTCATTAAGGTTGGCCCGGTGGAGCTGAGCGAAGGGACGGAATTGCTGTCGGGTATTGTGGACCTTTTTGAAGAGGGAGCGGCTGGTGGACAATATGTGCTTGATGTGACCGGACGGGATGTAGCGGCCTTCTGCGACGAGCTGATCAAAGATTCCAAAACGTATGCTGATCTTTATCAGGAATATCTGGAGCAAAAAAAGTGACGGGGTGACTTCCCAAGGAACACTATCTCCCTAAATAACCAGTCCACACGGCCGCAAGGGTAACCTTGACGGCTTTTTTGTTGTGCATAAGCTTCTTAACGCAATCTTAACTGGCCTGCTGATACTCTAATCCTGATCTAATGGCCGGGATGTTAATCTGATTACAAAAGAGGAGAGAGGCGGTAAAGACGATGACAGATGTGTATATGGTGGCAGCACTCGCTATATTATTCACGCTGGTGTATGCATTCGTACAATGGTGCGGACAGGTTGTTGATGAGCAAGGAGGGACGGAGCGATGACCGTTGTTATAGCGGCAGCTGTACTGCTGTTTCTCTATCTGATATATGCCCTGATTCACCCGGAGAAGTTTTAAGTGTTACGAGAGAGCAATTCATTTTAGGGAGGGACATTCGTGGGTATTCTGCAAATTGTCATTGTTATCGCCATACTGGTGCTGCTGGTAAAACCGGCAGGAAGCTATCTGTATCATGTATTCTCTAATGAGCCGAACCGCACAGACCGGATATTCGGAGGGCTGGAACGGGGGATTTTCAGGCTCGGCGGACTCAGCAAGCGCGAAGATATGTCATGGAAAAGATACGCGGTCAGCTTTTTGACAACCAATATCGTGCTGGTGGCCTTCGGCTATCTGATCCTGCGTCTCCAGGGGGCACTGCCGCTTAATCCTGGCGGGATCGGCAAGATGGAGCAGACGCTGGCTTTTAACACGGTAATCAGCTTTATAACCAATACTAACCTGCAGCATTACAGCGGGGAAACTGGGGTTTCCTACTTCTCGCAGATGGCAGTCATGACCATGCTGATGTTCACCTCGGCGGCGGGCGGGTTTTCTGTAGCGGTTGCTTTTGTCAGAGGGATAACCGGCCGTAAGTCGCTGGGGAACTTCTTTGAGGATTTTGTCAAAGCACATACCCGGGTCTTTATTCCGCTGGCCTTGCTGGTAACCCTGCTTCTGATTGGGCTGCAGGTGCCGCAGACCTTGAAGCCGACACTAGAGGTCACAACGCTTGAAGGGCAAACCCAGCAGATTGCTGTTGGACCGGTTGCTTCGCTGGAATCGATAAAGCATATTGGTACGAACGGCGGCGGCTTTTTCGGGGCTAATTCGGCCCATCCTTTTGAAAATCCGAGTCCGCTCACTAATGTTATAGAGATCCTATCCATGTGGCTGCTGCCGGCTTCACTTCCTTACATGTACGGCAGATTCGCCCGCAATAAACGCCAGGGCTGGATGATCTTCAGCGCCATGATGACCCTATTTGTACTGCTGCTCGGTCTGAATTTTTATGCGGAATCGCAGGGGAATCCGGCTATTAATGCCATGGGGATTGATGCCTCACAGGGAAGCATGGAAGGTAAGGAGGTCCGCTTCGGCATCGCCCAGTCTGCGCTGTTCACTACAGTAACAACCGCTGCTACCACAGGCAGTGTTAACAATATGCATGATACGCTAACCCCGCTGGGAGAGATCACGCCGCTTGCGCTGATGATGCTGAACAACGTATTCGGCGGCAAGGGTGTCGGGCTGATTAACATGCTGATGTATGCAATTCTTGGTGTGTTCTTATGCGGGCTGATGGTCGGCAGAACACCGGAGTTTCTTGGACGGAAGATCGAAGCGAGGGAGATGAAGCTGATTGCCATCGCCATCCTGATCCATCCGCTGATTATTCTTGTGCCGACTGCCGGAGCATTCCTGACGGATTTAGGACAGGGCTCGATTTCAAATCCGGGCTTCCACGGGCTGACACAGGTTTTGTATGAGTACACCTCCTCGGCTGCTAACAACGGCTCAGGCTTTGAAGGCTTGGCTGACAATACTTCCTTCTGGAATATGACAACAGGTGTTGTTATGCTGCTTGGACGCTATGTATCGATTATTGCAATGCTGGCGGTTGCCGGCTCCATGATCCGTAAAAAGGCAGTGCCCGAAACCATCGGCACGTTCCGTACCGATAACGGTTTGTTTACAGGTATCCTGATCGGTACGGTACTGATTATCGGCGCGTTGACCTTCCTTCCGGTCATTGTGCTTGGTCCGGTTGCAGAATATTTGACTCTACGGTAGAGGAGCGAGAATAGAATGAGTACTGTGTCCAAAAAGAAGCTGCTGACAGGACCGATCCTGCAAAATGCGCTTAAGGAAAGCTTCATCAAATTAAATCCCGTGACCCTGATTAAGAATCCGGTCATGTTCGTTGTAGAGCTCGGAACGTTTATCGTCCTGCTGATGATCCTGGCCCCCGGCTATTTCAATGCCCGGGATACGGTAGGATTCAATATTACGGTGTTCTTCATCCTGCTGTTTACCGTATTGTTCGCGAACTTTGCAGAGGCATTGGCAGAAGGGCGCGGCAAGGCGCAGGCCGATACGCTCAAAAAAACCAAGCAGGAGATCTCCGCCAATAAGCTGACAGCCGGTACAGTCAAGATCGTACCTTCCTCTGAGCTTAAAAAAGGGGATGTTGTGATCGTCAGCCAAGGTGAGCTGATTCCCGGCGATGGTGAAGTTATTGAAGGGCTCGCTTCTGTTGACGAATCAGCTATAACAGGAGAATCGGCTCCGGTCATTAAAGAAGCGGGCGGGGATTTTAACTCTGTCACTGGAGGAACTAGAGTAGTCAGCGATGAAATTAAGGTGCGCATTACAAGTGATCCCGGGGAATCCTTTCTTGACCGGATGATCTCCCTGGTGGAGGGAGCGAAGCGCCAAAAAACACCGAATGAAATCGCCTTGAATACACTTCTGATCAGCCTGACGATTATCTTTATGATTGTGGTAGTGACACTGCGTCCTATCGCAGCCTACCTGGAGATTGAGCTTGATATTCCGGTGCTGATTGCCCTGCTGGTCTGCCTGATACCAACAACCATCGGCGGGCTGCTGTCTGCGATCGGGATTGCCGGGATGGACCGGGTTACCCAGTTCAACGTCCTTGCCATGTCGGGAAAAGCGGTCGAGGCCGCCGGAGATATCAATACGATGATTCTCGATAAAACAGGAACGATTACCTTCGGTAACCGGATGGCCAGTGAACTGATTCCGGCGAGCCGGGAGAGTACAGAGGAGCTGGCGGTCTGGGCGGCAGTCAGCTCGGTAAAGGATGAGACGCCGGAAGGCCGTTCTGTCATTGAGCTGGTCAAAAGGTTAGGCTACAGCTATGCTCCCGGTCTGGAGGCAGACGGAGCGTTCATCGAATTCCGCGCGGAGACACGGATGAGCGGGATGGATCTGAGCGATGGCCGGAAAGTCCGCAAGGGAGCGGTAGATTCCATTAAACGCTGGGTTACTTCACAGGGCGGATTGATACCGGACAATCTGGAGCAGGGCGCGGGTAGTATTGCCGGTAAGGGCGGGACTCCGCTTGCTGTAGCAGTGGATAACCGGATCTATGGGCTTATTTATCTGAAGGATACCGTTAAGCCGGGGATGAAGGAGCGCTTTGACGAGCTGCGCAAAATGGGCATCAAGACCATCATGTGCACCGGGGACAATCCGCTTACTGCTGCAACCATTGCCGCCGAGGCGGGAGTGGACGGCTTCATCGCTGAAAGCACGCCCGAGGATAAGATTGAAGTGATCCGCCGTGAGCAGAGAGAGGGCAAGCTGGTTGCGATGACCGGAGACGGTACCAATGATGCCCCGGCTCTGGCGCAGGCGGATGTAGGGCTTGCCATGAATAGCGGGACTTCTGCGGCTAAAGAAGCGGCTAATATGGTCGATCTGGATTCAGATCCGTCCAAGATCATTGAGGTTGTATCTATCGGCAAGCAGCTGCTGATGACACGCGGAGCGCTGACAACCTTTAGTATTGCGAATGATATCGCCAAATACTTTGCCATTATTCCTGCGATGTTTACACTGGCTATTCCGGAGATGAAGGTACTGAACATCATGGGCCTGGGCTCTCCAAGCTCGGCAATCCTCTCGGCGCTGGTCTTTAATGCGGTCATTATTCCGCTGCTCATTCCGCTGGCGATGAAGGGTGTATCCTATAAACCGATGAGCTCGATTAAGCTGCTGCGGCAAAATATTGTTATCTACGGCCTCGGGGGAGTTCTTGTACCGTTCATAGGCATTAAGCTGATTGATCTGCTGGTCAGCATTTGGATCTAAAGCATTGATTCCGGTAACAGAGGCAGAGAGGATGAGAAGAGTGGGCAATGATCATATAGTTATACAAGAACAGAATCATGAGCATGGGCATGTATCAAAAGCTTCCTTTATTTTCAGTGTAATCCGGCTAAGCGCCATCTTTATTATTATCTGCGGGATTGCGTATCCGCTGGCTTCCACAGCCATTGCACAGACGTTTATGCCTTCTCGGGCAAACGGGAGCCTGCTGAAGAACAGTGCGGGCCAGGTGGTAGGCTCCGAGCTGATCGGACAGAGCTTTACCAATCCGGCCCTGTTCCATGGCCGTGTGTCCAGCATTGAATATAACGCCGCAGGTTCCGGCTCGAATAACTACGGCCCGTCCAATCCGGATATGCTGCAGCGTACGAGCGACTCTATTAATCAGTGGAAGACGGATAACCCGGATGTACCTGTCACTGAGCTTCCGGCAGATCTGATCACCAATTCAGGCTCGGGTCTGGACCCGCATATCTCACCGGCGGCAGCAGCTGTGCAGATTCCCCGGATCAGTAACCTGACGGGCATTCCGGCGGAGCAGCTTGAGGCTCTGGTTGCAGAGTATACGGAGGGTCGCGATCTCGGTTTGTTTGGGGAGAAGCGTGTTAATGTGCTGAAGCTGAATATGGCTCTACTGGAAAAGTAAAAATATGGCGCCGTACAAACGCAAAACACCGGAGGAAATCCTGGACTCGATCTCGCGCCTGCACACCGGAAGGCTGAAGATCATAATCGGCTCTGTCAGCGGCTCGGGAAAAACGTATCAGATGCTGCATGAAGGAAAGCTTTTGAAGCAGCAGGGGATCGATGTAGTCATCAGTGCAGTCTCGACCATGCAGCGGGCGGATACGATAGAGCAGTCACTTGACCTGGAACGTGTGCCTAGTATCCGCTGGCAGCAAGACGGCCGGGAGCAGAAGGACCTGCCTCTGGAAGCATTAATTAGACGGAATCCTGAGGTGGTGCTGGTGGACGGATTGGCTCACCGTAACCGCAACGGGGCACGTTTTCCGACCAGGCTTGAGGATATCCGTTATTTAATGGAGCAGGGGATCAGCATCATTACAACGATCAATGTGTATGAGCTGGCCGGAGTCGCCATGGTTATCTATGAGAAAACGGGTCTGCGGGCCGAAGAGACTGTACCACTCCACACGCTGGAGCTGGCGGATGAGGTCAGGCTGATCGACGTGTCGCCGGAAACGATTCTGAACCGCATTAGTGAAGGGGTACTGGGCGACCAGCTGCATCCTGCCCTGTCACACCGCGGCAATCTTGGAGTGCTCCGGGAAATATCCCTTAGACTAGTCGCAGAAGGAGTCAACGATTCCCTTGAAAAATACCGGGCGGAGCAGGGGCTTATCGGCCCTTCCGGTGCAACCGAGCGGATTCTGGTATCGGCACAGTATCATTGGAACGGCTCGCTCTATATCCGCAGAGGCCAGCAGATTGCCAAGCGTCTGAACGGCGATTTGCAGGTGGTGACCTTTGTGCTGTCTAATCAGCAGCTGACCAAGGATCAGCAGGTGTTCAGACGCTCGATTCAAAAGCTGGTGAAAAAAGTGGATGCCAGGTTTGAGGAGATCCTGCTGCCGCATCGGCGCAAGCTGCCCTCCATGCTAGTTCGTTATGCGACCCAAAATAAGGTGACAAGGATCATCATGGGCCACTCCAATAAAAACCGCTGGCAGGAATTCTGGCAGGGCTCTATCGGAAATAGAGTGCTGGGAAGAACAAGGAATATCGATGTATTTCTAATGGCTGACCGTGCCGAGCAGGAGGGGGAACGCATTCTTCCCGTTAAAGCTAAGCCCAAAGGAGCAGAAGATTCTTTTCACCGGCTGAGCAGTACGGAAATTGAACAGAGAATGGAAACCATCCGCCGGGGCACGTTCAAGGTATACATTGGAGCCGCACCGGGTGTGGGCAAGACCTATAAAATGCTGCAAGAGGGCAATATTTTGCTTAAAAAAGGGATAGATGTTGTAATCGGCCTTCTGGAGACACATGGCAGGAAGGACACGATCCGGCAGGTGGGTGAGCTGTCTGTTCTTCAGCGGGCCAGGATCAGCTACCAGAATACCGTGCTGGAGGAGATGGACACTGATGCTATTATTGAACGTCATCCTGAGGTTGTATTAGTGGATGAGCTGGCCCATACGAATGTGCCTGGAAGCCGGACAAAGAAAAGGTATGAGGATGTAATCCGGCTACTGGACAGTGGTATTTCTGTCATTACAACCGTTAATGTCCAGCATCTTGAAAGCTTAAACGACTCGGTCGAGCAGCTGACAGGCGTCCGGGTGAGGGAGACTGTTCCCGATGCTGTTCTGAGGATGGCGGATGAAGTTGAGCTGATTGATGTAACGCCCACAATGCTGCAGGAACGGATGCGGGAAGGGAAGATATATGCGCTGGAAAAGGTGAATCAGGCACTGGCCTCTTTTTTCAAAATAGGGAATCTGATTGCCTTAAGAGAGCTGGCACTGCGTGAGCTTGCCGATGATGTGGATGAAAGGCTGGAGGCATGGGACCGTGACGGTTCCTTGCGGGGGTCTTGGGGCAGGCGTGAGGTGATCTTTGTCTGTGTGGACCTGGGCCCCCGTTCAGAGAGGCTGATCCGCCGGGGCTTCCGTATTGCCCACCGCCTGAAGGCGGAATGGTTCGTGCATTATGTGCATTGCGGTGCACAGAAGACACAGCAGGAGCAGAAGCGGCTGGATGCGCTGCGCCATCTGACGGAACGGCTCGGCGGCAGGATGGAGATTGCTGAAACGAACGGCCGGCGCAGAGTCCATCGCGGTTTGCTCAGAAGAATGAACGAGCTTAAGACTACACAGCTTATTGTCGGATACTCGCGTAAACCGCGCTGGTATACGCTTTTTAAAGAAAGTGCCGTTCATTATCTGCTCCGGAACGCCCGCCATATGGATATGCTGATAGTCGCTGATTTTGACCCGGACATAGGGGATGGAGTGCAATAGGGTTTCCATGAGGAAGCCCTATTGCTGCTGTAGGGCCAGGGGTTACTTATCGTGTATAGTAGACCGGTTCTACTGTATACAGGGTCTGCTCAATAACGGGACAGAGATCATCATGCACCTTGTAGTATTTGACGCGGAAGTATAAGCTTTTCAGGAAATTCTTAATATTAAGTCTTTGCCTGAAGGCAGGCATATGGAAGATATCTTCTTCCTCTACTATAAGATACTGGGATAAGATGATACAATATGTACTGGAGGTGTGAAATGGAAATCGCTTTAGAGCTTGTTGAAATTATGTTAATTAAGTTTAGGGCAGAGAAGAAATGGACGCTCCAGGCAATCGAACAGTTAAATGAAGAAGACATTGTTTGCAGGCCATCAACTGAAAGTAACAGCATTGCCAATCTGGTTGCTCACATCAGCGGTGCGGTGCACTCACGTATTGAAACTATTCTGCTAGATATTTCAGATACGAGGGACCGGGATAAGGAATTTGAAAGAGGGCTGCAGATGACTAAAGAGCAAGCGCTTGTCAAAACAAGAGACGCCTTTAATATTCTTATCCGGTATCTCGAGCTTCTAAAAGCTACTCCAGAGCTGCTGATGTCACAGCCCTTCCTTCACCGCCCGCCTCTTACATACAGTCAGGTGGATAACGAGACGACAGCCTTGAATCTTATGATGGCGATGTTCCGGGAGATTCATTTTCATACAGGGCAGATTATTTATGCCGCCAAAATTAGAAAAGGCCAGCTGGTGTGGGATTACACATGAAACTTAGAGGGACCCTGACTGAGCAGGCTTTTAGAAAAGAATTGCAGGCCTCAAAGAACCGTCTATTCAATGACATATCCATGCTGAGATTCTTGAATATTTTAAGAGAGACCTCTCCTGACATGAAAACAGCGTACAGCTTATACTGGATACCCGCACGATAAGGACAGAGCTGCTTAATAAAAGTGCTATAAGGGTAATGTTGGAAATACATAACTTTTGATTTTGGGAGGGAGCAACATGAGCCAGGAGGAAATTGAAGCAACCGGCTGGGATGCCATTGATGTTCAGATGAACAGATTGTATGGAGAGCAGGAGCCAAAGCATTATGGTGCTCTCCTTCCCTATAGCCTGGGAGGTAAGGACCCGCTGCAGGGAATCAGTGCGTATAAGGCAGAGAAGCCGTATCCCCATTGGCATTTTGTAACGTATGGTTTCTCGGAGCTGTATGCCAAAGAGTCCAGTGATCCGGAATACAGCGGCTACGGCTTTGAGCTGACCCTCCGGTTGGTGCGCGCTGCGGATGAGGAGGAGCCGCCGGCCTGGGCGCTTAATCTTCTGCAAAATATGGCGAGATATGTGTTTTCGAGCGGCAATATTTTTGCGTCCGGGCACTATCTGGATGCGAACGGCCCGATCTGTCTGGGGGCAGATACCAAGCTGACGGCGCTTGCTTTTACGGATGATCCGGAGCTTCCGGCCATCGATACACCTAACGGACGTGTGGAGTTTCTGCAAATGATCGGAATTACAGCGGATGAGCTGGAGGCTATGACTACGTGGAATACGAACGCTTTTCTGCATGCGGCTGAGGAAGAGCTTCCCTATTATATTACTGATCTCTTGCGTGAATCACTGCTGCTGGTTCCCGCAATAAGGGATCTGCTGCGGCAAGGGATTGAGCGTGACGGGTCCAGCACAGGTTTTTTCTATGTGGACCAGCTGGAATGGGAGCCCGGCAAGAGCCGTTTATTCGGGAAAGCGCCGGCTATCCTCACTATGGGCGCAAAGCAGGCCGAGATGGTAGCCAGACTCCTGAGCGCCCGCTTGTCGAAGGGCAAGGAGCTGGCCTTAATCAGCCAGAAGCTGCGGGTCATACTTGAGCCTGCGCCAGAGACCGCCTTTAAGGAAGAGGAGCAGTCTGTACGGATTGGCCTAAGTGGGGCGGCTGTCGGGGAGCTGTCAGCGATACTTCTGCCTGTAGAGGGTGAGTATAAGCTGTCCTCTGACAAAGGGCTGATTGTAAGAGTTAATAAAACGTATATTAAGGATCAGGATGGTCAGGTTGTTGACACGATTGGCTGAGATCTAGACTATTGAGCAGGTTGCAGGGAGCATCGCAGGTTCTCAATAGCTCGAAGGTGTTTTAAGTGTACTTTGTACATCTAAAACACCTGTTTTTTTTGTATAAATAGCATTTAAATGTATTCTGTACACTTATTTGTGAGAAAAAGCGCTGAATGCTGCCGTTTGCCTCATTATAGTTGTACGAAATACACTTAAACAGTGAAAATTTAATTCTATACTGGTTTTAATTGCACAAACTGCAGTTAAACTGGCTGGCACGATCAAACATTAACGAATTCTGCCAAAGCACCGGGAGGAGTAACCTTGGACACGATCCTTTATCTTATCCGTCACGCTGAATCTCCATATATAGCGGGGGAGGAGCTGGAAAGAGGCCTTTCGCCTAAAGGGCAGGAGGATGCGGAAAGAGTAAAACTAATTCTGCATAATGAAAAAATAAATCAGTTCTACTCCAGCCCGTACGCAAGGGCAGTCTCGACGATTAGGCCGCTGGCGGAGGAACGAAAACAGACTATACAGCTTATCAATGACCTTAGGGAAAGGACAATCGGGGATATAACCGGTACCGGCTTTTATGAAGCTAAACGCGCAGTCTATCAGGACTTCACATTTTCTTTTCCAGAGGGAGAGTCTTCTGCAGCAGCACAGAAACGTGCTGTCCGGGTAGTGGAGCAACTGCTCATCCAACATGCCGGAGACAGCATCGTGATCGGAACGCATGGAGATATAATGACGCTTCTCCTGAATTATTTTGATCCGCATTATGGTTTTGGCTTCTGGCAGTCTGCATCCATGCCGGACATTTATAAGGCGGAGTTCACCAGTCTGCAGTTAAAGAGGATAACGAGAGAGTGGAGCGAACAGAGTTATTAGTATTACTCGAACATACTCGAACCAGCTTACTGCCCCACAATCTGTAAGTGCCTGATCCAAGCCTGAAAGAGCCCGCTACGGCTCATTCGGGCTTATTGGCGTAGGTTCTACCCGTCTGCGCCCCGCCTTAATCCCTCCCGAAACCGGCTCGGCGACTCTCCGGTCCAGTGCTTAAACTGCTTGGAGAAATACAGGGGATCGGTGAAGCCGCAGGAGTTACCCACCTGTTCGATGCTTAGGTTCGTCCTTAGTAGCTCCTTGGCCCGTTCCATGCGCACCTGATTGATATATTGCTTGGGGGAGAGGCTGGTCAGCTGCTTGAATACTTTGGTGAAATGGGTCCGGTGATAGCCGAGGGAGGCGGCCAATTGTTCAATTGAGACCGGCAGCATGTACTGGGTCTGAAACCAGCGGATCGCCTGCTCCACTACACGTTCGGAGTCGGTTAAGGGTTCAGCTGAAGAGTAACGCAGCTTATGGGCATTCAGACGGGCAAATTCGGCCAGAAGGAGTCGGAACCAGCCGTCCGTAGCCAAGGCCGTTACAGCTTCACCTAACTGCTGCTCCAGCACCCGCTCGATGGTTTCATAGAGGCTCGCCAGATGTTCCGGATCAGCGCCTCTGACAATGGGGTCTGTAGTGCTAACACCAGTTTTTTTCAGCAATTCTAAAGCCTGGGGGCCTTGAACAGCTACCCAGCAGTAGCTCCAGGGCTCGGCATGATCTGCCTGGTAGCTAAATAATACTCCGGGAAAAATAACAAAGGTATCACCCTGACCTAGCCGGCAGCTCTTCCCTTGCCAGACAAAGGTGCCGTATCCGCGTTGTACTGTATGAATCAGGATGTAAGGATGGACGGCTGGGCCGATTTTATGACCGGGCTCGGGCCTGGCGGCACCGGCAAAGGTTATATTCAGATCCTCATTCAATAAGTAGGGATTAATCTGTATCCTGTACTCATAATGTTCCGGGTTTTCCATATTAGCTCTCCTGGCTGTTGAAATGGATGAAAGCGAATGATACTACAAATCTCCATGTAGAGGTGGCAATGTTCCATGCCTATTTTGCCGCTGTGATTTTATAGTAAGGGATATACAAATCATTATCAACCCAAAGGGTAATGAGCAAAAGGAGCGTATGATCGATGAGCAAAATTGTATTTTTAGGAGCTGGAAGCACTGTTTTCGCTAAAAATGTCCTGGGTGACTGTCTGCTCACGCCGGCACTGCAGGATTTTGAGATTGCCTTGTTTGATATTAATCCCGAGCGCCTGCGCGACTCAGAAATTATGCTGAACAATATTCGTATAACTTCTGGAAGCAGATGCAACATAAAGGCATATTCAGACCGGAAAGAAGCACTGCGCGGAGCCAAGTATGCCATCAATGCCATTCAGGTCGGCGGATACGATCCGTGTACTATTACCGACTTTGAAATTCCCAAGAAATACGGCCTCCGTCAGACTATTGCAGACACGATTGGGATCGGCGGGATTTTCCGGAATCTGCGGACGATTCCTGTGCTGGACGAGTTCGCAGCGGATATCCGCGAGGTCTGCCCGGATGTGCTGTTCCTGAATTACACTAATCCCATGGCGGTACTGACCAACTATATGAGCCGGTATGCCGGAGTGCAGACGGTCGGGTTATGCCATAGTGTGCAGGTGTGTGTGCCGGAGCTTTTCAAATCACTGGGGATGGATGATCAGGGCGTCAAATCGCGGATTGCCGGCATTAACCACATGGCCTGGCTGCTGGAGGTTTCGCGTGACGGGGTCGATCTGTATCCTGAGATCAAGAGAAGAGCCCAGGAGAAACAGAAGGCAGGCAAGCATTCCGACATGGTCCGGTTCGAGCTGATGAATAAATTCGGCTACTATGTTACGGAATCTTCTGAGCACAGCGCGGAGTATCATCCTTATTTTATCAAAAGAAATTACCCGGAGCTGATTGACCAGTTGAACATTCCGCTGGATGAATATCCGCGCCGCTGCCGCGAGCAGATCAGCAACTGGACCAAGATGAGAGATGAGCTTGTGGGGGATGTTAACCTGGAGCATCAGCGGTCGCATGAATACGCATCCTATATCCTTGAAGCCATCGAGACGGATGTCCCTTACATGATCGGCGGGAATGTGCTGAATACCGGCTTAATCACGAATCTTCCGGATGAGGCCTGCGTCGAGGTTCCGTGCTTTGTTAACCGGAATGGGATTAGCCCTACCTATGTCGGTGACCTTCCGCCGCAGCTGGCTGCACTGAACAGAACGAATATCAACACTCAGCTATTAACAATAGAAGCCGCCAGAACCGGCAAAAAAGAGCATATCTACCATGCGGCGATGCTTGATCCGCACACGGCTGCCGAGCTGTCACTGGATGACATTGTGGCACTGTGTGATGATCTGATTGAAGCCCACGGCAGCTGGCTGCCTAAATTTAATTAAGGGGATTAAGAGATGAGTATAAAAGACAAGCTCCATGATGTAAGCCTGTACCTGCCCGGAGATGAGGAGCTGATGAAAGCACAGACGCTTTGCCTCGAACTGCTCTATGACTTCAACCGTACCCGGCCAAGTGAATATGACAGAAGAATGGCGATGCTGAGGGAGATGTTTGCGGAGATTGGCGAGAACTGCTACATTGAACCGCCGTTTCATGCGAACTGGGGCGGGAGACATGTTCATTTTGGCAAAAATATATATGCGAACTTCAATCTGACGATGGTGGATGATACCCATATATACGTCGGGGACTACACGATGTTCGGCCCGAACGTGACTGTAGCCACAGCCGGACATCCCATCCTTCCTGAGCTTCGTGAACAGGCCTATCAATATAACGCATCCGTTACGATCGGGACAAACTGCTGGATTGGTGCCGGCGCGATTATTCTCCCGGGTATTACAATCGGCGATAATACGGTGATCGGTGCGGGCAGTATCGTAACCAAGGATATTCCATCCAACGTTGTGGCAGTCGGTAATCCGTGCAAGGTGCTGCGTGAGATTAATGAACAGGATGAGCAGTTTTATTTTAAAGGGCGGCGGATTGTCAGGGAGGATTTGGTGTAGGAGATTGTCAATTTTGTTAAGCCTAAGCGGCCCCGTTCCTGTAATTATAGAGACCGGGGCCGTTACATGTATATGCAGTCATAATTCTCCGGCACAACTCGTAGATGTATTCAAAGGATTTTAGTTTAAGTCATGCAAGAGGTGAAGTTTCATATGGAAAGGAACATTGCTAATAATTTTGCAGCTAATAAACATTCTGGTGTTGTGATAAAAGCCGAGACGTCAATTAACCGTGTGTTTGCTATAATAACTATATTGGATGAAGCAGAATCTGTCTGTACTACGCATAATCAAGATGATGTAATCTCGGCGGGTGCCTCTTACTGCGCAACATAAAACCAATTGAGCATGCCCGTTAATGACGTGTAGTAATCATGTGCATCATATAGAGCACATGGTTACTACACGTCTTTTAGTTACTTACAGAGAAGTATTTACGAATAGATAATCCACTTTATCCCCCAATTGACAGCCTCCCACCACATACCTATAATTTAAATCATTAATGAAAGCTGTTTCACATTCCGATAGCTAAACTATTTACGTAAGATGGAACCCCTTTATTGAAGCGGGTTTCATTTTGTTTTTTGTCGTACTTTTGTTCCAAAAAGGAGAAGCCATGGAAACAACGTTCTGTAAAATTGTAGTGGTGGACGATGAGATGCTGGTGCGGCAGGGCATTATTCATCTGCTGGACTGGGAGGGGGAAGGCTTTCAGATCGTCGGGGAGGCATCCAACGGCCGTGAGGCGTTTGAGCTGATTGAGTCGCAGCGGCCGCATATTATCCTGACGGATATTGTGATGCCGGTGATGGACGGGGAGGAGCTGATCCGGCTCGTCAAGGGCATGTACCCGGACATTGAAGTCATTGTGCTGAGCAGCTTCAGCGAGTTCGAATATGTGCGCTCGACATTCCAGAGCGGGGTGGCCGATTATATTCTGAAGCCGAGACTGGATGCGGCATCGCTGCTTGCAGTGCTCAAGAAAACCGCGCAGCGGATTCCGGTGCTGCAGCAGGTGGATTGGAGGAATGACAAGCGGCAGTCTGCCGATTATATTCTGGACAAGCTGATATCCGGCTATCCGGTGGAGTATGAGGCCGAGGTGCTTCAGGGCATTTTCCCGTATGCGGACTTCGCGCTGGTCATTGCCGAGACCGGAGAGGAAGCGGCATCCGTAGGCCGTAAGGAAGAATGGCTGGAGAACAGTATCCGTTCGCTGCTGCAGAGCGGCGGAATGCCGCTGGTCTTCCGGAGGCTGTCCACAGTAGAGGGGCATGTGCGGCTGCTGTTTAATCTGAATGTGGACGGGCGGGAAGCGCTGATCCGTATGGCAGAGCAGGTTTTTGCTGCCGGTATCAGAGCCCATATGTTTCAGAGTCTGGCGGTCAGCCGCAGTCTTACGGACCTTGAGCAGCTGCATACGGTCTACTCACAGGAGCTGATGAAGCTGCTGGACCACCGGTTCTTCCTGCCGGAGCATTCGCTGCTGGTTGATAGCGGCGGAGAGGTGCAGCAGGGGGCGGCATTTGACCAGGATGCCTTTGCAGCAGAGCTTAACCGGCAGGAGTTCGACCAGGCGTTTGCCCGGCTGAGTGCCTATGTATCCTCAATGTCCGGCCGCCGCGATACGGGAGTGTCCGAGTTCAAGTCCTTCCTGTGCCACAGCATTTTCCAGGTCATCGGGATGCTGCTGCATTTTCATTATGAAGCCAAGGCGCTGGATGAGAGCAAGTATGAGTATTTCCGCTCCATTCACGAAGCCCGGCATATCTCCGAGACAGAGGCGCGGCTGATACAATTCCTGCAGGATGCAACAGAATGCTTCATGAAGAACCGCGGCGGAACACCGGCCATGCAGAAGATCCTGCTGTACATCGATGAGAACTATTCACGCCAGATTACCTTGACCGAGGTAGCTAAGGAGTTTCATTTTAATCCGTCTTATTTATCCAATTACTTTGCACTGCATAACAAAGAGGGCTTCAATGAATATTTGAACCGGGCACGGATCGAAAAGGCCTGTCTGCTGCTAAAGGAGAGTCCGGACCTGTCTATTTCCGAAATCAGCAGCCTTGTCGGCTACTCTGACCACAGCTATTTCACCAGAGTGTTCCGCAAGCTGATGGCGGTATCGCCAAGCCAGTACCGGAAGGGATAATGCAGCAGCAGGAAGGAGTCCGCAATGGGACTAATGGAGAAATGGCTCAGTAAGCTCAAGAACCAGAGCCTGTTCAGCAAAATTTTCGTCGTTATGGTCATCAGCATTGTGCTTGTAACCGTACTGATTACCACAGTGACGGCGCAAATGTCGCAGACGCTGTTTGTACAGACCTTCAGTATCACCAATTCCAAAATCATTAACCAGATTAAAAGCGCACTCGATAACTCTCACTACACTACAGTCAATACTGCAATCAACGTTGGGCAAAGCGGGGTCATCCGCAGCTTCATGACGGAGCAGGACGGAAGCTCATTGGCCAATTTCCGGCGGTATTACAGCATGCGCGACCAGATGGACCGGATTCAGTCCGGAATCGGGGCTGCCAATATAGGCCTGTCTATTCTGGGAGGGAACGGCAGAAGCTATACCAGTGATGTCACCTATTGGTCCGGATCTGCCGGTGAGCTGAAGGCTAATCCGGTTTCAGCGGCGGTTCAGGAGCAGGGGGGCCGGCTTGTATACAGCTATATGGATGCAAGTCCGCTGAATTCACAGAACCGGATGCTGGTTGCGGCCAAGACGCTGACTGCACCGGGACTTGCCGAGCCTTACGGGACGCTGTACATGTTCACGCGTGAGAGTGACTTCCGCAAAAATTATGCCAGCTTTACCAGCCAGGGGAATGATGTCATGTTCCTCGATACGTCGTCCCGGATTGTGTCTAGCAACCGTACGGAGCAGATCGGAAGCTATTCGCCTGATCTTCTAAACAGTGCCAAGCAGATTGCCGAGGCGGGCCTTGCCAGCCAGGAGCTGACAATTGACGGGCGTGAAGTGATCGTGCTGGCTGATTATCTGCCGTCCTACAACTTTTATATTGTGAACCTGATTGATAAAAATGAGACCATCGGTACGCTGTTCGATAGAAAAACGCTTTTTCTGATCGGTGCAGCCATCGCTGCAGTAGCGGTACTCGTCATCTACTTCCTCACCAAGCGGCTGACGCTGTCCTTGCGCACTCTGGTCAAAAAAATGTCCAATGTGACCAAAAAGAATTTTCATAACTATATGTCCGTCACCGGCAGCTATGAAACAAGGCAGCTAAGCACGGCCTTCAACTATATGCTTAAAGAGCTGAATGACTATGTCGCCCAGCTGGTGGAGACGCAAAAGGAGCAGCGGAATGCTGAGCTGGCTGCACTGCAGCAGCAGATCAATCCGCATTTTCTGTACAATACACTGGCTTCAGTGAATATTCTGGTGCAGCGGGGCAGCAAGGAGCAGGCGACGGAGACAATCCATGCCCTGATCTCGCTGCTGCAGAATACGATCAGCAATGTGAAAGAGACGATTACGGTAGAGGACGAGCTGATTAACCTGAAGCATTACGTCTTTATTAATCAGGTCCGAAATGGCAGCCGGGTCAAGGTAGAGACTTTTGTCTCACCGGACTGTATGAGCGCTAAAGTGCCAAAGCTGATTCTGCAGCCGTTTATTGAGAATGCCTTCTTCCACGCCTTCAATATCAAAACCTCGGGTTATATCTATGTTACCATCATGAAGGACAGGGATATGCTGCACTGTGAGGTTGTCGATACAGGCGACGGGATGGATCTGGACAACAAAGAGGCGATTCCCGCGTCCATGAGCAGCCGTCAGCTGTTCAGCGGTATCGGCATCCGTAATGTCCATGACCGTCTGCTGCTGCTGTACGGTGAGCCATATGGCGTTACCATCACCAGTACTCCGGGCCAGGGAACGAAGGTCTCTATCAGAATTCCTTGCTGAAAAACGCATTGAACCGCTGCCTTTGCAGCATACTATAACAGCTACGCCGCAAGCCGGCGCCGCATAACGGCGTCGGCTTCTTGCATCTGTGCGGCCCGTTATACCTAAAAAAAGTGCGAAAGGAGAAAAATAATGCTAATCCGCGGACCGTGGAAGCGGATACAGAACACAATATTATCACTATTTTAACTAAAATCATTTCTAACGAAATGATCATCCGGGATGATATTCTTGATAAAGAAAGCACTTTCAAATACATGTTAGGGGGATTTACATCATGAAGAAAAAAGCTACCGCGCTTCTGCTCGCCGGATTTACACTTCTGACAGCATGCTCGAGTAACGCAAATACGAATAACCAAGCCAATACAGGATCCGAAGGAAATACAGCCGGAGGAAACCAAAAAATCACCGTTTGGGCCTGGGACAAAAACTTCAATATCGCTGCAATGAACCTGGCTAAGGACGCTTATGTGGCAAAAAATGCAGATGCTCAAATCGATGTTGTTGAATATGCCCAGGATGACATCATCCAGAAGCTGAATACAGGGCTTAACTCGGGATCTGCTTCCGGCCTGCCGAACATCGTTCTGATTGAAGATTACCGTGCACAAAGCTTCTTGCAAACGTATCCAGATGCTTTTCAGGAGCTGGGCGATGCTATTAACACTGCTGATTTCGCTGAATACAAGCTTGGACCAACCAGCTTTGACGGCAAGCAATACGGCGTACCGTTCGACTCCGGTGTTGTAGGCCTGTATGTACGTACCGATTATCTGCAGGAAGCTGGCTACACGGTTGACGATCTTCAGGACATTGACTGGCAGCAGTACATTGAAATCGGTAAAGCAATCAAAGAGAAAACAGGTAAAGATATGCTGACACAGGACCCTAACGATCTGGGACTGATCCGCATGATGATCCAATCCGCAGGCTCCTGGTATCTGAAGGAAGACGGCACTACACCTGACCTGAAAGATAATGCGGTTCTGAAGGAAGCCTTCGAAAGCTACAAAGAGCTGATGACTGCTAATATCGTTAAAGTCAACTCCGACTGGAGCTCCTTCCTGGCAGGCTTCAACAGCGGTGACGTTGCTTCAGTTCCTACCGGTAACTGGATCACACCTTCTGTAAAAGCTACAGCTGACCAGTCCGGCAAATGGGCAGTAGTACCTTTCCCGAAACTGAAGAATGCAGCTAACTCTGTACACGCATCTAACCTCGGGGGCAGCTCCTGGTATGTGCTGAACAATGACGGTAAAGAAGCAGCGATTGAATTCCTGGGTGCAACGCTCGGCTCCGATGTTGATCTGTACCAGAAGCTTGTAACAGATGTAGGCGTTGTAGGTACTTACAAGCCTGCTGCTGAAGGCGAAGCCTATGGTGCGGCTGATGAATTCTTCGGCGGACAAAAGGTTATCGCTGACTTTGCAAAATGGACAGCTGAAATCCCTAACGTAAACTACGGCCTGCACACTTATGCACTTGAGGATATTCTCAAGGTTGAAATGCAGAACTTCCTGAACGGTACGGATCTGGACAAAGCGCTTGCCGATGCACAATCCCAGGCTGAATCCCAAATCCAGTAATATCCGGTACCTGTAAATATCTGAATGATCCGCTGTCCTCCCTACCTGCCGTCTAGAGCCAGGACGGAGGACAGCGGCTTCTCCTTTTTAACGATTTATGCCTGTTATAGAGAAAGGAATGAGAGCTGTGAACCATACCATGCGCAACCGCGCTAAGCTTACCGGCTGGCTGTTTATTGCAGGAGCCGTCCTCATGATCTGTCTGTTTTATTTTTATCCGATGATTCAAGCCTTGCTGCTTTCGTTCAAAACGGGTGCAGGGGCTAATCTTCATTTTGATGGTTTATCCAACTACAAACGCCTGCTCAGCGACAAAACCTTTTTTACTGCGGTAAAGAATACCTTCTTGTTCCTGATTGTACAGGTACCGGTGATGATCGTGTTTGCGATGATGATTTCGGTACTGCTGAATGACAGCAAGCTCCGCTTCAAAGGCTTTTTCCGTACAGCCATCTTCCTGCCTTGCGTTACCTCACTGGTAGCATACTCTGTCGTGTTCAAATATCTGTTTGGCAACGACGGCCTGATTAACCTGGCTTTAATGAATATGCACATCCTGTCTGAACCGATCCAGTGGATCTCCGATCCCTTCTGGGCGAAGGTTACCATTATTATCGCCATTACCTGGCGCTGGACGGGATACAATATGATTTTCTTCCTCTCCTCACTGCAGAACATCGACAATTCTATTTATGAAGCTGCAAAAATTGACGGTGCCTCGGGTCCGAGACAATTTTTCGCGATTACCGTGCCGCTCCTCAAGCCAATCATTCTGTTTACGTCGATTACCTCGACGATTGGTACCCTGCAGCTGTTCGATGAAATTATGAATATAACTAAGGGAGGTCCCGGCAACGCGACGCTCTCCATTTCCCAATATATTTATAATCTTTCGTTCAAGTACACGCCTGACTTCGGATATGCCGCTACCGTGTCGTATTCTATCGTAGCCATGATTGTTGTACTGGCCTTCCTTCAAATTAAACTGGCAGGTGATGATAAATAATGAGAAGCTTACGCCGTGCCCCGATTTATATTTTTCTGTCGATTGTAGCTTTCGTTTCGATTTTCCCGTTTCTGTGGATGATTATCAGCGCCACTAACCTTTCGGTTGACGTTACGCAGGGCAGAATGCTGCCCGGTACAGCCCTGTTCGACAATATCAGAAAGCTGACGGAATCGATTAACCTTGTGCCTGCGCTCTGGAATACGCTCAAAATCGCCCTGACAACAACCGTTCTGGCCCTGCTGGTTGCTTCCCTGGCCGGATACGGATTTGAAATTTACCGCAGCAAAGCGAAGGATATGGTCTTCAATCTGTTATTATTATCCATGATGATCCCTTTTGCCGCGCTGATGGTTCCGCTGTATCAGATGTTCTCCAAGCTGTCGGCTGCTGCTCCGCTGATCGGGGTTAATACAGTCGCTGCTGTGGTTCTTCCGACCTTTACGACGGCGTTCCTGATCTTCTTCTTCCGGCAGAGCTCAAAGATGTTCCCGCGGGAGCTGCTTGAGGCCGGACGGATTGACGGACTATCGGAACTGGGCCTGTTCTTCAAAATCTATATGCCGACGATGAAGACGACCTATTCCGCCGCTGCAATCATCACGTTCATGTCCAGCTGGAACAACTACCTCTGGCCGCTGATCGTGCTGCAGACTCCGGAAAAACGGACCATTCCGCTGCTGATCTCGAACCTGGGCTCCAGCTACTCCCCGGATTTCGGCGTTATTATGGCCGCAGTCGTTATCTCGACACTTCCGACAGCACTCGTCTTCTTCCTGATGCAGAAGCAGTTCGTTGCCGGTATGGTGGGATCAGTGAAGTAAACATTTAAAATTCACTTTCTATCTGAGGAGGAAATGAAATTGGCAGTTACCCCAAGCCTGAGCTGGCTGGAAGATCCGGGAACCTTTAAGGTAAACCGGGTGGAAGCTCATTCGGATCACCGATATTATACAAACATGGCTGAGGCGGAGGCCGGAGCGCCGATGGATATGCGCTTCAGCCTGAACGGAAGCTGGAAATTCAGCTATGCGCCGAATCCGGCAAGCCGTGTGGAAGCTTTTTATAAGGAAGAATACAATTGCACAGGCTGGGACAATATTCAGGTTCCCGGGCATATTCAGCTGCAGGGCTACGGCCGTCCGCAATATGTAAATACAATGTATCCTTGGGACGGGCTGATTGATCTCCGTCCGCCGCATATCTCTCCGGACCATAATCCGGTCGGCAGCTACGTTAAGGAGTTCCGCCTGCCGGAGAATATGGAGAACGGGCCGCTGTTTATTTCCTTCCAGGGTGTAGAATCAGCGTTCTATGTCTGGCTGAACGGAGAGTTCGTCGGTTATGCCGAGGACAGCTTCACTCCATCGGAATTTGACCTGACTCCGTTTATGCGGGCAGGCAAAAACAAGCTGGCTGTTGAAGTATACCAGCGCAGCACCGGCGGCTGGTTGGAGGATCAGGATTTCTGGCGCTTCTCAGGGATTTTCCGCGAAGTCTACTTATATACAGTTCCAAAGGTCCACATCCGTGATCTTGAAGTACGGGCTGAGCTGGACGATACTTATACGCAAGGCAGCCTGAACGTAACCATGCGCCTGCTGGACACGCCGCAGGATACAGTCAGCGCGAAGCTAGAGCTGAAGGACCGGGACGGGGAAATTCGCCTGAGCACTGAAGGCACCTTTAACGGGCAGGAGCTTACGCTCTCAGGAGACGTTGCCGATGTTCTGACCTGGAGTGCAGAGAATCCATATCTCTATACCGTATGCCTTACTTTGACGGTTGCAGACGGAGCGGTTGCGGAAGCTGTTGTACAGAAAGCAGGCTTCCGCCGGTTCGAGATGAAGAGCAAGCTGATGTGCATCAACGGCAAGCGTATTGTTTTCAAAGGTGTTAACCGTCACGAATTCAACTGCCGCAGCGGCCGCAATATTACCCGTGAGAATATGCTGTGGGATATTGAGACACTGAAGAGAAGCAACATCAACGCCGTCCGTACCTCGCATTATCCGAACCAGACGTTATGGTATGAGCTGTGCGATGAATACGGGGTTTATGTCATCGACGAGATGAACCTGGAAACCCACGGCTCCTGGCAGAAGATGGGCGCGGTTGAGCCGTCCTGGAATATTCCGCACAATGATCCGCAATGGCATGATATCGTGCTGGACCGTGCGGTCAATATGGTGGAGCGGGACAAGAACCATCCGTCCATTCTGATCTGGTCCTGCGGGAACGAATCGTATGCAGGTCAAGTCATTCTGGATGTGGCGAACTGGTTCCGCAGCCGGGACAACAGCCGTCTGGTGCACTATGAAGGTGTGTTCTATGACCGCAATTATAATGATACAAGCGATATGGAGAGCCGGATGTACGCCAAGCCGGCCGACATTGAGGAATATTTGAACAGCAACCCGGACAAGCCGTATCTGAGCTGTGAATACATGCATGCAATGGGTAACTCTGTCGGCGGTATGCATAAATATACCGAGCTTGAGAACAAGTACCCGATGTATCAGGGCGGCTTCATCTGGGATTACATTGACCAGTCCATTCTCAAGAAGGACCGCTATGGTAACGAGTTCTTCGCATACGGCGGCGACTTCGGCGACCGTCCGACAGATTACAGCTTCTGCGGTAACGGCATTGTCTTCGCAGACCGCAAGTGGACGCCGAAGATGCAGGAGGTTAAGTTCCTGTACCAGAACTACAAGCTTACGCCTGATCAGACAGGCATCCGCGTAGTTAATGAAAGCCTGTTCGCAGGAACCGATCATCTGGCACTGGAATACAGCCTGTACTGTGACGGCGAGCTGCTGGGCAAGTGGACAAAAGAGGTTGACGCTGCTCCGCAAAGCGAAGTCCTTGTGCCGGTTGAGCTTCCGCAGACAGAAGGAACGCCGGGCGAATACAGCATCCAGGCTTCCCTGGTGCTGAAGGAAGCTGAGCTTTGGGCCGAAGCCGGATATGAAATTGCCTTTGGCGAGCATATCTTTAACGTGGAAGCCGGGCAGGCAGAACTGCCGGCAGGCGCACTGAATGTAGTAGAAGGAGATGTGCAGATCGGCGTAATGGGCGAAGGCTTCACTGTAATCTTCTCCAAGCAGGTCGGATCACTGGTGTCGCTGAACTATAACGGACATGAGATGATTGAGGCTCCTCCAGCTCCGCTGTTCTGGCGGGCAACTACCGACAACGACAAAGGGACTCAGCTCGGTTACCACGGCGGAGCCTGGTATGCGGCAAGCCTGGCCCGCAAATGCGTAGAGGTCAGCCTGGAGAAGCAGGAAGGCTCTGTTACAGTAAGCTTTGACTACCGGTTCAGCATTCATGAAGAGCTGGCGTTCAAAACGGCCTATACCGTATACGGCGACGGATCGGTAAAAGTACGTACACGCTATTCCGGTGCTGCCGGACTTCCGGATGTGCCGATTGTGGCCTTGTCCTTCAAAATGTCGGCTGACTATGAGCAGTCCGAGTGGTACGCGATGGGACCTGAGGAGAACTACATCGACCGTGCGTTCGGCGCGAGACTCGGCGTGTTCAGCCGGAAGGTGCAGGACCTGCCGTCCCCTTACCTTGTACCGCAGGAATCGGGTAACCGTACCGGCGTCCGCCGGGTGAGCATCACCGATAAAGCGGGAGTCGGGCTGCAGATTACAGCTCCGGCAAGCGCGCCTGTAGAATGCACTTTGTCGCCTTACACTGCATTCGAGCTGGAGCATGCTGCTCATCCGTTTGAGCTTCCGCAGGTTCACTACACTGTAGTGACTGTTGCAGGCAGACAAATGGGCGTCGGCGGCGACGACAGCTGGGGCGCACCGGTTCATCCGGAATACAGAACTCCTGCGGATCAGCCGCTGGAATATGAATTCATCCTGTCCAGTGTGGGATTGGGAGAGAGATAATATTGTAAAAGAAGCCGGCCCCGTTCTGATGGTATTCAGAGAGGGGCTGTTTTTTGATCATTTACAGGAAATTATCTCCATGATAGATTATGGAAGGGACAAGTGCCCATGGCAATTATAATATGATCGGATACCCGGAGGGGCAGTCTTGGGAGAGGCTTGCTGTGGCGGGAATTGCAATCCGAGAGGGAGATTCGGGATGAAAAGGGTACTACAAACAATCGGCACAAGTCTGGTTGCGGGGGCTGTGCTGCTGTCGGGAGCGACTGGAGGGGTGTCCGGTTTTGATACAGTATCGGCAGCGGCTGCCAAGGCTCCTGCGGCTAAGGCGTTAACGGCCGATCAGGTGATCAGCAAGGTAACTGCTGCAGCGAAGACACTAAAGAATTTTCACATTGATGTGACCAAGAAACAGGATGTGCAGAGCGGCGGCGTGAAGATCAGCAATACCAACACGCTGAATCTGGATATCAACCGTCTGCCGGCTTTTGCTGCAGCGGGTAGTGTAAAAGTCAGCCTGCTGGAGACTTCTTACGAGCTGTACGCTAATGCTAAGGAGTCTTACTATTTGGTAGACGGAAGCGAGCTTATTGCAGATTCTGAAGGAAGCTATGAGGATAGTGAAGAGTTCAGCAATACTGATGCTGTAACGGACGGCGACGGAGAGCCAATCGATCCGGACGCGCAGTATTGGATTGACCTGGAGAAGGAAGAGTGGGACACATTTTACTCCAAAGGCCAGTATGATCCTGCAGCTATGCTGGATTCCGTCAAAGCCTACAAAAAATCCATGAAGGTAAGCATTGCCGGAGCGCAGACTGTTATGCAGTTTACACTGACTGATCCGGCTGCAGCTAAGGCGGTCATTACCTTATATGACCAGGAGAATCTTTGGGATGGAGAGACCCTGCAGCCTAAGAGTGTAACCTGGAAGGTATTCGTCAACACCAAGACATGGCAGACAGAGAAGCTGACTGTTGACCTGAGCTATGTACTTGCAGCCGACGGAGCAAAGGATACATACACCACTAAGATTGAAGCGAAATACTCCAAGAACAATAAGATCCCGGCAATTGTTAAGCCGGCTGAGCTTGAGTAGAATTTATACAAGATATACTGAACAGCCCCGGGATAGTCTGATCCCCGGGGCTGTTGTTATTTCAATAGTCAGCCTTACTTTGCAGTAACAGTCTCTTGTAACGTTATATCAGCCGGCAGTGCACCTGCACTTTTCTTCACCGGTCTGCTCCAATACTGCTCATTCCCGGGCAGGTCATCGAACCATTCGGCATCTTCCGGGCAGTCGAGAATCATAAATTTTCCATATTCCTGATCACGGGACTGATGGTATTTAAGATAGGCTTTGCCATCCTCGATGGCCAGAATTTCGATTTTGCCGGAGGAGTGGCTCATGGAGAGCCGGACTCTTTTGCCGAGGCCTGAGGTTCTGGCTTTGGCTTCTTCAACGATCCGGTACACCTGCTCAAGCGGCAGGACGAACTCACGGTTGCCGGCAATCGGCCGGTTAATGAAGAAATAATAGGGCGTAATTCCGGCCCAGGACAGGCGGTCGAGCAGCTCGCCCAGAACAGCAGGATCATCATTGATCCCCTTCAGCACCGGTGTCTGGTTAACGATGATTGCGCCTGCGTCATGCAGTGCCCGGACAGCCCGCTTTGCCTCCGGTGTAAGCTCCCGGGGATGATTGATATGTGCCATGATGTAGATCCGCTTCTCTACAGTGGAGTGAGTGCAGATCAGGTCGAGCAGCTCGGGGTCCTGATAGATGCGCATCGGATTAAATACCGGCAGTTTGGAGCCGAGCCGGATGATTTTGACATGGGGAATGGCCCGCAGGCTCTCAATAATGAACCTAAGCCTGGACGTTGAAAGAATCAGGCTGTCGCCTCCGGTCAGCAGAACATTGTTAATTTCCGGATGGGCGGCGATATACTCGATACCGGCGGTAACATCGGAAGGGGCTTCCTTGACATCGTTGCGGAACAGCCGTTTCCGGAAGCAATAACGGCAATAAGCTCCGCAGACCTCGGAGACGATCAGGAGCGCCGTCGTCCGGTATTTGTGCTGGCAGCCGGGAACCACATAGTTAGCCCCCTCATCGGAGGCGTCCCACTCCCCATACTCCATAAGCTCTCCCTCCCCTGGGATGACCAGCCTGCGGATAGGATCGTTCGGATCCTCCCAGTTAATCAGGGATAGATAATAATCGTTGGCCCTGAACACAAATTTGTCGGTGATCTCCTTCAGCCGGGATCTCTCTGCTTCGGGCAGCATTTCCATTTTGCTGATGTCGGTTATGTATCGTACCTTTTGCACATGAATCTCTCCTTTGTTCTCATATGGCGAGGGCAAGAGGGAGCCTTGATGTCAAAAGCCAAACTGGCAGCCAGCAGGGCCTCTAAAAAACACAAAAAGAGACCCTTAGCACAAGGGTCTCATGTTATTAGAAACATAAAAAAGCAGACCCATCCACTACTGACGAGGTTAGCTGACGGACTCGGGTAAGATGGTACCCTACATTGCATAACTCAATGATTCGCCCCAATTGACTGGTTCCCCCGCTTTCCAGAAGGAAAATCTGGAAATTAAGCGTGGTTTAAGTATAACCTGTAAGGTTTGCCTAAGTCAAAGCTAATGCCGGTCTGCGGGGTGTACTATTTGTGACGGCAAATTATAATTAAACTTTATTTGGTTTGCGCCGCCTGATGCTGTACGATAGCGACATAACGGTCAACGAGGAGGAGCTTAATGAAGCTGGGTTATTTAATCATCGATATGCAGGAAATTCATGTGCGGGATCATGTGGACAAGCAGACGCTGGACCGCGCCTGTGAATATATCAACTATGTTGCTGACATGCTGCGGGAGAAGGATCAGCTGGTTATTCATATTCAGGATATTGAAGGCATGAAGGAAGCTGCTAAGGAGCGCTATAATATTATGCCGGAGATCCAGGTGGCGGACAATGATCTGAAGGTAACTAAGGAATATTCGAACGCATTCTGGCAAACAGGGCTGGAGCAGCTTCTCAAGGATCATGGTGTAGAGCTGCTGATCATCGCGGGCTTCTCGGCAGAGCACTGCGTACAGTTTACCTACAATGGGGCGAGCGAGCGGGGCTTCCGGCCGGTTCTTCTGCAAAATGGTATCTTAAGCGCTCACAGCGACGTGATCACTGCTGCCTATAGAGACCGTAACCTCATCTCGTATCCGGTGATTCATTATTTGATTAGCCAATAGCAGTGAAAATTAAGGACACCCCTTTTTGTCTGCAGTATTGCCCTGCGGAACAGAGGGGTGTTTTTATTTAGCGGGAGCCGTCTGAATATTGAAACTTTTTCCAAATACTCTCGTCCAATAATACAGAAGCCATTCTATTCTAGGGGAGAGTTACATAATGAACAATGGGAAGCTCGCAGCGGGTATTCTGGCCGCAGTCATCGCTTTAAGTCCGGGATCGGCCGCAGCGGCCGCAGACAGTGCTATTATGTTGAATTACAAAGAAACATCAATGGGGAGCAGCCAAGTGGTTACGGCAGGAACTACGCTTGTTCCGCTGCAGCAGCTGGCATTGAATATGGGCTACTCTCTCAGCTGGGACCAGACTGCAAAGTCGGCAAAGCTGGTTCGCCCCGGCCGCGAAGTTGCGCTGACTGCCGGTACTGTCAGCGCAACTGTAGATGGTACTGCATCAAGCCTGACTAAGGCGCCGCGTATTCTCAAAGGTAAAATCTATGTGCCGCTGGTGTCGGCAGTCAGTCTGCTGGGCGGCAAAACCGTGTATGATAAAAGCAGCAACAGCTTGAACATTGTAGATGAGCTTCGCTACTCTGTTGCTTCGTCCCAAGGCAGAACCTACTGGGTTTCACAAAACAACGGCGATGTCTTTTATAGCACCTCTGCTTCCGGCAAGCCGGTGCTGATCGGTGAGCTTCCGTCTGCTGACCTGATTTATACCCATAGCCTTGAGGTTAAGAATGTAGGTAAGGGTACGGAGCTTTTGCTGCTCACGGATAACCACTATGCCATGTTCAATGATTTCAGCAATAGCTACCAGGTTCTGATTCAGAACGGAAAAATCTTGAAGCAGATGGAATATCACTATATTATCAGGTCATACATAAAGGCTCCGCTGCTAACAACCTCTCAGCTCTACATGACAGATGGCGGAAGCGTTCAGTACATTAATGCAGACGGCAGTCCGGGCAAGCAGTTTAATCTTGAAGCCATCACAGGCACAGAGGGACAATACACCATTGAATATGCGGCACAGGATATCATTCTTGCAAGGTTAATCACGAATACACAGCTGTATGCAATTAATACGGCAAGCGGAGCAGTGACCAATCTTAGTGAACAATTAATCAGTGCGGGGGACCGTAAGGAGTGGGACCGGGCGGACGGATCGGATGATTTCTATCTGACTAAAATGCTGGTGCTGAAGAAGCGGGAGGGCAACGTGATGACCTTCACCTATGCAACTATTCCAGACGGGAAAGTGAAAACGGTGACGTATACAGTGGATTCGAAGTAAGGGTGGCGCCGGCCAAGGAGGAGTGTAATGGGAAAAATAACGGTTGTAGCACGCTGTCTATCAATCGGTATGGCTGTCCTTGTAGCAGGCTGCAGTAATTTTGCCTCCGGAGAGCCCAAAGAGGTGGACTTGCAGCAGCTTAGCAGCGGAGCTAAGAGCTTTGTAGACCAGATCAAGGATGAGAGCGGACTGTATCTTTATTCTCCTGCCGGAGAGCAGGCCTATCTTATTGTTAATCATTTGGTAACCGGCCAAGATGAGGAGGCCCGGTATCTGGAGTCGTTGAAGAGCGAATTAAAGGACCATTTATTAAGATTAGACGTGAATGAGCTGGGAACAATGGAGTATACCGATAAGCGGCTGGGGAAAATAAGGTTCTTTGAGCTGGGCGACAGCAGCCGGGACTACAATGCCATTCAAGTGTATAAAAACGGAGTCGTGAGCAAATTCGATTCTATCGGCGGTTAGATATAACTCAGGTACAATATTATCAAAAAAGAGATGCGCTACAACCGGGGGGACGGTCTGCAAGGCATCTCTTTTATATTGAATAGCAATTATTTCACGGCCAGTTCCTGCCGTACAATCGGTGCAACCTTAGTGCCAAGCAGCTCAATCGCGCGCATAACCTCACGGTGCGGCATCGTACCGACGTTGACATGGAGGAAGAACCGGGTTACACCCAGATTTTTGTGCAGCAGAATAATCTTCTCGGCGACGTACTCGGAGTCACCTACATACAGTGCTCCGCGCAGGCTGCGGGCGTCATCATAGGTGGCCCGGTTGTAGGTCTGGCCCCAGCCGCGTTCACGCCCGATAACATTCATCTGTGCCTGGGTGGACGGGTAGAACAAGGCGGCTGCCTGCTCTGTAGTTTCTCCGACGAAGCCGTGGGAATGAGTAGCGATCTGCAGCTTATCGGGGTTATGTCCGGCCCGTGCAGCCGCTTCCTTATAGAGCTTCACCAGCGGTGCAAATCGCTCCGGCATGCCGCCGATGATGGCGAACGCTACCGGGAGGCCGAGTGTACCGGCCCGGATGGCGGATTCCGGGTTGCCGCCTGTTGCAATCCACACCGGCAGCGGGTCCTGAACCGCACGCGGATAAACCGGCAGATTGTCGATTGCCGGGCGGTGGCCGCCGCGCCAGGTTACCTTCTCAGAGGCCCGGATTTTGAGCAGCAGCTCAAGATTCTCTTCGAATAATTCGTTATAATCATCCAGACTGTAGCCGAACAGCGGGAAGGACTCGATAAAAGATCCCCGTCCTGCCATAATCTCCGCACGTCCGTTCGAAATGCCGTCAAGTGTGGCGAATTGCTGATAGACCCTGACCGGATCATCCGACGAAAGTACAGATACGGCGCTGGTAAGCCGGATGCTCTTGGTCATTGCTGCAGCAGCAGCCAGCACAACCGCAGGTGCACTTCCGGCATAGTCGGCACGGTGATGCTCTCCAATTCCATATACATCCAGTCCGACCTGGTCGGCAAGGACGATTTCCTCTACTGCCTCGCGCAGTCTTTCAGCATGGCTGATTACCTTGCCGGTAACCGGATCGGGTGTCGTTTCCAAAAAAGTACTAATCCCTATTTCCATCTTAATCCGCCTCCCTTTTCATATGTTTATATTACTATACTTTATAATGTTTCTCAACTTTAGTAAGTGGAATTCCTGAATTTATTTTATACTGCTCTGACCTGCCGCGTTATACCCAATTATGATAACCTGGACCGTTCTGCCGTTACTGCCCCCAATTGCGGGACATAGCTTATTGTAATAACGGACGAAAGCGGTGATCGGAGTGGGGGAAGGGATAGGAAATACGGCGAGCGGCTTCGCTGCCCATGCTGAAGGATTGAACACGACTGCGAGCGGCGCAGCTGCTCACTCAGAAGGCTTTATCACGGTTGCCGGCGGAAACAGCTCACACGCCGAGGGCAGCACCACAGTCGCAAGTGCCAGTGCATCCCATGCTGAAGGTTATCTTACACAGGCAACGAATGATACGGCCCATGCTGAAGGCACCTCAACAACGGCCAGCGGAGTAGCTTCGCATGCTGAGGGATATATGACTCATGCACTGGGAGAGCGCACGCATACGGAAGGTTCCATGACACTGGCAGCAGGAGCGGAAGCCCACGCCGAAGGCAATGCAACACAGGCCTGGGGAGACTATTCGCATACGGAAGGCCTTAGCACATCGACTCAAGCCGGTGCAGCAAGTGCCCACGCCGAAGGAGAAGGGAACTCGGCGGCCGGAAGGGCATCCCATGCTGAAGGCGGCGGTGCCGACCAGCAGGGCAATCCGGCACCTAACTTTGCGGGTGGCGCAGGCTCTCATGCGGAGGGAGTGGGTACAACCTCACTGGGCTTTGCCTCCCACGCGGAAGGCGGAACCCCGGACATAACGGCTGCGGCAGGGCCGGTGGCGCAGGCTGACTTCGCCCATGCCGAGGGCCAGAGTACAACGGCCAGCGGGACGGCTGCCCATGCCGAAGGCTTCCAGACGACAGCCAGCGGCCCGTCAGCCCATGCGGAGGGGGCTAACTCAGCAGCCAGCGGACCCTTCAGCCATGCCGAAGGCGTAAGTACACTGGCCAGCGGCGCCTATGCCCATGCCGAAGGCGCCAATACAACAGCCGACGGACAGGCATCGCATGCCGGGGGCTTCATGACGCAGGCCTTCGGGGCGAATTCACATGCTGAAGGCGAGAATACGACTGTGATGCCCGGGCATACCGGCTCGCATATTATGGGCCGGAACGGTTCAACACGGTTCGCCTATTCCTGGCATCTGGCTAACGGGCTGGCGGTAGGGCCAAGTCTTAATTCAGCGGTAATTGAAGGGGCTACAGGAAATCTTTATCTGGATGGTACTGTTATCTCCCCGGCTGCAGCCGATTATGCGGAGATGTTCGAGACGTCCGACGGCCAGGCGCTGGAGCCCGGATATTTTGTCACCTTTGACGGGGGCAGCGAGAAGATCCGCAGAGCCCATGCCGGGGATTCGTACATTCTTGGGGTAGTCAGCGGAAGACCGGCTATTCTGGCGGATTCCAGTGATTTGCGCTGGCATAAGCTGCTCGTGACAGATGAATGGGACCGGATTCAGTACCGGGAGGTTGAGGTACCGGAGGTCAAGGATACAGAGGGCAATGTAGTCCGTGCAGCCTCTTCCGTAATAGAGCCGGTCCTGAATCCCGACTGGAACGCCGCAGAAGAGTATATACCGCGAATGCAAAGAGACGAGTGGGTAGCGGTCGGGGTAGTCGGCAAGCTGCTTGTCCGTGATGACGGTACCTGCCGGCCGGGAGGCTATTGTATGCCGAATGCCGATGGCATTGCGACAGACGCTTCTGCCGGATACCGGGTCATGAACCGTACAAGGGATGACCAGGTGCGAATTTTTGTGCGATAGGCAGGAGCTTGGGAGAAGTCGGTTGGGGAAGGGCTATTCCTGCATTCATATAATTGCTATTTAGCGCTATGAGGGGATGGTCCGCTTGTCGGTGAAGTCGTTGTCCTACCACCGAGTCGTTTGAGTACTTAAGTGGAAAAATGCAACCTGTTTCACTAGTGACAGCCGTTCTGGCCGGATTAGCGGGAAAAACGCCATCTATTTATACATTTTATAACCTCAAGCAGCTCTGCAGCCCGAGTTAAATGACTATTTTCCACCTAATGCCCCTAAACTCTGTGTGCTGATGGAATTAAGCTGTGAAAATCCAACTAAATCTAGACTGCGATGAGCTGGCCCGGCCCGGCTCCAGTGGTGCACACTGCAATGAGATACACAGTGTACCTTTCACCGGCAGCCCCAACACCAAAGCCGGACCGCTCCCGGATCTAACACCGGGAGCGGTCCGGCCTGTTGGCATGCGGTCAGGATTTATCCTTCTTTACGGCAAGCTGTACAATCATAATGACGAGGGCAAGCAGGGCGATCAGTTGATCTGTACTCATGGTCCGATCCTCCAATCTGTAACAGCAGAATGGCTCTCGGACCGGCATCTCCCCTCCCAGGAAGCTGCTTTTGTTTCCCTGATACATCATATGGGCTGCTGAATGCGGATAGTACTTCATTCCATAAATAATTAATACGGCAAGCTAAACGTAAACCCGTTGACCGGGCACATCTAATCGCAGAAATCCTCCCCCTCCCCCTCTTGATTAATCCCTGCGCGCAGGATAGCATATAAGGAAATGTCAATGATTCATGGGATTAATTCACTTAGGGAGTGTTGAGGAGCATGGTTGTCCGAAGCGGGCGGGAGGCTGGATTGTGGTTGTTCTAGCCAGCCTTATTTTTGTGGTTACATTATTTTTTGTCATATGGCAGCCGCGCGGCTTGTCCATTGGCTGGTCAGCCTGCGGGGGCGCACTGCTGGCGCTTGTCGCCGGGGTAGTCAGCTTTACGGATGTGCGTGATGTGACGCTGATTGTGTGGAATGCGACGCTGGCGTTTGTAGCCATTATTCTGATCTCACTGATTCTGGACAGGATCGGATTTTTTGAGTGGGCGGCACTGCATATGGCAGCGGCGGCCCGCGGCAACGGTACATTAATGTTTATTTACGTCATTGTGCTCGGGGCGGTGGTTTCGGCCTTTTTTGCCAATGACGGGGCTGCGCTGATTCTGACACCGATTGTGCTGGCGATGGTAAGGGCGCTGGATTTTGATGAGAAAAAAGTATTTCCGTTCATCATCGCCAGCGGATTTATCGCCGATACGACCTCGCTGCCGCTGATTGTCAGCAATCTGGTCAACATCGTGTCTGCCGATTTCTTCGGCATTACCTTTATGCAGTACGCCGGACGGATGCTGCTGCCGACCCTGTTCTCGCTGGTAGCCAGCATCGGGGTGCTGTATCTATATTTCCGCAAAAGCATTCCAAAGCGCTACGACGCCGCACAGGTCAGGGAGCCCCGGGAAGCCATTAAGGATCATCGGATGTTCCGGCTGTCCTGGGCGGTGCTGGCTATGCTGCTGGCCGGGTATTTCGTCAGCGAGTTCCTGGGCATTCCGGTTTCGCTGGTTGCCGGTGTTATCGCACTTCTCTTCCTGTGGATGTCCAGCAGAAGTCCGGCGATTAAGACCATGGAAGTAATCAAAGGCGCACCGTGGGCAATTGTCTTTTTCTCCATCGGAATGTACGTGGTCGTCTACGGCCTGCGCAATGCCGGGCTGACCGACGTTCTCGCCGAGATCATCAGCAGGCTGGCCGGGCACGGGCTGTTCACGGCGACGATGGGCATGGGTTTCCTGGCTGCCGTCATTTCTTCTATTATGAATAACCTGCCGACTGTGCTGATTGGCGCTTTGGCAGTGGATACGGCGAATACTGCGGGACTGATCAAGGAAGCGCTCGTGTATGCCAATGTCATCGGCTCCGATCTGGGACCGAAGATTACACCGATCGGTTCACTCGCGACGCTGCTGTGGCTGCATGTTCTATCCTCCAAGGGCGTGAAGATTTCCTGGGGAACCTATTTCCGAACCGGGATTATCCTGACCATACCGACCTTATTCCTTACTTTATTGGGGCTGTATCTGACCTTGAAGCTATTCTAGCTTCCGGTGTCTATAAGATAAGTGCATATGAAAGTAAGCGGTCCGGACAAGCTATGTCCGGACCGCTCTTGTTGATATGGGCTTCAGTCTTTGCCTGTTCCATGGCCGTAGCCGTAGCCGGGATACTGCACAACAGGCCATTTGACCTTGCGCAAGGCATCCATCAGCCCGGCTCCGGCATGCAGATTGCTGCTGACCAGCTCATGCGGGGTTAACGCCATCCACTGGTTCAGCGAGACATCGGCGAACCGGTCACTCTTGAACATTTCCAGAAACCATAGCGTCTCTGTGCCGGTATTCTGGATGTAATGCCCCATGGCGAACGGCACATAGCCTACATCCCCGGCCCTGTAATTGAAGGTGCGGGCTGCGCCGTTGCCGCCGAACACGGTCATCCGGCCCTGGCCGCTCAGGTAATATTGCCATTCGTCGTTGTTCGGATGCCAGTGCAGCTCACGCATTGCGCCGGGCTCAATCTCAACCAGTGCCGCAGCAATGTTCCGCGAGACGGGGAAATTGGACGAGTCGGCAATCCGCACGCTGCCGCCCGGTGTCTTCAGCGGGGGCTGGGCCAGCAGCCGGTGCTTGAAGCTCAGCGGAATTTCACCATAAGGAGACTGTACCTGCTGCTGCTCAAGCGTCCCGGGTACCTGATCCTGATAGATGTAGACCTGTTCCTTCGGTATACATTCAAAGGCAGACTCAGGAACGCCAAAGTTAGCCGACAGCACTTCCTTTGGCGTATGGGCGAACCAGTCGGAGATGGACAGGGTGTTCAGGTCGGAGAAGCTGCCATCGTCAAAGACCAGCAGGAATTCGCAGCCCTTATCAAGGCCCTGGATAGAATGGGGGATGCCCGGGGGGAAATACCACAGGTCTCCGGGACCTACATCAGCGATGAAATTGCGGCCGTTCTGATCGACGGCGGTAATCCGGGCGCTTCCCAGCAGCATGTAGGACCATTCCGCCTGCTGATGCCAGTGCAGCTCCCGGACGCCGCCCGGCGTCAGGCTCATATTGACTCCGGCGAGTGTTGTAGCAGCGGGAAGCTCGCGGATGGTAACCTCTCTGGACCAGCCGCCGTAGTTAAGCTGCATGTGGGCATCCGAGAAAGAGAATTTCAGGTTCGGAATAAGCCCGTTATCGGTGACCGGCGGGACGAACATATCAGGATTCTCCCGGTCACGCAGCACATCGCGCGGGCCGAGGTCTATATTACCGGCACCGTCGTTTCTGATGGGCTGGGGGACAGGACCGGTATTACTCAGGGAAGATTGTTCAGAATTCATAACGGCTCCTTTCCGGATCACGAGGCATGGATGTTTACTGTATATGATCGGTAAATACCAAATATGATTGTGATCGGCAGCCGGGGAGATGTATGATGGGAGGAGCAGGCTGCGGAGGATGCGATATTCCGTCCGCATGCCAACATAGTGCAGCAGCAGGCAGGCTGCAATAATATCAGAGAGCAGGTTCGAGAAACCAGATGACAACAGGTGAACAACAACGATACCGCTTCAGCGAGGCCCCGATCTGGGAGCTGCAGCGTTCTTATTATGAACAGCTTGGCATGCAGGCGTGGCACAATGACCAGGTTCCGCAATATATTACCAGCAATCCGATGATCGGAACGGCATATGCGGAGATGATTCTCGGCTTCCTTCAGGACCGGGCGGCCCGCGGGGAAACCAGTGAACCGGTTATAATCCTGGAGCTGGGGGCGGGAGCCGGCCGGCTGGCCTTCCAGACGCTCCACAAGCTTAGTGAGCTGATTGAGTACGCGGGAATACCGCTTCCGCCGTTCAAGTATGTGATGAGCGATCTCCCGCTCCTGAATATTACCGGCTGGCAGCAGCATCCGCGCCTGATTCCTTTTGTAGAGCAGGGGATTCTTGATTTTGCCCGTTTCGATGCCGTGGAGGACACAGAATTGAAGCTGGTGCACAGCGGAACGGTCATCCGGCCGGGCGACCTTGCACAGCCGCTGCTTGTTATTGCGAATTATTTCTTTGACAGCATTCAGCAGGAGCTGCTGTATGTGGATGAAGCCAAGATTTTTGACTGTGAGGTGTCCCTGAAGTATCCGGAGCAGGCTGACACCATGACTACTTCTGAAGTACTTAGGGATATCGTGCCGGAATATCATTATGTCCGCGCTGCTGCCTATGAAGAATCAGACTATCCGTTTCAGGAGGTTGTCTCGTTCTATCAGCATCATCTGGAGGATTCGCATATTCTGTTCCCTGCGGCGGCACTGTCCTGTATGGAGCGGCTGAACAAGCTGTCCAGAGAAGGCTTTATACTGCTGACTGCAGATAAAGGGGACCACCGGCTGGTGAACTGGGAATTCCTTGAGCCGCCGAAGCTGATGCATCACGGGAGCATCTCACTGACAGCGAATTATCATGCCATGCAATATTACTTTGAGCAAAAGGGTGCACAGACGCTGACTACGCCGCATCATTATAAGAATCTGAACGTAGTCTGCATGCTGATGCTGAAGGACCCGGATGCCCATGTGCAGACCCGGCTGGCTTACCGGCGGAGTGTGGAGCGGTTTGGGCCGGATGATTTTTTCAGTATGAAGGTATGGATTGATAACAACTATGATTCCATGGGTATGCAGCAGATGCTGGCTTTCTGGCGGCTGGGCGGCTATGATGCCGAGCTGTTCATCCAGAGTGCGGAACGGGTCTCCGCCCTGCTGCCGGATGCCAATGAAGAAGAACTGCTCGACCTTCAGCTGGGGATACAGAAGATGTGGGACGGATATTATCCGATGCCGCAAAAATACGATCTGGCGCTGGACACCGGCCTGCTGCTGTTCGAAATGGACCAGTACGGGGAATCGCGCCGGTACCTGGAGCTTTCACTGGCCGAGGGCGATGAGGAGCCGGTTGTAACTGTGCTGTACTGTCTGGCGATCTGCTGCTATGAGCTGGAGGATGATGCAGGGGCGCTGGAATATACCCGGCAGGCGCTGGTTATTGAGCCGGAGCATGAGGAAGCGCTGGATCTGCTGAATGCGCTCAGTCAGGGCTGACAGCCGCTTTACAGCGGCAGAATGATTTGTTATCCTAGAGCCAATAATGAAACGCGATGACGAGAAGAGTAGATACGAGCAGTCCTTCACAGAGAGCCCCGGGCGGTGAAAAGGGGCAGGGAACGCTGTATTGAAACAAGCCTCTGAGCGGCGTACCGGAACTTAAGCAGGCGGGATGGTACGACAGGAGCTCCTGTTACAGAGCTAGAGTATAAGCCTTGCTGCCGCAGCTGCTGCGGACATTGCCGTACTTGATGAGATTAATATGGCGACATATTAATGAACCTGGGGTGGTACCGCGAGAATCTCGTCCCCAAGACTAATCGTCTTGGGGGTGGGGTTCTTTTTTGTTGACCAGAGCAATTCAATAAGCGGAGTTGTACCAATCCACAGGAGGTTATCTGAATGAAAGAGCTATCTGCAGCAACCGGCACAACTTTGGACGATACGGCAGCTGCCGGCGAGAATTTTATGGAAAAGCTGATCAGGGAGGACGTGGAGAGCGGAGTGTTCAGCAGGGGAATCTGCACCCGGTTTCCGCCGGAGCCCAACGGCTATCTTCATATCGGCAGTGCGTTTGCCATCCATACCAATTATGATCTGGCGCGTAAATTCGGCGGTACGTTTAATCTGCGTTTTGACGATACCAATCCGTTAAAAGAGGACATGGAGTACGTAAACGCAATTACCGAGGATCTGGAGTGGCTGGGTTGTAGTCCGGGGGCGCATATGTATTATGGCTCCGATTATTCGGAGCAGATCTATGAAAGTGCAGTGACTCTGATCCGCAAGGGAAAAGCGTACGTCTGTGAGCTGGCACCGGAGGAAGTTACCGCTTACAGGGGTACATTAACGCAGCCGGGCAAGAACAGCCCGTACCGTGAGCGTCCCGTAGAGGAGAATCTGGCTTTGTTTGCCGGAATGCGGCGGGGCAATTACCCTAATGGAGCAATGGTGCTCCGGGCCAAAATCGATATGGGCTCACCCAACATCAATCTCCGCGACCCGGTCGTCTATAGAATCATTCATGCGCCGCATTACCGGACGGGAGAAGAATGGTGTGTCTACCCGATGTATGATTTTGCCCATCCAATCCAGGATGCAATCGAAGGAGTAACCCATTCGCTGTGCTCGCTGGAGTTCAAGGACCACCGGCCGCTGTACGAATGGGTGCTGAAGGAACTGGACATTCCCGAGCCGCCGCGGCAAAGGGAGTTCGGCAGAGTTAACCTGACCGGAGTTGTTACCAGCAAAAGATACCTCCGGCAGCTGGTGGCCGGCGGCCATGTGGACGGCTGGGATGATCCCCGTCTGCCCACCCTGCGCGGGCTGCGCAGAAGGGGTTTTACCCCGGAGAGCATCAAGCGGTTTGTTACAGAGATCGGGATGGTGAGAAGCCAGTCAATGGTGGACTTTTCGCTGCTGGAGCATGTGCTGAGACAGGATCTGAAGGCCGGTGTGCCAGCCGTGATGGCAGTGCTAGAACCGCTCAAGGTAGTGATCACCAACTATACCGGACCTGAGACTGAGCTGCTGAGTCTGGATAACAACAGTGAGAATACAGAGCTGGGAACAAGAGAGGTTCCCTTCAGCAGCGTTCTCTACATTGAACACACTGACTTTATGGAGCAGCCGGTGCCGGGCTTCCGGCGGCTGGTTCCTGGCGGTGAAGTACGCCTGAAGGGTGCGTACATCATCAAATGCAATGAATTAATCAAGGACCCGGTAACCGGGGAGATCAGCGAGCTGCGCTGCACCTATGATCCGGAGACGAGGAGCGGCAGCGCGATGAGCGGCCGGAAGGTCAAAGGGACGATCCACTGGGTATCCGCGAGCCATGCGGTGCCGGCTGAAGTGAACTTGTATGAGAAGCTGCTGAAGGATAACGAAGGGCCAAAGGATGAAAGCGAAGCCTGGGAGGAGGTAATCAATCGGGATTCCATCCGGACTTTGGCGCACTGCCTGGTTGAGCCGTATGTGCTGGAGGCACTTGCGCTGGAGCGATTCCAGTTCATCCGCCACGGCTATTTTACCGCCGACAACAAGCTGTGCAGCCGTGAGCGCCTGGTCTTCAACCGGATCGTACCGCTGAAGGACGGGTGGAAGGAGAAGAAGTAGGGCAGGATCAGTATTATTCCGGATAAAAAGTGGATAAGGGCCGATGTACAACATATTTTCTCCACAAAAGGTCTCTATACTGGGAAGCAGCAACATGAATCCCGAAGGAGGCAAAATGATGAATTGGTCCTGGCTGGTAACGCTGATTTGTCCGCTGATGATGATTCTGATGATGTTTGGTATGCCTGGCGGCCATGGTCACCGCGGTCACGGCGGACGCCCGCAGCGCAAGCATGTAGAAGAGCTGGAACAGGAGCTCAGCGGGCTAAAGGCCCAAATGGAACAGCTGCGTGCAGACCGTCACAATACGACAGTGTAAATGGAACAATATGCAGGGCAGCGGAGCAAGCACATAAAAAGAGATGGAGAACGGGATATCCCGGTTTCCATCTTTTTTGCATGTCCGGAATTCACGGCAGTGCTCCCCGCAGAATCTGATCACCCTTTACAACAGCCGGCTACTGATTGCCAACCCCCGGATTGCGGTAATTGTACTTATGTATGCAAACGGAAGGCCAACCATGAAAATTACATTTACATTTTTCACTATGAGGAATATAATGATTGTAAAGTTAAAGTTGCCTTAGGGAAACTTTGGTGCATGAACACAAATTTTCGGTGTTGAGACAACATTTCATGTGTATAGATTACTTTTCAGGCGTAAGGAGGGTTCAATATGATTGAACAGACAGCTGTGGAGACACGCGAAATTATAAAGGCCAAACAGAACAAAATTACAGCACAAGCCGTATTAAACGGGGATGTAAAAGGGCTGAAGCGGCTGCTTCCGTTCCTGGGCCCTGCTTTTATTGCTTCAGTAGCGTACCTGGACCCGGGGAATTTCGCCACGAATATTACCGCCGGCTCGAAATACGGATATCTGCTCCTCTGGGTCATTGCCGCTTCGAACCTGATGGCTGTGCTGATCCAGGCGTTATCGGCTAAGCTCGGTATTGCAACGGGTAAGAACCTGCCTGAAGTGGCGCGGGAGCAGTTTCCGAAGGGGGCAGCTATCTTTTTATGGATTCAAAGTGAGCTTGTCATTATTGCTACGGATTTGGCAGAATTTATCGGGGCGGCACTCGGATTATATCTGCTGTTCGGCATCCCGATGCTGCCGGCTGCACTGATTACGGCTGCAGGCTCCTTCGCTATACTTGAGCTGCAGCGGCGCGGTTACCGCAGTCTGGAGGCAGGGATTGCCTCGATGGTAATGGTTGTTGTCTTAGCCTTTGCCTTTCAGGTTATCATGGCGAAGCCGGATGCCGGGGCAGTCGTCGCAGGGATCTTTACTCCTGCGTTTCAGGGAGTGGACAGCGTGCTGCTGGCCGCAGGGATTCTCGGAGCAACCGTTATGCCGCATGCCATTTATCTGCATTCGTCGCTGACCCAGAGCCGGGTAGTAGGGGTAGATGAGAAACAGAAGAAGCAGATTTTCAAATGGGAAATGATTGATATTGTCATTGCGATGGTGATTGCCGGTGCGGTGAATATGGCCATGGTCATTGTAGCTGCAGCCTTGTTCTTCAAAAACGGGCTGGTGGTCGAAGATCTGGATGTCGCGTTCGAGCAATTCAGCCATCTGGCCGGACCTCTTACGGCGGTTGCCTTTGGCCTGGGCCTGCTGATTGCCGGTTTATCCAGCTCCTCTGTCGGCACAATGGCCGGAGATGTGGTCATGCAGGGCTTCATCAACAAGCGAATCAACCTGTATCTGCGGCGGGCAATTACCATTATTCCGCCGCTGGCGATCATCGCCTTCGGAATCAACGCTACCAGTGCGCTGGTCATGAGCCAGGTCGTGCTGTCATTCGGGATTGCCTTTGCACTGATTCCGCTGGTCATCTTCACCAGCAACCGCAAGATTATGCACGGGCTGGTTAACCATCGAGTTACTACTATACTCGGCTGGATGATCTCCGCGCTGGTAGTCGCATTGAATCTGTTCCTGATTGTGGAGCTGTTTGTCTAATGACGGCTTGTCCCCAAAAAGCACCTTCAATCCCGCTAAGGCGGTTTTGAAGGTGCTTTTACATAACCCGATAATCTATTGCTTCACAATATCCTGCACTGCTTTATCCAGCTTCTCCAGCAGCTGGCCGCGGTCAATCTGCTCACCGAGGTATTCCTGCATGGCTGCGCCAAAGCCCTGAGTCACGCCGTCAGGGAACATATCCCAGTTCCAGCCGAGCGCGGCAGCCGATTTCTCCTGCACGGCAACGGCAACCTGGCCAATGTCAGCCGCGTCAGCTGCAATGTCTGTTTCTGCCGGAATGAATTTGAATTCCTTGGTCAGATAGTTCTGGCCGGTCTCCGAGGTGACAAGCCAGTTCAGGAACGCTTTTGCTTCCTCCGGATGCGCGGATTTGCTGTTCACGATATAGTTGTTCGGTACACCGACGAGGATGGTGCCTTCCTCATCATTGATCGGCAGCGGAAGGAGGCCCAGGTTCAGCGCCGGATCGATTTTGTCGATATCGCCCTGTGTCCAGTTGCCCTGCAGCATCATCGCCGCTTTGCCGGAAGCGAATTCGGCAACCTGTGTAGCATAATCGGTGGTCATTTTGTTGTCCTGGGCGTTGTCGAAGATCACATCCACGAGATCCAGCCACTGCTCAAACACGGCATTGCCCTTAATCGTTTGCGTGCCTGCTTTAACATCCTCGATGAACTGCTTCGGATCAGGCTGGTGAGCCAGGCCTACGTTAACGAGGTGAATCCCCATTGACCACCATTCATTGGTTGCCTCAAAAGGCGTAATGCCGGCGGCTTTGAGCTTGGCGGCAGCATCCTTAAGCTGGGTCAGCGTTTTTGGCTCATCGGTAATGCCGGCCTGTGCAAACAAATCCTTGTTATAAATTAGTCCGTAGCCTTCAACATTCATCGGCATTCCGTACAGCTTACCGTCGACAGTGGCCGGAGCTTTGGCGGTTGGAATCAGCTTGGCCGCCCAAGGCTGGTCGGACAAGTCGGTGGCGCGGTCCATGTATGGGACCAGGGCGGTATAGCCGCCGTTGTTAAAGATTTCCGGTTCAGAGCCGGAAGCGATTTCAGCTTTCAGCAGCGCGCCATAGTCTTCACCGCCGCCATGCGTTTCCACTTCAACCTTCACTCCGGTTTCCTTCTCATATTCTTCGGCCAGTGCATTCAGCTGCTCGGCGATTTCAACCTTGAACTGGAACATTTTGATCGTCACATCTTTGGCGGGAGCCGCCGTTGCTTCAGCAGCATTCTCTTTTGGCGCGTTGGTTGCAGCTCCGCCATTGCCCGCATTATTGCCGCTGCCATTGCCGCAGCCTGCTACAATCAGAGTGCAAACGGTTGCCATAATCAACGCAAGCTTTCTTTTCATAGAATAACCTCCCTGGTCTGTGGTTCCTGCAATTAGATCGTATAGCATCACGAAGTTCACTTACACTTAATATTTTGCTCGAAAAAGTGGATATTGTTGCAGCCTATGATTATGCATCCGCTTATCCCTTAACAGAGCCGGCGGTCACACCTTCCACAATATAACGCTGCAGCGCCAGGAAGAACAGCAGAATCGGCGTAATCGCCATGACCAGTCCAGCAAGCGCAAGGTCCCACTTTTTCGTGTATTGCCCGAAGAATTTCGTCACGGCAACCGGCAGGGTAGTCAGGTCCTTATTGCCCCCGATCACCAGCACCGGCAGCAGATAGTCGTTCCAGATCCATAACGTATTGAGAATAATGACGGTAACAATGATCGGCAGCAGGAGCGGGAACACAATCCGGAAAAATACCCCGTAAGGGTTCGATCCGTCAACCCGGGCAGCCTCCTCAAGCTCAAAAGGCACGCTTTTGATAAAACCGTGGAACAGGAAGACCGACAGCGGCATCCCGAAGCCGAGATAACAGGCCACGATGCCGTACAGCTCACCGCGCAGCTCCAGCATACTGGTCACCCGGACCAGCTGCAGCATCAGCGACTGAAAAGGAATGATCATCGCCGACACCAGCAGCAGGAACACAAAGCTGTTGAACCGCGACGGTTTTCTGACAATCTGGTACGCCGCCATGGAGCTGAACAGAACGATAAAGATTACGCTCAGCACCGTAATGGATAAGGAATTCCAGAACGCCTGCGGAAAATCAATCGCATCCCACACCTTGGCATAATTATCCCAGTGGTAAACGGCAGGGAAGGAAGCGGCATCGAGCAGGATTTCCTTGAGGCTTTTGACGGAGTTGCTCAGCACCAGATAGAACGGCGACAGGAAGACGATAGCGAGGAGAATGGCGAATATCTCCAGAATGAAATGTTTCGGACGGTAGCTGCTGGTATCCATTAGGCCGACACCTCTTTCCGTTTAGTGATCCATACCTGGGTAACCGTAATCAGGGACACCGCAGCGAAAAAGAGCAGTGCTTTGGCGGTACCCAGCCCGTAACGGTTGTTAATCAGTGCCTCGGCGTAAATGTTATAGGCCAGTGACTGGGTAGAGGTTCCCGGCCCGCCTTTGGTCAGTGACAGATTGAGGTCGAACATTTTGAAGGCATTGGAGGTGGTCAGGAACAGACAGATCGTGATAGCAGGCATGATCAAGGGCACATAGACACTTCTGAACAGCTGCGGGGCGCGGGCGCCGTCAATCTTGGCTGCTTCGATCAGATCCTTCGGGATTCCGGCCAGGGCCGCGATATAGATAACCATCATATAGCCGGCGGTCTGCCAGACGAACACGATGACAAGTCCCCAGAAGCCGGTGCCTGGTGTACCCAGCCAAGGGAGCTGGAAGAACGAAATGCCGGTAATTTCTCCGATGGTGGCGAAGCCTTTGGTAAAAATAAACTGCCAGATGTACCCGAGCAGAATACCGCCGATTACGTTAGGCATGAAAAAGATCGTCCGCAGCACCTTTTTAGTCTTCAGTGTGGTCATCAGGATAAAGGCCAGCAGCAGCGCAAGCACATTGGCCGCCACTACGGATACAACCGTGAAGCGCAGGGTGAAGAGCAGGGATTCCCAGAACTTATCGTCATTCAGAAAAATCCGTTTCCAGTTGGCCGCGCCGGTCCAGACCGCTTTGTCCAGATCGAGCCCGTTCCAGTCCGTGGAGGAGTAGTAAAAGCCGAGAAAAAAGGGCGTGACCACAATGGTCAGGAAGAAGAGCAGACAGGGTCCGAGGAATATAAATTGCTGTCCCCAGCCTCTTTGAAGCCGCAGAGCTTTTCTCATATGGAGTCTCCTTTTGTATAGTTAATCTAAGGGTTCACGACTTCATTATAGAAAGCCTCCCGCGGCTTCAACACTCAATTTGATGCTTAGAAAAGTGGATTATATTGCAGCCCCCTCATTCGCGGACAGAAAAAATTCATAGTAGCGCTATGCACGAAACTCGGTGTATGCTGTCGTTGCAAAGATCGGATGCGTCGAAATGATAGCGTTCACAAAATAAAAAGAATGTCCGTTCACTTGGCTGGAGGCCTCTTATGTTCAAAGATAAGAAAGTATATATTTCACGCAATCCTTTATCCTTATCGCAGAAACGGATACCGTCCTGTTTAGGTCGGCGTAGCCGTTTTTACTTGAAGAACAGTATCCGCACCCGGCTGATGGCGCTAGTGCTGCTGGCCTCCGTGATTCCGTCGGGAATCTCGGTCACGTTCTCCTATCTCTACACCAAGCAGTCGGTGACAGAGCAGTCCGTCAAACAAAATACAAAGCTGCTCACCCTTGGTGAAAGCAATCTCAGCAGCTATTTCAGCGGGATGAACCAGCGGGCGATGTCACTCTACAGCGGAATCAATGTGCCGAGCTCCTTTTATACGACCCTGCTTACAGCTAAGGACCCCGATGATCTGCCTGAAGGCTCGGCTGCGCCGGATACCCGGGCGGTGATTTCGACGCAGCTGTATAACCTGTTCCTCTCGGACCGGGATACGTTCCAGATCCATCTTTACGTAAGAGCGCCGAAGCAGTCCAATCTGCTGCTCGGCGGGCTGTTCCGCCGTGAAGCGGATACCTATGTCCCGTCGGCCGTTCCGGGCGGAACCTACCGGCCGTTTATCGAGGTGACCCATCTGGATCACCAGTACGGGATGAAGTCCGGCTTTCCTAATTTCAGATCAGGAACGGTGCCGGTTTTTACGGCACATTTCCCGCTCTACCGTGCGCCAAGTGCCGATGTACTGGCTGATCTGTCGGTCGACTTCCGGCTGGACGAATTAGAGGGGATCGCGAGGTCGATGTATAACTCCGGTACAGAACGCTTGTATGTGCTGAATGAACAGCGACAGGCACTGTATTCGTCTGATCCGGATTGGATCGGGGAGCAGGTGACAGCGGGCTGGAGCCGGCTTCCGCAGGGCAGTGAAAGCGGCCATTTCAGCTGGAAGAAGGACGGGTTCGCAGGGATTGTGATGTACCGGCATATCGATGCCCCCTTATTCAAAGGGAGTATTATCAAGCTGGTGCCATACGGGGACTTGTACGCCGATGCACGGGTCATTACCAGATTCACTACCGGTATAGGCGTGTTGTTTCTGATTCTGGGCGGGATTGTTGCAGTCGCTATCTCCATCGGCTTCACAAGACCGATCAAGAAGCTGATTGCCTTCACCCAGAAGGTGCAGATTGGCCAGCTGGATGCTCATGTCGAAGCCGAAAGTGAGGATGAATTCGGTCTCCTGACCCGCAAAATCACCGGCATGACCCGTACAATCAACGATCTGATTCTCAAGGAATATAAGCTGGAGCTTGCTAATAAAACCAATCAGCTGAAGGCGCTGCAGGCCCAGGTCAATCCCCATTTCCTGTACAACGCCCTGCAGTCGATTGCCAGCCTGTCCCTGCGCTACAATGCGCCGAAGGTGTATGATCTTATCTACTCGCTCGGCAGCATGATGCGCTATTCCATGAATACGGAGCGGACACAGGTGCCGCTGCGGGATGAGCTGGAGCATGTGCAGAACTACGTTATTCTGCAGACTGAACGCTTCGGAGAAGAGAATCTGCGGCTGGATATTGCTGCCGGCGAGGCGGCTCTCGACATTACAGTACCCAAGATGATTCTGCAGCCCCTCGTCGAAAATATCTTCAAGCACGGGTTCGCGGACGGCATCCGCGAAGCGGTAATTACGGTTTCCTGCACGCTTGATAAGCAGGACAGGCTAATTCTTACCGTCAAGGATAACGGCAAGGGGATTCCGCAGGCAAGGCTGGCGGCAATTGCTGCCGGACTTGCGCATACCGACAAGAACGGGCACGAAGAGATCGGCCTGTCCAACGTGCTGGCCCGGCTGCGGCTGCAGATGAGCAGCGGGACAGAGCTGCATGTGCGCAGCGAAGAGGGACAAGGGGTTACGGTTACACTGATAATTCCTCTGGAGAACCAGACCTATCACATAGACAAAGGAGCAGCAGACGATGAAGGTACTGATCGTAGATGATGAGAAGCATGTGCGGGAAGCAATCCGCTATTTTGTACCGTGGGAGAAGCATCAGATTGCCGGCATCTTTGAGGCGACGAACGGGCAGGAAGCAATGCTGATTATGCAGGAGGAGCAGCCTGCGGTGGTGTTCACCGATATGCGGATGCCGCTGATGGATGGTGCTGAGCTGCTGGAATGGCTGCACGGAAATTATCCCGGGACGAAGACGATTGTAATCAGCGGCTATCAGGACTTTAACTATGTGAAGCCCGCAATCGTCTACGGCGGGACGGACTATCTGCTCAAGCCGCTTAACAGCAGGCAGCTGATCGCTGCTGCGGAGCATGCCTTCAAGCTGTGGCGGGAGGAGGAGGCGGAGCGGCAGCAGACCTGCAGCCGGAATATACAGCTGAATGTGCTGCGGCCGCTCTACTGGGACAAAATGCTCTCGGATCTGGTGGCGGGCCATGCCTCCTTTAAGGAGCTGAAGCCTGCGCTGCACGAGGAACTCGGCATGCCGGAGCAGGCTGCCGTCTGCCGGGCTGCCGTCATCTCGCTGCAGCACAGTGACGGCCGGCTGCTTCAGCGGTTCCATGGCGATGTCGGGTTGACCTCCTTTGTGCTGGCCAATGTCTGCAATGAAGTCATTGCTGCGGAGCAGAGCGGGTACGCCTTCCGCAGCTGGCAGGCAGGTGCAGATATTGTGATGCTGTTCTGGGCGGATGTACCGGAGGCGGAGGCACAGCTGCAGCGCATCAACGAGTCGGTCAGAGCGGTCTACGGAGTGCAAATGGATATCGGGCTTAGCGGGGTGTGCTCCTTCCCGGAGGGCCTGCAGTCTGCGTTCCGTCAGGCACGGGAAGGATTGAGCGAACGCAATCTGCTGCAACGGGAAGGGCGGATTCACCTGTATAGGGAGCAGCGGGAGGGTAGTGGATCTGCTAAAGACTACGTCCTGGAAGGATTGCCGGAAAAGCTCGGATTGGCTGTGTTATCGGGAGATCCGGAGCGGATGCAGCAGGTTATCGGTGAATGGGGTGAACGGCTCGGCGGGCTGCCTGTGCTGACAGAGAGCAGCCTCATGCATCAGCAGGAGCAGATTTGTGCCGTCCTGCAGCGCTGGTGCCCTGAAGCGGAAATTGTGATCGAATCCTGCTATGACGCAGAAGGGCTATTCTCGATTCGCAGCTGGCAGAATCAGCTGAAAGCCCTGCTGCAGCGTCTGTCCAGGGGAGGCTCGTCAACCCCCGACAGCCGGCTAGTGCAGGAGATCCGTGAATATCTGGAGGTGAACTACGCCAGTGACATGACGCTGCAGCATATTGCCGAGCGCTTCTTCATCAGCCGCGAGAATGTATCGCGTAAGTTCAAGCAGATTAGCGGCGGGAACCTGTCGGATTATTTAACTGCCTTACGGATCGGCAAGGCTAAGACACTGCTTCGCAATACGAGTCTGCGGCTGTCACAGATTTCCGGGCTGGTCGGCTATGAGGATGAGAAATATTTCAGCCGGGTATTCAAAAAAGCCACCGGCCTGACCCCGCGCGAATACCGCAAGCAGTAGCTGCACTGCTTGCGGTATTATTCTGGGACTTATTTAAAATAATCAGCCAGCCCTTCGGCAATAGCCTTGGCGGCTTTTTTCTGATAGCTGGAGGTGCGCACAATCGCCTCGTCGTAAGGATTGCTCAGGAACCCCAGCTCCACCAGGGCAGCAGGAATCCTGTTCTCGCGCAGAATATGATAATTGCCGTAGGACAGCCCGTTGCTCTTGAGGCCGATTCCCTGTCCCAGCCGGTTCTCAATCGCCCGGGCCAGCCGCAAATCGTCCGATTCTGAATAGAAGAAGGTCAGCGTTCCCGATACATTTTTTGGCGAAGAATTATAATGAACACTGACAAAAGCATCCGCATCCGCCGAATGGCCAATCTGCACCCTGCGGGCAAGCGTCGGCTTCTGGCTTGCTGTAGTCCTTGTCATCTGAACTGTTGCACCCTTAGCGGTTAAGTAATCCCTTAAGTAGAAGGCTGTCTGCAGGGTCAGGTCCTTCTCCATGGTATTGTAAGTGGTACCAAGCATGCCGGGATCGCTGCCCCCGTGCCCGGCATCAATAACGATCAGCTTGCTGCCGATCTTGCTCACACCCTTGGAGCTTGTACTTGCCGCGGATGCAGTGGTTACACCGCCTGATGAGCCTCCGCCGGAAAGATACTGCGCCGATACCCAGCCGATTTCGCCTGCGGTTGTCCTGATCCGCGCCCAGCCGTCCTGGCGCGCCAGCACCGTTACTTTATCCTTGGCCTTCAGCGAGCCGACCACGGCATAGCCGGTTCCCGGACCGCCTCTGATCCGCAAGGAGTCCGCGGTTACAGTTGCGGAACTGCTGCCGGAGGAGGCCTTGACTGTTGATACTGAGGAGCCGGCTGCGGTTGAAGCCGAGCCGCCTTCCACTTTCTTAAGATAGTATCCCGCTACCCAGCCGGTTACTGAGCCGGAGCGGACCTTCATCCAGCCATGCTGCTCGTCGGTTACAGTTACGGTAGTGCCGTTTTTTAAGAATCCGACGGCGGAGGCTCCTGCAGCCGGCTCGCTGCGGACAGTAAGGGAACTGGCGTATACCTTTGCTGTGTAAGCGGCCGCAGCTTCCGCCTGGCAGAACGTAAGCAGAGCGCCGGTTAAGAGACCGGCCAGCAGTAGTGCTTTATGTATGCTTTTAATCATATGAAGCCTCGTTTCCCGGGGTAATAAACTGATATTACCCGCTCTGCCGGCAGAGGAACAGGCTTTTATCTAAAATCTTAAGAAAATGAGGCTCTGTTCCTAGACGCTAAACGACTGTATAATTATTACATATCGCCAAACTGACAAAGGAGATCATCCGTGACCAGACCAAAATGTTTCATTGGATCTTCCAGAGAATCTATCCGTTATGCAAGAGCGGTACATGAGCAGCTGAAGCGGGAGGCCCAGGTGTACCCCTGGTACGCCAGCGCCTTCCGTTCAGGCGAATATACGATGGAGGCGCTGGAGCGGCATCTGGATGAAAGTGATTTTGCCGTATTTATCTTCTCGCCTGATGATGTGGCCCGGATCCGCGGCAAATACTATTATGTAACCCGGGATAATACGCAGTTTGAGATGGGGCTGTTCTGGGCGCGGCTGCGCCGCAGCAGGGTATTCTGTCTGCTGCCAGACCAGATATCGCCGCGCAGTGATCTTATTCCCGGCACCGATGTGGAGGAATATCATCTTATGTCGGACCTGGCGGGGCTTACGCTGCTGGATTATGAATATCAGCATGACAATCCGGTTGCAGCGGTGGATGTCAGCTGCGGGAAGATCATGGACAGTATTCATGAGCAGGGTGCTTATAGCGACCCGCACAAGGAATTGGCACAGCTGAAGCTTGAACTCAGGCGCAAAGAAAGTATCCTTCATTTCTTTTGGCAATATAATAGTAATGTGGCCTTACCTGAGGCAGCAGAGAAATATCAGGCGCTCAGCGAGGCGATCCGTAACTCCTTCGTACCGCCGGAGCAATGCCGGGTGATTGGCGCCGCATTGTGGCGGGCCGGCGGGGCGGAGGGCCTGAAGCAGGTCGGCGGCAATGTGGGCCGCGGGCATATCTATCCGTTTGCGCCGGAGGGGGAGGAACAGGATAAACGTCCGGGGGTAATGGATGCTTTTATACGCCGGGAATGGACGTTTTTACAACGGACGGAAGTTGCGGAGGTCTATATCCTATGCTATCCTTTAGGTGAAAAGCATGTCCTTTCTGTACATTTTTCCGGCAATGACGGGCTGTCGGCTGAGGATCTGAAGGCAACCGTCACGTATAACCGGGATTTGTTCCGTACCGTCAATCATTTAGTGGGAGGGGACTAGAGCATGAAGAATATGAAGGGTGTAGTCAGTCTTTCAGGCGCTGTCCGCCGGTCCGCAGGCGGGGGCCCAGGCACAAGCCGCAGCAAAGGCAGGAAGAATGCCGGCCGTACCGCCAAGCCGTCTGCCGCATCCGATTACGTCTATCTCGCGCCGTCTGTTAACGGCGGGGATGAGGAGTACAAGAAGCTGGTCAGCGGCAAGGTCGATAACAAGAAGCCATCATTCGCTTAACTTCATATTTGTAACCCAGCAGGTAAGTTCAGGCTCCCGGAGATCCGGGGGCTTTTTTCATGTGCGGGGGAGTAGCTCTCCTTGGCCGGACGGAGTAGCCGGAGAAGCTAAGTCGGCCCGTCAGGCCGAAGTAGCTGGAATCAAAGGCATTTCGGCCTTTGAATCGGCGTGTCAGGCCGAAATAGCCTGAATCAAAGGCATTTTTGCCTTTGAATGGGCCCGTCAGGCCGAAGTAGCCTGAATCAAAGGCATTTTTGCCTTTGAATCGGCCCGTCAAGCCGAAGTAGCCGGAATCAAAGGCATTTTTGCCTTTGAATCGGCGCGTCAGGCCGAAATAGCCTGAATCAAAGGCATTTTTGCCTTTGAATCGGCGCGTCAAGCCGAAATAGCCTGAATCAAAGGCATTTTTGCCTTTGAATCGGCGCGTCAGGCCGAAATAGCCGGAATCAAAGGCACTTTTGCCTTTGAATCGGCCCGTCAGGCCGAAATAGCCGGAATCAAAGGCATTTTTGCCTTTGAATGGGCCCGTCAGGCCGAAGTAGCCGGAATCAAAGGCACTTTTGCCTTTGAATCGGCGCGTCAGGCTGAAGTAGCCGGAATCAAAGGCATTTTTGCCTTTGAATGGGCCCGTCAGGCCGGAGTAGCCGGAATCAAAGGCAGCACTTTTGCTGTATCTAACGCAAAGCTGCAGTATCCGGTGCTGCAACGGTGTTTTTCGTATTCCGTGTACGCATGTGCTTCCACCCCGCCGCCCGGATCAGTCCCGTACCGGCCAGCGTAATGATAGCCAGCAGCCCGAACACGGGCCAGGCCGCCTGAAATCCGAAGATCCCCAGCAGCCCCCCTCCGGCGACCGGACCGCTTATCGTGCCAAGCTTCACCATTTCAGCGCAGCCAAAGTACAGCCCTTTATTATCCGCAGAAGACAGCTCATCCACCAGGGCATCAAACCGCGCACCGATCAGCAGCTCTCCCAGACTGAATACGGCAATGAATAGCAGCAGCGGAAGATAGGCGGGAGGAAAGAGGAAGAACAGGAAGCTGAGTCCGATCAGCAGGTTGCTGAGCAGCACCACATTGAACGGATTCCAGCCGGAAATCAGGCGCAGTACGGCGAACTGGGCAGCCAGGATGACAACGGCGTTGACCGACAGCAGGATGGAATACAGCCGGGTACCGTCTGTGAGCAGGGCAGTGCCCGACAGATACTGGGAGACGGTTCCGTTAAGCTGCGAATAGCCGAAGTAGGAGAAGCTCATGCCTGCAATCAGCAGCAGGTAGACCTGATCTTTGCGGATTACGGAGAGAGCCTGCAGGCTGCGGACGTTGTTTGCTTGAGCAGAAACGGAGGTCCGGGCAGCGGAGGTGTTACGGAAAAAGAACATCGTGGAGGCGCCGTACAGAATGTACATAAACCCGAGGATGACGTAAGGGAACAGGGACATTTTCATATTGAACAGCAGGCTGAGCAAGGGGCCGGCAAAGCAGCCGGCGTTAATCGCCGTGTACCTCAGGTTGAAGACGAGCAGACGGTGCTCCGGGAGCGATTCTTCGGACAGCACTTTTTTGCTGGCAGGCTCAAATAGCGAATAACAAAGGCCGTTCAGGGCATTCAGAACCAGAAAGCTCCAGAAGCTCTCGGCGTAATAAAACAGGATAAACACGGTTCCCCAGACAAGGGGGGTATACAGGATGATGTTGCGGAGCGGAAGTTTGTCGGCAAGTGTGCCCCCAAGCCAGCTGAAGGCTACCCCTGCCAGCGGATTAACCGCGAGGATCAGACTGGTGAGCAGGAGCGGGATGTGCTTTTGACCGGTCAGAAAAATGGCCAGATAAGGGACGCTCATGAACAGGGCGGTTCTTGTAAAAAGAGTGCCGGCGAGAATATTCCATACTTTGCTGTTGAGCTGATATGCAGCACGCAGATTCATTGTCGTTATCCTCCAAAATCTGTATTTTCATTGTGCCGAGTGTAGCATACAATAAAAAATAGCTTAGCAAAATGTGCCGGATACTCACACAGGGAAACGGAGGAGAGGAGCAATGATTCTTGGCCGGACGATCGGACAGATCCGCAGGTCCAAGGGAGTGAGCCAGGCGGTGCTGGCAAGGGGTATCATGAGCCGCTCCAACCTCTCGCGCTTTGAAGGCGGGCATTATTATCCGGGCTACGACAAGCTGATTCTGCTGCTGGATAAGCTGGAAATGTCGCTGGAGGAGCTGCTGTTTCTGCATCAGGACAATGCTCCGCAGGTGAAGCGGACCCTGCATCTGAAGCTAACGGAAGCAGGGAACCGCTACGACTTCGCCCTGGTCAGGGAGGTCAGCCGGGAGTGCCGGTTGATGTATGAATCCACGCAGACTGAAGCGTACTACCACCTGTATCTGCTCGGGCAAGGGGTTCTGGTCCAGTACGGGCATGCGGATGAAGTGACAACACTGCAGGAGATCGCGGATTACATCAAGCCGTACTTGCTCGGCGTGGATAAATGGTACCTGTACGAATTCAAGCTGCTGAATAACTTTTTGTTCACGCTTAGCAGCAGCGATGCGGTTTTTTTCGGCCTCAGGGGGACAAAGGAATTCGACAGATACAACTCCTTTCCCGAGAGCAGAACGGTCCAGCAGCATCTGCTGCAGAATCTCTCGATCCGGTGCCTGAAGGAGCACAATTATGAGCAGAGCCTGCTGTTTCTGCAAAAAGCGCTGCCGTTAGCCGATAAAACCCATCTGCTCTACGACAAAATTGTCACGCTGATCTACTATGAGCTCACGCTGCTCTGCCTGAAGCAGAAGGAGAGTCCGGCGGAGCTGAGGGGCTACCTGAACATCCTCAGGCAGCTTGATTTCGAGGACAGCTACCAGGCTCTGCTCAAGGCATGCCGCGGGCATCTGGGGGAACGGCTGTAAGCCGCTGCTGAACAGTCCCGTTAACGCAGACAAGCTGCGCGTCCATGTAATAGGACAGCGCAGCTTGTCTGCAGGTTTATTGTACAATTGGCCTGGCCCGAAATTAAAGCTCAGCGGACGATGGCGCAACGCTTGTTTTCCTGGCAATCTCCCGGCGGACCACCGGAGCGACCTCTGTAGCGAGCAGCTCGATGGCCGTAGCCACTTTGCGGTATGGAAGACCGCCGATATCGAGCTGGGTCATGAAGCGGTTATGGCCGAACAGCTCATGCTGGTAGAGGATCTTCTCGATAATCTGCTGCGGGCTGCCGACAGCCAGTGTATTAACTGGGGAGACGAAACGGCCGAAATCGCCGCGGGATACCCGGTACTCCTGCCCAGGATGCGGGCTGATGGCGTTACGGTAGCTGTAATAGTAAGGGTAGTATTCATCTACCGCCTGCTGTGAGGTTTTGGCGATGTAGCCGTGGCTGGTGATGGCAATCTTCAGGTCTTCAGCTGCATGTCCGGCTTCTGCCCCGCTGCGGCGGTAGGTCGCAGCGAGGTTCTGAAACGGCTCCGGGCTGCCGCTGAGGATGGCAATGGCCATGCCGATGCCCAGCCGTCCGGCTTGCTCAGCGCTTTCAGGCGAGCCGCCGATGCCGACCCAGAGCGGGAGCTTCGGCTGCAGGGGACGCGGGGCAATCTCCGCATTCTTCAGCGGTGAGCGGAAGGAGCCGTTCCAGCTTACGACCTCATGCTTGTTCAGCTCCAGCAGCAGCTCCAAATTCTCGGCGAACAGTTTCTTATAATCCTCCAGATCGTATCCGAACAGCGGGAAGGACTCCAGAAAAGCGCCGCGCCCGTTAATAATCTCCGCCCGGCCGCCGGACAGCAGGTCCAGCGTGGCGAAGTCCTCGAAGATCCGTACCGGATCAGCCGTACTCAGCACCGTGGTTGCACTGGTCAGCTTAATCCGCTTGGTCACCTGGGCAATCGCAGCAAGCACAACCGGCATGGAGGAGATGACAAAGTCCAGCCGGTGATGCTCACCCACGCCGAAGACATCAAGCCCCGCTTCATCGGCAAGCTTGGCTGCCTCAATTACCTCCTGCAGCCGCTGCTGCGGGCTGATCCGCTGTCCGGTGTGACAATCGGTGACCAGATCGCCTAATGTATAGATGCCGAACTCAAATGCCGGCATGTTGTCCGGCTTCACATTATTGGTATTAGTCATAGATAGAGACTCCTTATATCTCAAAATAGTTGTTCTGCTTGTCCGTTGTACATAGGATAGGGATTATTATAGCACAACAACTTACAAAATGTAAGTTTATGAGTAAATGTTTCTTTGTGTAAGCGCATTAGCGGCTGTATGCTGCCAAGTCAGATGTATGAGCACTTGAATTTAGTGTGTTGATATTTAAAAAGATTCATACAGTAAAAAGAGTGTAGATGGAATATAATAGAAATAGTTTGCATTCTTTTTACAGGAGGCATTTATATTATGGGGACAATGAAGTTCAGAACCGGGGCGTTAGCCGCACTGATTGGAATCAGTCTGCTGGCTGCCGGAGGTAATGCAGAGTCGGCAGTATCTGATCCGCACCATTCCTACATCTACAATAATTTTACGGGGAGTCAGGCTGAGCCGCCTGCTGCAGTAACGGTCTGGTCCAGCGCAATGGATGTACAGGCTGATGAAACGGCAATCGGCCGCGGATCTGCTGTAACCGGGGGAGGTAAGGTTTATTTTATCCAGCAGGGACAGCTGCTTGCACTGAATGCGCAGACCGGCAAAAGGATCTGGAAATACGGAGCGAAGCTGAGTGCCCCGCTGCTGTATGAGAATGGTGTGATCTACGCAAGCTCGCAGACAGGCACAATCTATGCTGTAACTGCCGCCACCGGTAAGAACCAGTGGAGCTCCTCGGCCCCGAGCAAAAATCCGCGGCAGCTGCTGGTTGACCAGGGTCAGCTGTTTGCCGTCAATAGTGATGTTCAGGCTTATAATCTGCAGACAGGCAAGCTGCAGTGGAAGGATAATTACACAGAACCGCTGTGGCAGGCTGTTCAGGTCCAGGGTGAGCTTGTGCTCGCCGAAGATACGGTATCCGGGGCATATTCGTATGATGTGCTGCGTGCCTTTGACCGGAAGACCGGCAAACAGCTGTGGGAAGCAGACAATTACTCCATGCCTGTTGCTGCCGATCAAGGGACACTGATCTCACAGCGGACATCCAATCTGCTGCAAATGGTCGCGCTGCCTACATTCGATACTTTGGACGCAAGGACAGGGAAGGTGCTTGGCACAGCGGAGTATAATCCTGAAAATATCAATCCGGACGAAGCGCTCAGCAGCAGCGGACAAGCCTGGATCAGCGGTAATCAGCTGTATATTAACCGGGGCAATACCGTGTACTCTTATCCGGCAGACGCAGATCCGGCCAAGGCAGCCAAAACAACCTATTCGGCTGCGGGCGGCGGAAAAGACCTGATGTATGCTGCAGGCCCGTATGACGGAAGAATACTTTTCAGCGACGGAGAGACTGTGTACGGGGTCAAAACAGCCAACCGTCAAGGCGTCTCCTATTACGGCGGTGCATCGATTGCCCGCTTCGACCTGCTTGGACACGGCATGTATATTGCCAAGGCAGACGGTCAGCTGGTAGCAGTCAATCTGCTTACTGGAGCCCAGGTGCTGCAGCTTAAAACCACAGGCAAAGCCTTTGGCCCTACCTTGCTGGAAAACGGGATGATCCTGGTCCAGAGCAAGGGCAAGATCACAGCGATTAAAGAGCCGGCTGCACTCAGGATGGCTAAATAGGCTGACTTTTTTATCAAAATATATTGTGTCTTTTTGTTGACAGACCCGCAGATAGGTGATATTTTAAATGCACAAATTCAAATTGTTTTACTTTGAATTACATTGGCCGACTGTACAGACAGAGGTGCCCGTGCTATCCAGCGCGAGGTCCCTCTGTTTTTTTGTATACCAGTTTGTATACCAGCAGAACCAGAAGGAGGAGCAGAGATGGGAGAGGTTATGCTGTCCATTGCGCAGCTGAATAAAAGCTTTGACACCGCCGGAGGCCAGGTTAAGGCGCTGCATGAGGTGAATCTCGATGTGCAGCAGGGCGAATTTATCACCGTAATCGGCCCGAGCGGATGCGGCAAAAGCACGCTGCTGCGCATCGTCGCCGGCCTGGACAACGGCTATACCGGAAGTGTTACGCTGGAAGGGAAGGCAATCGGCGGTCCGGGAATCGACAAAGGGTTTATTTTTCAGGAGCACCGGCTGTTTCCATGGCTTACCGTTGAGAAGAACATCGCCTCGGATCTGCCGCTCAGCCGGCCTGATATCCGCCAGAAGGTGGATGAGCTGATTGAGCTGGTGAAGCTGACCGGCTTTGAAAAAGCCTATCCCCGTGAGCTCTCGGGAGGGATGGCCCAGCGGGTAGCGATTGCCCGGGCGCTGCTGCGGAATCCGAAGATTCTGCTGCTGGATGAGCCGTTTGGGGCGCTGGACGCCTTTACCCGGGCCCACATGCAGACGGTGCTGCTGGATATCTGGCGGAAGAACCGGACAACGATGATTTTTGTAACGCATGATATTGATGAAGCAGTGTTTCTGGGGGGCAGGGTAGTTATTCTGGAGCCGCGGCCTGGCAAAATCCGCAAAATTGTGCCGGTGGACCTGCCATATCCGCGCAAAAAGACAACCACCTCCTTTCAGGAGCTGCGGCTCAGGGTGCTTAATTATTTTGAGAAGGTGGAGGAGCTGGAATTGACGGACGGGGCGGGGATCTAGAGATTCTCCTGGTTTTCGGCAGGCTTTGAAAAGAGCGGAGTAAGGAATGGTTGCTGTTATATATCCGACTTAAACTATGAGAATTATTAACTATAAGCATGAAGGAGGCGTTTAGATGAGCAACCAGGCTGTGACTGCAGGGAGAGCCGGCAGACCCGGCAGACCCGGAAAAGCGGTTATTGCCGGACTCGGCCTGCTGCTGCCGGGAAGCCTGCTGGTCTCGTGGCAGCTGCTTGGTCATTACGGAATGTTGTCGGAGATGCTGTTTCCGACTCCTTACACGATAGCCAAATCTTTTATTGCACTGGCAGCAAGCGGCGATTTGTGGAGCCATTTCCGGGTCAGCGCCGTGCGGGCCTTCTCCGGATTTCTGCTCGGCGGGGGACTGGGGCTGCTGCTGGGCATTCTGGTCGGACTGTTCCGCAGATCGGAGCGGCTGCTGGACCCGTCCTTACAGATGATCCGGATGATTCCGAGTCTGGCGGTGGTGCCGCTCTTCATCCTCTGGTTCGGGATCGGCGAGGAATCGAAAGTGCTGCTGATCGCAAAAGGCGCGTTCTTCCCGGTGTATATTAACACCTTCATGGGCATCCGCGGCACGGACAACAAGCTGTTTGAAGTATCCAGGGTGCTCGGGTTCAGCAAGATACAGCAGGTTCTCCGGCTGGTGCTGCCGGCGGCAGTGCCGAATATTATGCTGGGTGTACGCCTGTCGCTGGGACTGTCCTGGCTGGGACTGGTCGTGGCTGAACTGATTGCATCGACCTCGGGTATCGGCTACATGATGTCGGATGCCCGCCAGTTTGCCGATACGCCGGTTGTATTTGTCGGAATTATTGTGTTTGCCGCTGCCGGGCTGCTTAGCGATACAGTTGTCCGTCTGATCGAACGGCGGCTGCTGAGATGGAAGGACAGCTATCAAGGATAGGAGGAATGTACAGCATGAGCAACGGGGCAGAAATGATTGTGAAATCAGCAAAAACGGTAAGGGAGGCACATGATTACACCGGAACAGCACCTATCTCTGCTTCTAACAAGCAGAAAAGAGTGTATTCTGACCGGACAAAAAATCTTCTGTCCGATTGGGCAGCCGGAGCTGCCATACCGGTGGCAGTCATTGCGCTATGGCAGCTCGGCGGCAGTGCAGGCTGGATCCCGCCGGAGTTTTTGCCTACGCCCTGGTCTATTCTTTCCGCCTTTGCCGGACTCGCGGCCAGCGGAGAGCTGCTCCATCACCTCGGTGTCAGCATCGGCCGGGCAGGGCTTGGATATGTAATCGGCGGAGTCCTTGGCCTGCTGCTTGGCGTACTGACCGGGTTGTTCCGCAAAGCGGAGTATCTGCTTGACCCCAGCGTTCAGGTACTGCGGCTGGTTCCGCATCTCGCCATTGCCCCGCTGATTATTCTCTGGTTCGGCTTCGGCGAGGTGTCGAAGGTAGCTATTATTCTGAGCGGCGCCTTCTTCCCGCTGTATATTAACACTTTTATGGGTATCCGCAGTGTGGATAACAAGCTGTTCGAGGTAGCCAGAGTGCTTGGCTTCGGGCCGCTGCAGAAGCTGCGCCGGCTGATTCTGCCGGCCGCGCTGCCCGGTATTCTGCTGGGGCTGCGCCTCTCAATGGCCGTGGCCTGGATCGGCCTGGTCGTTGCCGAGCTGATCGGTTCTTCTTCCGGGGTAGGCTTCCTGATTAACGAGGCCAAGCAGAACTCCAATACAGAGGTCATCTTTGTAGGCATCATTATTTTCGCCATTGTCGGTAAGCTGATTGATTCCTTATTCCGTGTCATCGAACGCAGGCTGCTGCACTGGCGGGACAGCTATCAGGGCTAATTATATCAAGGGGGCTGAAGGTAAATGAATCATTCTATAGGACATATAGGGACATTGAATCTGCAGGCGGATGTGCTGGTAATCGGAGGAGGGCCGGCAGGCACTTGGGCTGCACTTACGGCAGCGGCAAAGGGCGCCAAGGTTATTCTGGCCGATAAAGGCTACTGCGGCTCCAGCGGAGCAACTGCGCCGTCAGGCACGGGTGTGTGGTATGTGCAGCCGGATGACAGGCTGCGAGAGGAAGCCAAGGCCAGCCGCTACTCTATGGGCGGCAAGCTGGCGGAGCACCGCTGGATGGACCGGGTGCTGGACCGCACTTATGAGAATATGAACCGGCTGGGTGTTTCCGGATACCCGTTCCCGCTGGATGAGCACGGCAACCAGTACCGCCGGAGCCTGCAGGGGCCGGAATACATGCGGCTGATGCGCAGGCTGGTCAAGAAGGCAGGAGTGAAGATTCTTGATCACAGCCCGGCGCTTGAGCTGCTGGCCGATGAGCATGGTGTTGCCGGGGCTACCGGCGTGCAGACCCAGAGCGGGGAGGGCTGGAGTGTCCAGGCGGGAGCGGTGGTCATCGCGACCGGCGGCTGTGCTTTCCTTAGCAGGGCGCTGGGCTGCAATGTGCTGACCGGAGACGGCTATCTGTTCGCCGCTGAGGCCGGGGCCAGCCTGTCGGGCATGGAATTCTCCAATGCCTATGCGATCTGCCCGACCTTCTCCTCCGTGACCAAGACCGCCTATTACAGCTATGCCAGCTTCTATTATGAAGACGGCAGCGTGGTAGAGGGGGCAGGGTCCAAAAAAGGCCGTTCAGTCATCGCCCGTAATCTGCTGGCCGGACGCCAGGTCTATGCGAAGCTTGACGGTGCTTCTGAGGATCTGCAGCCGCTGCTGCGGGTTGCCCAGACGAATTTCTTCCTGCCGTTTGACCGCCGGGGCATCAATCCGTTCAAGGATGCTTTCCCGGTCACGCTCCGGCTGGAAGGCACGGTACGCGGCACCGGCGGCATCCGCATAACGGATGAGGACTGCGGCACCGGCGTTCCGGGCCTGTATGCAGCAGGAGACGCGGCAACCCGCGAGCTGATCTGCGGCGGCTTCACCGGCGGCGGCAGCCATAATGCCGCCTGGGCCATGTCCTCCGGCTCCTTTGCCGGAGAAGGCGCAGCTGCTTATGCCGCCGGACTGGGGCGGCACGCAGCCGACCGCAAGCCTCGCGGGCTATCCTCTTCGCCGCTGGTTGACCAGCAGGTGAAGCCGGGAACGGCGGCACGTACAGCGGAGTTCGTCTCGGCTGTGCAGGACGAAGTTAAGCCGTACGACATTAATCTGTTCCGTACGGAGCAGGGACTGAACGCCTCGCTTGGCCGGCTGGACGAATTGTGGAAGGAGCAGCGCAGCCGGGAAATCCAGCGTACGCCAGAAGGGGTGAAGGCCCGCGAGGCGGAAGCCATGACAGCGACCGCCCGCTGGATGTACAGCTCCGCACTGGCCCGGACAGAGACGAGAGGCATGCATAAACGCGAGGATTACAGGGAGACGGACAACAGCCAGCATCACCGGCTGATCAGCGGCGGGCTGGATCAGGTATGGGTCAAGACAGAAGAAGTTGCGAAGGAGAGTGTACTACTGTGATTGAAGTCATCAGCGCTTCCAGGTGTGTAGAGTGTAACCAGTGTGTATCCGTCTGCCCGACGAATGTATTCGACCGGGTAGAAGACGGAATTCCCGTCATCGCCCGGCAGAGCGATTGCCAGACCTGCTTCATGTGTGAGCTGTATTGCCCTGCCGATGCGCTATATGTCGCACCTGATTCCGAAACGGTTATCGGTGTGACCGAGGCGGAGCTGGAAGAGCAGGGGCTGCTCGGCGGGTACAGGGAAAAGGTAGGCTGGGGCAGAGGCAGACAGCCGGTGGCAAGCCATGACTTTATGTATAAGCTGGCGGCTAGGGCCGGGTTCTAGAAAGTCCGGCAGCCGCAATCATCAGATAACAGACCGAGGGGAGAACAACATTAATGAAAACGTACAGAGAGATTCAAGGCGGACGGAAAAAGGGGGCTCGCGGGGTGCTGCTCGCAAGCCTGGTCATGATTATGCTGGTATTGCAGGCCTGCGGCAATAATACAGGCTCCGGCAACGGAGCCCCGGCAGCGGGCGGCAATAATACTGCTGAAGCGGCTGGCAGCGGGACAGCAGCGGCCACTGCGCTGGCTGTACTGAATTTCGGCTTTATCGGCTCCAATAAGCTGAATGTGCCGGGCGGCGCGGAGGGCTGGGGCTTTTATAAGGGAATCATTCAGGAGGAGCTTAAGAAATATGGAATTACCGAAGTGAAGCTGACCGGCTTCCCGAACGGACCGGACCAGACGGAGTCGCTGATCAGCGGCCGGCTTGATTTCGGCAGCCTTGGGGATACCCCGGCCATCATCGCTTACGCTTCCGGCGCCAAAACCCGCCTGATCTCGCAATCCTCGGCCCACACTGTAGGCTATCTGATCGGTAAAAAGGACGGCCCGAAGACCGTTAAGGATCTGCAGGGTAAGACCATTGCTATCCAGAAAGGCTCCTTCATGCACCGTTATGTGGCAGGATTGCTGCAGCAGGAGGGGGTAACCGACTACAAGCTGGTGCACATGCTGATTCCTGATGCGACCGCAGCGCTCGCCAGAGGGGATGTCGATGCGACGACCAACCTCGGCGTTCCGGCTTTGAAGCTGATTGATGAAGGCTATACCCACCTTGACGATGCCTCGAAGCATCCGGACCTGCTGGGCTCCAGCGCTACTGTTGTCTCGGAGGAATATCTGGAGAAATTCCCGGACTTCCCGAAGGTATGGAATGAGGCGCGTGAAAAAGCGCTGGCGGATCTCAAGCAGCATGAAGATGAGTATTATGAATTCCTCGCTGAAATCGGTAATACCACACCGGAGCTGGCCAAACAGGTCAATCCGATCAGCGACATCAAGGATACCGCCTTTACGGAGGAAGGTACCAAGCTGCTGGAGGGCACCAAAAACTTCCTGGTCGAAGAAAAGCTGGCCAAAAAAGACTTCAACATCACCGACTGGCAGCTTCAGTAACGTTCAAGCGGTGGGAGGAGCTTAGTGGCTTAAGCGCAAACAGGCCTGCAGCGGTGTCAAGCATTAGACTGCGGCTGAGGAACGGACAGTATCCGGAGGGGACGGTAAGAATCCCTTCCGGCAGCGTCCGCGACAGTAATACTGTGAGCAGCAAAAGTGAAGGCGGGAGGGAGAGAGCCGGGGCGTATGAACGCTGGAATGCCGGCACGCCAAGCGTATAAATAGATGATCCGGCAGGTGTTCCCGCTAACTTAATTGGATTTTCTCCTCCTAATTTCATTATTTTCAGGAAAATATAATAATTAGTTAGAAAAAGTCTGCCTAATTCGGTCTATATCCCCTTTTTGAGTATATTAGGCGCAATTAGGTGGCGTTTTTCCCACTAATGCTCACATATCGGAGTGTGAAGGGAGAATAGGTGGCGAATTTCCACTTAAATGGATGAGTTACGCCTGCAAGTCGATCTGCTGTGAAGAAGATGCTAAATATTACTTAAATATCAACCTTTGTAGCATAGCAGTATACCCGGAAACTCCGTATTGTTACTTTACCTTTAATATACGCGCACTCGTTTACTGGTACATCAACTTGTACACGCGCTCGCCCGTTCACGCTTAAGCAACTTAAGCAACCTTCTGTCGCTATCTCTTTCTTTGGGTAATACCCTCATTTTTATCGATACTTAACCACATTAATCCCAACTGTGCATGGGAGTATTTACAATCAAGGCTGCGAACACCATACAGCGAGAGCTAGCACACATTTAAGGAGGAATACAATGCCGCAGCAGCAGATAACAACAGATGTGCTTGTGCTGGGAGGCGGCCCGGCCGGGGCATGGGCGGCATGGAATGCGGCCTCGCAAGGCGCTGAGGTTATACTTGCCGATAAAGGTTACCTGGGGACAAGCGGTGCTACAGCGCCGGGCGGGACTACGCTGCTGGTGATTCCGCCGGTAGCCGAGCTGCGTGATGCGGCAGTCCGGTCCAGACTGCAGGCAGGCGGCTACCTGTCGGAGAACAGCTGGATTCACCGGGTGCTGGATCAGGTGGAGCAGAATCTGGAGCAGATTGAGGAGTGGGGCTACCCTTTTCCGAAGGATGAGGATGGCAACCCGCTGCGTACCCATCTGCACGGGCCGGAGTATATGAAGATTATGCGGCGTGTTGTGCGCAAGGCGGGGGTGAAGATCTGGGACCAGTCTCCGGCGCTGGAGCTGCTGTATGATGAGCACGGTGCCGGGGGAGCCCGCGGCATTAACCGGCTGACCGGGGAGGCCTGGGAAGTACGGGCGAACGCGGTGGTTATCGCTACGGGCGGCTGCGCCTTTCTCAGCAAAGGTCTGGGCTGCAATGTGCTGACCGGAGAAGGCCTGCTGATGTCTGCTGAAATAGGGGCAGACCTGTCGGGAATGGAGTTCACCCGGCAATATGCCCCGAGCTTCGCGGACGGAACGGTGACGCGCGGACGGATGCTGGCCTGGGCGACGCTGTATGATCAGGCCGGGAATCCGCTGCACCGCGGCGACCGCACCTTCGGCAGCATCCCGGAGCTGATGCTGAAGGGGCCGGTCTATGCCTCGCTGGATCTGGCGGATACAGAGGCGAAGCAGCAGTTCCTGCGCAGCGCCCATCCGATCTTTTTCATGCCGCTGGAGCGGGCGGGAATTAATCCGTTCAAGGATAAATTCCCGCTCACGCTCCGCTATGAAGGCACGATGCGCGGCACGGGCGGCCTGCGCCTGACCGGCGCCGACTGCAGCACCACGGTGCCGGGCCTGTATGCCGCGGGAGATGCCGCCTCCCGCGAGAAGGTCACCGGCGCCATCTCCGGCGGCGGCGCCTACAACGCCTCCTGGGCCATCTGCAGCGGCAGCTGGGCTGGCCTTGGAGCAGCCAGGCACGCGCTGTCGCAGCGGTGCCTGGCCGGCAGCCGGCAGCTCCGCGCCGCCGGCCGGATGGGGCTTGCCGGCGGCGCCCCGGCAAGCAGAACGCTGGACCCGAAGCCGCTGATTGCGGCGGTCCAGCAGGAAATCCTGCCGCTGCGGATCAATTACTTCCGCAGCGAGCCCGTGGTAGCCGCAGCGCTGCAGCGGCTGGATAGCCTGATGCCCTATATCACCGGCCGCCCGCCGGCCACGGTACAGGGCATCGTGCAGTCCCGTGAAGCGGCGGCCATGCTGCAGGCCGGCCGCTGGATCTACACCGCTGCGCTGGCCCGCAAAGAGAGCCGGGGACTGCAGCGGCTGGCAGAATATCCGGCGCTGGACCCGCGCCAGACCCACCGGCTGATTCTGTCGGGCATCGACCGGATCAGCATCAGCACGGAAAGTGTGCCGCACGCCAGTGAGCTGCCGGTACCCAGAGAGGGGCGGGCCATATGATTGAACTGGTCAGCACAGACCGCTGCATCGGCTGCAGACTGTGCGTGAAAGTATGTCCGGTCAATGTATTTGACATGCAGGGCAAGCTGGCTGTCATCGCCCGCCAGGAGGATTGCCAGACCTGCTTCATGTGCGAGGCTTATTGTCCTGTGGACGCGCTTTACGTAGCGCCGCAGGCAGACGAGTCTGTTCATGTAGAGGAACAGGAGCTGATCGCCTCAGGGCTGCTCGGCAGCTGGAGGGCTGAGATCGGCTGGAATCCGGGGGCGGAGGACACGATGGCGGAGCGGGATACGACGCCCTTCTTTGAGGAGTTCACCGAGACCTTCCGCAGTAAATAAGAGGAGTGCAGGGCTGGAGGCTTGTCCGGCCAGCGCCAGCTTTGCCCATCGGCCGCAGCAGTCCGGCCATTAAAATAGGGTGTTCCGTAAGCCAGTTTATTCTGCGGCTTCGGGACACCCTTTTTTGAAGTCTGTCTTTTTCAGTGCTGTTTCCAACATTACTCTTCTCAACTTTACTGTTCTCAATATTACTATTCTGCACTTTACTGTTTTTTTGAGGCAATTCCGGTAAAGCTATTCCTGCAGCAGCTTCAGGACAGCCGGCTCAATATCCAGCGGATCAACAGGAGATTCAAAGCGCTCCACCACATTGCCGTCACGGTCAATCAGGAACTTGGTGAAATTCCACTTTACTTCATCGTCGGCCAGGGAAGCGGGATCACGTTCCTCAAGCATCTTCTGCAGCAGCCGGCTGCCGGAGTGATCCTGGTCGAAGCCGGCAAAGCCCGCCTCAGAGGTCAGGTAGCTGAACAAAGGATGTTTACCTGGGCCTTTGACATCAATCTTTTCAAACAGGGGAAAGCTGACACCATAGTTAATCTGGCAGAACACGTCAACCTCTTCGTTTGTGCCGGGTTCCTCCCCGAACTGGTTGCTGGGAAAGCCGAGAATCTGGAAGCTGCGGTCCTGGAACTTCTCATACAGCTTTTGCAGGTCAGAATATTGTGGAGTGAACCCGCATTTGCTGGCGGTATTCACGATCAGCAGTACGTTTCCTTTATATTGTTCGAGGCTTGTTTCTTTTCCGCGGATATTACGGGCAGTATATTTATGGATACTCATTGGCAGCTTCAGCCTCCCGGTGACGCATAATTTATTTACAACAATTTAATTGTATGAAATTCAAAATTTGCTGTCAAACGATCTGATTATTTTTTTTATGTACGAAGCAGGCTGTTGAGATTATACTAAGATGAACGAACCGTTTCTTCAGCAGGCAGAGCATCTCCCCGGGTATAACAAAGAATATATTGCTGGAGGAAATTTATGAGCACTACAGAACTTACTAGCCAACTTTCCAGTTTTACAGGTAGACTGCTTAGAGAACGTTTCGGAAAAGGTCCCGAGTCTATCCATGCTTCCATCGGAGAACAGTGCATCGCACTGCATATCCGGAATTTCATCGGGCCTGTTGAGAGATTTCTGCTGAACAAAGAAGAAGAGCAGGCATTCCGCTATACGCGCGAGCTCTTGATGAAATCCCTGCTTCCTGAGCTTTCGGCTTACCTGAAGGATACGATGGCTATTGAGGTCAGTGAAATATTTTATGACTGGGGTATACATAATGCTTCCGGGATGATTGTTGCACTTATCAAAAACGCTGGAGTAGCTGTCGATGATTATGCCGGACGTGAGCACGTACATGCCCAGATCAACGAAGTTAGCCGGAAGGTGCAGAAGGAACCCGTGTTCACCGACTCCTGGTGGCTCGGACCGCGTATTCTGATCATTAAGCGTGAAGGCATTCTGATTCCTTTGGAGAAGGAACTGATTGGCCTCGGCTATGAGAATACACTCAAGACAACGAAACGCAAAATGGAAAAACGTTATCTGGAAGACACCACGACCATTGCGCCAATGCTGGGCAAAGAGCTGTCTGACATTTATGTGGATTGGGATTTTGATAAAGATACAAGTGTGATCGCATATACGTTTCACTAAATAACATATGGGGCGGAAATGAGTCGGACATGCGAATGAGCCGAACATGAGCCGAAGAAGGGGTGATAGGACCCTCTCTTCGGCTTTTTCTTTTTTCAGGAAATTCGGCGACCGTGAACATTGGGGGGATCAGGCAAATGGAGGAGTATCGGCAGAGCGTGCTGTATGTAGAAGATAATGAGCTGAATATGGCTCTGATGCATCATGTCTTCAAAAAAAATCTGCCCTCCGTATTGCTGCTGAAAGCCGAAACAGCGGAACTGGGACTGGAGATTGCAGCCCGCCAGCTGCCCGATCTGATTATTCTGGACATCGGCTTGCCCGGTATGAACGGCTACGAGGCCATAGAACGGCTGAAAGGCAGTGAGGCTACCCGGCATATACCGGTTATGGCGATCAGTGCGTTTGCGCTGCGTTCAGATATTGAACAGGCCATGAACATCGGCTTTGCCGCTTATATTACCAAACCTTTTCAGGTCAAAGTCTTTACGGATACCGTTAAAAAAATGTTAGCAGGTGATCCTTCTACAGACTAGGCCAAGGTTTACGCGAGATTATTAGAGGTGGAGAACTGGGGAGAGCTCCGTCTAACGGCCGGTTTGTCAGAAAAAGAATGGTATTCGCTGTGCAGCGACTTTTTGCATTTAAAAGTGGTGTTTTTTTCCTGCTGGCAGCATTTGACTTTCGCCCGTAGATGCAAGATATTAATATTACAGATTTTAATTAATTTCTTTGCTTTTAATACTCCACAAACGGGCGGTGGATCAGATGGTCAGACATCATCCAGAAGCGCTTTCCTCCTTTGGGCAAGCGTATCAGGCGGGTACTGTCGGAGCAGCCTTTCTCTCTCTTGAGCATAACTGGACAAGCATCAGTCCGGAAGTAACCTCACTGCTGGGGTACACGGAAGAGCAGCTGCTGGGGCAAGATTTCAGGAAGCTTTTATCGAATGATTCTGTGGAGTTATATAGCGGGCATACGGGAGCTCTCAACACAAGCGGGGTTCCCTTTTTTGAAAGCGGAATCCGGATGCTTCATGCGCTGGGAGAGCTTGTCCCGCTGCGTCTGCACAGCTCGCTTATACGAGATCCATCCACTGGGGCTGCGCTGTTCTATGTCATTCAACTAACGGAGCAGCAAGAGGTACCGGCTGTGCCTGCCGGCTATGTTCCGGAGGACGAGCTCTACCGTCTGATTGCTGTCAATATCAGGGACATCCTGTATTACGCGACACCGGATCAGGTGTGCAGGTACTGCTCACCGTCTGTCCGGGAGGTGCTGGGTTATGAGCCTTCAGAGCTGATAGGCAGTGATATAGGCAGTCTTATTCATCCAGAGGATCTTATAGTGCTTAGCGGGCCGCAAACAGAGGACGTCCAGAGCATTCAGCTGCGGATTCTTCATGCTGGCGGGCATTACGTGTGGCTTGAATTTACGCTGCGCTCATTAGAGGGGCAGAAGAACCCGGGCGTACTCGCTGTAGGACGTGACATCACCGAACGCAAAAATGTTGAACAGAAGCTGCAGGAATCGATAGAGCGCTATACCTCGCTGAAAAAATACAACCACGATGCGATTATCTCTCTGGATCTTTCAGGGACTATCATCAACGGCAATGAGCAGGCCTGCCAGCTGACAGGCTATACCATTCCTGAACTGGCAGGAATGAATGCTGGCAGGATTATCGGGGAGCAGCATCTGCAGGCTGTGCTCAGATATAACGGAGCCGATCACGGCGGGCAGCGGAATAACGACTTTATCCGGCATAAAGACGGCCACACTGTCGAAGTGCTGACTTCGGTTGCACCGATTATCATTAATAAAGCCAAGGTAGGATTCTATATTATTGTTAAGGATATTACCGAACAGAAGAAGCTGCTGATCGCCAAGGAGACGGCGGAGAGTACAAACCGGGCCAAAAGTGAGTTCCTGGCGATGATGAGCCACGAAATCCGTACTCCGATGAACGGCGTGCTCGGAATGACGGACCTGCTGCTTGATATGAGTGAGCAGGGCTCGATGCAGCGCGAGTATCTGGAAATTATCCGGCAGAGCGGCGACACGCTTCTGAGTATCATTAACGATATTCTGGATTTCTCCAAGAACGAAGCAGGCAAAACAGAGCTCCACGAGCAGTCTTTTGTGCTTAAAGACTGCTTAGACTCCGTGCTTGAGCTGCTGCTGCGCAAAGCAGAAATGAAGGGATTGTCCATGGCGGTCCATATCCGCCCGGATGTGCCGGGGACTGTTATCGGAGACAGTGAGCGGCTGAAGCAGGTGCTGTTTAACCTGGTGGGCAACGCAGTGAAGTTTACTTACAGCGGCGGGGTTACAGTCAGGGTCTCCCTCCTGGAACAGCAGGCAGGAGAGGTCAAACTGCACTTTACCGTAGCGGATACCGGGATAGGCATCCCTGAGCATTCCCGGGGCAGGCTGTTTGAGCCGTTTGTCCAGCTGGATCATTCTATGGGCCACAGGCATGAGGGGACCGGACTGGGACTGGCGATTTCCAGACAGCTGGTTGAGCTGATGGGGGGAACCATCAGTCTGAATACCGCCGTGCAGCAGGGAACTGCGTTTGAATTCACAGTTAAGCTGCGTCTGCCAAGCGGACTGCCAGCTTCGCAGGGCGGCGCAGTATCTGCTGGTTCAGGCCAGGTGAGCCGGGTTCTGCGGATTCTGGTTGCGGAGGATAACGAGATTAATCAGATCGTCCTGCGTAAAATTCTGGAGAAGCGGGGCTTTTCCGTTGAGGTTGTAGCTGATGGCCTGCAGGTAGTGGAGCTGGCAGAAGCAGCAGCTTATGATCTTATATTTATGGATGTGCAGATGCCCGGAATGAACGGGCTGGAAGCTACCAGAATAATCAGACAGACGCTTTCTCCTGAGCGTCAGCCGGTCATTATTGCGGTTACAGCAAATGCGCTTAAGGGAGACCGGGAGCACTGCCTAGAGGCGGGAATGGATGAATATATCAGCAAGCCGCTGCGCAGTGAGGCTGTCACGAACCTGATCGCCAGATTTTTCAGTAATGCAGAGGGGTCACAATATCTGGTTGAACGGGAATAAGCCGGCAATAAGCTTCTTACAATGGGTTGAATGATAATTTATTGCGATAAAGCTGCAGAGCGGTGCAATAAACCCTTGCATCCCATAAGCATTTTGATTAAGATAGCAGAAACCGGCGCATAAGACGCGCCGATATAGCTATACAGGCAATGACGAAGAGAGTAAGCGCTGCAAGCGGATCTTAACAGGGAAGGCGTGCCGGAGACTGAGAGCACCCTCATGAGACGTTTAGCGCTGAAGTTCACTTCCGAGCCGGCCCCTGAAGTATCTGCTGCAGCATTTATGCGTAGGAGGGTCCGCGCCCCGCGTTACCGGGTGTAAGACAGAGTTAGTTCAGGTCTGGGGAAAGGCAATTCCGTTTCCTCTGCCATGTATTTGGGCTAGTCTCTAAATAAGGGTGGTACCACGGCTCCTCGTCCCTTGCGACGGGGGGCCTTTTTGCGTTCATAAATATTAAATATTATCTAAGAGGGAGTGGAAGGTAAATGACGAATGTCGAATTGGATGAACTGAGAGCGCGCCTGGACGAGATCAACGGACAGCTGCTGGAGCTGATCTCGGAGCGTGCACAGGTTGTACAGGAAATTGGAGCGGTTAAAGAAAAGCAGGGCGTACCGAAATTTGATCCGGAACGTGAAAAAGCGATGCTGGAGAAGCTTGTAGCGAGCAACAAAGGACCTTTCACCGCGGGAACAATCCGCAGCCTCTTCAAACAGATTTTCGCTGCTTCTCTGGATCTGCAATCCGCCGAGCATAAGAAAAGCCTGCTCGTCAGCCGGAAAACCCACAAAGCGGACACGGTTATCGTCCTGCCGGGAGATGTCGCGATTGGCGGCCTGTCCTCTGTAATGGTTGCCGGTCCCTGCTCTGTTGAAAGTGAACAGCAGACCCGCACTGTAGCCGCAGCCCTGCAGAAGGCCGGAATCAAGGTTATGCGCGGCGGCGCCTTCAAGCCCCGGACCTCACCGTATGATTTCCAGGGGCTGGGCATGGACGGACTGCGTATCCTCCGTGAAGCTGCCGACGAATACGGCCTGCTGACAATCAGTGAAATTGTTGATCCGGCCCATCTGGAGCCGGCGCTGGATTATGTGGATATTATCCAGATCGGCGCGCGGAACATGCAGAACTTCGAGCTGCTCAAAGCCGCCGGTGAGCTGAACAAGCCGGTGCTGCTGAAGCGCGGTCTGGCAGCAACAATGGAGGAATTCCTCCATGCAGCAGAATACATCATGTCACGCGGCAACATGCAGGTAATGCTGATCGAGCGCGGAATACGCACGTACGAGAAATGGACGCGTAATACGCTTGATATCTCGGCAGTGCCGATTCTCAAGCAGGAGAGCCACCTGCCGGTACTGGTGGATGTTACCCACTCCACCGGACGCAAGGATATCCTGATCCCCTGTGCGAAGGCTGCGCTTGCTGCCGGGGCCGACGGTATCATGGTTGAAGTGCATCCCGACCCGGCTACTGCGCTCTCCGATGCAGCACAGCAGCTGAATATTGAGGAGTTCAATACCTTCTTCAGTGAGGTTAAGGCTTCCGGCCTGTTCCGTTAATTTAAATAAACCGGATTTTTGAGTAAACAGAAGAAATGTAGAGAAATAAATTGAAATAAGCGCTTACAAGTGCAGGCGTGGCTTTTGTGGCTGTTAAGGCTGTCGGGTACAATGAATAGCATTGGCGTTGCACCGGACAGGAGCATCTTCGGGATGCTCCTATACCTTATCAGACACAGGAGGAAGCTGCATTTTGAAGCACATACAATTGAATAACGGTTGGTTCTCCAACACCCGCAGTGATATTCTGTCCGGTATGACGGTGGCGATTGCGCTGATTCCGGAAGCGATCGCTTTTTCCATTCTGGCCGGAGTCAGCCCGATGGTCGGCTTATACGCCTCCTTTTGCATTGCGGTAATTACCGCCATTGCCGGAGGCCGTCCGGGAATGATCTCAGCGGCGACCGGGGCGATGGCGCTGCTGGTCGGCAGCCTGGTGCTGAATCACGGCATCGAGTATCTGTTCGCAGCAACGATCCTCTGCGGAATCTTTCAGATTCTGATGGGCCTGCTGAAGCTCGGCAGATTTATCACCTTCCTGCCGCAGCCGGTCATGACCGGCTTCGTCAATGCGCTGGCTATTCTGATCTTTATGGCGCAGCTGGTGCACTTCAAGGGACAGGGCTGGATCATGTATGCCCTGGTGGCCCTTACCCTGGTCATTATATACACGATTCCGCGCTTCACGAAGGCTGTACCTTCGGCACTTGTCGCCATTATTATCGTATCTGTGCTGAGCATCGTGCTTGACCTTGATGTGAACCGGGTCGGGGATATGGGTGAGATTACATCGGCTCTGCCGTTGTTCCATCTCCCGCAGCTGCCGTTTACGCTGGACATGCTGCTGACTATTCTGCCGTATTCCTTATCGCTTGCCGTAGTCGGGCTGCTGGAGTCGCTCATGACAGCAACACTGATCGACGATATTACGGGCACTCCGAGTGACAAGAACCGTGAAGCTAAAGGCCAGGGCCTGGCCAATATCGTCACCGGCTTCTTCGGCGGGATGGCAGGCTGTGCAATGATCGGCCAGTCTATGGTCAACATGAAATCCGGCGGGCGGACCCGCCTGTCCACCTTTGTATCCGGCGTGTTCCTGCTGATCCTGATTCTTGTGCTCGGGGATGTGGTGAAGCAGATTCCGATGGGGGCGCTGGTAGGTGTCATGATCATGGTCTGTATCAGCACCTTTGAATGGAGCTCCTTAACAGCGCTGATCCGGGTTCCGCGTGCGGATGCCCTGGTTATGATTGTGACGGTAGTAACGGTGGTAGCTACAGATAATTTGTCAATCGGCGTTCTGTTCGGCGTGCTGCTCAGCGCAGTATCCTTTGCCTGGAAAATGGCTTCGATCAGCCTGAATACCCATACCTCCGGGGAGGCCGTTACGTATACAGTGGCGGGGCAGCTGTTCTTTGGAACCACAAGCCATTTTGTCCAGGAATTCAACTATGAGGATGACCCTCAGCAGATTATCATCGACTTCGCCCATTCCCATGTATGGGATCAGTCCGGCGCCGGTGCCATTGCTAAGGTAATCAGTAAATACAAGGCGCTCGGTAAAAAAGTAACCGTCACCGGATTAAATGAGCAAAGCACACAGCTCATTGACCGGATCGGGCTTGGCTTATCCGGCGGACATGCTTAACGGAGTTAATCTCAAGAAGAAATGACAGCTTTCTCTGCGGAGAAGGCTGTTTTTTTATGCGCGGTGATTGTGACAGCCGGAAATGCAACAACATTTTAATCGGCTGGCGTCTATAAAGTTACCTCTAAACGCCAGGAACTGACTATACTTTCAGGTATGAGTTTCCAGAAAAGCTGAGGTGCTAACCGATGAAAGTTATGCTGACTACCAAACCGTCGGTACTGTTTGCCGCTTCACTGCTTCTGCTCACGGCAGGCTGCGGCTTCTCCGGCAGCGGTACTAACACGGAAGACGCTTCTATTGCTTCATCCGCAGCCGCTGCTGCATTAACCGCTCCGGCTGCTCCCGGCACACCGTCCGTTCCTGCTGCTGCACCGTCTGATGCACCCGCACCGCCATCTTCAGCAGGAAGCATAGCAGCTTCCGGTCAGGCGGGCGTAATCATGCCGGACTGGCAGGTAGTGAAGCGGCTGCCGCAGGCTGAGGGATGGTCAGGCATTCCTGCAGATGCAGAGACAGTTTCAGTGCAGCGGCTGGAGGATTTCACAGCCGGCATTGCCATTACCTTTTATACGCTTCCGGGAGATGAGGATTACGTGTATGCTGACCTAGGAACAGCCACAGCCCATTACAGCCTTGGCTCAGTCGGCACCTACAATTACCGCAAGCCGGAGGATCTGAAGGCAGCTGGAGTATCTGTTTTTAACAGCCGGATACTAAAAATTACCGGAGGACTGGGTGCCAATTTAGCGCTTAGCAGTTACTACATGATAGATGAAGCGGGAGTACCGGCGGGGATATTGCTGGTGGACACCGGACATACCCGTGAAGCAGATATTGACCGTGACGGAACCGCTGAAGTGATATCAGCCCACGGTACGCCGATGACTGCCTATGTGTACCGCTGGCATGACGGGTACGCAGAGGAGGCGTATCTAAATGATGCTCTGCAGGCGGATTCCGTGGTACTGAGAGAGGATCTGATCTTTGAAGCCTCTGATCTCGGTGAATCAGAGGTGACGGAATACCGGTTTACCCCGGAAGGCTTAATACGGCAGCACCCTTAGATAACAAGAGAGCCTTACCCGCCGGTCCTTAACCGGGGGAAGGCTCTCGATGATGCCGGACTTCACTGCACAGGCTCGTTAGCGAGGCTGTACTAGTATTGATAGAGCATGGTAGGAATCTGCCAGCCTGCTCCAACAGACCAGAAGATAATATAATCTCCGCGCTGAATCCTGCCTTCTTCCACTCCGCGCCAAAAGGCGATAAACGGGCTGCTCGTTGCCGTATAGCCGAACTCACCGCCCACGTAAACGAACCTTCCGTCGTTTTCCTCTGCTTCCAGGTCAAGTCCTTCACGGATCAGCTCTATATTCTTCAATGAAAACTGGGACAGGCAGAATGCGGAAATATCTTCAGCTGTCAGGCCGTTGCGGTCCAGCAGCTCCTTGATATCATGAATGGCTGCATCTACACATACCGAGCCGTCAAAAGGAATCCAGCGCAGCTTGAAATCCTCGGGCGTCAGGCCGTCACGATAGATGCCCGACAGCCCGCATGCCGGGAACGTAATACCCTCCCAAATCGCAGAATCTGTATAATACAGCGAATCCCTGAAGCCGGGAGCCTCAGGGGTCCGCTCCAGAATAACGGCAGCTGCGGCATCCCCGAAGTTGGCGTATGTAATCTCATCGTCTGTCCTGCAGTTAATGGAGCTGTAGTCACTGCCGACAATCAGCGCATAGCGGACGCTGCGGTTAGCCTGCATGTACCGGCTGGCCTGCTCCACGGCGGTTACCATTCCGGCGCAGTTGGCATTGGAATCCAGCGTAACCGTGCGGTGCTTGCCGCCGAGCCGGTGATGCAGCAGCAGGGCATTCGTCGGATAGGTATATTCCGGTGTCTGTGAGGCGAATACGATCATATCGAGATCCTCACCCTGCAGTCCGGCATCCGCAAGCGCCTTGGCCGCAGCCTCATACCCCATGGTCAGCGCATTCTCATGGCTGTTATTAATAATGTATCGTTGCTCACGGCCCATGACTTGTAGAAACCTCTTGATATCCTTGCCGAGGGCGGCAAAGTGCTCCAAGTAATAATCATTGTCTACCACATGCTGCGGATGATAATAAGCGGCAGTGCGAATTCTGATATTGTCTCCGGTATGTTCCATGAGCGTCACCTATACTTCGATAATTTCGTAATTTTCGAGTTTGGTACTGCGGGCTACCCGGCTGAGCTGCATTTTGAGAATAGGGCTCTTGGTGATGGTAAAGACCACTTTCTTAAAGCCGGACTGCTGATACAAAAGATAGCACTGCTCCAGCATAGGCAGCACATCGGAAGTGGAGACATTCAGGCCAGTGCAATCCAGTACAATATCGTATTTGGCTGGATCGAACCTGCTCACAATCTCATTGTATTCCTGGATAAACCTTCCGGCATCCTCCTCTGACATGGTTCCTTCGACCTGAACGTTTAGAATGGATTCTGCGGCATTGTTGGCAAAATTAAAGCTTCCCATCTTTCTGAACCTCTCCTTCTCCTCGAAAAATGTTAATAAAAGCAAATCTTTGTCTTAATAAGGATACGAATCCATTATAACGATTGTTGATGTTTTTAAAAGGGATATTTTTCATATTTAACCTATTCACTTTTTTATATTTATAAATAGGGATTGTTATCCCGGCCAAGGTAAGCAGGTAAGCGTATTTATAAGGAGCCGCAGCCGTTAAGCTTTCCAAAGCAGGCGACTATTGGTATGATTACAAGGGATGAGAACGTCTATAAATATCTGCAGCCATGGAGGAATTAATAATGAGTGACAACACAATATCCCGGATCATAGATCATACGCTTCTTAAAGCGGATGCCCGTAAGGATGATATTATTAAGCTGGCGGAAGAAGCCAAAACCTACAAATTTGCATCTGTCTGCGTTAACCCGGCATGGGTGGCAGCGGCCCATGAAGTGCTGAAGGACACCCCGGAGGTCAAGGTATGTACCGTTATCGGCTTCCCGCTGGGCGCTTCAACTCCGGAGGCCAAAGCCTTTGAAACAACCAATGCTATTTCTAATGGTGCCGGAGAAGTGGACATGGTTATTAACATTGGTGCGTTAAAAGACGGGGACAACGAGCTGGTGCGCCGTGATATCGCAGCTGTGGTTGAGGCGGCACGCGGTAAAGCGCTGACCAAGGTTATTATCGAGACCTGTCTTTTGAGCGAAGAAGAAAAGGTACGCGCCTGCAAGCTTGCTGTAGAAGCCGGTGCAGACTTTGTGAAGACTTCGACCGGCTTCTCCACAGGCGGAGCAACGAAGGAAGATATCGCATTGATGCGTGCTACCGTCGGCCCTGACATCGGCGTTAAAGCTTCCGGCGGCGTACGCAGCAGCGAAGACGCGCTGATCATGATCGGTGCAGGAGCAACCCGGATCGGTACCAGCGGCGGCGTAGCCATTGCCAAAGGCGAGCAGAGCCAGAGCAGCTACTAACAGGCCGTTTTTAGCGGCAGGACAAGCAGGAGAACATTGAATGATTGTGTTCTTCTGCTTTTTTGTATATTGTGGACGGTAAATTAGGGTAGGGCAGGAGGAAGAAGGATGGAGGAGAAGTTTGCTTTTCCGGATATGGAGACAGAGCGTTTGTACATACGGGTGTTACAAGAAAGCGACAGCACAGCGGTATTCCGGCATTTTGCGGATGAAGAGGTTACGCGGTACATGGACATTCCCCCTTGTAAAGAACTCGCAGAGGCGTCAGAGATTATCCGGTTCCACACAGAGGATTCCGGCTGCCGCTGGGGGATTTTTGACAAAGCTACCGGACAGCTGGCGGGAACCCTGGGGTACCACTGCTGGGTAACCGGAGAACAGTCCAGGGCGGAAATCGGCTATGATCTGTCCAGCAGCTGGTGGGGCCGTGGGCTTATGACTGAGGCTATCTCTCCGGTTATCCGGTTTGGCTTCGGTGATATGGGGCTGGAGCTGATAGAAGCAACCGCTGATCCGGCTAATGAACGCTCTGCCAGGCTGCTGGAGCGGCTCGGGTTTCAGCATAAGGAGGAGCTGGTGGACGGCCTGGTATATTATTTTTTGCCGAAGCCGCGGGCTGGAGAGTAGCAGGATTGTTACTGGCGGATTGCCTGGACGGTATGGGGCTGTATAGCAGGGAGGTAAGCTGGAGGCAGGCAGTGGAGTGAGCGGGGAGGCTGGCAGAAGGAGTGGATTTGAAATGGAATGTAAGCGTGTACTTTTGTGCGGGTTTAGGCTAATCTGGAGTGAAGAGAACCGCTAGAAGGTCATCTTTTATAAATATAATAAAACACACCGGATTAATGCGATTTTTTGCTTCCCAAATGACATCATTTGTGAGAGAATAGTTACAATTCTTAAATGAGAATGTTTTCCATTGATGATCACAGGGGAGGAAATACCAATGTCAGAAGACCGCAAGCTGTCATTCGAAACTTTGGCTGTTCATGCCGGCCAGGAGATTGACCCTACCACATTATCACGTGCTGTACCGCTGTATCAGACTACCTCTTATGGCTTCCGGGATGCCGAGCATGCTGCGAACCTGTTTGCGCTGAAGGAATTCGGCAATATTTATACGCGTCTGATGAATCCGACTACCGATGTATTCGAGCAGCGGATTGCGGCACTTGAAGGCGGGGCAGGGGCATTGGCGACAGCTTCCGGCCAGGCGGCTATTTCCTTCTCTATATTGAATATTGCGGGTGCAGGCGATGAGGTTGTATCCTCGGCAAGCCTGTACGGCGGGACGTATAATCTGTTCTCAACCACTCTGCCTAAGCTGGGAATTAAAGTGAATTTTGTAGATTCGGATAACCCGGAGAATTTCCGCGCCGCTATTACGGATAAGACGAAGGCTCTTTATGCTGAAACTATCGGCAATCCGCAGGGAAATGTACTGGATATTGAGGCTGTGGCAGCGATTGCCCATGAGCATGGTATTCCGCTGATTGTCGACAATACCTTCCCTAGCCCGTACCTGCTGCGTCCAATTGAGCACGGAGCGGATATCGTAGTCCATTCGGCTACCAAATTTATCGGCGGACACGGCACGTCTATCGGGGGAATTATCGTTGACGGGGGTAAGTTTGACTGGAAGGCAAGCGGTAAGTTCCCTGGCCTGACCGAGCCGGACCCGAGCTATCACGGTCTGGTCTACTCGGAAGCGCTTGGACCGATTGCTTATATTATCAAAGCCCGCGTTCAGCTGCTGCGCGACCTGGGGGCAGCGATTTCGCCGTTCAACTCCTGGCTGCTGCTGCAGGGACTGGAAACGCTGCATCTGCGGCTGGAACGCCATAGCCAGAATGCGCTCAAGGTGGCGCAGTTCCTGGAGAGCCATGAAGATGTAGAGTGGGTCAGCTATGCCGGCCTGCCGAGTCACCCTTCTTATAAGCTTGCGCAGAAATATCTGTCAAAAGGCCAGGGAGCCATCCTAACCTTCGGCATTAAGGGCGGGGCTGAAGCCGGGGTTAAGCTGATCGAGAATGTGAAGCTGTTCTCCCATCTGGCCAATGTCGGCGATTCGAAGTCGCTGATTATTCATCCGGCGAGTACTACACACCAGCAGTTATCGGCTGAAGAGCAGGCGGCTGCAGGCGTTAAGCCTGAGCTTTTGCGCCTGTCCATCGGTACCGAATCAATCGATGATATCCTGTTTGATCTGCAGCAGGCGATTGCCGCAAGCCAGCAATAAACACAACAGCCACTATGCGATGACATGACCCTGCTCCTGTTCTACATGGGCGGCGTCTGAAAGCGTGTAAGGCGTGTAACGCGTTAGAAGCATCTGCATCTCTGCTGGTTCTAACGGCTGCTGTCGTTATAAGGAGATTTTCCGTTTTTCGGGGAATAAGCCTCTACCGCATTTGACTCCGTTCAGCCTAATAGGCCGGACAGGAGGAGGATGCGGGCAGGGGCTTTTTTGGGCTGTACGCGTCTGTGTGACAGCTGGTACCTACAGAGCGCTCTTAGCATCGGGATTCTCCCTGCTTAAAGCGTTTTACTGGATGTGTAACGAAGATCTGTTATCGTTCTGATACCGCTTGCATATTTCAGGAAATACTCCCGTATCTATAAGAGGTAGAAGCGCAACATGCCGGTAACCGCCTGTATGTACATCAAGGCCGGCAGCAATCCAATGCCAATAAAGGTGGGTGCGGGGATGAAGGGTGAACAACAGCAGGATTACAATCGTGATATTGGGGAGCGCCCGTTCAAGTATAGTGCTGCTGACCGGGCGCTGGGAGTGGAGATGAGCCAGGCTGCATCTGTGGCTTCCGCTGCAGCGGAGTTTATCACCGGAGACAGGCGGGGCAGAGGCGCGGAGCCTCCCGGCCGCTCTTATCTGAAGCGGACCGCAGACCGTTCTGCCTTCCTGGTGCTGCGTGAGGGAAACGCAGACCGGTCTTTGCAGCGGGATGAATCCGGCTCATTCCCGGCCGGGCCCTGTCTGATCCGGAGTGAGGAATGGCTGCAGACCCCGGAGCTGGGCGGCTTATATGAATGCTGGCTGAACAGCGAAGATGCGCTCCAGGCTGAGCGTTCCCTGCAGCGCATCTATTACCGGCTGCGGGCCGCCTCCGCCGCCCTGCTGGAATCAGCGGACCGCATTTGGGCCGCTGTCACACTGCTGCACACGCCGGAGCTGGCGGCCCGGCCTGCCAAGCTGGCGGAGCTGCAGGATGTGCAGCTCGAAGCCCTGTTCGCCGCCGTGGCGGCGAACCAGCGGCTGGGCAGCGACAGCCGCATTGATCTGCTGGCGGCGTACCCCGCCAGCGTGGCTGAATTCGCGGCGCAGCGCGAATTCATCGAGGACGTGGCCGAGCAGACCCTCGGCCACGCTTACGCGGCGGCGTGCAGCATCGGGGCGCTAATCGCCCCCGGTGTGCCGCCCGCCGCCGCGGGGGAAATCGCGCGCATCGCCGATTTCCTGGTGCTTGACAGCGCGGCGGACCTGGCCGCGCCGGAGGAGTCCGCCGCCGCGGACTTCGTCCTGGCGGCGGAAGCCGCGCTTGCCGCCGTGCGGCGCGTGAAGCCGGCGGCGGTTGTGCTCGCCGCCGGTCCTGCGGCGGCGGGAGCGCTTGCCGATCTGTACCGGATCGGCATGAGCGGGATCTTTTGCAGCGCCGGCCAGCGGACCGAAGCGCTGCTGCGGGCGGCCTGCCTGACCTGGATAGCCCGGCAGGACAGCAGCACTGATACAGCCGCCGAAGGATGGCTGTAGGCTTGAACCCTTGTAGCGCACCTGAGTACCGTCGTGCACTAACCTGAACCGCCATAGGTAACACTGCGCATTGATTAGGCATCAATTGCAGCACCGGTGTATTATCCGCTTTTTCTTGAATCGTCGTCCAAGTAATGTTATATATAGTCCGTTTGCTAACGTACACAACTTAAGGTTACTTCTGTGTTCGTCAAGCTGTTACGGTAACATCATTATTGGATCTAAACTGCTACGCCGTTTATTATGCCGTCTATTATGCCGTCTATCGTATCCTGCGTGCCCCGCCTAACATCTACTTTGAACAGCCTGTATACACGCAGAGATACGAGTTGCGAGTTACGAGATACAGGTACCAGGAAGTGCAGGGCTGGCTCCGGCAGGCGGCTCTGCACTTCTTTATGAGTCCTTTGGCGTTGCTGGGGAACAAGGGATTGTCTCCAGCTAACTCGGGGAGCAGCTGTTACCTGCTGTACTTTCAGTATAGTGATTCAGGCGTTATCCTGCTTAAGAGCGGATATCGCCTTTTGTAGTTGCAGAGAATGCAGCTATTGTGTCGAAGCAGGGAAGCAGGGAAGCAGGAGAGCAGGAGAGCAGAAGAACAGGAGAGCAGGAGAACAGGGGAAGCAGCAGGAATTAAATGCATGGAGTAGAACATCCCTGATTATTTATGTGGCAGCAACGTTTCTGCAGGGGGACTGAGCTTATTAAGTTGAAAAACGCCACCTATTTCTTGTCTTTTTCCTGAGAAAAGGCTATTAGTGGGAAAAACTCCACTTGATTTACTAATTATCACCTACTAGTAAGTAATTAAGTATGATTAGGCGGAGTTTATCCAATTAATGATCACAGAAGCTGAGAAATGGTGGAATTAGGTGGCGAAAATCCAAATAAATGCCCGCTCCATTCGCTAAGAAAACATCCTCAGTACTGCAACGCCCAACTTTCTCACGAATCCGCTCGCAAGTCTCTATCCGATCTTCCTGCGAATCTGATCCCGAGCCGCTATCCAATCATCCGCTCCCCGGCAGCTCGCCAAACGGTGCGCCAATCACCTCATTTGTAGCTCTTCAATTAATACACTAATCTGCTCCCCGGCAGCACGCCAAACAGCGCTCCAATCACTTCTCCAGCATCTCTTCAATTACCGCTCTAATACTTCCTCGAATCCGCTCGCAAGCCGCAATCCAATCCTCTCACTATTCCGCTGCCGAGTCGCAATCCAATCCTCCGCTCCCCGGCAGCTCGCCAAACAGCGCTCCAATCACTTCTCCAGCATCTCTTCAATTACCGCTCTAATACTCCCTCGAATCCGCTCGCAAGCCGCAATCCAATCCTCTCACTATTCCGCTGCCGAGTCGCAATCCAATCCTCCGCTCCCCGGCAGCTCGCCAAACAGCGCTCCAATCACTTCTCCAGCACCTCTTCAATTACCACACTAA
>NZ_CCDG010000006.1 GCF_000723885.1 Paenibacillus camerounensis
CTCCAATTAGGTTTTTCCGGACGATCACTTCACCCGAATGACTCCGGGGAAATAACCTTCCGAAAACTATCGAAAAGAGCGATTGCTCATTTTGAAACATCTGACGAGAATTTGCATTCTCTATTTTGGATCTCACCGAAGCGATCTCCAGATACTCACTCGTTGTTCAGTTTTCAAAGATCAAGCTCGTTGTCGCTTGCGATTATCTCGTCAGCAGCAACTCTTATACTATATCACAACCACTCGTTCGTTGCAAGCTCTTTTTTTATTTCTTTATTCGAGCTTAGCTTCGACGCTTTTCAGCGTTTCGCGGCCAGAAATAGAATATACCATATATACAAGTGACAACGCAAGTGTTATTTTCAAAAAAAGTTAATACACATATTTCGCTTCTATAGTCATATAGACCGCAATTACGTTTATAACCTCACGCAGAGACAATCTATCGCTTCTTTCCTTCTACTCGGTGCGCACTTATCCTGTTTCGTAGTTAATGGCATGGCATAATGAATGCAACGGGCCGAAATAACTGTACTTTCTGCAATTAGACCTGGCTCATTAGCTCCGCTGCAGGTTTTAACTGCACTCTATACATTTATATTTGTCAAAAACGCCTGAAACCGGATTTTTCAAGGAAAATAGATGTATAGAATACATTTATCTCCTTAAAATTACTAAATTACCCTGTTTTAATTGTACAAAGTACACTTAAAACGGATTTGACTGTGAACCGACTGACTGAGGTTAGCGTTTGGGAGGGGATATCCATCCGCTGCCCAACGCTTTACCTAAGGCGGGCGGGAACAGGAGCCCTTTTGTTAGTTTCTTAATGATGTTCTATATAGTCATTAAATATTAATATCATTAAATTCAAAAATGGACTAGCCTGGGCTAATCCATTTCAATAGATTCCATTTCAGTTTATTTCAACTAACGCTTTGATCACCTTGGACTCCGGCTTCAGCCAGCTGTCGAAGCAGCAGATCATTCCCTCAAAACTCGTGCGGTGTGTTATATACCTGTCTACGTCAACGTAACCGGCCGAGATTGCCTTCAGCACAAAATCAAAATCCTCCATGGTAGCATTCCGGCTGCCCATTAAGCTCATCTCATGACTGTGGAAGTTGGGGTCATTAAAGGTAATCTCGCTTTTGACCAGACCGACATATACCAGTGATCCGCCGTGCGCGACCAACCCGAAAGCATTCATCATGGATTTGGCATTCCCTGTTGCATCGATGACAAAAGCGGCTTTGGGTTCTCCTGTAATAGCTGCAAGCTGCTCCTGCTGTGGCTGCAGGGCATTCACTGCATGCTTCACCTGTGCCCATTCCCGGCAAAAGTCCAGACGCTCTTCATTCACATCCATCGCGATGACTTCTGCTCCTGCATACCGGGCAAGTGCCATAACGCCAAGACCAATCGGGCCTGCCCCGATCACGAGAACTGTATCGCCGGCAGCCAGGCCCGAGCGCCGGATGGCATGTGCCCCAATTGCCAGCGGCTCCAGCATAGCGGCCTGGTCCAAAGTAAGTCCGTCCGTTTTAATTAAATGTCCCGCAGGAATCGATACCAGCTCACGCATGCCTCCATCAATATGGACACCAAACACCTTCATATTTTTGCAGCAGTTTGTTTTTCCGATAGCACAGGCTGAACACTCACCGCAGTGCATGTAGGGTACAATGCTAACCTGATCTCCTGCGTGCAGCCCTGCCTCATTCTCTCCCACCGCTTCGATAATACCGGCGAGTTCATGACCCAGGACCCTCGGATAGCTAAAATACGGCTGATTCCCCTGGTAGGCATGCAGGTCCGTTCCGCAGATTCCGATCCTCCGAATGCGAACGACAGCTTTTCCCTTTTCCGGTACAGGCTCCGTTAAATCTTCATACAAGACAAATTTCCCGACTTCCTCGCAGACAATGCCCTTCATTATACAATACCGCCCCCTTTGTCCGGTTCCAGGCATTCATTGTATTCAGGACGGCCGCTAACCCATGATTCATTGTGAACCGGCTTCAGTATATCCAGCACTTCCTGCAGCAGCTCGCTGTCCAACCTTTCTTCAGTCCAGGCGGCATTCTTGATAATATTCGCCGGTGTAGCTGTGCTTACCAGTGTAGTCGGGATCTGTTCATGGCTGGCAGAGTACTGTACAGCAAGCTTGGCGATATCTGCACCTCTCGCAGCACAATGCTCAGCGGCTTGTTTACAGACTGTTTTTAGCCTGCTTCCGGCAGGATGCCAATCTGCGGTCTCACGCGTACTCAGCAAACCCATGGACAGAGGGGAAGCATTGACCAGCCCCGTCCCTTTTGTCTGAAGCAGTGGAAGTAATTTCAGCAGGGAAGTATCGTTAAGCGAATAATGGCAGTAGGATAAAATGGCATCTACATCGATCTGCGGAAGCAGCGTGTCAAACAACTGTAAAGGCAAGCCGCTGATCCCGCTAAAACGGATCTTACCCTGTTCCTTCAGCTTAATCATTGCCGGTACTGCTTCTTCCAGAATTACTTCAGCCGGCACAAATTCAATATCATGCAGAAATAGAATATCCAGGTAGTCCGTATGCAGCCGCCCAAGGCTCTCTTCCACACTGCTGAAGATACGTTTGGCTGAAAAATCAAAGCTCGCTTCGCCGTAACGCCCGGCTTTGGAGGACAACAGGAATTGGTCACGCTGCAGCTCCTGAATCGCCTTTCCAAGTACCGTCTCTGCTTTGGTGAGACCGTAATAGGGTGAAACATCAATGTAGTTAATGCCTGCATCAATGGCTGCATGTACCGTCCTGATACTCTGGCTGTCTTCCGTCTCACGAAACACAGAGCCCAGCGAAGAAGCGCCAAAGCTTAGGACCGACACATCCAGCCCGGTTTTTCCTAATCTGCGATATTTCATTACAAGTTCCCCCATTCAGCACATTCATAGTTTGTAAAACGCTTTCGCATTATCACCCAGCAAACACCCCCGCTCATACTCCCCCCAGGCTTCAGGCAGTGAGCTGATAAGAATATCCATAACCTCTGAATAATCTGCGGCCAAAAGACATACAGGCCAGTCACTGCCGAACATCACCCGCTGCGGGCCGAAGAGTTCAATAACTGTGCGTATATATGGAAGAAAATCTTCTTTTCTCCACCGGTGATGTTCACCCTCTGTGACCATTCCTGATAATTTACAGTAGATTTGGGGGTAGCGGGCGAACGCTGTCATGTATTGTTTCCAGGATTCCATGTCCTTGTTCCTGATTGGAGGTTTCGCCATATGATTGATAACGCCGCGCAGATTCGGAACTTGTTCAAGGAGCTGTAATACAGCAGCCATCTGATCAGAAACCAGCAGCAAATCTACGGGCACCCCCTCTTCTGCATATCCGCGGAGCGCTTCCACAAACCCGGGCTCTAATATCCGGTAAGCATCCGGCATGTCTTGAATCATAATCCGGAATCCCTTGAATTTCGGATGCTGCCTGAACTTCTCATAGATCCGGCGGTGGTCCGGGTCGAAAAGATCCAGCCAGCCTACCACTCCAAGCACAGATGGCGATTGCTCAGCGATAGACAATATGAAATCAGTCTCCTCAACCGTCGGGGCAGCCTGAACAATAATACTCCCGTCAAGGCTCTGTGTTTGAAGCAGCGGCTCCAGATCAACCGGCATGAAATCCCGGTACAGGACCGGCAGCTCCGGCGTGATCCAGCCATAATCTCCCCGTGTAATTCTCCAGTAGTGCTGATGAGCGTCAATACGCATCCTGCTGCACCCTCTTTTACATTCATAGTGTAATGCTTAATGCTCCTCTTCCATGAACATTGTATACTAAGAGAATCAAGTATTTAATGTCTTAAACATGCATTTTTATAACTTATTTTGATATCCGTTCTTTACATTACACTATCCTTAAAAAGGAATGGTCTGAGTGAAGCCTATCCGCAAACCCTTCTTTGGTGATCCTCTATTCCCGCTGGAGCTTGCCTACAAAACGGTAAAAAGACAAATGAATGAGCTCCCGGATCATCTGCATGACCGGTATGAGCTAGTCTATATTCATCAGGGTCAAGGTGTTTTCTTTATCGATAATGCCTGGTTTGAAAAAAAACAGGGTGATCTGTTCATCATTCCGGGTAACACGATTCACCACTCCCTGCCGCACAACGAAGACCCCATTGTATCTTCAGCGCTCTACTTCGCTCCTACACTGCTTGCAATGGAGCCGATCGACGATTCGTACAACAGCTTGTTATGCTTTGATTTTGCCAGACAAAAAGGAATCTACCGCATCGAGCTGCCCGAACCGTTAAAAGCGGCCACCGGTACGGCGCTCGATCAGCTCCATCAGGAACTGGAGGAACAGCAATTAGGCTATCATGAAGCAGCCAAGCTTATTGCCTGCCAGCTCCTACTGAAGATTAACCGGTATGTGCAATCTGTCCGCAGACGCAATGCCCCCCTTGAACCTGGTGTCGGCCCCTTTTGGATGAAGCAGGTACTGCGTGATATCGACGAGTATCCGGAACGTGAAGCCTCCCTTGCCCGGCTCGCGGAAAAAGCCAACGTATCTGCTCCCCATTTCTCACGGGTCTTCCGGCAGCTCACAACTATGAATGTCACCCAATACGTAAACGCCAAACGGATTATCCGCGCCAAGGAGCTCCTGATCCGCTCGGATCAGAAGATTGCCGATATATCGGAACAATGCGGATACGAAACACCGACTCATTTTTACAGGATGTTCAAAGCTTTAACCGGGGTAACGCCGCATAAATACAGACAGAGCCAGTCCAATCCATAAAAGAAGCCTGAGGAGTATTCAGTGACTAAGTCGCTGCTCCCAGGCTTTTTTTGCAGTATCCATCTATAGCTTCAGAATTTCTTCAGAATTCTCCCCGTAATTTCTTCAGTTCTTTTCATTAAGATGACTGCATCAGCAAAGAAATGGGGGAATACTGAATGAATCAGCATTTATTGTTTTTACAGAGGTTCATGAAAAGTCCGAAGAATGTGGGAAGTGTGGCACCAAGCTCACGCTTTTTGGCGAAAAAGATGGTTAACCAGGTAGACTGGGATGAGGTAAAGGCCGCTGCAGAGCTTGGATCGGGAACAGGTCCTATCACCCGTTACATTCAATCCAATGTGAACCCGAATGCAAATGTCTTTTTATTCGAAACGGATCCTGTGATGAGGAAAAAACTGCGTATGCATTATCCCCGGTTTACTTGTCACGCTAATGCAACCCGGTTAGTGCATACCATTCATCAAAAAAACATCATCCATCTGGATTGTATATTCAGCGGGCTGCCCTTCTTTAATTTTGAACGTGAACTTAGGGATACTTTAGTGGATCAAATTGTCCATGCCCTCAAGCCCGGCGGGATGTTTATTGCCTTCCAGTACTCCCTTCAGATGAAAAAGCAGCTCTCTGAACATTTTATAATAGAAGATATTAAATATGTACCCTTGAATATGCCTCCTGCATTTGTGTACGTCTGCCGGAAAAAGTAACCGGACTGCTGTATAATAAGCACCAACTTCAATAGAGAGAGGGCAACTGCAGATGAATACCATCCTTGTTGTTGATGACGAATCCGAGATAAGGGATATCATACATGTCTATTTAAGAAATGAAGGGTACCTTGTCATTGAAGCGGCTAACGGCGAGGAAGCCTTACAAGTCATCCAAGCTTCACCTGTTGGGCTGGTAATCCTTGATGTGATGATGCCCCGGATGGACGGAATTACAGCCTGCCTGAAAATCAGGGAAATCTCCGACACGCCAATCATCATGTTATCCGCTAAAGAAGAGGATATCGATAAAATCACCGGACTTACAACCGGAGCGGATGATTATATGACCAAGCCCTTCAACCCGCTGGAATTACTCGCCCGTGTAAAGGCCCAAATGCGGAGGCAGACGTTACTCGGAAAAGCCGGAAACCCTTCACTTATTCTAATTAAAGATCTTGCCATTGACAAAAGTAAGCACTCAGCAAAGCTAAAGGGAAATGACGTTGTGCTAACGCCCCTGGAGTTCGCCATTCTGGTACTGCTGGCTAGTCATCCGGGACAGGTCTTTAGCTCCGAGCATATCTATAACAAGGTCTGGAAAGAACCCTTTGGTTACTCCGATAACACGGTGATGGTTCATATCCGCAACTTACGTGAGAAACTGGAAGATAATCCACGCAGTCCTCAGTATATTAAAACCGTTTGGGGAGTTGGCTATAAAATTGAATAAACCTGTACTGCACGCTAAAAGAAAACAAAAGATTCAGCTCAACATTCTGCTCAGCATGCTGCTTAGTCTAATTCTTGCTGTAACGATGAATAATGTGCTGATTTACTTCGTGTTTCAGGTAGGGACAGGCATGGAATGGCTGGAAAAGGTATTCCCCTATTTTATTACGCCCTTTTTCATAATCGTATTTATTCTAACTTTCCTTATATCTACACGCCGTATCGTCAAGGACCTTATGACACTGGAACGCGGCCTCCAAACCATTACCGGGGGAGACCTGAGCTACCGTGTTCCTGTACAGCGGCAAGATGAGCTTGGGCGGGTAGCCTTTAATATCAATCAGATGACGGAACGCCTGGAGCAGCAAATCGCAAAAGAACGGGAAGCTGAGCTATCAAAGATGGAATTGATTACCGGTATCTCGCATGACCTGCGTACCCCGCTGACCAGTATCATCGGATATATTGAACTGCTGAGATCCAATTCATTTCAGGATCAGGAAGAATATGACCGCTTTGTGCAAAACACCTACAGTAAAGCTACGCACCTGAAAAAGCTACTTGATGATCTTTTTGAATATACCAGGCTTAGCTCGATTGATACTCATCTAGAGACGCACCGGATTGATCTCTGCCAGCTCCTGAACCAGTTGCTGTTTGAATTTGAACCGATCGCTTACGACAACGAGCTTCATATCATTAAAGAAATCGGCAGCTTGCCGGTGTATTCAGCCGTAGACAGTGATAAAATCGCCAGAGCCATTGATAATCTGCTGATGAATGCTCTGAAATACTCCTTCAGGCCGGGGGCAATCCGTATTAACATGCTGACAGATCATAAGCAGGTTACAATCGGGGTCGAAAACCGCGGAAAGCCTCTAACAAGGGAGCAGCAGGATAAACTGTTCGAACGCTTCTATAAGGTTGACCACTCCCGAAGCAGTGAAGGTATCCAGACCGGAGCCGGCCTGGGCCTTTCCATTGCCAGAAATATCGCTGAGCTGCATGGGGGTTCACTTACACTTCATCATGTAAACGACTTATTTACCTTTCAACTAAGACTGCCTATAGAAGCCGGAAAATATAATGCATAGTATTCACTGTCAGTCCGTATGCTGCAGCCCCGAAAAATGATCTGCGATATGCATCGCAAAATATTGATCATATTGCTCCTTGCTCAGTTCTCCAAAAAGCAAATGGGGCTGCAAGGGTCCATGAAAGGCCTGAAATGCTTCAATTGTCCTTAGCAGAAGATCCATCCCCTCTCTGGCTGTACCCTGTAGCTCAGGCTTGGGAGCGCCTGGAACATGAGCGGTAAGGCTATGCTTCATGTATCCCTGCTTCAGGAATTTCCGGATGGCAACACGGCCGATTGTATTCCTTATCGCCTTTGGCTTCATTTGCGGATAACCGGTCATTGAATATTCAATGGTCTGGGCGCAATGGGCCAGAATTTCATAGACAGGCCATTCTTTCATCGGGACGATATCCTGCCCGGACATTTTGGACAGCTCTTCTCTCACTTCATCTAATGAAGCAAACGTAACGTTATTCATAGTACCTCTCCTCCTCGCCTGCTACCCTGCAAGAGGCATCAGCGTAATAGTTTTCTAATCCACTTCAACCGGTTCCCGTAAGGAGGATATAGAATCGGAATTCCGAGCTTTGTGCTTTTGCTCAAAACACTCTTAGCATGCGAGAATAAATCGAAGCTATATTTTCCGTGATAGGCACCTATGCCTGACGGTCCCACCCCGCCGAAAGGCAGGTGGTGATTGGCCACATGACTGATCGTATCATTAATGCAGCCACCGCCAAACGATACCCGGGCAATCACCTCTTGTTCAACGTGACCGTCTTCCGTAAACAGATACAATGCCAACGGCTTGGGGTGGCTGTTAATCATGTTAACCGCATCCTCGAGGCGGCCGAAGCCCATTATTGGCAGAATCGGACCAAAAATCTCGTCTTCCATAGCGGCATCAGACCAGGATTCTGCAGCAAGCAGCGCGGGTTCAATATAAAGCTCTTCCCGGACCAGGCTGCCCCCAGATACGATACGGGCTTGATCCTTGTCCAGCATAGCAGCCAAACGGTCGAACTGGCGTTCATTAACAATTCGCCCATAAGCCTGGCTCTCCCGCGCATCAGAACCGAAAAATCTGGCTATAACCTCTTTCATCTTGCCGATCAGCGCTTCCTTGACCTCTTCATGCACCAGGACATAGTCCGGGGCAATACAGGTCTGGCCTGCATTGATCATCTTCCCCCAGATAATTCTTTCAGCAGCAACGTCAAGATTAGCCGACCGGTCTACAACCGCAGGACTTTTACCTCCCAGCTCAAGCGTAACGGGAACAAGGTTCCGGGACGCTGCTTCCATGACAATTTTACCGACAGGCACACTTCCGGTGAAGAAAATATAGTCAAACGAAGCGTGAATCAGTGCAGAGGTAGTCTCCTTCTCCCCTTCAATAACACGGATATACGTTTCATCAAAGGTTTCGGCTATAAGCTTCTTTACAGCTGCACTGACAGCCGGAGTATTCTCGGAGGGCTTCAGGATAACACTATTCCCTGCGGCAATTGCACCTATCAGGGGTTCCAGCAATAACTGAAAGGGATAATTAAAAGGGCCTATAATCAGAATAGTTCCGTAGGGCTCCTTATATATCCGGCTGTTCGAGGCAACATGATAAAAAGGTGTTTTCACCCTCTGCGGCTTCATCCATTGTTTCAGATTCTTACGGATATACCGGATGCTGTTCAGCACATACCCGACTTCTGTGGAGTAGGCTTCAAATTCATTTTTGTGCAAATCCTGATAAAGTGCTGACAGTATCTCCTGCTCGTTCCTTCTGATCGCATCAGCGAGCTTGCCAAGCTGCTCCTGCCGGAAGCTAAGGCTGCGGGTATACCCGTTATTCAGCTTACTGCGGTGCTCCTGTAGTATTTGTTCGACCCGCTCTGTAGTCCACTGTTTCATCTAGTACACCTCCAGTTAATTTACATTTATAAACAATCGCGCTCTAATGCAGCCAGCAGCTTCTTCAACAGCTCCACTGCCTCCTGCATGGATAAGTAATAATAGCGCTGGGTGCCTATCTGCTCCACATTAATGACGCCCGCATTCTTCAGCAGCTTCAGGTGATGGGAAACGGCCGGCCGTGACAGCTTGGACCGCTCCGTTATTTCATTGACCGTGAGCTTCTCATTCTCGGACAGAAACAGCAGAATGTCCTGACGGTTCGAATCGCTTAATACCTGGAGAATCGGAAGGCTTTGACGGAATATGTCCAGCGCCTGCTTGCCCATTTAGCATTCACCCTATCTATGATTAAATGTTTAAACTTTTAAACCAATAATGTAAATACAGAGTAACAAATTCCCGTATGAAAATCAAGCTGCTCCGGCTTATATTTCTGTGAGTTATATTTCATGACCTTCCACCTTCTGCAGCTCCTCGCGCTTACGTTTTCGATATATGGAAGGTGTCTCATCAAAGGTGTCACGGAATTTGCGGGTAAAATGAATGGCACAATCGAATCCGACATCGGCAGCAATCTCCGCCACCTGACGCTGGGTACCGGCCAGAAGCTGGGCCGCCCTCTCCATTCTAAATTTAGTGAGTGTGTTCAGAATCGTATCACCCACCTGCTCCTTGAATAGATGAGACAAGCGGGAAACAGAGAGACAGCTCTTCTTGGCAAGCTCGGGCAGGCTGACCTTTTGAGCCGGATTCAGCTGCAGATCCCGCAAAATTTCAGCGATTCTCGGGTCCATGGAAACGGTATGATCCGGATCTGCGTTTATCTGGGCATGAACAAGCGCTTCTTCCAGTCCGATTTCAGACAGCCTGCGGTGAAGGATAGAGGTTACGCCCGGAAGCTCATGAGCAACCATCCGCAGTAGCGCCTCCTGAACGGACTGGCGTACTTTTATAGAAGAGATAGGATGAAAAATAAATTCCTGTTCCGATTCCGGAATCCGCAGCCAGATGCTCCACTGGGGATCAGGGATAAAATGTGCCCATATGAACTCCCATTCATTCTTTTTGGTGCTGTATTGATGAGGCATTCCAGGCAGCAGAATAGACATATCCCCTGCGGTACATGCCACTGCCTCCTGCCCCAGTTGAATCTGCCCTTCACCGGAGATTGTATATATCAGCAGCCAGTCTCTGCTCCCGGACGGCCGGTGTATCGCATAATCTGTCGCAACACTAAAATGCCCGGCAATCAGAATGCCATAGGAACGCTCACCATGAATAGCATAATCCATCGCTTTTTTAGCCATATCTACTCTACCCCTCCTTCTTAAAAATGCCCTAAAATACAAGAGAAATCTGATTTATCTATTTAATCAGATAACAGTATCCATCACAAGCAACTTATTCAGGGAGGGCTAAACGCAATGACTGCAGTAACCAGACTAGATCTGACGGATACGCCTCAATTTGATATTTATCCGGGTAAACTGGGAGCAAACGGCGGCTCTAACCCAAAGGGCGAAACCTTTGGCTTTACCAACTACTATATGACCCGTAATGGCAAGCCTTTTATCCCGGTTGTCGGTGAGTTTCATTTCTCCCGGTTCAGCTACCTCCATTGGGAGGAAGAATTGCTGAAGATGAAGGCAGGCGGCGTTCATATTGTAGCAAGCTATGTATTCTGGAATTACCACGAGGAAGAAGAAGGCGCATTTGACTGGAGCGGCAACCGCAATCTGCGTCACTTTGTTGATCTGTGTGCAAAGCTGGAATACCCGCTGATTCTGCGTATCGGGCCTTTCTGTCACGGTGAGGTCAGAAACGGCGGCATCCCGGACTGGGTATTTGCCAAGCCGCTCGAAATCCGTTCAAATGATCCGGCTTATCTGGAGCTCTCAAGAAAACTTTACCGTGAAATTTCCAAACAGATCAGAGGAACCATGTACCAGGAGGGCGGCCCTGTTATTGCTGTCCAGCTGGAAAATGAATATATGCACTGCAGCGCTCCTAACGATGCCTGGGGCTACGCCTCCGGAAAGTTCATGAGTTCAGGTACTGATGGAACCGCACATCTGGCCGAGCTTCGCCGGATTGCTGAGGAAGCCGGAATTCATCCAATGTTCTTTACGGTTACAGCCTGGGGCGGCGCTGCCATTCCGGCTGAAGGTTTCCTGCCGATGCTGGCAGGTTACGCCTATACTTCCTGGCTTCCGGACCAGCCGGCAAGCCGCGAATTCCTGTACCGTGACCTGCATGCTGTCCCAATGGAGAAAGTAGATTTCAATACCCGCGAATATCCTGTTGCTTATTGTGAAATGGCTGGAGGAATGCAGGTTAGCTATAAAGCCCGTCCCTTTGTCCCTGCCGAGAGTGTGGAAGCAATGACCCTGGTCAAGCTTGCCAGCGGCAGCAATATGCTGGGCTACTATATGTACCATGGCGGATCTAATCCGGCCGGCAAAAAAACCTACATGAACGAGTATTCCCTTCCGAAAATCTCTTATGATTATCAGGCGCCGCTCGGGGAATTCGGACGGATTGGAGAGGTCTATGACCGTATCCGTTCCCTTTCACTCTTCATGGAATCCTTTGGCCCTATTCTCGCCCCGATGCCAACGGTGCTGCCAGAAGGGCAGGCAGACCTTGAGGTAACGGATAACGAGACTCTGCGCTGGTGTGTCAGACAACAAGGCGGCAGCGGATTTGTATTCCTGAACAATTTCCAGGACAGTGCGGATATGCCGGACCGCAGCTTCCGGATTGAGCTGGAGACTGCGCCCGGAAAAGTCTCCTTCCCTCATGCAGGAGAGGCTGTGTTGAACAGTGGTACAGGCACTGTACTTCCGTTTAATCTTGATTTGTATGGAGTATCACTAATCAGTGCCACTGCCCAGCTGTTGACTGAAGTCTCAACAGAGAATGAGCATGTCGTTTTCTTCTTTGCTCATGATGGGCTCAAGCCGGAATTTGTTATCGCGAAATCATCCATTACCGGTATGGCAACCACCGACGGCCAGGTTCATGACAACGATAAAGAATATGTGATCCATCCTGTTGCCGGTAAAAATAACGGAGTTGTATTCCGTACTACTGAGGGTAAAGCAGTCCGTTTTGTTACGCTGACCCGTCAAGAAGCGCTGCAAACCTACCGTTTTAACCTGTGGGGCGGGCAGGTAGTAGCGGTTAGTGATTGCCCGTTGACTGCTCAGAATGATCAGCTGGTATGTAATTCTCTGGGGTTCCCTTCCTTTAGTGTCTCCCTCTATCCAGCTCCAGCAGATGAATTGCGCCCTGCCTTTGGTCAACTGGGGCCGGTTCAGCATGAAGGGGTGTTCAGCACCTATTCCGTGCAGCTTCCCGAGTACACACCGGAGATTAGTGTTGTTAAGCCGGCAGAGAAAACAGCTATCATTGAGGTAGGCACATCCTGGCCGTCCCACGTTGAGGATGTATGGCTGGAAATTGATTATGATGGAGATGTTGCAGAGGCCTTCCTTGGAGACAAGCTGCTGACGGATAACATCCATTTCGGCCAACCCTGGAGCATTGGCCTGAAATCCTCTTACAATCAGCTGGAGAAGGATAAGCTTCATATTGCCATCACACCGCTGCGTAAAGGTACTGTTCATACGTATATCAATCAGGCTCATATCGAAGTTTTTGAGGGTGTTGAAATAGCGGTATTCCACCGTATCGAAGCTATTCCTCAATACCGGGTAGCTTTGGTGGCTTCAAAAAAATAATCCCCTTAACAATAAGAGCCACACAGCCGGTCCATCTTCTGCTGTGTGGCTCTTCATATCTCCTCAAATGCTTTTGGGCTTTCTCTTTAAATATCAATAAAATGGCGATTTTTTACTGAGAATCAAATCTATTGCGTCCAATACACCTTCATTATGATTTGAACCAGTGATATGCATAGCAGCATCTTTAATAGCAGGAATAGCATTAGACATAGCAACACCATATTTAACATGAGAGATCATCTCAAGATCGTTCCCGCTATCTCCAAAAGCAGCCGTTTCTTCATCTGCAATTTCCCAACGTTCTTGTAGGAGCTTAATTCCTCTCGCCTTATGAATTCCAGGGATGATTAAATCAATGTCACCATGACCACTAGAAACAGGAGTGACAACCTTACCTACATGATTATGAAATTCATCAAGAGCAGAAGCAGCAATTTCTTCCGGAAAGCTGGTTGCAAATTTAAAAATGATATCATCTATTTTTTCAAAATCAGTAATTCTAGAAAGTTTGTGATAGTAACGTAAGGTTTGCTGATAAAACTCTTCTGATACTGAAGCATGAACATAGGCTCCATTCTTACCACACACCACTAATTCAGGATAGTCATACTGCTTGAGCATTTTCAGGACTTTATTAATAGTCTCCGTAGACATCTCACCGTTATAGACATCCTTTCCCTTATCAACGATGTAGGCACCATTTTCAGCAATAAAAGCGATTTCCTCTTCGATGTCTGGAAAAAAAGATTTTAATTGAAAGTATTGGTTCCCGCTCGCAACGACAAACTTAATCCCTTGTTTTTTCATTTCTGAATATTGATACCTAAAGCGTTCCCGATTGTAACTTTGATTATTATTTAAAAATGTACCATCCATATCAACTGCAATTAACTTGATAGCCATCTGATTCGTCTCCTTTTATCAAAGAGTGGATTATTCATAAATCCCAAACCCAACCTGTATATACAGGTTTCATCCTGGCTGTATTTTATCACGGATTCCTTAGTATTTCAAAATATAAAACAATGATGTAATTATTAGTGCACTAAGTACAGATGGTACAACAACTCTATCAGACAGTATGCCTCTCATCATTGAAGCCATGTATAACGAAGGCATACAACGTATTATAACCGTAGGAACTGCCGGCATTCTGCAAAGTGAGCAGTCCCCCAATCTTCTGCGCTATCAATCAAGCGAATCCAAACGCAGGTCAACCCGTGCAGCAGAGGAACATCATCAGGTATATCATTTGCTAAAACAATCGACGCTTAGCTGGACAATCGTATGCCCTACTGCTTTGCAGAATGGGGAAGGGTTAAGGAACTATCGTGTGAGGCAAAATATTCTGCCTGAAGGCGGTATGGAGATATCTGTGCAGGATACGGCCGAATTTACTTATAGTCAAATACAAGCCGGCAATTTCATGAACTCACGTGTAGGCATTGCTTACTGATTTCTGTTTTGAATGCTACATTTCCTGATCCGGTCCGTTTGCACTTGCAGCCGGAATGAAGCCGTCTGTTCAATCCTGCGTTGGGAACGCAAAATAGCCCGGTCAATTCGTGTTGATATTACTTCTAACCACTTATCACCATACCCGGTATCCGTCCTAAGAATTGAATTTTTGATGGCCTCTGTTTCAGATTCAGTTAACTTAACACTACCAATCCAAGCAGAGAGATCAGGCCATTCTTTCTCGAAGGATCTCAATTCTGCACGAAATTCATCACTCATGGCTGTACTCCTTCCCCTTGAAATGCTTCTAGCTCTTGCCGCAGCTTCTTGCGTGCCATACTGAGCCTATATCTAACGGTTCCCGCTGGCAATTCGAGAAGCTCACCGATCTCTGAACTGTTCATCTGTCCGATGTACTGGAGTATTAAAACACGGTACAGATTATCGGGAAGCCGCCGGATCGCTTGCTCTACATTAAGGATTTGCTCCTTTATTTCGAAGGTGTCCTCAGCCGATTTCGACACTAGATTGTTGCTGACAGCATCAGCTTTTATCTTATCCTCGGTCCTGTTCTGTGTAGAGCGTCTCCGATAATGATCAATAACCAAGTTTTTTGCTATACGATAGATCCAATACCGGGATTCGTCGATTCCCAGCTCAATGCCAACATGGATTTGATTCCAGATTCTCAGAAAAACCTCTTGCAGCAAGTCTTTGCTTGTCTCGCGATGACTAACATGTGACATGATGTAAGCAAAGATAATATGGTGATATTTACTGTAAAGCTGATTAAAGAATGCCTCCCTCTGAGGGTCATTCATTGAACGTAGCCTCCTAGGTCTGCACGGCACGAATATCGCCATACTTCAGAGCTGTAAGCGCCAGTAACAGCGAAGCCTGCTTATTATCCGCCGTTTGAACGTTTCCCCACAAAAAGACCTCAGATACTTTTTCATGTAACAGCTCTGGAGAAACATCAGCCTCAATACTGAATTCCCCCCTCAGGATCAAAGTAACCGGATTCTTCAAGTAAAAAAAGAAATCATGACCAAACCGGTCTTGCCCAGAGAACATTCTTGGTTCACTTTCGTAGCAGTGTAGCTCACCGTACAACTGGGAGATTGACGACGTTAGGACATATTCGCACTCCTTCGGCGCAAAGATTTCACCTGTGAGGATCAGGGATTTGTACCCGACCTTCTGGAATGGGGATGTAATTATCAGTCCCCCTGTGACAAGAAGAGTCTCCTCGGGGTCGCCTCCTACGTTCTCCAGAAAATCTCCGTGAAGCTTCAAATCTCCGCTCAGAACTTTAACTTTCATATCTGACGGTATAGAGACAACACTTCCAACATAGTGCATCGGAATGTTATGGATACTGCCTTCAAGCTGATCCGAGATTAAAATCGTACCGACATATGAGATTTCCGTTACATTTCTAAGTTCATCTACAGAACGCAAATGGCGGAGGTCCAATAATCCGAGATATGTGATTGTACCCTGTTCAGTCATGAAGTCCGTTTGAATTTCATTCATTGCATATCATCCTCTCGAATGGTTCTACTCTAAAAGACGTAACAAGTTGCCTAGTGTTGGGTTACCCTAATAAGCGATTACTAAATAAAACAGGACACAAACCAATCATCCGGCTTGTGTCCTATTTTATCTACAAATATTAAATTATCAACAGGCCCGCCCTAGAGTCTGGCAGCCTATACTTCCTGACGTAATCTTAATTGAATTGCCAGCAGCTCAAGCTGAGGTTGCCATACTGATAGCTCCGGTGAAGAAGCTTGGCCTTACGGCTGGCATCGCCGGTGCCCATGGCCAGCAGCAGCGGGATGAAATGCTCGTTGGTGGGAACGGCTTCCCGGGCATAGGGGGCAAGCTCGCGGTATTGAAACAATGCTCCGGTATCCCATGTCTCCAGCTTATCCTGAATCCAATTGTCGAATTGCTCAGCCCACCCGTCTATCCCCTCAGACGACCAGTCCAAGGCCCTTAAATTATGCACAGTTCCTCCGCTGCCGATAATGAGCACATCCTGCTCACGAAGCTCAGCCAGCGCCTTGCCGATCTCATACTGCTGTTCATTAGACAAGTGACGGTTTACGGATAACGCAACGACCGGGATATCAGCATCCGGATAGAGCAGCTTCAGAACCGCCCATGCCCCGTGGTCCAAGCCTCGTGTCTCATTCCGGGTATTATCAATACCATACTTGGTGAACAAACTTTGGATTTGCTCCGCAAGTGCCAGGTCACTCTGCGCCGGATAAGTCATCTGGTACAGCTCATCCTGGAACCCACCAAAATCATAGATCGTTTCATACGCCTTAGCAGCGCCAACCGTCTGGACGGCTTCTTCCCAGTGCGCGGAGAAAAGAACAATCGCTTTCGGCTGTGGCGTATTGTCTTTAAACTGCTTCAGCAGCTTCGTATAGTCATTATCCTCAAGCACGATTGAGGGTGCACCGTGTGCAAAGAAATAGGAAGGTATCATCTTTTGTTCCACCCCTTATTTAGATTAAACTGGCATCTTTCTTAATCCACTGCAAAAGATCCATTTGGTTCTCTTCGGATACGCCATGACCGGTCGGATACAATTTGAACGTTACGCGCCCCGTTTGTTCTTGTAGATAGGCGGCTGTCTCGTGCCCAATCCGGACCGGAAATACAGAATCATATTCCCCGTGTGAGGCAAATATAGAGACCTCCTTAATCCCGCGAAGCGGGTACTCTGTTTTCACAAAATCAGGAATATATCCGTTGAGCGCTACAATTCCCTTTAATTGTGATCCCATCGTAAGGGCTAGCGTCATGGACAGGATCGCCCCCTGGCTGAAGCCGAGCAGATAACGTCTGTCAGGATCAACCGGATACTTCTCAGTAGCATATTGAATAAAAGATGCAAGGTCGTTAACTGCCTGGTCGAACATCTCCCGGATCGGGTTACCCAGGCTTTTCAAATCGTAATACTGGTAACCGGTACCGAGCGGCAGATTACCGCGAATGCCTATAATGATGAAATCATCAGCCAGCGGAGCAACCAGACCATACATATTGCGTTCATTCGAACCTTTGCCGTGAAGAGTAAAAATTACCGGATATTTCTTATCCTGCTCCAGATTAACCGGTAAGTGAACGTCATATGGATAAGCGGAATTCATCTTCGTCTCCCCCTTCATCGTTAGTTATCTGCTGCATAAATGAAATATTAGTAATAAAAATATATTTTCTATATGAGTAATTTAACGCGCCTCGCATTGACTTGTCAACATAAAAATTGATAATATAAAATTAAGTTTTGTATTACAAATATCCAAAGGGTGTGATCAGATGGATATTGGCTCAACGATCCGGGCAATCCGGAAGCGTAAAAATATAACGATTGCCCAAATATGCGAATTGACCGGCCTATCCCAAGGCTTTATGAGCCAGGTTGAAACGAATAAAACCTCACCATCCATTTCAACATTGGAAAATATAGCCAAGGCGCTAAAAGTTCCGCTGGCCTATTTGCTTTTAAAGAAAGAAGAACGAATGCACATTGTCCGTAAGGACGAACGGACCCTTACAACCAGCGGACCGGAAAATCTGAAAGTGGAACATCTGAGTTCTACGAAGAACGTACGTATGAGCATTGTAGAGATCCCTCCTGGTGCCATGACCGGCGAGGCACCGCATGCGCACGAAGGGCAGGAAGTGCATGTAGTCATCAGAGGAAGGATTTATGCAGAGCAAGGAGAGGATGGGGCCGAGTTTACGGAAGGTGATTCCTTCAGCTGGAATGCCTGCACCCCCCATCTGGTAAAAAATATCGGAGAAGACACAGCCGTCGTGCTAATCTCCATCTATACCGAGAATGAGAACGGACAAGACTTAATCTAAGACAAAAGCCCGTACACGAGCCATTAGGCCGGGTACGGGCTTTTGTGATCATTTTCAGCTAAGAATCCTTTATGTCCTTTAGTATCCATACACTTCAAACGCAGTATGTCCAGCCCTGCCTTCAGGAGGCAGACTGTTATAGTTGATCTTCACGAATCTCGCTTTACCGCTAATTAGGTCAACTCTCTCCTGCTCTTCAGAAGTCTGGCCTGTCTGATTGGCGGCAACCCTCCAATTCACCCCGTCAGAAGAAATCTGTATGACATACAGGAAATTCCCTTCCTGGTGAAACTTCACCCTGGTACCTGTTATCTCTCTTTCAGCTCCCAAGTCGACCTGCCACCAATGACCAACAGCATCATCAGCCGCAAGCCAGAAGGTATGCCCGATGCCATCATTCCCCTTATTTGCTGCATGCTCGATATTCATACTGCTGCTGCAGGCGGCTTTTTTTCCGATGGCAAGCTCACTTCCCGAGATCTTCAATTCTCCAATAGTTCCGTTTTTTTCCTCAAGTAAAATCCGCAACTGCCCTATGCTAAACGAGTCAGCAGGTTGAAACGCCTCATTCCGCATATAGGTCATAATGCTTCTTTTCAAATGTACGGCTGCCGGTCTGGCCGGGAGATCATTCTGTATATCAAAGCCGCAAACGATAAGTCTCCCTGCTCCAACACGGCATTCGAACAAATTGCTCATCCGGCGGTTATGATAAAAATTCGGAATGACCTGCACAATCAGTTCGTTACCGGCAAAATCCTCATCAAGGCATAAGGATACCGACCGGTCCATCAGGTCTTTCCACTGGTGCTCCACATATTCTTTTGTCGGGAAGGAACCGAAGACAGGATGATTATGATTAACGAACATCCCGCACGGACTTTCACTCGCAAAATGAACAGGACTCCAGAAGACGGGATAGAACTTACCGGCAACGGCATTCCGCAGATTGGAACCGGCGGTAAGCAGCACATTCTCCCCTGCAGCAAGCTTTCTCTCGGCCGTTTCATCCAACGATTCCGTTATATAGATTTCGGATTCCGTTTCATCAAATGCCTGAACCTCCGGATATACCCATATGGACCATTCATTACTTATATCATGATCGGCCAAGTGGAGTGAAACCTTTAGACTAGAGCTCCGTTCAACACGGCAAGTACAATCGGACTTAAACTCACCGGCTACCACTCCAGAGCCTAACGGGATGATACCTGTACGAACAATTCCTTCATCAAGGACATTGCCGTAATCATCCTTAATGCGCCACAAGATATCGGACTCCGGCAGCTCGGCAGGACCGAAATGGGCGATCTCTACTGTTCCCTCGAATAAGTCACCTGCTGCATATATTCTTTTCTGCATACGAAGGAGGAGGACTGTAGCATTACAGAATTGTTTGAATTGTTCCGGCTCAATCAACCCTTTGGATTCCCAGAATGCATTCAGTATTCCGACCGTAGCTGTGCTTTGTCCAGGAAAGTCATGCAGATCAAGTAACTGAAACCCTCCCAAACCAGGCGTTCTCAGCGCAGCCTCTATCTCCTCCCGGTAAAGCTGAAGAGCCAGCATACCAGATCCGCGAACGAATTTGCCGATATCCTTTAATAGTCCTCTCCGCTCCAAATCAGCTTTTATGACTTCATAATTTACAGGTCTTAGAACACCGGTATAAGAATCTATTTCAGTGACATCCGGATATACGGTGTATTGGCCTACTTCGTGCGTAACGAGCGGAACATTCCGGTTTGCAACAGCCATTCTATAATCAAGCGTTGTGGAGTTAACCAATTCCTCAGGAAAATATTGTCCTCTTGCTCCAATCCCGTCCACCGTCTGCGAACAAAACAGATCATCCGCAGGATCAAGTGGCCGGTCCCAATTCGTGGTCAGTGTGTATACCCGTCTATCGTCGGCGGCCTTCAAATTCATTACAATTTGATGCAGCAGATCAAAATCACCGTTCAACTCGTTCCCGTTACTAAACAGGCAAAAGGATGGATGGCTGCCATACGCTGCTATAATCCGGTCAGCCTCAGCCGGCAGGTATGAATAGTGCTCCTTATGTGTCCCGACAGGTGTATTCCAAGTGTCCATCCACACCGGTCCCTCTGCCTGCACATATATACCGATCTGGTCTGCTGCTGCAAAAGCAGCTTCTGGAGGACACCAGGAGTGGAAGCGGATATGATTCAAACCGTACGCTTTAACAATTCCAAAAAGACGGAGCCAACTGTCCAAATCCATCACAGGATAGCCCGTAAGGGGAAAAATGCAGCACTCCAATGTACCTCTAAGAAAGGTTTTCGCCCCATTAATTTCAAATTGGGTACCCGCACTTCGAAAAGAGCGCATACCGAAGCTGCATTTATTCTCCCCGCGGACAGCCTTGCCTTCTACTATCACTCGTGAGCGAAGTACCATCTCGTACACATTGGGGGAGAACTCATCCCACAAAAGCATATCTTCCCCCATATCATATTCAATCGTAAACGGCTGAACGCAGTGAGCGGGGACCGAAAACTCGTATTGCTGCTGTTCCGTTTGGTGCGGGCGTTCTCCGTGTTTAATAAATGCAAACAGCTCTAACGAAGAATTGGCTTCTTTAGCTTCTGTATTCACCCAGTTCCCGCAAACTCTGACGCTTTTATTTTCTGGATCGGGATATAGCTGAATGTCAGCGATATAGACAGGATTACGTGCTTGTATCTCCAACCGCCCGATCAATCCGTTCCAGATTGTCTGCGTCTCATCGGTATAGGCACTTGGGAACTCACCAAGCTTGTGAATGTCACGGTTGTCAACCCGAATCGTTATCTGATTACTGCAGCCTGTACGTATAAGCCCCGAAACATCAAATTGATGAGGAACCGACAGGCTATCCTGATCACCTGCAATCTGACCGTTAATCCATAAAGCCGACTTGAACATGACCCGCTCCAAGAATACGCTCAGGTGTTTGTCCTCCCATTCTTGAGGAATATCCAGCGAACACTGATACCAGGCTGCCCCTACGAAACGATAATGTTGCCTAAGCGAGCGGACGGATTCCCTGTTCATCTCTTCGCCCCAAGCCGCCTGCTCTCCAATCCCGTTTTCCGATAATGTACCGGGAAGCTTTAGCGTACCGGACTGCTCTGGCAATGCGCTCCTGTACCAGTGTTCCTCTTCACCCTTATCGTAGGGGTCCAGAGTAAACGCCCACTGTCCGGCTAAATCAATAACCGATTTTTCCTGCTGTATATTCAACATCAAGTAACCTCCTCATTTAGTGAGAATCACTCCAAAAAATCTGTTATACCTTGTGTTATCGTATATTCATTGTAAAATAGAGAGCATATGAAAGGAATGCTGATATGGCTATTAAACCCAACAATCCTGCTATTTCAAGTTCCCATATCCAATATACTCATCCTCCTGGAATTCTTGTTTCTGACTATTACAATAAGGGTTACGGTTACGCTTGCTATCGGCCTGAAGGCACAAAGGATTGGTTAATTATGTATACACTATCCGGTAAGGGCCTTATCAACGACGGAAGCGATGACCTCCTGCTGTGCTCAGAGGGAACTTTAACGATCGTACCACCAGGAGTGCCGCATGATTATTTCACTGCAGAAGGATATGAGTGGGAGAAGCTTTGGGCCCATTTCATTCCCCGTATGGCATGGATGGATTGGATTCCAACAAGCAACACTGAAGGTCCGATTTATCATATCCGGATCGACAGTGAGGTAGCCCGTCATACCGTTGAATATGCATTTCGCAGAGTCTTGTCTTACCAATTAGACTCCTATGGTGAATTTCGGGAAGAACTAACCCTTAATGCGCTGGAAGAGATCATTTTGCTGATCGCAAGCCAGATTGCAGACAAAAAAAAGCTGGACCCCCGGATCAAAGATGTCCTCAACATCCTCGCCCAGCATTACTCTGACAATCATCAGATTGAGGAGCTTGCCAATAAAGTATGCTTGTCGCCTTCCCGCTTGTCCCATTTGTTTAAAGAACAGGTAGGAGACTCCATTATAGAAACCTTAACGAAATATAGATTGAAACAGGCCGAGAAATTGCTTCAGTACACCTTGCGGCCCATCACAGACATTGCTCTCGAAGTAGGATTCAATTCACCAGACTATTTTACAAGGCAATTCGCCAGCTACTATGGCGTCAATCCCTCCCAGTATCGTAAACAACACACCCAGAATAAGTCATGAAGGTAAAAAGAGAGCAGACCCGGACAAGAGGCCTGCTCTCTCATGAATTACTTGCTGCTTTCCATAAGCTGCTTATATGCATCCATTTGCTTTTGAACTTGTTGGCTGAACAAAAGCAGCCGATCACATGGATCTGCTGCTTTCTTTGTTTAACTGCTTTATCGTTAATGGCGTCCGCTCTTTTAGGCACAATTTCTCCTGTAATATGTCCAAACAGCAAACCACTTCCAACACCGCAGCTTATTAGATGCAATAGTAAACAAAAATAAAAAGGATTAGCAGGAGGATTGTTGTCGAGAGAATCATTGGTTTCCAATCAAATAAGGGAATATCTAATTTTTGATCCGGTTCAATTAGTTGGACCAGCCGGTAATTAATCGCCTCATTAGCAAAATAAGCCCTATGAAGCGATGCATTTGAAACGTTATTTCGCGTCATAGTTAGCAGCACTTGGGCAATCGGTATTTCATTTCCCATTCTTTTGATGGCATACCGGTCCGCTAACAGCTCCATCCAGATCTGATAATGACGAAACACTTGTTTAATAACCGGCAGAAAAGCGAGCGCATCAGCTGTAAGGTGCATCATAAACAACTGCAATGGATGAAATGATTTGTAATGGTAATATTCATGACAGATTATTGCTTCAAGTTCCTGCTCATTAAACCGTTCAATTAATGCGGTTGATAGGACAATGGTAGGTCTAAAAAATCCCACTGTCATTGCAGTCATTTCGGGCTCATTTAATATGATGAAACGTATTTTTCTTTGTGCAAAGGATGTAATTACCGAATGATTCAGTTCTTCTCTCCGGGAGTTAACGTACTTCTTCCATATCGAACGAGCTTTGACTTCCTGATATGATATTTTTAAAAGGACAGCCAGTGAGAAAATAATCAGACCGTTTAAGATTAGCTCCCACACAATATGATTGTTGAGAGAATCTGTAAGGATCATTAAAGTCCATTTCAGTAAATCATCATTGGCCTGCACATCTTGCAATTGATGCATTATGTTATATAACAGCATAGTGATAACAACAAGCACTGCAGTCAATAAGGTAAATAGAGCCCGCTTTGTTTGTTGCGGTAAATGGAGATTAGAGCTTCTCATGGCCTTCTCTTCAGCTCTTCCAGCTTCTGAGCCAGTCTTTCGATAAGTTCCGGATCCGCATTGTCCAGATTATCAACAAGATGACTGACCATCATTGATCCAAAATCTTTGACTAACCCATCCGTCACCATTTTCGTTTGCTCAAGAATAAACTGCTCCTTGCTCTGACTTGGACAGAAGTAGGTGACCTTATTCCGCCCGCTACCACTAGAATCTTTGTTCAGGTGTCCTTTTTCAGCCAGACGTACCATCACCGTCATAACCGCGTTATAAGAGATGGGCGTTTCATTATCAATGCGTTCATGCACTTGTTTAATAGTTAATGTTCCTTTGGCCCAGAGAATCTCCATAATTTTAGTTTCCAGTGTTCCGAAAAAACGGTGTAAGCCTTCCTCGGCTAGATTAATTTTTTTTACTCTCACGCTAAACGCTCCAATCGTACTTATTGATAAAGCCTCTAGAAAGTCTAGAGGCTTGTCTTGTCATTATATGAATTTAATCTCCAATCATTTCCAAGTAGCTTGTTTCAGAAATCGTTCTTCTGGCAGTCACATATCTATCCTTATAGTACCCTGCAGAAAGTTTACTTATTGTAACACCGTTGCTGCTGGAGGAATGAGCAAATTTACCGTCACCCACATAGATTCCTGCATGAGATATGCCGTTGCCGCTGGTGTCGAAAAAAACCAGATCCCCTGCCCGCAAATCGGATTTCGCTACGTACTCCCCGGCCGCTGCTTGAGATTTGGACGTCCTTGGAAGATTCAGATTAAACTTATCAAATATGTATAAAATAAATCCGGAACAGTCAAAACCATCAGAAACTTTGGTCCCTCCCCACTTATATGGGGTTCCAATTACCTCACTAACCTCATGATCAAGCTTAGAGTGATCATCGGCGTATGCATTAGCAGCACCTGTCGATAAAAATAGCGCCGCTCCTAGAAACAAAATCATTCCCTTCTTCAACAAGAACTCAATCTCCTTTCTTACCGGTTAAAGTCATCAGGCAAATTATTAATTTTTTGTAACTACTACGAATTGTAGTTTAATGCCTGTGAACTTGTCAAGGCTTTATAATTCCATTTACTTTATTCACAATCAATGGAAGTACACGAGATGCACTTTCATTTAAAAGAAGATGTACCTTCTAATCGAATAACATCAAGTATAAGCTTCTGGAAATAAGGGATCTCCCTTCGCTTGAATGGAGCTAAGATCCGCTGTAAACAAGCAGGCCAAAAAATAGAGCGGATAATTCATGAAGCCAATTGGATCGTTGTAAAACCCTTTTTCCCGTGATTGTCCACTAGAAATATCTCCTTTATTTATACTCTGCTTCATAACCAAGCCACTTACCCACAGGCCTGGCAAGATTAATGTACAGCTTCTGTAGCAAAATGAAGTTTGGAAAGATGCAACAACCCAGGCACACCCTGCTCGTTGGTTTTATTCTGCTTAGACAAAGAAAAGATGGTCCGGTAGTATTGGTCAACCTTCATTCCATATAAACCGCAATTACGTTTATAACCTCACGCGGAGACAATCTATCACCTCTTTCCTTCTACTCGGTGCGCACTTGTCCTGTTTCGTAGTTAATGGCATGGCATAATGAATGCAACGGGCTGAAATAACTGTACTTTCTGCAATTAGACCTGGCTGATTCGCTCCGCTGCAGGTTTTAACTGCACTCTATACATTTATATTTGCCAAAAACGCCTGAAACCGGCTTTTTCGAGGAAAATAGATGTACAGAATACAGTTATATCCTTAAAACGACTAAATCCCCCTGTTTTAATTGTACAAAGTACACTTAAAAACTTATTTGACTGTGAACCGACTGACTGAGGTTAGCGTTTGAAAGGGGAGATCCATCCGCTGCCCAACGCTAACCTAAGGCGGGCGGGAACAGGAGCCCTTTTGTTAGTTTCTTAATGATGTTCTATACAGGTGAAATCTTTGCTTTAAGAATTAGTTCCTCAGTGCCACTATTCCATCCGGAATATTGTTTATTAATACAAATTTCGCACTAACAACCTGCTGTTCAAATCGGAAAACTATGACTCCAGCAGCTACGGTCTGTCGGCTGAATAGGATGCTCCATCAATAACAAATACACGTCTGAATGTACCGTTTAAGTGCCGCCAAGAAAGATAGTACAACCCCTATGAGTAACAGCGCTTGAGACCAATTTATCAGTGTCCGTATATCGCTTTCTCCGTTTTCTCTTTCTGATAGTTGGGGCTGGACAAGACCTGTTTTGAGACAAAAGCCCGCAACCTTGCCTATCTGGCCGGGTGCGGGCTTTTGTGCTTAGAAAGAGGATACTAATGTCACGTTCAAATAGCTCATCTATACCCAATATACTAAGAAGAAGCTATTTTGCCGCCAACCTTAAACAAAACCGGAATAAGTGCTATTAAAATAATTCCTACAAGCACTGTTGATATCATTAACGCTCTCCATATAATCAAATGATGTAAGAACATCTGATAAATAACGAATGAATTTATAGGAATGTTAAGTAACAAGCCAGTAAGCAGTCCAGGTGCATACTTTTTCATCAAAATGGTCGCTATAAGGTGTGGAAAAATAGTATTTAAAATCATCGAGCCTAAAAATCCAATAAAAATCCATTTTACAAATACGGATTCTGGTATATATAAATAACTGAATGCAGATAAATAAGCCAAAATAGTTATAACAATAACAGCAAAATGAAATTCACTTGAATTAACTGGCTTATGAAACCCTGAAGATTTCTGTGACCATTTAGGCAGCCACGTGGGGCAGTATTTCTGAAAGAAGCATTATTACTTGGGATACGCTTCTCTACACTACAAGTAACGGCAATTTTAAAGTTATCTTTTTTCATGATGACCGTTTCTTTATACGTTATTATGGACAACTGAATAGCTTTATAAATTTGACGTAAATCGGATTAACCATAAGACCTGTCGGGCTTACGGAGTATCTTTTTCCCGTGTCCAAGCGGCGAATCTGTTCCCTTTCCTCTGCGCTGAGCTCAAAGTCGAATAGATCACTGTTCTCCTTTATTCTTTGAGGATTTGACGATTTAGGGATCACAATAACACCTCGCTCCAGATGCCAGCGCAAAATGATTTGTGCAACCGACTTACGGTGGCGAAGAGCAATTGCAACCAGCTCTGGATGCTCCAGCAGTGCTTTGCTCCCCTGTCCCAGCGGGCCCCAAGCCTCATGCAGAATCTGATTCTGAACCATATAATCATGTAAGTCACGTTGTTGGAATTCCGGGTGTGTTTCGATCTGATTCACCATCGGTACAATCCGGGCATGTTTCTTGAGGCGCTCCAAATGCCCGATCCCGAAATTAGCTACACCTATGACTTTGATCCGGCCTTCGTCGTACAACTCTTCCATCGCTTTCCAAGCATCCACATAATGAGCACCGGCAAAATGAATCAAATACATATCCAGATACGTTACGTTCAGTCTTTGGCAAGTTTGCTCAAATGACTTTTTCGTCGCCTGGTACCCGAGATCCGTCGTCCATGCTTTCGAGGTGATGAAGAATTCCTCTCGGGGAATATCACTTTTTTGAATGACTCGGCCCAGAGCTGCTTCATTACCGTAAATCTTCGCGGTATCGAAATGGCGGTATCCGATTCGAATCGCCTCTTCAACCGTTATTTCGAAAGCTTCCCCTTTCTTGATCTTGTATAAGCCGAATCCGAGTTGCGGAATGTCGACTCCGTTTGATGCTTGGATTGTATGTTTCATTCAAAAGCGTCCCTTTCATTGGTACCGGATTGTGATTCCGTTGCTTGCTCACAATGTTCAAAAAGCTTATCGATTTCTTTCACCAAGTTTTTCAACAACATCAGCTTACTCCCAGCGTCCAGACGATAAAAGTTACGGGTTCCTTCTTTGCGAACGCTGATAATCTGCGCGTCTTTCAATATCTTCAGATGATGTGATACAGCAGGCCGGGAGAGGTGCGTTCGCACTCTGATCTCCCCCACACGCATGCCAGATTTCTGCGGCCCTTGAATCAAGGCCAATAAGATAGCCTGCCGAGTCTCGTCTCCGATTGCATTCAGCACCTTCTGGTTGTTATGAAATTCGATCGCGATCGTATTCAAAAATTCCTGTTCTACGGAAATCACCCCTTTTCGTTGAAACGTTTAATTCTTTTGACGAATATAAGATACCACGATCTCAAACACAGCAGTACTTCGGGAAAGAAAATACAGAACCTATTTTTTACAATTTCACATAATCCCCCCGAAACTCTAGTTCATAATTGAAATTTTCGCATATAGCTTTTTATGCCTCGTTGACCTAAATTTAACAAAGTACAACTACTGTAATGAAATAAAAACCAGTAATAGCAAGGATTTCGCTACTACTGGTTTTTATTTCATTCTCAAACATATACCCAAGAAAGTCTCATTTATAGACCAAATCAGTCTCAAGTAAAGCCGTTACTTACAACTCACAATGTGAGTAACGGTTATAATTGAGACTGAAAAGCAGCTAAAAGGCTGCTTTTTTCAATATATATATGAGACAATTAACAACTATAGATGAGATAAATCGTATTTATGAGTATTGCAATTGAGATAATTCGTAAATAGCAAATATGAAAATGAAGAGATGCAGGTTGGTACTAAAGAAATCATTTAAAGCAAATCTTTTTCTACTAACGTCTGCACAGCTTTCTCAGGTGTTATAGGTGTTTTTAATGCTGCATATACTTACGAAGACTCTTCTAAGAACAATACCTTTAATTCTTTATTATCTATACAAACACGCTTGTCCTTCAAAAGAACAATACGCTCATCTAAGTGTTGGTATGGCCATACGTTTCACTGGATTGGTATCTGTTACAAACAGGGCTTTACACGAATCTTCTCGACTATCTAAATACTTTTTCAACCATACTTTGCACCCTTTCCGTTTACAATGGCCGAGCAGTTTTCCCAGTTCAAGTCCTCAATGTTTAACTTATCCACCTCACCTATACGACATCCTGTACTTTATAGAAATTCTAGAAGAGCTCTTTCCCGTAGGGTCTGACAAGAGATCTTTAAATGAATTATATCCTCTTCCTTTAAAAACTCGGGTATCCGCTTCTCCATTTTAGGCTCACGTAGTTTAATGGAATGATTGCTTAATAGATAAGTTTCTTCATACACGAATCGAAATATGGAACGTACAAAACGGATAAGGTGCCCTAGGCTTCTTGGTTTTAAACGATCTGATTGCTTTGCTAAGTATTCCTTTAGGAGATTTAGAGTTAGTACCGAAATATCTAGATCTCCTAGATCAGAAATCAACATTTCGAGTTGTAAAGCATACGCACGCAATGTATTTGGGCTAAATCCTTCAATTTGTTTATCTGCTTCATAATGATTCCAAAGTTCACTTAAGATCATAAAAAAACCTTCTATAAGAGCAATTAATTCTAGTTTGCTTCAAATAAGAGGTTTTAGAGTGGGGCTATTTAACTAACATTTCCCGTTAGTCGAACAAGTACATCCAATTAAAAAACAGCTGCACTAACTAGCCCCCTAAGATCAACGTGTTGTACTGACTTCCCCTTCTTCATTTGATCCCCCTCGGTACTTGTTTCAAAGCTGCGAATGAGACAATGATACCGATAAGAGTAATTACTGCCGAAATAATGAACACGGTATGGATAGCAGAATTCAGCAAAATCGGGCTCATCGTCTCCAGTGTGGAATCAGAACCCAGGGATACTGAGATAATTGCCATGATGATCGCAAGCCCAATCGCTCCACCTATCTGCTGACCGGTATTTATCATCGCTGAGGAAATACCTTGCTCGCTCGGATTGACTCCCGTACTACCGGCAATAAACATTGTGGTGAAGACAAGGGCTCGCCCGATACCAATAATAATCGTCCCAGGTATTATCCCCCAGGCACTCCCCAAGGGTGATAACTGGGTCAGGAGCAGGAATCCGATACCTCCAAGTGCCATTCCAGATGCAATGGTCCCGGCTAGACCAACTCTGGCTAGCATAGGATTGATAAGTTTTGCTCCCAAAAACGCACTCAAGGTGAGCGGCAGAAAACTAAACCCTGATTGAATGGCCGTGAAATGCAAAACATTCTGTGTATACAACGTTAAGAAATAATAGAGCGTACCGAACGAGGCGGAGAAGAGAAAGGCAACAATTGCGGCACCAGTTAGGTTACGATTACGGAACATACGGAAATTGATCAATGGCTTTTGAACGTGCTTCTCAATAAAGATAAAAACTACTAAAATCGCTGCTCCGATTACTAGAAATATCAGGGTACTCGTGCTGCGCCACCCCGAGATGGGAGATTGAATGAGGTAATATACCACGAAAAGCATACCAACTGTAATTGAAAACGTTCCTCCGATGTCAACATGTTTGTGACCATTTAGCACAACACTTTCTTTAAGCACAACCGGAGCTAGCAAGAGGGTCAGAAGGACGATTGGTACGTTTACAAAAAATGTCGCTTCCCAGCTGATGAAGTTGGTAAGCACGCCCCCAAGTAGCAGGCCAAGAGACATGCCGACGCCCCCCATAGCAGCCCAGATTCCCATCGCCCGATTCCGTTCCGGACCTTCCTCAAAGTTAGACGTAATTAAAGACAACGTTGCAGGAGACAGAAGCGCTCCCCCGAAACCCTGCAAACCTCTGGCTATAATAAGCATGAGTTGGGTATCGGCCAACCCACCAAGCAAAGAACCTAACCCGAACAAGGACAAGGCGATCATGAACATATTGCGTCGTCCCATTAAGTCTGAGAGTCTACCCCCGAGTAACAGGAAACCTCCAAACGTTAATGAATATGCGCTGACGACCCATTGCAGATGGCTAGCAGAGAAGCCTAGTTCTTCACCAATTGAAGGCATCGCTACAAAGATAATCGTATAATCTAGAGCTATGATTAGTTGGGAGATGGCTAGGACTAGAAGTGCTCCGCCTTTAATGCGGCCACTATTCATTTCTAATTCCTCCATTTAGACGTGAACAAGGTTATTTCCTATTTGGTCTATAGTTTAATTAAATACAACGGCAGCCAATTTCCTCGCCGGCTGCCGTTGTATTTTAATATTTTCTTATTTGAACTGATTCCAAGTGAGAACATCCTCAACGGGAAGGCGTGTAGAGCGCCGCCCAGGCTGAATACCTTTACCGATTGGAAGGATAATCAACGGAAGGAGATTATCCGGAACGTTGAGCAGCATTTTCAGTTTCTCTTTATTGTATCCACCCATCGGAACCGTATCGTAGCCCTTGGATTTCGCAATCAGCATGAGTTGCATCGCCACAAGACCAGCGTCAAAACTTACGGATTCATGAAACTGTTCTTTAGGAAGTGCCTGATAATATTTCGTTACGTTTGGCACGTATTCGTCTTTAAATTCTTTTGGCATATACCCAGCTTCGACAGCTGATGTGAAAATTTCATCTAACTTATCGTAAAACTTCATATCACTTAATATCACGAATACGGCCGAAGCATCCTCAACTTGCTGTTGATTATCTGCTACTATCTTCAACTGTTTTTTCAACTCTTTATCAGTTACGACAAGAAAGCGCCAGCTTTGTGAATTAGAGCTAGAAGGCGCCTTGACCGCTAGCTCGATCATTTCATTGATTTCCTCTTCAGAAATAACGAATTCAGTATCAAAATGGCGGACTGAATGACGCTCTCTCATTAATGTATATAAGTCGTTTGAAGGCAAAACGGAATTGTTATTATTCGTCATTTAGAACAGCCCCTTAATTAGTAGTGTTTAATCCATTCACTTAAATTTAGTAAGTATAAGTGTTTAAAGTTGATGAAGGTAAAATGCTGCAGTAGTTTTTGTCTACATATTACATCAATCAAAGTTTAATACTTATTTATTTGCAGTCCAGCAGAGACTTAAGAGACTAGTACTCGTTTATAAATATGAATTACCCGATACTATATATTTGCTTCTATCAAATAAATCATAGATGCATGTAGCATACATCGTACTGTTATATTTCCAAAACATATATCTAACCCCTTTCTTATTCTCAAAACTCCAAATTAAGAAAATCCCCAAAATGATCAGAGTAATCTCTATCTTGCATTGGATTGTAGGTGTTTTTTATGGTAAGATTTGAGGGTAAAAAAGCAGGACTTCTGTCTGCTCTTACCAAAGGAACTATTTACGTTAGCGCCGCCCGCGCCGTTAATGGGTTCCTTTTTTTCCAGTGTTTTTACATTTTATACCTCGATAAGTTTACTTTTCACACTTTCGATTACCGTACGCCAGATAGCCGGATCTGTTGTAATATTCTCTTTGAAATTTCCATATACAATTTTTTGCTGTTCTGCGAAATCTGCCGCATCGCTTGCAGGCAATTGGTTGCGTACCTCTGCAATCAAATCTTGCACTTCCGGCGAGCGTGGGCCCCAAACTTCCTCCATTTCACCTGATTCGTTGATAAAGATGAAAATTGGAATTGCTCGTGACACTCCGTTAGTCAAGTACTGATCCATGAGCTCAAGATTTTCATCCCGGATCAAGAAGCGCATTTCAATATTGCTTTGTTCCGCAATTTTTTGCACAATTGGCACGTTTAAAGCTGCATCTCCGCACCAGTCTGCTGTCAATGCTATCCCTCTTAAATTACGCTTGGCAACATTATTCCATACAGCCAGATCTTCTGATGTAAACACAAGCTGTTCATACACCCGATCAACTGCCTCGCGATTTACATTCATTGCTTCCACATATTCCTTGTAAGTCATCCCTTTGTCAAACCATGTGTTGTGATTAATTGCCGACATTGTTTTTCCTCCTATAAAAATGGTTTTATTCTACACACTTGAAAACAAGAATTGTTATTAAATAGAACATCCTTGTGGACCACATGTTGCACTGGTCTCACCGAAAGTTTCCAGTGTTGGTTTAATTCCTAATTCTTCTTTTAGTTTCTCAAACACCTCTACATATACTTCCTGAGGCTGAGCACCCGACATTGCATATTTATTATTGAATACATAAAATGGTACCCCAGTCACGCCGATTCGAGATGCTTCAAGTTTATCTTTTTGAACTTCCGAAAGATAAGCCGTTTCATCATTAGCAATTTTTCGTACAGCTTCTTCGTCCAGCCCTACTTGTTTTGCAATTTCCACTAATTGTTCAGTATCTGGCAAAAATTTATTTTCGGTAAATATGCTATAGAATAAACGATCTTGCAAAAGATCTGCTTTACCCATCTCTTGAGCGTATTTTGCGACACGATGTGCCTTGAGTGTACTCTGACTCAATAAGTTATCGAAATTGAAATCAATACCAAGAGATTTCCCTCGCTCAATAGGGCCTGAAATCATTTCAAGTACCTTAGCAATAGGCTGACCCAAATGTTGGCTAAAGGCCTCAAGCATTGTTTGTGTTGGCGTAGTTGGAGCATCTGGCATCAGCTGAAATGCTCTATAATTAATTTTCACCTGATCTTTGATGCCTGTGCTTACCAAAGCCTTTTCTAGTTCACGTCTACCGATGTAACAGTACTCACAAACAAAATCAGTCCATATATCGATTGTAATCAATTGAATTTCCCCCTCTATATTTCATCAAATTTCCTCTAGGTTTATTTTCATTTTGTCTAGAAGCAATAATAGTTGCTCAATATCTTCTTCTGTAAAATCATCAAATAACTTATTGTTAAAATTATTTCTGCTTACCTGACATTCCAATGTTTCCGTCTTACCCTTATCGGTTACTTGAACGAGCATTTCTCTATTATTTGACGGGTTACGTTCTCTATAAACATATCCTTCTGCTTCTAAAGCCTTTAATTGTCTTGTAATAGCAGCATTGTCAATATTCATTATTTTTTGTAAATGAGTTTGAGTATACTTTTCGCCATCAAGTAAATAATGAAGCAATTCATACCGAGAGAGATTGAAGTTCGTAGCTCTTTCAAATTTTGTATTTAATTGATTATTGAGCATTCTCAACAAAAATGTAGTTTTCAAATAACTTACGTAGCATTTTTCCATAAAATCATACCTCCTTTATTAGCAATGAATTGACCTTTTCATATTTGACACATCAATTCTTGATGTAGCAAATCGTAGGACTAAACGCCATTTTTGTCAATCCTATTTGTATATAAAGGCCGTGCTTTATTATCCAGTTCTCATCAATCCAATACAGCGGAAATATGGGCTTTGGTAACGGCCCAGTGAGTAGCGGACCAGTATTTACTTTCATCCTTAATAAGGATAATTTGAGGTGATTCGTGTTTAACATTTAGATTTTCTGCAATCTGATTTGAAACTGCACGTGATTCAATTACCTTAACAACGTGATAGTCAATATCTTGTCTTGGACTCCCCTTCAAATATTCTTCAAATTCTTTAAGCGCGTTTGCACTTACGGGACAGGTTGTACTATGCTTTAGAATAACCTGATCACGTTCGGAGGATTGTTTAAGGATATTGTGCCATTCTTCAGGCGTTGTTATTTCTTTCCAAGACATGTTTTAATTCCTTCTTTCTATTCTTTAGATTGAAAAAATTGAAATTCTTGACCGATGTCGGTTATACGCCTGTCTGTACATCCCAGTGACGGCTAATCGGATCTTCAGCAAATAGTGCGAAGAGCTCAACCGGAGTGCCTTCTTTACTGGAGCGGAAATCTAAATACGCGGCATGATCCGACGCCTGCTCCCACACAGTAAGGATATTAACAACCTTATTGTCCTCGGTACTGCGCAAAACCGTAGCAGAAAGGTTTCCTTCAAACGCTCGTGTGGCTTTCAGTGTCTCCCGAATGACGTCGTTTGCACGGTCGAGAGCCTCCTTGCGAATTTCGAACTGGAGATCTACATAGTGTGACATTTTTAGTTCCCCTCTTCTTTTAAATAAATGATTATTGTAATCCCGATAACGAAACGTCAATTAGTAAGCCTCGCTCTCGAGTTTTTGCAACTGTTTATCAGGATTCATAACACGATAATAAAGCCGTTCATATTGTGCCACAATATGACCACTATCGAAATATGATCGTGCTCGTTCTATGCCTGCTTGCTTGAAGCGCTCATGTAAACCAGTGGTGTTCAGAATTTGAATAGCTTGGTTAGCCATCCCCTCCACGTCACCGATTGGACTCAAATAACCTGTTTTACCATGTTTAATGACCTCAGGAATACCACCAGTATCTGAACCCACGGTAGGTACACCTGATGCCATTGCTTCTAATGCTACAAGTCCGAAGCTCTCTTTTTCGGAAGGTAATAGTAGAAGATCGGCAATTAAGTAAAGCTCAGTTACCTGATCTTGTTTCCCAAGAAACTTTACTTTGTCCTCCAATGCTAAAATCCGAACTTTTTCGTTCACTTTCGGCAGATCAGGACCATCCCCAATAAGGATCAGTTTCGACGGAATGATTTTATTAACTTTAGAAAAAATATCTATAACATCCTCAGTCCTTTTTACAGGCCTAAAGTTAGAAATATGAATTAGGATCTTTTCATGCGGATCAGCAAAATCAATACGACTGAATGCACCTCTAGGCATAAAATCGTTAGCATCCACAAAGTTATATATACGTTCAATTGGAATTATTTCACCAAGGAGCCTATGCGTTTGAAGAATTAAATCGTTTGATACTGCAGTGACAGCATCACTATTCATTAACGAATACTGAATAATGTCTTTAAAAGAATTCTCTTGTGCCAATACTGTTATATCAGTCCCATGCAATGTTGTGATGACCTTTAAATTGGTATTCACCATTTGCTTAGCCAGGAGTGCACTTGTTGTATGAGGAACCGTGTAATGAACATGTAGTAAATCTAAGCTAAAATCCTTCACGACGCTTGCCATTTTACTCGCTAAAGAAAGACCGTAAGGAGGATACCGAAAAACGTAATAATCACTAACTTCAACTTCATGAAAGAAAACATTTTTTGGTAAACGATTTAATCTAAATGGTAAACTTGAAGAAATAAAGTGAATTTCATGTCCACGCTTTGCAAGCATCAACCCTAATTCGGTTGCTACAACACCAGAACCACCTAACGATGGATAACAAGTAATTCCTATCTTTAACTTTTGATTAGACAAAAGCGCACCTCACTTCTGTCATTCTGTATAGAGATTTTTTTGAAAAATCCTCTTTTTGTATCATTATTTATTGGGGGTTAGTTGTCCATATTCCAGCTGTCTTCACAAAGACACGATCGGACAGCTTGAGTGTAGCCAGCGCTAGTTCAGCCACATCTTCCGGTTGCATCATGTGGTCTTCGTCTCCAATCTTGTTTAAACCAACTTTGGCGGCTAGCCCAGTGTTTACTGTACTAGGGGTTAACGCAGTTACCCGAATATTAGACTTACGAACCTCCTGCATTAATGACTCAGTCATGCCTAATACTGCAAATTTTGATGCGCAGTAAGCAGAACCCGTAGCAAAGCCTCTTTCTCCTGCAGTCGAAGCGATATTTATGATGCTGCCGCTGCTCTGGTGTATCATGCTTGGGAGAGCGGCACGTGTTACGTAAAATGTACCCAAAACGTTGACATTCAAGATACGTTCCCACTCTTCTGGGTTCATATCGACGAGAGTACCAAAGCTGGCGATTCCTGCATTGTTGATTAAGATGTCCACATTTCCAAGCTCCAATAGGAGTGTATTCACTGCAGTCTCAGCTTGTTTGCGGTCAGCGATATCTGCTACTTGAATGGTTACCTTTACCCCATAGCTCTCTCTCAAGGATTGCTGAAGAATTTCAAGGTCTGTAGCAGTACGGGAAATTAGTCCGAGATGGACACCTTCTTTTGCCAATGATTCAGCAATAGCACGGCCAATGCCCTTACCTGCACCGGTAATAATAGCTGTCTTGTTCTTTAAATCCAAAATAATCATCATCCTTAAAAGTTAAATATAAATATCTACTATTGACCTTGTTTCCTTCTAAAGTTGAGTATCTGTTAAGGTTTCAATTTAGCCTTCACGCTCTCGATTACAGTACGCCAAATACTAGGATCTTCTGCAATATGATCTTCAAATTTTTCATATGCGATTAATTGTTTTTCTTTAAAATCGGCTGCATCTTTTTCTGGCAATTGACTGCGTATCTCTGTAATCAAATTCTGTACTTCTGGTGAGCATGGCCCCCAAACTTCCTTCATTACACCTGCCTCGTCAATAAAAACAAAAATTGGGATAGCTCTCGAGGTTCCGTTCGTCAAGTACTGATCCATAAGCTCAAGGTTTTCATCCCGGATCAAAAAGCGCAATTCAATTTGGCTTTGCTCCGCTATTCTTTGTACGATGGGCACGTTCAAGGCAGCATCTCCGCACCAGTCGGCAGTCAATACAATCCCTCTCAAATTACGCTTGGCAACGTCATTCCATACCGCAAGATCCTCTGGTGTAAAGACAAGCTTCTCATAAACACCATTAACTACCTCACGCTTTACTTTCATCCACTCCAAATATTCGGCGTAAGTCATGCCCTTTTCAAACCATTGATTATGAGTAATTGTTGACATTGTTTTTCCTCCCAGGAATTAAATTAATTATTAGATTGAACATCCCTCTGGACCACAAGCTGCACTGTTCTCACCAAAAGTTTTGAGGGGAGTTGTCATTCCTAATTCTTCTTTTAACTGATCCAGTAACTTAGCAAACACTGCTTGAGGTTGGGCTCCAGATACAGCATATTGATTATTAAAGACGTAATAAGGTACACCTCTTACACCAAGTTTGGCTGCAGCATTTTTATCGTTTTGGACTTCTGATAAATATGCAGTTTCATCATTAGCTACTTTTCGAACGGCTTCTTCGTCTAAACCAACTTGTTTTGCAATTTCCACTAATTGTTCGGTATCAGCCAGAAATTTATTTTCGGTAAAAAGGCTATAGAACAAACGATCTTGTAAAAGCTCCCCTTTACCCATCTCTTGAGCATATTTTGCTACACGATGGGCTTTGAGTGTACTCTGACTCATTAAATTATCGAATCTGATATCAATACCAATAGATTTAGCTCTCGCAATAGGTCCAGAAATGATTTCGTGAATCATATGGATCGGCTTGCCCACATGCTGGCTATAGGCCTCAAGCATAGTTTGTTCTGGTGTAGTCGGAGCATCCGGCATTAGCTGAAATGCTTTATAGTTAATTTTAACTTGGTCTTTCAGCCCAGTACTTACTAATGCATTTTCTAACTCACGTTTACCAATGTAGCAATACTCACAAACAAAATCAGTCCATATATCAATTGTAATCAATTAAATTGCCTCCTTATTTATTCAGATGAATTGATTCATCAACTATTGATGTGTCAACTGTTGATGGATCAAATATACATTTGTATTTCTTGTTTGTCAATTTATTTTTTCTTCATGCCTTACGTTTATAATATCCAATCATTAGTAAAAGATTGTATGTATCCAGAAAACCTGAATTTTAAAGTTTTTCTTTCCTCTTAACTTATGTTAAGCATCCGTGTACATTTCGTCTTTCAAGCAGTAATCAACATTCCAAGAAAAAAAGAGCTCCTTTACTCTTAGTAAGGTAGCTCTTTTTCTGATCATTAAGATAATACAGCCTTTAAATATTGGCGCGCGGAGATTTCAATATCCTCATCACTTAGTTCTGGAGTACCGTATTGAACGAACGGCGGAAGTAATTTAATACCTATATACTTGCTCAATGCCTGTATAGGTCTTAACAGTTCCTCCATTGAATAACCAACTAGACCATCAGGCTCAAAATATTTTTTGGGTGTGCCTGCCGAGATAGCCAACAATAGTTCTTTGCCCATCAATTGGGAACCAGTTGCTCCACCAACCCAACCTGTTAGTACCCAATCCTGCCATTTCTTAAGAAGTGGAGGTGTGCTGTACCAGTAAAGTGGAAATTGAAACACAATACGATCATGTTCTGATACAAGCTGCCGCTCACGTTCTATATCAATCTGTTCATTTGGATATTCTTTATACAAATTATGAATGGTCAGTTCACCTGAGTATTTGTTTAGTTCTTCCACCCATCGTTTGTTTACAATCGATTGATCTAGATTGGGATGTGCAGTTATTACTAATGTCTTCATTGTCAGTTCCTCTTTCTAAAGTTAGATTAGCAAACTGTAACCAAAACAGTTACTGTAACCATTTTAGTTTCACTCCATTGATTTGTCAAACAGACTTTTACATCTGTTTAGGGCTATATATATCCTTTTCATACAATTATTAGAGGATTGAGTTTTTTTGTTAATATTATTTTGTACTCATTTACAATTTGGACACAGATCATTTCTGCTATACTGTAGTTACAGTAAGACTTAAAACGGAGGTTAACGAAATGTCTGCAAGTTGGTTTCCAATGGCAGTCCATGCCTTGTCACTGCTCTCTACATCTCAAGAGGGGTTCTCAAGTGCTTATATTGCATCAAGTATTAATACGCATTCAGTATTTTTAAGACGTGTATTAGCAAAGCTCGTTCACAATGGTCTTCTTGAAACAAAGGAAGGTGGTGGAGGTGGATACCGACTAACCAGATCCCCAGACCAGATCACGCTCGCAGAAATTTACACACTCCTTGAAGGTGGTTCTGTTATATCTGCAAGTCCGGCTGAGCCCAACAAAGAATGTATCGTAGGATCTGGTATTCAGCCTGTTTTTCAAGATGTAATTAATCAAGTAGACAAAGTTGTTATGGAGAAGTTAAGCCAGTTTACAATTTCTGATATTTCAAAACGTGCATTGATAACAGGGAATTACGCAATACCAACCATTGAAGATCATCTTTGATGGTTGGTTTTGCTTGAATTATCTTTTCATCAGAATACCTTTTAACTCAAGAAGTGGAAGCGGGCCATCAGCTTTTGCTCAATTTAAGCTATTAAGTTTACTGCTTAGCTCTCTTTCCAGGGAGTCCTTTTAGACTAATTATTCAACGTAATAGTCAAGTCAAAATTAGCTCACCCTAATATTTTTCAAGTCCGAGTTACTTTGTATTTTCCCCTTCTCGCGATATATTCAAGATCTCTCCTCTAGTTACATATTTCAGTTTTTGGTTGTTTTAGAATTTCTCCTCTTAGGTGTATTCTTTTCTTCTCAAACGTGATAACTACCTTTTAGCATTTAACTAATCACTAAAATACGTACTTGAAATAATGAGAACATCATGCTACTATCTCCTTACGAACGTTCGGAAGGTGATGAGATGACTTTAAATTTAATTAAACTGGCTTCACGTAATCAATTCGCAATGAATGGATATGAAGGCGCATCATTAGCCACGATTGCAAATGAAGTAGGGATTAAAAAACAGTCTATTTACACGTATTTCAAAGGGAAAGACGAGTTATTCTCAGAGGTTTTTGAAGACTCATGGAACACAGAGGAGGATTTCATTAATAAGTACTTTCACGGCGGATCTGACTTAGAGATTGAACGTTTGCTGCATGGCTTTTTGCTAGAATATATTGAACGGTATGAAAAAGATGACAACACTAATTTTTTCCTAAGAACAATTTTTTATCCTCCACTTCACTTGAAAGATACGATTAGTCAAAGAGGAAACGAATTTATTGAGCAACTTCAGGAGAGAATTCGTTCTTTGTTTGAAGAAGCGAATACGAAGAACACCTTTATGTTTCAAACGGATGTAGACCATGCTGCTATTGCTTATATTGCTCTAATGGACGGGATGTTTGTTGAAATGCTCTTCGGTGGATTACAACGTGCGCGAATAAGATTAGATGCGTCATGGAATATCTACTGGCGTGGAATTAAATAAAGAAAGAGGGGTTTGGAGAATGAACCGTAGTTGGTTATACGTATTAATTGGAGCATGTTTTGAGGTGCTCTGGGTTATGGGGTTAAAGCATGCTGATGATGTATTGACATGGACAGGAACGGTAATTGCTATTGTATTGTCATTTGGTCTACTCATTCGAGCTGTTGCAGCTAAGCTTCCAGTGGGCACTGCGTATGCTGTATTCACCGGGCTTGGAACTTCAGGAACGGTATTAGTAGAAATGCTTTTATTTGGCGAAGAGTTTAGTTTAATTAAGATCCTTTTGATTGCTCTACTCTTAACTGGTGTATTAGGTTTAAAGATGGTAACAAAAGATAATACAACTAAGCGAGGTGTTGCATAATGTCCTGGATTTTCCTCATCCTCGCTGGTTTATTTGAAGTTGTCGGTGTCATTGGAATGAATTTAATTATACGCGATAAAAATATTAAATCTTTTATCGTATTTATCCTTGGAATAGGGTTAAGCTTTATTTGTCTCAGCATAGCTATGCAGACTCTTCCTATGGGGACAGCCTATGCTATTTGGACGGGTATCGGTACAGTGGGTTCAGGTATAGTCGGTATTTTACTGTACGGAGAATCCAGGGCCATAAAACGTATAGTTTTTATGGCAATGGTTTTGGTAGCCGCTGTTGGTTTAAAAATTATATCCTAAAAAAGTTTCTATTATGTAGCAATTAAAAACTAATGAAGTTTTGCATAGAGACAGCACCTGTCTATAGATAAATTGAGTATACCATCTCCTGCTCTTGGTTTACGGCGACCGCATACGGTCGCCGTGTTTTTCATTATTTAATACAAACGGTCTATCCCTTTAGAATTTTAGTAATTTAAATCTTCCCCATTGCTAGAAATCACTTTCTTATACCACTCAAAAGATTTCTTCTTCGTACGTTTTAAAGTTCCTTGACCAAAATTGTCCCTATCTACATGAATAAATCCGTATCGTTTTTTCATCTCCCCAGATTCTGCGCTTACAAGGTCTATAGGTCCCCAAACCGTGTATCCTAATAAATCTATACCATCGTAATTGACCCCATCACGCATGGCCTTAATATGGTCGCTAAGGTATTTAATACGGTAGTCATCTTCGACATAATTATTTTTATCAGGTATATCTACAGCTCCCAACCCATTTTCAACGATGAATAACGGCTTCTGGTAACGATCGTAAAGAGTATTCATTGTAATTCTCAGTCCAAGTGGATCAATTTGCTGTCCCCACTCACTTGCTTTTAAATAAGGATTGGGTAGGCTCGAAAGTAACACACCTCCGATCGAATCCGTTGACTTAGGTGCAGCACTAACTACAGTAGACGAATAATAAGAGAAGCCAATGAAATCAACGGTATTTTCTTTTAGCAATTCTCGATCACCGTCTTGAAACGGTAATGTAATATTCTTTCGTTCCAATGCTTTTAATACATATGCAGGATATTCACCTCTTGCCTGCACATCAATAAAGAAATAGCTTTCATTTTCCGCCTGTTTTGATTTCCAAATATCTTCCGGATTACAGGTTTGTGGGTAGGGAGCAAGAGCAGCCAGCATACATCCAACTTTATTTTCCGGGTCTACTTCATGCGCAATTTTAGTCGCCAAAGCACTAGCTACCAACTCATGGTGACTTGCTATATATTTGACTGCTTCTACATCCTCATGCTCTTCGAAATAGAGTCCCGCTGCCAAAAAAGGAGCTTCTAAAATAGCATTAATCTCATTAAAAGTAATCCAATATTTAACTAGCCCCTTGTAACGATTGAAAATTACGCGGCATAATCTTTCATAGAAAACAATTAGTTTGCGATTCCTCCAAGCACCATACTCTTTCACCAGATGTATTGGACAATCAAAATGTGTAATCGTAACAAGAGGTTCAATGTTATATTTCCGACATTCATTAAATAAATCTTCATAGAATTGTAAACCAGCTTCATTCGGCTCCAACTCGTCACCTTTTGGGAAAATTCTGCTCCAAGCAATCGATAACCGGTACACTCTAAAACCCATATCAGCAAATAAAGCAATATCCTCTTTATAATGATGATACATATCAATAGCTTCTCGGGCCGGGTAAAAATGCTGATCGTCAAAATCAAACATTTTCAATTTTCCAGTAATGACTTTGATTCGATCTTCGCCGATCGGTGACAAATCTACATTTGCTATTCCTCTTCCATCAACCGCGTATGCACCTTCGCATTGATTGGCTGCAGTAGCTCCACCCCATAAAAAATCTTTTCTGAAACTCATGTCTCGTCTCCCTCTATGTTTAGTTTTAAAACTATAATAAGCCGGTTAGAAGAACCTTACCCGCGCTGACTTTCTTTTCCGGGGTTTCAACAATTTCAAGATAATTCTCAGTATTCGTAACAATGATCGGTGTTTCCACAGAAAATCCTGCCTTCTCAATTTCAGCAATATTGAAATCGACTAGTTTTTGCCCTTTCTGCACAATGTCTCCTTCTTGTACATAGCTATCAAAATATTTTCCTTTTAACCGAACGGTATTAAATCCAATGTGAATCAATACTTCCATACCTTCGTTAGAAACCAACCCAACGGCATGTTTGGTAGGGAAAAGCGTAACCACTTTACCGTCAAACGGTGCAAATAATTCACCTGTAGAGGGACGAATTCCAATGCCTCTGCCCAATAATTCTTGTGAAAAAGCTTCATCTTGTACTTCCTGGATCGGAATAACCTCCCCATTCATCGGGCTGAACATAGTATTCTTTTTCCCGGACTCAGATACTGATTTAGGGAGTTTCACGGATAAATCAGCAGGATGAACTTCCTCTGATTCGTCCTTAAACATCACGAGTGTCAATATAAAGGATGCAACCATAGCAAATACCACGCCAATGACGGCGATCATGACATTTTTGGTACCAGGTTCGTTCGGATCTACCATTGTTAGAAACTCGAATATTCCCAACCCGCCAAACGTAAATTCTCTAAGGTTATACATTCCATAAAATCCGGCCGCAATTCCTGAAACGATACAACTCATAATAAAGAGTTTTTTACGCGGCAAAGTAATTCCGTAGACAATAGGTTCTGTGACACCAAACAATGCCGAAATGACTGACGGTACGCCTAAAGCTTTGAGCTTCTTATCTTTCGTTTTAATCGTTATACCCACTACAATCGCCAATTGGGAAAATGTTGTTGCAAAGATGGAAGCCATAATCGTGTCGTATCCTAGAGTTGTTATATTGTTTATATATATAGGCACAAATCCCCAATGAAGTCCAAATACTAAAAGGATCTGCCATAAAAATCCTAAAAGGAACCCAGCTACTACTGGACTGGCGTCTTGGACTACCAATACACCTTGTGCAATGAGTTCAGACGCATAGCTGGCAACAGGTCCAATCAATAAGAATCCTAGGGTTAGAGAAATAAGTACCGTTATCATCGGAACCATAAAGAACTTGATTACGCTAGGGATAAATTTATCCATGATAGGCTGAACTTTTGAAGCAAAATAAACTACGATAATTACAGGTAAAACTGTGGATGTATAGTTCATACTGATTAAAGGAATACCGAAAACATCCAAATAAACAGGTGAGCTTAGTGCCGAACTGGAAAACAATGTGTAAAGAGGATCTTTGGTTGCGGTCAAAGCATCCAATTGTATGGCTGGATAACACATCGCTAATCCGATGAGTATCCCTATAAAAGGTTGGACCTTAAATTTGTTGGCGGATGTAAAGCCCAGAAATACCGGGAGGAACATAAAGAGTGCGTCTCCCATTGCATTAACAAGCATATATATTCCACTGTCCATTGTGTAGAAATCAAGCGTACTAAATAGTGTGTTTAGACCCTTCAGCATCCCCGCAGCACAAAGAATTCCTAGAATCGGTTGAAACAAACCGGAGATTACATCGATAAAGGCATCTAGAGGCTTCTTTTTTTTGATAACTATTGTATTTGTAGAATCTGCATTTTCAGAACCAAGATTAGCAATCGACTTAACCTCCGAATATACCTCAGCAACATGATTTCCGATAACGACCTGATACTGACCTCCAGATCGAACTACCGTTACTACGCCATCTAAAGTTTTTACAACCTCGTCCTTGGGCACCGAGTTGTCTTTCAAGTCAAATCTCAATCGCGTGACGCAATGAGTGAGATTGTCGATGTTATCCGTTCCACCTACATGTGCTACTATCTCTTTAGCTAACTTTTGATATTTTCCCATGTTAAATCCTCCATGTTTTGAGCTGTGAACCAGCGAAATGAAGGGTTTGGCCAACTTAATGTCACCATCCTGCGTTACTAAAAAAACTCACCTCCTTTCATAAATTAATTTTAGGATTTAGTTTTGAAAATGACGCGCTGAATATGAACGGTCAAATATAATTTTTCTTCACTAGTCAGGCTATAATCGTAATTGTTTTTAATGTAGATTTCGATTTTCCCTACACACTGGTATGCAGCCAGATGTTTTTGTTTGATTACATCTAATAAGTCCTGATCACTTTCATTCTGATGTAAATTGCCACTAATCAATCTTTGGGCAAAAAATTTAAGGTGGGTAACAAATCTATAGAATGCTACGGACTGTTCGTCAAATTCAATGCGGAAGTAATATCTTACGATATCGCTAACTTCTTGAATGATTTTCGTCACTTTATAGATATCATGACTTTCTTGTCGTTCTTCAGCATTGACAATGTGTAAAGCCAGAAAACCAGCCTCATCTTCAGAAAATTGAATATCAAAAGTGTCTTTAATGTATTGAAGCGCCTTCAAACCGATCTGAAATTCGACAGCATAAAATCGTTTAATGTCCCAAAGCAACGCGTTTTTCAACGTTATTCCTTCTTTAAATCGGTTTACGGTTGAAAAAATATGATCGCTAAGCGATATATATATACTTTCGTTTAGCTTTTTTCCTAATGTCAATTTTGCATTCGTTATGATCTTATCAGCAATATCAAAATAATCTAATGGAATTTCAGTTACTAATTCCTGAAATTTCAGAAATGCTTCTTTTGTTGAAAGTGAGTAAATCTTATCAATATTTTGCTCATCAAGTGTGTCACCAACTCTTTTTTGGTAAGCAATTCCTTTCCCCATGACAATGACTTCCTGGCCCAAATTATCTTGTGTTACAGCCACATTATTATTTAGGATTTTAAGAATAAACATCTTATCCCCCCCTTTGTTGCAAAATAAAAGACCTACCCGCACATCATGAAATGAACGCTTATGTAAGCGCAAATTTATGATATGCAAGCAGGTCTAGCTTGTAATTAAACAATCACTATCCTTAACTCGCATTTTCATTATAGCTGTGTTCAAAAAAATTAACAACATCTGATTTTCATTCTTGCCGTATTTTGATCTTTTATTCAGCTGACATTATGATGTAACAATGGAGTTGGTCATTTTTCTATTCTGGCATCTTATAAGTATTGCTATGGGGAAGATGATTTATTCTCAGACATATTTAAGAAGACACAGGGAATGATAAAAAAGTAGAATTCATCAATTCAGTATTTCCAATGTGGTTCTGCTTTAGAGATTGATTGAAAATGTGCTGCATGGCTTTGAATCATTAGACGAAAATGATGATGCAGACGGACAGATCATGCTGCTATCCCTATAGTAGCACATATAGACGGGATGCTAGCTTAAGTGCTATTCAATAGATTACAGGGTACGAGAGTGAGATTAAATGCGTCCCTTTGACTTTACTTTGTAATTCGATCCTTAATTTCTAAATAAATAGCTGCCATATCCAACTTAGCTTTCCCGTTTTTTTCAGCTGAGATAAACGTCTCATTTGCTACTTCTGCCAAAGGTAACGTCGTTCCCAATAAATCTGCCGCTTCTTTAACGAGCCCCAAATCTTTTGTCATCAGCTCCAGCATGAATGCAGATGGGAATTCCTCGTTACGATACATTTCTTTTTTAGCTTGGAACAGTGGAGAATTCATTCCGGATTGAGAAATCAACGCCAGCACATCCTCTTTATCAAGACCCGCCTTATCAGCGAATACCAAAGCTTCCGCTATTCCTTGTCCCATAATGCCTAACAGCATATTAATTGCTAATTTTGCTGAGCTTCCTTTCCCGACTGTCCCAAAGTGGATGCTTGATTTCCCCAGTATATCGAAGTATGGTTTGTATTCCTCTAAGGTTTGAATATCACCACCTGTAAGAATAACTAATTGACCGGACATTGCTGCCCCTACAGAACCTGATACAGGCGCATCCAAATATTGTCCACCGTTTTCTGATATTATTCCAGCAAATTTCAAGGCATCCTCTGGAGAAATTGTACTCATGTTAATAACTACTTTTCCAGCTGTTTGTGCTTCTAAAACACCATTTTCCAGCATCAACACATTATTTACAGCATTTGAATCAGACAACATGATAAATATAATATCTGATTGATCAACCACTTCTTTTGACGAATTTAATTGTTTTGCCCCTTTTTCAACCAAACCCCTTGTTTTTTCATGGGAACGATTATACACATTCACTTCATATCCTGCTTGTAAAAGATTCATGGCCATTGGCGCTCCCATATGACCTAAACCGATCCAACCTAATTTATGCATCCTTCTCCTTCTCCTCCTTGTTAAAATGTTTTCAACCGCCCTCTCCAGAGGAGAAGACGGTTGACTTAGGTTTTCTCATGTTATGAGAGTTGCTCGTTGAATGTTTAGGAACGTGCATTTTTTGCGGCGTTAGCCAGTCCTTCAATCCATTCCTGATGTCCGTTAATCATAGGATTTGGCTTTTCTTTTGCCATCTCACGCGCATCTTTCCCGTTTTGCGTTTCTTGAGTAAGGATACGTACTCGGCCTCCAGGCAAGTCCTCCAGCAACCAAGCGTGGTGAACATGCAAAGTATCCGTCGCTGTTGATCCTTCTTCCCAACCATGCCACGCTAGTCGTGCAGGATTGCTATCAGTCGGGGGTACGCATTCCACCACTTCGGCCGCTATAGGGAAACCAAAGGTATTGAATCTGAAGTGAGCACCGTCGGATAATTCAGGCCCCCCACCATTATGGAAATGAATATCCGAGACATTGCTGTAGTATAATTCCCACTTTGATGTATTGTTTAAGTATTCCCATACCTCCACTGTGGTTAAATTAGCAACAATAATCTCATTTGAAGCAAAGTTGTCAGTCATGCCTGGCAGATACCCCTGAGGCCATATAATTTCATTCATGTTGGTTTATCCTTTCTTTTTGAAGTGTTCTTCACTTACCATAATGTTTATAATACATATTGTTGCGTGTACATGCAACAATAATTTAATGATTATTTCTCATGTGTTTTACAATAGTTTTTTATAGCTCAGTTAGTGGACATACCTTTTAAATCATCCGTATAATAATAAAGAAATTAAAGATATTAATAATTGGATCTTACCTGCATAGACGATATGAAAGAAAAGAAGGGATCATAGATGAACAAACCAATCAATCAAGCCTTAAGCGAGTGCCTATTCTTTACGGTGAAAAAGTTAGACCGGATCATGGATAAAATCGCCGAAGAAGCCTTTAAACCCACAGGCTTATCCCCTACGTATGGATTTATTATTCTGGCAGTAAATGAAAACCCAGGTATTGGTCAGAAAGAACTTGCCGACCTATTACACACGGCACCATCAACAATTGCGCGTTTTGTAGACAAATTAGAAAACAAAAATCTTTTGCGCAGTGAACATTCCGGCAGAAGCGCATTAACATATTTAACGGATAATGGCGCCGAAATGGTTGAACAGGTGAACAAAGCTTGGGACAATTTACACAAACTTTATGGTGCAATTTTAGGTGAAAATGAAAGTGATGCACTCTCCCTGCATATTGGACAGATCGGGGATCAATTAAAAAGGTGAGGTAATCGAGGCACTATTGGAGCAGCTTTTTTATCGATCCTACACCTACCCTCAATAAGTCAAGAGCAGCTATCAGATGGTAAACTGCTCCTGACTTATTGAGATTATGATTCCGTTATTTAAACAATTACAGCTGAACATAGGAATGCCTATCATAATTCTTGTCCTCTAAGATCAGCATATTCTAATAACCCCCCCTTCTTTCCCCCCTCTTGCTCGTTTCAAAGCTGTAATTGAGACGGTAATACCGAACAAAGTAACTACTGTTGAAACACTAAATACAATTTTAATAGAATGATTAAGCAATTCTGGATTCAATATCTCCATCTTGGAGTTGGAGCCGAGGGATGCTGAGATAATTGCCATGATAACTGCTAGTGCAATTGCTCCGCCGATCTGCAGACCGGTATTAATGACCGCTGACGCGCTCCCTTGCTCTTTTGGACTGACTCCTGTACTGCCGGGGATAAACCTTGTGATGAAGACAAGAGTCCCCGAAATGCCCACCCTGGTCAGCATAGGATTGAGGAGCTTCGCTCCTAGGAACGCACTAAGTGTGAGTGGCAGGAACGTACAGCCGGACTGAATGGCCGAGAAATGAAGAACGTTCTGGGTATACAACGTTAAAAGTAATAGACAGTGCTGAATGATGCAGAAAAAAAAGCGACAAACGCAGAAGCTGTCAGGTTGCAATTACAAAATATAAGAGATAGGCTATATTTGCTGCGTGGTCCGAAGCCTGCTTCCACACGGTGAGAATGTTGATAATGCTCTCATCCTCGGAACTGCGCAAAACCGTGCAGAATTGTGATCTTCTCTATTCTTAGATAGTCTAGGTAATGTTCTAGGTAATGTTCTAGGTAATGTATTGATTCATTTATTGGGCAGACATATAATAACCGGAACAGGATCGATTCAAATTCTTATCGATTTTGTTCCGGTTTCAACCTGTGTTATAGGTACGCTTAAAAGAGGTTCAATTTATAGTAATAGCCTTTCATACGCTAAATTTGATTCTGCCAAATAAATGAAATAGTTTCACATATCACCTATAGCGGATTCATTGTTTATGCTGCTTTTTGTCCCATATTCTGTTGGTTTACCGCTGCCTTACTTGGCCAAGCAAGCCTTAGAATAGTGAGTCCCCATGTAACCATTGCGATTAATGCAAGGTTGCCGGCATATCCCCCTACTGTTCCCCCTCCGTACACAAGATGCATAGCTCCCTGAATACCATTAGGTGCTGGCAGGAATGCTCCTAGATTACGATAGAATGGAGTCAGCATTGAAGCTGCAATAACATTACCGGCTGTCATGAGTTGAAACGGAACGAAGAAAACATTAAATAATGGACCCATGCCGCCAAATAATACAAATCCGAGTTGGGTCATGCAAATGCTTGCCATAAAGACAAGTACTTCAAAGCCCCATAGTTGCCAAAAAGAGGCTTCAACGTTTAGGAATATTTTTATCGCTGCTGATAGTAGTAGTGGAACAATTATAGCTATCCCGACAAGTACCATTTGACGTCCGAAGAACAATTCCCACTTGCCAAACTGACGCTTCATTATCATAGAAGCTATATTAAATTGAATATTCATTGTCATCATTGCAATGTACGGTATAAAACCAAGAATCATAGGCAGCATAGTGGAGGAAAAATTTGATATCTCGTTAACCTTAATAACTTCTGCTTGAATCGGTAATGGCTGTACATTAGAAACAACAGTGCTATTTAGTTGTCCCGTTAATTTGTTTGATAATCCCTCCATCACAGACTTAACAACCTCTGAATTACGTTCATTTATATAATAAGTCAGCTTTTCAGTACTACCAGCCGATGAGGATTGTAAATTACTTGAAATAACAATAACCATATCAGTGTTTCCATTATCCATATCTGACAGTGCATCTTCTTTGGATGATGACATACTAGTTTGAAAAGGAGCTTCTTTAGCTAGAAACTCGGCAATACTCCTACTCTCTTCATTACTTCCTGCAACTAGTCCAACATGAAGTTGATCAATTCGTTCAGTTGCACCATTGAAACCTGTCATCCAAATTAATAAAAAGATAAAAGGCAAAAAAATTGAAAATGTAATCCCCATTTTGGCAGGCTTAATTTTTAAAAATTCCGATATAAATTTCATTTTATTCATCCTCGTTTACATTTTTTTTGTACAGGTTGTCTTGCAATCGATGCATTATACTCTCAAAAAGTTGCATTTCTTCAGCCGTTATTCCCTCCCATGCCTGCGTTTCGAGCGTCTCGGCTATAGGGATAAGCTCATTGAGCACTTCTCGGCCATTATCAGAAATGTATAGCTGAAAAGCACGACGATCAGACGGATCTGGCAGGCGTTTCAAAAAACCTTTAACTTCAAGCTTTTCAACAATCTTTCCTGTTGTCGCTTGATCCTTGTGTATAAGTCCAGCCAGCTTTTTCTGGCTTACTTTCTCACGGTCACGTAGTTGAAGTAGTAATCCATACTGTTCAGTCGTTAGACCAAACTTTTTAGTTTCAGTTGCGAAAGCTCTTTTATGAAGCGCGGAGGTATGATGTAACCAGTACCCGAGTGTTTGTAATTGCTTTTGTGTAGTCATCTAGTAGTTTCCTTTCCCGTAAATTTAATAAGCATGCTTATTATATGTATGGATATTACTTTTGTAAACAGTTTTTTGTATTTACGAAAACTCTTGTTATGTTTCAAATCAAACTTATACCAAGCTTCTTTAAAATAAAAAACTTGACTTTATTTATAAAATAACCGGGGCCTTGACAGCCGTATGCTATATTAAAATGACTGTTATTTGCGATGACGATACAATTTATTTTTGGAAAGGTTGGTCCAGTTGAAAGAAAAAGATGAACAAATAACTATGAGTCAAGACTTTCTACTGAACGCCTTAAGGAAAAACAAAACAGAATGCACTATTATAACTACTAATGGAGTACGTATTAAAGGAATAATCGAACTATTTGATAGTTATGTAATTTTAATCCGTTCCGAAAGCAGAACACTAAACATGGTTTATAAACATGCCATATCCACCGTTACTAGTGAACATTTATTCAGATAAAGCCGACTATTTCATTTTTCATTGGAGGTAAAGAATGCTTCAACATCATAGACAGAATTACTCAGAGGTAAACTTTAGTGGACAGGACATGAGGTACGGTGAACTAATTGGCTGTACATTTACACGTTGCTCCTTCGCTAACGGGATGCTGGACGAGATTAATTCAATTAACTGCCGTTTTATCGAATGCGATTTTCAAGGTGTCTCATTAAATGGCTCCATTCATAACGAATCGGCTTTTGAAAACTGCAACTTTAGTCGAGCAAATCTTTTCTCTTCAAAGCTTATCACATGTAAGATGACCGGTTCGGATTTCACAGATTCAACGTTGGACGGACTAACAATTTCAAAAGGAGACTGGTCCTATACAATATTGAGAAATGCAAGATTAATAAGACAAGATTTACGCGAGGTGAAATTTCTTGAGGCTGACTTTTCGGGGGCAAACCTGGAGAAAGCTGATTTAAGAAATGCTGATCTTACTTTGGCATCCTTTTCAAAAGCTAGATTACAAGGAGCCGACGTTAGAGGTGCGAAAATGAGTGGAGTAGACTTTAAGGCAATCTCTATTTCTGGCATGCGATTGGATAAAGAACAAGCCATCTTATACACGCTTTCGCATGGTGCCAAGGTAGATTGATTAAATTTGCACTTTATCTTCTTACACTGTAAAGACTTCGTCTTACAACAGTGTGTTGAGCTACACTATTTTGTTCATTAATTAAAACCGCCCGTTAAACGGGCATATTAATTATTGGACTGAACTGCCCGTTAGTTGAATAAAGGCAGCCGATCATATAATCGGCTGCCTTCGTTTTAGGTTGATATTTATTCCCATTCTTTTAATTAATCACCATGAATTTAATATCAAGATTCTTAGAGTGTGTTTTTATAAGCCTCATGTATTCTAAATTTGATCTTAGCTAACTCTAAAAGCCCAAGCTGATCGCTAAATTAAGTCTACTAACAGTTTGGACTAATTCTGTTATTGTAGAGTTTAACTCTCCATCAATTGAGTATTCATTACCAGTCAATAGCCATTCATAAGAACAACCAAATATAGTGCATATCGAAATAACAGTTTCTATTGCCGGCTTACTGTTACCTGCCTCTAGATCACTAAGGCTACCTTGCGAAATCCCAATCTTCTTAGCAAACTCAGTTTGATTTAGATTATGTAATCTCCTTAATTGTTTAATATTTATCCCAACATGAGTCTTGATAATCGCCTCCAGAATCCAACATGGCATTATTCCTCATAAAGTTAGAACACCAAGATCTTTAAAAATGGCTATATAACACGAATTCATGCGGTAAATCCTAATATAGGATATAAAAATTTTTTGCAATAAAAACGACTTTTATGCACTGTAATACTCATAGCACTCTCCATATACCAAAAGCAGAAATCCCTTATCCTATAAGGGATTTCATGCCTTTTTTCCGTCTCATTTTGATGCTATAAGCTGTCTCATTTATGGTTAAAAACAGTCCTATTTTTCGTTATAACTCACACACAGAGACAGGTTTATTTACTTTGAATACCGCTGCCGCATCCCCTCAAACAGCAGAATCGTAGCCGCCATAGCCGCATTCAGCGACTCGGCCCGGCCGGCCATCGGGATGATGATGCTCTTATCGACGAGCGCCGCCGTCTGCGGGGAGATGCCCTTGCCTTCGCTGCCGATCAGCAGCCACTGGCTGCCGCGGAAGTCATGCGTATAGCAGGAGTCCTCGCCGGTCAGTGAGGTGCTGACCAGAAGGGCGCCGCGTTCCCGCGCCTGCGGCAGAACAACGCCCAGATCTCCCTCTACTACGGGGAGATGGAACATCGAGCCCATCGTGGAGCGGATGGTCTTCGGATTATACAGATCGGCGCAGCCTTGGCCGAGGATAACCCCGTCCGCACCTGCAGCATCCGCGCTGCGGATGATCGTACCCACGTTGCCGGGGTCCTGGACGCCGTCCAGCACAACAATCAGACTGTCCGTCTTCGCCAGGATCGTCTCTACGCCCTGCTGTTCCTTGCGGACAACCGCAAACACCGGCTGCGGCGTATTGGTGCTGCTGCACTTAGCGATTACTGCGCCCGACACGCCGATGACCTCCATGCCCTGCACCGCCTGCAGATGATCGCGCAGCTCAGACGGCATTCCCTTGTCCAAATCGTAGGCAAGGATCTCCACATCGGCTGCCGCCAGCAGTGCCTCCTGAACCAGATGAATCCCTTCCACTATATATTTGCCGGACTTATCGCGGTGTTTTTTTTCCTGAAGTCCGGCCCATTCTTTTACCCGCGTGTTCTGCGGTGATAATATTTCCATGAAGTTCTTTCCTTTCTCACCTCTTTATTGATAAGCCATCTCCAGCTTTGTCAGATTATCCTTGTGCCCAACGATGACCAGCACATCGCCGTCTGCCAGCCGGTCCTCGGCTCTTGGCGTGATGTTCATTTCTTCACCCCGGCGGATAGCCATGACGTTGCAGCCGTATTTGGCACGGATGTCCAGCTCCAGCAGGTTTTTACCGAGCATCTGCTTGGGGACTTTCATGTCCAGGATGCTGTAGTCCGGAGACAGCTCGATATAATCAAGGATATTCGGCGAAGCCAGATGATGCGCCACCCGTAAGCCCATGTCCCGTTCCGGATAAATGATTTTGTCTGCGCCGATCTTGCTGAGCACCTTGCCGTGCAGCTCATTCCTTGCTTTAACCAGAATCGCCGGCACTCCCAGATCCTTAAGGATCAGCGTAGTCAGAATACTGGCCTGAATGTCTTCGCCGATCGCCACAACGACAACGTCAAAATTACGGATTCCCAGCGCACGCAGCGCTTCCTCATCAGTAGAATCTGCGGATACGGCATGGGTCACAATACCGGAGATCTCCTGGGTGCGCTGCTCATCTGTGTCGATTGCCAGCACATCGTAGCCCATGCCGCTGAGCGCCTTGGCTACACTCGAGCCGAAGCGTCCCATCCCGATAATCGCGTATTGTTTTTTAGCCATGTCCGTGTACCCCCTGCAGCATTTTTCGTCTCACACAGTATAGCATAAGGGCGGCCAAACTTGAATTTTCACTGCCGCCGCAGGGCACATTAGTACAGGGCATTTTGAATGGAGCCTGTCCTGTAGCGGCAGCCTGTTCAAGAGCTTCCGCCCGTTGAAGCTTTGCATTTAATTAAGAAGGAGGTGCACAATGCCGGTAACCATTGATTTACGCCAGGCTATTCTTCATAAGGTGCACGGCCAGTCAGAGGAAGGGCTGCGCTCAATGATTGAGGGCTCTGTAGACGGACCGGAGGCCGCGCTTCCGGGACTTGGTGTCGTATTTGAAATGGTCTGGAAAGACATTGGCAAGGCCAAGCAGGATCATGTCATCGGACTGCTGCACAGGCATCTGGAGGAGATTACTCCCGGAGCCATTACTACTGAGCAGAGATAGACAGCCAAAAACCTCCGCTCTCATAACGTGCAGCTGCACCGTTAGAGGCGGAGGTTTTTGTTTTATACATTCATGGCATTAAGGAGCCGTCTCGAGGAACTTCGCAGTAGGATTCTTATCTATCGCTGTCCGCATGGCGTACTCATTCTCGAACAGCACGACATAGTTGCCCTTTTTATCCGTTACAAGTGTAGAGTTAATCCGGAATTTCGAAGGGTCCGGCTTATTCTCATCATCGACGATCCAGCGGGCGAACTGATAGCTCATACGCTGCAGCATAACATCTACGCCATATTCGCCCTTCATCCGGTATTCGAACACCTCGAACTGCAGCTGGCCGACTACGCCGAGCAGAATATCGTCGAAGTTAACCGTACGGAACACCTGGATCATGCCCTCTTCTGTCAGCTGGTCAATCCCTTTTTGGAACTGCTTCGACTTAAGTGCATTTTTGATGCTCACTTTGGAGAAAATCTCCGGTGAGAACGTAGGCAGCTCATCGAACTCCATCTCGCCGGCCTGGCTCAGCGTATCACCGATGCGGAAGATACCCGGGTCAAACAGACCGATGATATCGCCCGGATACGCCTCTTCGACAATATCGCGGTCCTGGGCCAGGAACTGCTGCGGCTGGGACAGCTTGATGTCCTTGCCTGCCCGTACATGCTTCACACTCATCCCGCGCTCGAACTTGCCGGATACGATCCGCAGGAACGCGATACGGTCACGGTGGGCGGGGTTCATGTTGGCCTGGATTTTGAATACATAGCCGGTAAATTTCTGATTCGTCGGCTCAATGGAACCCACTGTACTGCGGCGCGGCTCCGGCTTCGGTGCCAGCTCCAGGAAGTTATCGAGGAATGTCTGCACTCCGAAATTGTTGATCGCACTGCCGAAGAAGACCGGAGTCAGCTCACCGCGCAATACTTTTTCATAGTCAAAAGCGTCACCCGCCACATCCAGCAGCTCCAGGTCCTGGCACAGCTGGTCATGCAGATATTCTCCGGCCATCTCACGGATAATCGGGTCACGGTAGCTCTCAACCTTCTGCACCTTAATCACCGAGTGATCGTCACCCTGGAACAGCTCCACCTGATTCTTCATCCGGTCGTACACGCCGCACAGCTCACGGCCGCTGCCGATCGGCCAGTTCATCGGTACGGAGCGGATGCCCAGTACATTCTCCAGCTCATCCATCAGATCGAACGGGCTCTGGCCTTCACGGTCCAGCTTGTTGATAAAGGTAAAGATCGGAATGCCGCGCTTCGCGCACACCTGGAACAGCTTAATCGTCTGTGCTTCCACACCCTTCGCCACGTCGATCAGCATGACCGCGCTATCCGCAGCTGTCAGGGTCCGGTAGGTGTCCTCACTGAAATCCTGGTGACCAGGGGTATCCAGAATGTTGACCCGGTGATCCAGGTAATCAAATTGCATAACGGAAGACGTTACCGAGATTCCGCGCTGCTTTTCTATTTCCATCCAGTCACTTGTCGCATGCTTGCTTGCTTTACGGGCCTTAACCGTTCCCGCCAGCCGGATTGCGCCGCCGAACAGCAGCAGCTTCTCCGTAAGTGTTGTTTTACCCGCATCCGGGTGGGAAATGATCGCAAACGTTCTGCGTTTGTCCACTTCCTGTTGCAGTTTCTGATCCGGTGTCATTGCACATATCCCTTCATATATAAATTCATGCTGCCTCTTCCATCGCACAAGGCTATGCTCAAATCGGCGCTCTGCTCATAAGTACAAATCCCTTCTACCGTAGATTCTTTATTATCCAATAATAGTCTCCGGTTCAACCACCAGTGAAAGCATCCTTTAAAGTATATCAAAATCCGGCAGACATTATCTACAAAAAAGCAGCGGAAGTCAAATAAGTTGTTAAAATGGACCTGAAAAAGCCGCCATACTACCCCGCTGCCGTTTCAGCTTCCGCATGGGTCTGATCTGCCCCGATGTACCGCTTATTCAAAAAGAGCAAAACCATCATGGAAAGCATTACACTCGCCGCACCAAGCATCCAAATTACAGTATAGCCGAACCGTTCCGCAAGCACACCAAGCAGTAAGGTGACAGCAAAGCCGGCAAGTGATTGAAGGGCGGACAGGCCGGAGGTGAATGTGGCTCTTTTACCCCGGGGAATGAAATCCTGTACCCATGCGCTGAATAAGGAGAACTCCAGTCCAAGCCCGAATTCATACAGGATCAGCCCCGCAATAAATATAACCGGATGTGCAGACAATCCTGCCAGCAGCAGCCCTGCGGCCGAAATCACCATTCCCGTGCAGATAATCCGCACAGCCGGAATTCTGCGCTTCACCAGAAAAGAGCTGCAGAACGACGACAGACTGATTACAGCCATAAAAACGGTCAGCAATCCTCCTAAGGAACCTGTGGGCAGACCCAGCTCATTTACTCCGTATACCTGCCAGCTCAGCAGAAAAGCAAGCAGGGCCGCATGGCTGAATATACTTTTCAGCAGAATGAACCGCATCAGCTTATTCCGGGCAAATTGAATGGTCGTGATATACACCTCTTTAAAAATCCCGTCCTCTGTCCGCACCCCATAATTGTCACTGAACCGCAGCCAGACGTAGAGGCCAAGCCCAACTGCCACTGCCCCCGCTATAGCAACCGGAAGATAGAGGTAAATATTGCTGCTAAGGGATGCGAGCAGTGCTCCTGCAACCGCAAATGCCGAGACATATCCGTTCAGGCGCGGCAGTGCAACATTTTTATACTCCGGCATACCCAGATCATCGAGCTTATCCAGATACCAGGCCTGCGGCGAGCCGGAAATCAATGCAACCCCCAAAGACATCACAACCGCAGAAACGATGTAGACCGCCAGATTGCCGGCAAATGCAAATACAGTCAGACCGCCGCCCCAGATTATAAATCCGATAGCCGTCAGTCGCTTCCTTCCGTATAAGTCGGACAGATTGCCGCTTGGGTAATCAAATATCGCAAGAGACAGCGAGGATACCGCAAAAATAATACTGATCTGCAGCGGATCAATCCCCCTCATGCTCATCAATACGATAAAAACCGCTCCATACATCTTATCAGCCAGACTATAGCCGCAAAGCATCGTTCCGAGAAAAAAACTGTACTGCTTGTGAGCCTGCCCTGTCCTCTTCATCAAAGAATGCCCCATTCCTGCAACAAAATTATGTAGGCCTTCGGCGGCTTGCTGTGCTTCTCCAGAATGCCTCTCTCTACATTTAATGGGATTATATAGCAAGTTAAGTGAATTGGAATCCTTTTATTGTAACTTTCATAAAAAATACAAAAACAGCGGTCCCCCCTTCATCGGGGAACCGCCGTTCTGAAATCTATAGCGCTGGTACTAGCTGTTCACACGCCATACCACATTATCCTCATCCTGTCCGTTCACCGGCCACCAGTGGAAGCCGTCCTGATCCAGCAGCTGATCTGCTTCTACCGGGCCCCACGAGCCTGCAGGATAGGACGCCAGATCATTGTTCTCTTCCTTCCACGCTTTCGCAATCCGGTCTACAAACGACCAGGCCGAGGATACTTCATCCCAGCGGGTAAAGTAGGTCGAGTCACCGCGTGCCGCATCATGCAGCAGGCGCTCGTAGGCCTCAGGCGAGTTGATGCCGACCATGCAGCTCTGGCAGAAGTCCATCGCCAGCGGCTGAATTTCCGACTCTGAACCCGGCTTCTTGGCATTGATCTTCACGTAAATGCCTTCCATCGGATTAACGCGGATAACGAGCAGGTTCGGCTCAAGCTTATGCTTCTGGCCCAGGTATACGTTAGTCGGCATACCTTTGAACTCCACAACCACTTCTGTCGTCTTCACAGGCAGGCGTTTGCCGGTACGGATGTAGAACGGAACGCCCGCCCAGCGGAAGTTGTCTACAAAGATACGGGCCGCAAAATACGTCTCGGTATTGGATTCAGGATCTACCTTATCCTCCTGGCGGTAAGCCGGCAGGCTCTTGCCTTTGTAGAGACCTTGAGTGTATTGCCCGCGCACCACGTTCTCGCGGACTTCTTCAGAGGAAGAGTAAGGACGCAGCGAACGTAGTACCTTAACCTTCTCATCGCGGATATCTTCAGCCAGCAGACGGCTTGGCGGCTCCATTGCAATCATCGTCAGCAGCTGCAAAATATGGTTCTGTCCCATATCACGCAGGGCTCCCGCATGATCATAATATCCGCCGCGCTCTTCTACCCCGACCGTTTCACCGAGGGTAATCTGAATGTTGGCAATATGCTTATTGTTCCACAGCGGTTCAAAGAACGCATTCGCAAACCGGATAACCTCAATGTTCTGGACCATTTCCTTGCCGAGATAGTGGTCGATCCGGTAAATCTCTTCTTCCTTGAACACCTGGCGGATCTGCTCATTCAGCTGCTCAGCAGATTCCAGATTGTAGCCGAACGGCTTCTCGATAACCAGACGGTTCCAGCCTGCGCCCTGCAGCATGCCTCCGGCTTTAAGGTTGAACGACACGCTGCCGAACAGCTCGGGAGCAAGCGCCAGGTAGAACATCCGGTTACCCGGAATCTGGAATTTCTCTTCAAGCTGCTCCGTCTGCGCACTCAGCTCACGGAAGCCGTCAACATTATTGATGTCCAGCGATTTATATTCGAAATGCTGAACAAATTCGTTCCATTCAGCAGCATCGGCTACCTGATAACGGCAGAATTCACGGATGGATTCTTTCACATCCTCACGGAATTCCTCCTGGGTACGGGGACGCCGAGCCACGCCAATTACCGCAAAATCATGAGTCAGCTTGCCTTCACGGTACAAGCTGTATATCGCCGGGAAAAGCTTACGGCGGGCCAGATCTCCGGTTGCCCCAAAAATAAAGAATACAGCACCGGGTGTGTGCAGTGCATCAAGGGTTTGATTTTCAGCCATGGCTCCTCATCTCTCTGTATGTAATATAGTTATTGACAATCATTCTCAACAAGCCGCATAACGGCGTGATGTCATTTTATCATATTCGCAGTAAGGATGCTATCACATTCCTGACAGTTTTTCTCGGGATTTCGTAATTTTCCATTACTCTTTCTTATTCATTTTCATACAGCAGCTTATATTCCGGCAGCAGAGGCTATTTCTTCAATACTTGCATATTATACCTTCCGGCAAAAAGCTCCGCAAACGCGGAGCCCGGTTTGCGGAGCTTTGTATTAGCATGTACTGAAACGGACGGGTTTATGACGATAATATTGAGCCGCTCCTTAATATTCGATCGTTATGAGCGGCAGCCCGATGGTCACACGGTTACTGTTGTCATTGCTGTTCTTGTGTACGGCAGCCTGCAGGGCTAATCTGTGCTCACCGCTGTTCACATATCTCTGTGCACCAGTGATGCCGTACGAACGGCTGCTGGTGACGTCATCCTCGTAGCTTTCCAATGCCTCTAGTCCATCCAGACGCTCAGCCATTGTCCCCTCTACCCGCTCAAGCGCTTCACCGGATGATTCCCCTGCCGGCGATGTGCCTTGCAGCGAAGCATTCCACTCCGGTGTGATGCCGGCGGCCAGCAGCTGTACTCCGGCATCTGCTGCTACAGTCTGAAATGCAGCTGCCTGCAGCAGCTCCCGTGTTTCCACCGTCACAATTACATAGCTTACGCCTTCGCCCAGCTCACTCCAGAACAATGACATGCTGCTATGTGAATCCAGCGGACGGGAAGCCCTATAGGTTACGTGACCGTCTTCCTCAGTGGCCTCCGGCGTGCCGAGTCCGAGCTGTTCGGCCAGCCGGGCTGCTGCAACTGCATCATTAACATCTGATTGAGACCCGTTTTGTACTGCCGCAGGTACAGCTGCCTGATTCGCGGCAATAGCCTCAGGGGCAGCTGCCGCTATAACGCTGTATTCCCCCTGCCATTTCACAACCAGCCGCAGCGGAGAACCGTCCGCGGTTACCTCGCGGCCGGCCGAGATCAGAAGGTCCAGTGAGTGAACCAGCTGCTCCGGGCTGGACGCAGACAGCGTGGTGTCTGCTCCAGCTTCCTCGGTATTCGTGCGGCTGGCCCCGCTTGCGAATCCCGCAAGCAGCACCACCAGCAGGCTGAGGCCAATGATGACCAGCGTTAACTTCCCCGTCCCTTGTCCATATCTCCCCGGCTGCATTCCGCATCTCCCTCTCTCATCCAATCTAGCAATCTACTAGAAAGGATAGCCCGATTCGGGAGGAGTTATACTTAATTAAAAGAATGTATGCAAACAATCCGGAGCCTGCCATTTGTCCACCGCGCTCACGAGACAGAAACTTGCAATCTCCGCACACAAATAGCCAACACAGGAGAGTATCCTCTTGTGTTGGCTATACAAGCACCGGAAGACTAAGTGAAGGGCATTTCTGCCTCTCTTTTCGCCCATTTGCCCATCCGAGCTGAAATCAAAGGCATTTTTGCCTCTCTTTTCGTACATTCGCCCATCGGAGCCGGAATCAAGGGCATTTCTGCCTCTCATTTCGCCTCCCAGCCGTGCCAAGCAGAAATACTCCATCCCGTACGAGGCCTGCCAGGCGAGTTCACTCCGCAAGTCCGTTCTTATATGCATAAATAGCCGCCTGGGTCCGGTCCTCGACGCCCAGCTTGGCAAGCACGTTGGTGACGTGAAACTTCACAGTCTTGATCCCGATGATCAGCTGATCGGCGATATCCTGATTGGATTTGCCCTGGGCCAGCAGCTTCAGCACTTCCATCTCACGTTCCGTGAGCTCCTTGTAGGCCGGAGCCTCTGCTTTGGCGTTATTGCGGAAGCGGTTCATCATCTTGGATGCAACCTGAGATTCCAGCACAGATTGCCCTCTGGCTGCAGCACGGATGGCATCTGCCACCTCACTCGCCCGGGAGGTCTTCAGCAGATAGCTGAAGGCTCCAGCTTCAATCACAGGGTACATTTTCTCGTCATCCAGATAGCTCGTCAGCACGATAACCTTGCAGTCCGGGTACAGCTTGAGCAGCCGTTTGGTTGTTTCAATGCCGTCCATACCTTCCATGACCAGATCCATCAGCACCACATCCGGATTATACTCCTGGGCCAGCCGGATGCCTTCCTCTCCGCTTCCGGCTTCGCCTACTACTTCTATACCCTCTTCTGTTCCAAGCACTGCGGCAAGTCCGATCCGCACCATTTCATGATCGTCCACCAGCAGAACTTTGATTTCTTCTGTTTCCATGGCTGCTCTTGCCTCCTATTCATTGACCAGCGGTACAGTAATTTCAATTCGCATCCCTTTACCGGGCGCTGTAATGAATTGTATTGATCCGCCGGTTTCCGCAATCCGCTCCTGCATATTCGACAGCCCGTATGAGGTCTGTTTGCTGTCATCCATCTCAAATCCGATGCCGTCATCACGCAGCGTCAGACGGACGGCATCGCCCCTGCGGTGCAGCCGGATCTCCATCTTCTCCGCCTTGGCGTGGCGCAGGGTGTTCGATATCGCTTCCTGCACAATACGGAACAGATGGTTTTCAACCCCTTTAAGCAGCTGTACATCCGGATCCATCTCGAAAATAATCTCCATCGGCACCTTGATCTGCAGTTCCTTAATCAGCTCCTGAAGTCCCTGCTCCAGCCCTTTGCCTTCCAGATACACCGGCCGCAGATGCAGCAGCAGCGCCCGCATCTCAGACTGGGCGACCGCAGCCATCTCTTCGATCAGCGCGATCTGGCGCTGGGCCTTGTCAAAATCCTTCTCCAGCGTTCTGCCCACAGCCGTCGCAGTCATGGAAATGGCGAACAGCTGCTGGGACACAGCATCATGCAGCTCCCGGGCCAAGCGCTGCCGCTCCTCGATAATCGCCGATACCCGCGCCTGCTCGGCCAGCTTCGCATTGTTGGTGGAGAGCCGCTGCAGGGTATTCACCTGGTTCTCCCACTTGCCGCTGATCCGGCCAAGCTGTTCGCCCAGACGGCCAAGCTCATCGCTGCCTAACACCGGCATTGCCGGGGTAAGATTGCCCTTTTCCCACGCGACCAAGGTTCCGCGAAGCCGCTCCAGCCTGTGCTTGAAGCGGAAGCTCTGATAGAAGCCGAAGCAGACTCCGAAAACGACCGGCAGCAGGATCAGCGTTACTCCGGTGCGGATTCCAATCTCCCAATTCTCAAAAGGCTGCAAATAACCGTATGTATACATAATGTACAAGAAAACCAGCAGCATGACAAAGGAGAACAACGCCCCTTCACCCATGCTGCGCGTCACCATGCTGCTGTTCTTTTTATCCACGTACAGGAGCCTCCCTTTCTCATAAAATGCCATGCTGCATTCAGGATATTCTTACATCCAGATCCCCCATCAGATAGGAAATGCTGAATTTTACCTTTTGCTCGCTGGTATCGTAGTTGGCAGACTTCCAGTTCAGCCGGTTCATCATCCCTGTATCGCGGTGGCTGCCGAATTCAATCGAGCCGAACAGCACGAATGCCTCAATCTCTACGCCATAGTCCTCGGACAGATGAATATCTGCGTCACTGAAGATTCCCTGAAACAGCATGATGGTCTCCTTCTCCTCAGCCATTGCCAGTGAAAGGTCAACATCAACCTCGCCAAGCACATGCCATGCACTGAGACTGCGCATCACCCAGGGCGACAAATCCCAGTCGAACCGTGAAGAGAAGCCCTGCTTCTGCATAAATCTTTTTCCCTGCTGCAGCCGTTTCGATTTGACGTAAAACGCGCCGAGTGAGATCAGACAGATGCCCAGTACCAGCAGCAGATGATCCAGAAGCAGCAGCACTGCGCCAATTCCCAGCAGCTTATAGCCCTGCTTCACCTTGCCCGAGGTTGTACGGTATATCCCCATGAGCAGGAACAGGAGTGCAACAACGGAGAAAAATCCGATCCATTTGCCAAATATCATCAAGCAGCCCACGCCAATCAGTCCGATGGCAATCAGACGGTTCCGTTTATCCATAGCGCACCTCCTTAAAGTTTTGCGGAGCAAAACTATCTTCGTAAGCATTTTCTACGTTTTGCGGAGCAAAACTATCTTCGTAAGTCTAAACTATATAGGAATAACAGGGGAATCAGATCCTCTGCTTTATTTTCAGCTTTAGAATAAATTTAATCCGCAAACCGTAAGTTCATTATATAAGCGCATCCCGCTATAAAAGCCATACCGGTATGGTGACCCATACCGTATGGCTTTTACCTTGTTCAGCATATCATATCCGCCTGCTTTTTAGGAACAGGGATTAATCTTCTTTTTTGTCCAGAGACGGTGCAGATGGGGGATTCAATTTGTTCTTCAATGCGGCAAGCTGTTCTTCCACCTTTAGCTGCTTCTCAGCATCAACCGGCTTGTTGTACAGGCCGGCAGACGGGCTGTAAGGGGCACGCATAACGTCTGCTTCTGCTTCAAGCTGCATGATTTTCTCTTCCATACGGTGGAAGCCGAGAGATGCGCTGCCGCTTTCAATGGAATGCACGCTGCTGATCTGGGACATCTGCTTCTTGGCCTTAGCCATCTGGGCGCGGGATACCAGCTCATTGCGTTTGTTGCGCAGCTTGTAGAACTCATCCTTCATATCGTGCAGCTGCTGCACCAGCTCCTTGGCCTGCACTTCTGCCTGGGCGTGAAGATCGCCGTATTCCACTTGCTTCTGGTCGAAGTAGATTTTCTCCTCCAGCAGCTTGCGGGCAACCTCCTCCTGACTGTTCTTCAGTGCCAGCTCAGCCTGGGCTCCGCGCTGTCCGGACATTTTAGCTGCTTCCTCAACACGCTGCTTCATGCGGCGCTCGTTCGCCATCTGTTTGGCAACTGTAACCTCTGCTTCGTGGATCTCTGCCTCCATATCGCGCAGATACTGGTTCAGCATTACGATCGGGTCCTCTACTTTATCCAGCAGGTCGTTAACCGACGCCTTTGTCATATCCTTAATCCGTTGAAATACTCCCATGATTAAACTTCTCCCTTCTCGTATTTAGCAAGTTTTTGTTTGAGCTCTTCGACTTCTTTCTGCAGTGCCTTCTTCTCAATATCCTTCATCATGGCATCCAGGCCGGAATCCTGGCCGGGATAGCTGTTTGCTTTGTCATAGCCCGGGTTCGGGTTATAGCCCGGCTGTCCGCCGTGTCCTCCAGGGGCGCCGTAGCCTCCCTGTCCCTGCGGGCCGCGTCCGTATCCGGGGCCGCCGGCATAGGGACCGCCATAGTGGCCTCCGGGTGCTCCGGGTCCGGGGCCGAACGGATTATACTGCGTCGGCTCCTTTGGAATGATCAATGCTGCAATGAAATATACAAGTATTGTCGCGCCTCCGGTAAAGGGAATGCTGACGAGCAGCAGAATCCGGAACAGGGTAGAGTCAATGCCGAGTGTCTCGGACAATCCTCCTGCCAGCCCTGTCATTACCTTGTCGCGGCTTGAACGATACAAACGGGTCATAGCACTACTCCTTTCCGCCATTGTTAAGCTTCTCCTTGAGCTTAGCCATTTCTCTTTCCAGCACAGTTGCTACTGTCTCGCCGGCCTGCACCGCGTATTCCTGGCCCATGCGGCGCAAATCCCGCAGACTCTTGGCTTCCAGTTCCCAGTCATTCATCCGGTCTTCAAGCCGTCCGAACATTTTGGGAACATCGCTGCCGCTGCCGTAGGCAGTTGCCCTCTGGTTCATGCGCTGCTGAAGTCTCAATGACTCCATCCGTGCCGCATAATACTGGCGCTTGTTATATACTGTCTGATATTCAACCTTAAGCTCGTTCAGCTGGCTTTCCAGATCATACAGCGATCCCTGGCTCTGTTCCAGCAGCCCGCTGTACTGCTCCAGCTTCTCTTCGTGAATAATTTTTTCCTGCAAAGCCATCTTTGCCAGATGGTCCTCACCGGCCTTGAGCGCCAGCAGCGCCTGCTCCTCACGTTTGTTTCTCATAGCTGTTGCCTGATTAACCTGTACCTGCAGCTGCTTGGTATGCGCAGCATACTGCTGGTACAGCCGCTCTGCTTCAGCGATCTCCTCACGGGTCGAATGTAAGAACTGATCAATCAGCTTCACCGGGTCCTGGCTTTGTTCAAGTCGTTCATTTAGATTAGCTACGGTAATATCCCTCATGCGGCGAAAAACACTCATGATTTCCTGCTCCCTCCCTGCTTCTCATTAAGTAAACTTTACAGCCTGTATTCTTAGTATGTTCTGCCTCTTCTGCCTTTGAGCACCGAGATGCCCCAGACAACCAGCGCAACCCCGAGCAGTGGCCCGATGATCCAGGACAGCTTCGAGATTAAAGCAATGACACCGATGAACAATACGATCCAGCCGATAATTTTGCGCCCGCTTTTAATTCCGTAGTATCCGAGAGCCACGAGCAGTACCGGGAACAGGATTCCGAATATTCCATGGATCAGGTGGGGCAATACCCCGAGCAGCATAACCGCTCCAATCACAATCAGCGCAATAGCAAGTCCGTTACCTTTTCTATTCTGCATTTTTTTCTCACCGCCTTTCGTTGACCTCGTTCTTATAGCTTTATTCTAGGGTAATCTGCAGACTTTCAAAACAGACCGCGGACGGTTTTACTAACTGGACCTTAGTCGGGGAGGGTGCCGGACCAGCGATGCCGGATAAATGCCTTTTCAGCCTGAAATCTGTTTGATATGCAGATAATTGCGCAGATAGATAATATTTTTCAAAAAGATTCTGCTTTTCCAGTGAAACAAGTCGATAATTGTCAAGCGTTTGTTCAGAGGTCTGTGATATATTGTGATAAATGTCATACACAATAGAGTCCGGAGGAATTTGATGCAGACCTCGATAATTGTTCTGGCCCAGCAGCTCCCGCTGCTTAAGTCATGCCTTGCCAGCATTGACCTGTTCACTGCTTCCCCCTATGAGCTGATTATTATCAATGACGGCGGGGACCAAGAAATTAGCAGCTACCTGACTCTCTTCAAAAAAGCCCGCTCCTTCGCAACCAATGAACGCGTTGGTGTAGCCGCCGGCTTCAACTTGGGCGCCTCTATGGCTCAGGGGGATTATCTTATCTTCATACGCGATCACATGATCGTCTCTGAGGATTGGCTGGAAAGTCTGCTCGGCTGTGCACGCAGGTATCCTTCGGCTGCAATGATTGGTCCGGTCAGCAATGATGTGAGCGGTCCGCAAAAGCTGCCGGTTGTATGCACCGTAATGGATCAGCTCGATCATATCGCCAGATCCTTCGCCCTCTCCAAAGCAGGACAAGCCAAATCAACCACACGGCTGCTCAGCCAACTGCTGCTTGTACGCAGCGAAGCCTTCCGGGAGCTCGGCAGATTCGATGAACAGTTCGGGCTGGAATCCTACGAGGATGATGACCTCTGTTACCGCGCAATTCAGGCCGGTTATAGTCTGCATATTGCTCTGGATTGTTTTGTCCGTTACATTCAGCCTCCCCCGCTCTTTCCGGATAACCCTGCATGGTACAGTACTCAACTGGCTGTCAACAGGGAAAAAGCCTATCAAAAATGGGGATTCGACCTCACAAACACTCTATATGAAATGAAACGCAGGATTACAGTAAGCTTATGCATGATCGTCAAAAATGAAGAAGCCACCCTTGAACGCTGCCTGGACAGTGTACTTGGTCTGGCAGACGAAATCATTATTGTAGATACAGGCTCTACCGACCGCACAAAGGAAATTGCCAGCCGTTATACAGATAAGGTTGTGGACTTCACCTGGGTAGACGACTTCGCCAAAGCGCGGAACTATGCCTTCAGCCTCGGAACACAGGAATATCTGTTATGGCTGGATGCGGACGACGAGTTTCTGCCTGCTGACAGGGAAAAATTCGTTGCGCTTAAGAACGCCTTGGACTGGGACACAGATGCGGTCTCCATGAACTATAATCTCGCATTCGACGAACACGGCAACGTGACCTCCAGCCTCACCCGCAACCGTCTGGTCAAGCGGGAGAACGGGTTCCGCTGGTTCGGCGTTGTACATGAATATCTGGAGGTAAGCGGAAAGATTCACCGCTCGGATATCTCCGTTACCCACGGCAGAGTTCACGGGAATTCTGACCGGAATCTGCAAATATATGAAAAGCGCTACACTGCGGGCGAGATTTTCTCTACCCGTGATATTTACTACTTCGCCAATGAGCTGAGAGAGCATAAGCAATGGGAAAAAGCGATTTCCTTCTATGAAATGTTCCTGCAGCAGGTCGACGGCTGGGTGGAGGACAAGATTAATGCCTGCGGCAGCCTTTCTGACTGCTTCCGCGAGCTTAACAGCCTCCAGCAGGCCAAAGCCAAAGCTCTTCATTCCTTCTCCTTCGATCTGCCGCGTGCAGAGAACTGCTGCCGGATCGGGAGCCTCTACATGCTGGAGAACGATTATGCCAAGGCCATTTACTGGTACAAGACGGCAAGTGAGCTGGCTAAGCCTTTGGATAGCTATGCCATACTTCAGCATGCCTGCTGGAGCTGGCTGCCTCATCTGCAGCTTGCGGTCTGTTATGACCGGATCGGCCAGTACGAACGGGCCTGCGCCCATAACGAGGCAGCGGCGGAATTTATCCCAACTGACAGCAAAGTGCTGGCGAACAGGGCGTATTTTGAATCCTTGGGCGTTGCAAGACAAACATATACTTTAGGGGGAAGCAATAAATGAGCAAAAAGCAACCGGATATCCAGTACACTGAGATCCGCATGGATCAGGTGAACGCCAAAAGGGATATCAAGCCTGTACTTATGAAAACATCAATGGCGGTCATGGTGCTCAGCCAAACAGCAGGCTTGCTGCCAAGCTTCGGACTCGGCAGCACAGGTGTTGCCTCAGCTGCAGAGAACAAAGGATTTAACGATGTAAGCAGCAGCTCTTGGATGTACAAGTATGTCATGAAAATTGCTGCACTGGGCTTTGCCGAAGGGGATACCACCGGTAATTTCAACCCGAAAGCTCCGTTGACACATCAGGAGGCAGCCATTATGGCACTCCGTTTCCTTGGCGTTGATGCTCCTGCCCCGGCTGCTTCCGCTTCTTCACTAGAAGTAAGTGACTGGGCGAATGCCTGGGTGCAAACTGCTATTAATGAAGGATTAATTAAGCCTGAAGAGGAAATGGCAGCAGGCTGGGGTACCCAGAATGCCAGCCGCGAGTGGCTTACGCGGCTTGTTGTCCGGCTGATTGACAAGGAGAATGAAGCCCTTGCCTTAACCAGCGAAGCTCTTCCCTTCAACGATGAGAACCAGATTGCAGCATGGGCAACCGGCTATATCAATGCCGCTTCCCAATTAAAGCTGGTGCAGGGCTTTGAGGACAAGACCTTCAGGCCTTCCGCCGATGTAACCCGTGCGCAGGCTGCAGCTATTTTCAGTCTGGCAGAGCGGTATGCCCCGGTTGAATCAGACAATGTGGCCCGCGGTAAAATCATCAGTGTGACTGGCGGCAAGGTCGGTGTACTGACAGAGGCTAACCAGACAGTCAATCTGACTGTTGACGGCACGACCCTTATATTTGGAACAAACGGAGAAACGGCATCCGCTTTGGCTGTCGGCCAGCCTATTACAGCTGTTTACAGCAACGGTATTGCTTCTTATGTTGAAATTGCTGATATCAGTAAAGCGGAAATTACGCTGCCAAAAGGAGCCACCGGGGCTGCCGGGGCAATGGGTGCCACTGGGGCTACGGGTGCAACGGGGGCTACTGGCGCGACTGGAGCAACGGGCAGTGCAGGGTCTTCCGGCGGGCAAGGTGCAGTAGGCGCAACAGGAACCGCCGGAACTCCGGGACCTGCCGGAGAAGTTGGCGCGACTGGAGCAACGGGGGCTACCGGACCTGCGGGCGAAGTTGGTGCAACTGGTGTTACCGGGGCTACGGGAGTTACTGGAGCCACTGGAGATACCGGCGCGACTGGCGCTACAGGAGTTACTGGAGCCACTGGAGATACCGGCGCGACTGGCGCGACTGGCGCTACGGGAGTTACTGGAGTCACTGGGGCGACTGGCGCGACTGGCGCTACGGGAGTTACCGGAGCGACTGGAGATACCGGCGCGACTGGCGCTACGGGAGTTACTGGAGCCACTGGAGATACCGGCGCGACTGGCGCGACTGGGGCGACTGGTGTTACTGGTGCTACTGGAGATACCGGGGCTACGGGAGTTACTGGAGCCACTGGAGATACTGGCGCCACTGGGGCGACTGGTGTTACTGGTGCTACTGGAGATACCGGGGCTACGGGAGTTACTGGAGCCACTGGAGATACTGGCGCCACTGGTGCTACTGGAGATACCGGGGCGACTGGGGCTACGGGAGTTACTGGAGCGACTGGGGCCACTGGAGATACCGGGGCTACCGGTTCGATCGGAGATACAGGTGCTACCGGGGCCACTGGCGCGACCGGAGATACAGGCGTGACCGGGGCGACTGGGGCTACCGGGGCGACTGGAACGACTGGAACGACTGGCGCTACCGGGGCTGCTTCCACCTCCTTTATCCCATTCTCTTCCGGCAGCCCGGCTACAATGAAGACTTACCTGGGTGGCGTGCAGAAAGATGTAGCCCTGATTGGCTTCGGCAGCGCTCAAACTATTAACCTTTCCGGATCAACCATCGATCTTACCGGCGGCTCCGGCACAAATATCAACTACGCATTCTCAGCACCGGCTAACGGAACCATTACATCCCTTAGCGGATATTTATCGCTGACTAACGCCATGTCATTGATCGGCAGCACGATCACCATTACAGGACAGCTATACGCCAGTACAACACCTAATAATGAATTCACTCCTATTCCTGGAGCCATTGTAACACTTGCACCTTCAATGACAGGAATTCTCTCGGTCGGTACAACAATGAACGGCATCACCACCGGGCTCAGTATTCCAGTCACAGCCCAAACCCGGCTGATGATGGTCTATACAGCCACAGTAGTCGCCGGTTTAGACACCGCAACAACCATTAACGGTTATATCAGCGGCGGCCTTGCAATTAATATCCAGCAGACTCCTTAATAGCGGTAATCCGGCAGTTTAATCCGTCCTACTCTTATAACATTCATCTTTAAGCTTTAAGGCTGTCATGCCGCAGGATATCTGCGGTGCGGCAGCCTATTTATGCTGCTGAAGCGCCGTCCGGTGTGCCGGAACAGCTTGCAGAATCCGGAGTCAACCCCACATAATATGGTAATGAAACAGCGTTCATCAGAATGAAGCTGTAAGGAGGCCTCCTCTTGAAAACCCTATTAATCGTCGAAGACGACCGCAGCCTGAACAAAGGCATCGCCCTCTCCCTTGCCCAGACCGGTCTGCAAATCGAACAAGCCTATACACTGGCTATGGCTGAGCAGATTTTCGATACTACCAGAATTGATTTGGTTCTGCTGGATATTAACCTGCCCGACGGAAGCGGCCTGGACTATTGCGAGAAGCTGAGGAGAAGCTCGCAGGTACCGGTTATTTTTCTGACTGCGAACGACATGGAGCCTGATATTGTTACCGGATTTGCTCTTGGCGGGGATGATTACATTACGAAGCCGTTCAGCCTGATGGTGCTGCGGGCCCGGGTAATGGCTGTACTCAAACGGACTGCCCCGCAGGCTGACGAGGTGCTCACGTTCGGTGCGCTGAGCCTTGATTTCGGAAAGCTGGAATTTTATAAGCACAGGGAGCCATTGGCTTTTAGCAAAACAGAGCTTAAGCTGCTGAACATCCTGGTCTCGAATCCCGGCAGCATTTTAAGCAGAGAGCAGTTAATCGATAAAATCTGGCTGCAGGACGCGGAGTTTGTGGATGAGAATGCCCTGACTGTTGCCGTAAAACGGCTGCGTGCCAAGCTTGAGGACGATCCTGCCTCACCCAAATACATCAAAACCGTCTATGGCCTGGGGTACACCTGGGCGGAAAGGCCACACTTATGATTAACAGCACTGTCCCGCATCCCCGCCGGCTCCGTTATCTTTTCTCTGCGGTATTTCTGCTTCTATTAATCGGCTATTCGGGTACGATTCTTTATCTGGAAGGGTTCAGTCCGGCACTTCTGCAGCTTACCCTGCTCTTCCTGATTGCCGTGCTCGGTACGGGTGCTCTATATAACCGTGTGCTGCAGCGGCAGCTTACAGGCTTCATGGATACGGTGGAGGAAATGGTGGACCGGGCGATTCACGGACGGGAGCAGCTAACCCTTTTTGACGAGACCCGGCTGTCCTCCCTTGAGCATAAGCTGCTGCGCTATATTGAAATGGGCAAGGCCAACGAGCATAACCTGGCTGCGGAAAAGAACATGATCAAGGAGCTGATCTCCGACATCTCCCATCAGACCAAAACGCCCCTCGCAAGCGTTCTGCTCTACAGCCAGCTGCTTGCCGAAACACCTGATCTAAGCCCGGACACCCGGCAGCTGGTGGAGCAGATCGGGATCCAATCGGAAAAGCTGGATTGGCTGATTACCTCACTAATCAAATTATCCAGGCTGGAGACAGGCATGATCCATCTGCAAAGTGAAGTAAGGCCGGTTGCCGCAACCATTACCAGCGCCCTCTCCCACCTGTATACACGCGCCGGCAACAAAAACATCATCATTAACATAGACTGCGATCCGCTTACGTCAGCCCGCCACGATTACAAATGGACCAGTGAAGCGCTGTTCAACCTGCTGGAGAATGCTGTGAAATATACGGAGCCGGGCGGCAGTATCCGGATTACAGCGGAGGGCAATGAAATGTTCACCAGGATCGAGGTTGCTGATACGGGAATCGGAATTCCGGAGGACGAGCTGGAGCATATTTTCAGGCGCTTCTATAGAGGACATAACGCCAGGGAGGTTGAGGGGATCGGAATCGGGCTTTTTTTGGCGCAAAAAATCATCAGTATCCAAGGCGGTTACATCACAGCAGCATCGCAGCCAGGTCAGGGAAGCAGGCTTACCCTTTATCTCCCCCAGCTCTGAATGTGTCAGTTCCGTCAGATTTCAGACACTGCCCGGTTAGAATGGTCTGCTATCTTAGAGGATAATCACAAATGATGGAGGAGATAATCAAATGCCGATTCTAAACATCGTGAACCTGAAGAAATATTACGGCAAAGATCCGCAGACTACGGTAAAAGCTCTGGATGATATATCCCTGACGGTGGAAAAAGGTGAATTTGTCGCCATTGTCGGCACCAGCGGCAGCGGAAAAAGCACACTGCTGCATATGCTGGGCGGTCTGGACCGGCCTACGGAGGGTAAGGTAACGGTGGACGGGAACGAGCTTTTTGCGATGAGCGATGAGAAGCTGACGATTTTCCGGCGCCGGTCGGTCGGGTTCGTCTTCCAGAGCTATAATCTGGTGCCGATCCTGAGTGTACTCGAAAATATTACGCTTCCCATCGAGCTCGACGGCGGCAGAATCGACCGGACGTATCTGGATGAGGTCATTCAGGCGCTGGGCCTGCAGTCCAAAATTCATTCCCTCCCCGGAAGTCTCTCTGGCGGACAGCAGCAGCGGGTCGCTATTGCCAGAGCGCTCGCTACCAAGCCGTCGATCATTCTGGCGGACGAGCCGACAGGCAATCTCGACAGCAAAACAAGCCAGGAAGTGCTGATCCTGCTGAAGCAAATGAGCGAAAAGTTCAACCAGACCATTGTCATGATTACGCATAACGAATCTATTGCCCAGATGGCTGACCGGATAATCCGCATCGAGGACGGGCGCATTGTATCCGGAAATGCAACACCATCTGGAGCCAGGATACTATGATTGCCAACAACAACCGTAAGATCGTAACCCGCCTCTCACTCCGGAGCCTGCGGGTAAGTCCGCTGCGCAACCTGGCTGTCATCTCCGCTGTGGTGCTGACGACTCTGCTGATTACCTCGATTTTTACGATGTCGCTCAACCTCAACAAGTCAATGGAATTAACGATGATGAAGTCCGTCGGGACAGATTTTCACGGCAGCTTCAAACGGGTGAGTCCTGAGCAGATAGAGATATTACAGCAGCATCCAAGCGTTAAGGAATATGGTGTTATGCTGCATGCCGGGCTTTTGCGCAATGAGGTGTTCCGGGACAGTCCGGTAGAGGTTAAACGGATTGATGAGGCTTCCGCCAGACATAGCTTTATTCATCTCATTGAAGGGGGCCTGCCGGAAGCTGGGAACGAGGTTGTGCTGAGCACCTGGGTGCTGGATAAGTTCGGTATACAGCATGCACTTGGTGAGCGGGTACAGCTGGACATAGATATTACTGAGCGTGTTCTCAAGCAGGAGTTTGTCGTGTCAGGCTATTATGAAGCGGATAAAAATCTGGCGATCGCAGGGCTGGCCTTCGTCTCCGATGCATGGGTGCAACAAAACATATCAGGGATCGATCCGGCAGAGTCTGAAGCCAGCGGCTCCTATGTAAACACCCAAGAGATGAGCGTAATGTTCAAGAATGCCGTCGATATTGAAAAAAAGCTGGATAAAGTACTCGCCGATACAGGTGTAAATAGGCCAACTGGAGTCAACTGGGCTTATACGACCTCTTCCCTGTCTGACAACCTTATTGAGTTTGTGCCTTATGTAGCGGTCATCTTCATTATTATGCTGAGCGGGTATTTGCTGATTTATAATATTTTTTACATATCGGTTGTGCGTGATGTGAAGTTTTACGGTCTGCTCAAAGCGATCGGGACGACACCAAGGCAGCTCAAACGGATGATCAGAATACAATCACAGATCTTGTATCTAATCGGGCTGCCTTTCGGGCTTGCTGCAGGCTATGTAATCGGACGGCTGCTCACGCCGATGATGAATACCTTCTCCAGTGAGCCGATGGAAGCCGCTTATTCCGCCAGCCCGTGGATTTTCATTGGAGCCGCCTTGTTCGCCTATCTGACGGTATGGCTTGCCGCCGGCAAGCCTGGCCGGATGGCCGCGCGGATTGCGCCTGTCGAAGCGGTCAGGTATACGGGAGTGCAGACAACACGGCGGAGGAACAAACGCTCGAAGCGCGGAGGCCGGCTGCATGTCATGGCCTTCACGAACCTGTTCCGCAGCAAAAAGAAGCTCTCCCTCATGCTGACCTCCCTCTCCTTGAGCATTGTGCTGTTCAGCATTATTTTCACGGTAATAGGTTCGCTGGATGTGAATAAATACCTTAGCACGTTTCTTTCCGGCGATATGGTGATCCGCAATGAGAAAATTGAAACACATGAGGGTGAGCGCCCGGGTGATCCTTATAAGCTGTCGGAAGCATTCAGCAGTGATTTGGAGCGGATCGACGGCGTGAAGAGTGTGGAGAAGGTTTACTACTATTATGACATTCATGATATGGATGAGAAAATACGTGCTGTATTGCAGCCTTTGTCGGAGACAGAGCCGCCGCAGCCTTATCTTACAAGCCTGCTGGAGCGGAACTCCGTTTATCTGCAATTGTACGGCATCGATCCCGGATGGTATGACCTGGTGCAGAAGGATGTGATTGAAGGACATTTCGACCCGCAGAAATTCGCTTCGGGTGACTATGTGCTGGTGGCTCAATCACTCATGTGGGAGGAAGATACTTATACCTCTTACTATCATCCTGGAGATATTATGGAGTTCAAAAATCTGGGCAAAAGCTATGAGGTCATGGCTGTGATGAATTACGATGCGCTCTATGCTGCCACGACGCAGTCCTTCTCAACGTACGGGTTTAATGCGTTCTTCCCGTCATCGGAATTGACCGGAGAGCTGCCTGCGGAGACCAACCCGCCATGGCCGCTGTCAGCAACGCTGCATATTGACCCGGACAAGCTGGACAGTGCAACACAGGCCGCCAAATCTCTGGCCGCTTCCAGCGATGAGCTGGTGGTTAAATCGAGAGAGGATTACCGTGAGGAGCTGGACGGATTTATCGGGGTTTTCCAGATTATCGGCTACGGCCTGAGCTTTGTCATTGCGCTGATCGGTGTCCTTAATTACATCAATACAGTCGTTACGGGCGTTATTATGCGGAGGAATGAATTCGCCCTGCTGGAGAGCATCGGCATGACCAAACGCCAGCTCAAAAAAATGCTGGTCTATGAGGGGATATATAATGTCCTTCTGACGACAGCCATTACCTCAACCCTTGGTGTGTTTCTCACTTATAGCATTGCCAAGAGCATTGCGGGCAACACGGCTTTTACCGTATTCCGCATGAGCTGGCTGCCCTTTGTGCTGGTCGTCCCGGTGCTGGCTATCATTGCTTACACGGTAACCCTGAGCTCGTACAGGATGCTGAGTAAGGCTACGCTGATTGAACGGCTGCGGCAGGGGGAATAGCGGGAATAATGGAACAGGCAGATCCGCATGGTTACGGGTCTGCCTGCTGTTGTTGCTGATTAGCCGGTATACACTAGAGTGGCGGAATGCCGGAAATAGCCTCACGGAACCCTCATGCTGCTGCAGGTATTCTCCGGACTTGTTTTCCAGCAGACTGGATATGATTCATGTCGCTTTTCCGGCAGCTCCGGCAGCTTCGCATTATCCGGCATGCTGTTGCCGCGCTCCCAATTACTGGCCGCCTGATAGCTGATGTCCAGCTTGTCCGCCAGTTCCATCTGCGTGATCCCCGCCTGCCCTCTCAGCCTTGCATTGTTACGCCCTACCCTGATCATATCGAACGTGGCTTCCACCCTTTCGCTTGCAGTGACCTTAGTGTAGTGGAGCACCCATAAAATGTATCGTTACTTGAATTGTTGTCTTAATCACAAGCCCATACGCTGAATAAGTGTATTTGGTGCAATTAAAAGCAGCTACGAGCTGTAATCGGAACGTATAACTGCATTTCGTGCAACTAAAATTGCCCGAAACGGCCGAAACAGAAGATTTAAGCCCATATAGTTGTACGGAATACACTTAAACCGGAGATAGGAAGAAAAAAGGGCGATATAGTTGTATAAAGTGCAGCTACCCTGCAAAAGCAGACTGGTTAAAGTAAGGTTCCATTTCCCGCAAAAAACTGGCACAGCATGCCGTGGCTCAATGCTGCTCCGCACCCGGCCCGCCGAACATCTCCCCGTTCTTCAGGCCATCGACAAACTGCTGCAGCCAGCGGTAATACTCCGCTGCATGACGCAGCTTCTCCAGGTCCCGGCTGCAGGACAGCCGCTCCTCTTCAGGCGTATCTCCCGCCTGCGCCAGCATCTCCAGCTGCGGAATTACCGCCCCCATCGCCTCCTGCATCACATCAATCTCCCGCTGAAGCTTCAGTGTGAAGAAGTTCCGGAACGCCTGGAAAAAATCCGTCTCCGCCACATACAGGTCCTTCCGCGCCCGTTTCTCCTCAAGCTTGGTCACCATCTGCGAGGACATCAGGGAGCGGACGCCGTAGCTCATATTGCTTTTACTCATATTCATCACCTGCTTCATTTCCTCCAGCGTCATCGGCTTGTCCTCAAAGAACATAATCCCGTACAGCTGTCCAAAGGAATAATTAGCCCCGTACAAATCCATCGTCTGCGCGATTGCATCAATCACCCTGCGCAGCAGCTGCTCCCGTGGAGATAGCTGCCTGTTGTCTTCACCAAATGCGGCCTGCTTCATTCGCTGCACCTTCACTTTTCATTAGTCTTGTTGCCTTAGCATTACATAAAACGGGAATAAGCGGGGTGTATTTCAACAAATTTTACACAATTTCCGAGCCTGCTTTACTTCCGGTTGACCACACGCTGACTTGTCCAGTGTACAATTTTTTTTGAACAGAGAATGTATTCACCTGCATTATACCGCAAAACTAAGCTGACGGAATGGGGTATCGGAACGAAAATGACACGAAATAAGGTAATAAGCGGTTTAAAGCCCGTGCTCTTTACGCTGCCGGCGATGATACCCTTTGTACTGTTCTGGCTGGCACCGCTGATCTATGTGCTGTATCTCAGCTTCACTGAGTGGGATTTCATGAGTCCAACCAAAACCTTCGTCGGGCTGCAGAATTATATCGACCTCTTTGGCAATCCGGCTTTTTACAAAGCATTGCGGGTCACGGTGCTGTTCTGCATCGGCAGTGTGCTTCCGGTTATAGCCCTCGGCCTGGGGCTGGCTCTGCTGATGAACCGTAAGCTGAAGGGCTCCGGCTTCTATCAGGCGCTGCTCTTCTCGCCTTGGGTTACACCGACTGTGGCTGTATCCATCGTCTGGTCCTGGATTTACGAGCCTGAAGTCGGGCTGGCCAACACGGTGCTGAATACTCTCGGCCTTGAACCGATCGGCTGGCTGCAGGACCCCAAGTGGGCACTCTTCGGCGTGCTGCTCGTAACGGTCTGGAAATCGGCGGGCTGGGCGATGATCTTCTATCTCGTAGCTCTGCGTAATGTTCCTTCCGATCTGCTGGAGGCAGGCGAGCTTGACGGGGCCGGGGCTGTGCAAAAATTTGTCCGGATTACGCTGCCGCTGATCTCACCGACCACGCTGTTCCTGTTCGTGGTGCAGATGGTTCAGGCGCTGCAGGCCTACGATCAGATTAATGTGCTGACACAAGGCGGTCCGTCCGGCTCAACCCGTACGCTGCTGTACCTGTATTACCAGTCTGCTTTTGAGTCCTTCCAGATCGGCGAGGCTTCCAGTGTGGCTGTAGTACTGGTGTTCATCTGTATGCTGCTGTCGGTGCTGTCGCTCAGCATCAGTAAACGGACGACGCATTATCAATAAATCGTTACATCTAAGGAGGTCTTTCCACTTGCGCACGAGTATGCTCTCACGGCTGGGCGGACCGGCCCGCCATGCTTTCTTCGCCGTACTGGCGCTGCTGATGGCCTTCCCCTTCTACTGGATGGTCACCAGCGCCCTCAAAACCAATGATGAAATCTGGGCCTCCCCGCCGACACTCTGGCCTGCGGCTCCGCTCTGGGGGAATTTCGCCGAAGCCTGGAATGAGGCACCGTTCGCCAGATATATGGGCAACAGCATTCTGGTCGCCGGATGCATTGTCATCCTGCAGATTATCAATTCCGGCATGATGGCCTATGCGCTGACTCATATGAAATTCCGCCTGAAGGGCATTTTCGCCGGAGTCATTCTATTCGGTTATATGGTACCTGCTACGGCAGTCTATCTGCCCAGCTATCTTGTACTGTCTGAACTGAATCTGCTCAACAGCTACGGCGGGCTGATTCTCTCCAACTGCGTCAGCGTATTTGCGATTTTCCTGATCCGGCAGGCCTTCCTGCAGGTATCCCATGAGCTGGTCGAAGCCGGCGAGATGGACGGGGCATCGCATATGCGGATTCTCTGGACAGTGCTGGTGCCGGTGACAAGATCCTCTTTTGCCGTAATGGCACTGATCACCTTCATCGATCATTACAACAATTATTTCTGGCCGATGCTGATTACCAAGGACCCTGCACTGCAGCTGGTCTCAGCCGGTCTGCGCAGCTTCTTCGTGGAAGGAGGTGCATACGGATTGAAATGGCCGCTGATCATGGCCGCCAGCGCCTTCACCATCGCCCCCCTGCTGCTTGTTTTTGTGCTGGCACAGAAAACGATTATGCAAAGTGTCAATATGACTGCAGGCTCCAGTAAAGGCTAAAATACTATTTTCTAATAAAGAGGAGAATGATGATGAACGTCTCATTGAAAAGATTGTCCGCACTATCCGTAATTGCCGGAATGACCGTCCTTACAGCTTGCGGTGCAAACGGCGCCGCCAATCAGGTTACAGAGGCAAGCAGTGCATCATCAGCTCCCTCCGCAGCAGCCCCTGCTGCCCAAAGTGAGCCGGTAACGATTGAATTCTGGTATGGCCTGGGCGGCAAGCTCGGCGAAAATATGGAAGCACTCATTCAAAAATTCAACGCCTCCCAGCAAGAGGTTACCGTAAAAGGCATCGTGCAGGCAGATTACACAGAAACCCAGCAGAAGCTCCAGGCGGCGATTGCTACCGGGCAGGTTCCGGCGGCCGTGTTGTCCTCGAATGTGGACTGGGCGCGCAAGGGGTATTTTGCAGAATTGGATCAGCTGATTGCGGCACAGCCCGATTTCAACCCGGATGATTTCGTACAGACCTTCCTGAACCAGGGCAAGGTTGACGGCAAACAGTATTTCCTGCCGATGTATGGCACAACACAGGTGATGTATTACCGCCAGGATGCTTTTGCGAAGAGCGGAATAGATGCCAGCCAGATCAAGACCTGGGAGGATCTCGCTGCCGCAGCTGAGAAAATGACGGTTAAAGAAGGCGGCAAAACAAGCGTCTACGGCTGGGAGCCGATGTGGGGCTCCGGCAATATGATCGACGCGGTGCTGAGTAAAGGCGGCAGCATTCTGAGTGAAGACGGCAAAACCGTTACTATTGACTCTGCTGAGTGGACTGAAACGTGGGATCTGTTCCGCACATGGATTCACGAGGACCAGATTATGCGCATTCATTCCGGCGGACAGGGCTGGGAGTACTGGTACAAAACGATTGATGACGTAATGAAAGGCCAGGCGGCCGGCTATACCGGCTCCAGCGGTGACCAGGGCGATCTGGACTTCAGCATCGTAGCGGCAATGGAACAGCCGGGCTGGGCCGGGATCGGCGAAGGCAAACCGGTAGCTGAAGCTATTCAGGCCGGTATCCCCGCAAAAGCAAGCGATGAAGAGAAGCAGGCCGCGCTGAAATGGCTGGCTTACTTTACAAATTCGGAGAATACCGCCTTCTGGTCGATCAACACCGGATACATTGCGGTCCGCCAGTCTGCTCTGGAAGATCCTGCGTTCATCTCGTTCAGCGAGACTAATCCGCAGATCAAAATTCCGCTGCAGCAGGCCTCTCATGCCTCCGCTCCGTTCCAGGACCCTACGGGCGGCAAAATCAATGATGCACTGAAAATTGCTGCGGATAAAGTACAGATCGAGAACATCCCGGCGGCTGAAGCGCTCAAAGAAGCACAGGCAACTGCACAGGCAGCGCTGGATAAGGTCAAGTAATCCGGGGGAATGGCGGACTCGCCTGACTCACAGATTAATCCCGTAAATATACAATGATGTAAATCATCAATGACGTGAATTTAGAATAAAGGAGGCCGCAGCCGTGCCTGAGCTGATTACCCCGCAGGGGAATTACGACATATCCGCCATCCTGTTTGACAAGGACGGCACCCTGCTCGACTTTGTCTCTCTTTGGGGGAGCTGGAGCGAATGCCTGCTGATGCATTTCACCCGGCAGTTGGAGCTGCGCGGCCTTACATTTCCCGTGCCTTACCTGAACAGTCTGCTGGGAACCGTCCATAACAGCGAAGGCCGGATTACCGGCTATGACCGCAACGGTCCGCTCGCCATGGGCACGATGAACGATCTGTATGCCATCCTTGGCTGGCAGGGCTACCTGCTGGGCCTCTCCTGGGCAGAGTCAATGGAGCTGGTGGAAGCCTGCCGCCGGGAGGCCGACGCCATGCTGGAGCATAGCCGTCCCGTTCTTCCGCTGCCTGGCCTGCTCCGCTTCCTGGATGAATGTGCTGCCGGAGGCATAAAGATGGCCGTAGTGACAGCGGATGAAACCGAAGCCGCGGAGAAGCATCTCCGCTGGCTCGGCATCCGCCGCTATTTCTCGGCCGTGATTGGTACCGATCAGGTCGAGCGCGGCAAGCCGTTCCCCGATATGGCCCTGCTGGCCTGCAGACAGCTTGGGGTCCACCCCTCCGCTGCAGCCGTAATCGGCGATACGAACGGTGATATGCGCATGGCCAAAGCTGCAGGCGCAGGGGCTGCCATTTCCATTGCAGCGGATGCCGGAGCTGCTGTGCCGGGGGGTTCTTCGGCCAAAATGCCACTCGCTCATGTGCTGCCCGATGCTGATACCGTTGTACAGTCTTATGAGGAGCTCTCTTTTCAATAAGCATAGAATCATACAATCATACTCAAGGAGGCGAGTCTTTGCAGATGGAGACCAAGTTAACAGGCGGAGAAATACCGCTGCTCACCTTCCAGATTATTACCGACACCCATGTCACCGCAGACCCGGCCCATGAGTATAACCGGAACTTCGAACGTGCCCTGCAGGATCTGGCCGTCCATGCCCGGGGCAGCAGCGGGATCATGCATATTGGCGATATTACCGATCACGGCTTCCCGGAGGAATATGCCGAGGTTCAGCGGATTCTCGGCCAATACCGGACGGTGCTGCCGGAAATCCGTTATACGCTGGGCAATCACGATGTCGGCATCGGCCACTGGCAGCCGCAATTGGCGGAAATCGGTCTGGGCGACTGGGAGTCACGCCTCGGTATGTACACCTCCCGCATGGGTTCGCCGGGGCCTTATCATGACCATTGGATCGGCGGATATCATTTTATATTCCTGGGAACTGAGGAGGGATTACCGATATTCTGCAGCCTGTCGGCTGAACAGCTCCAGTGGCTGGAGTTGAAGCTTAGCGAGCGGCCTGACGGCGAACCGGCTGCAGCGGATCAGCCCGTCTTCCTCTTCCTGCATCAGCCGCTGATGAACACCGTGGCCGGCTCTCTTGAAGAACAGGAATGGTACGGTGTTACACAAGACAAGGAGCTGCGTGCGATTCTGGACAAATTCCCGCAGACCCTGCTGTTTACCGGCCATACCCACTGGGAGCTGGAATCCGAGCATACCATGTTCCCGGGTAACGGGGAGACGGCCACGATGTTCAATGCAGCCTCGGTTGCGTATCTGTGGAACAATGAGGATGTGCATGTAGACGGCAGCCAGGGATTCTATGTTGAAGTATTCAGCGATAAAGTGCTGGTGCGCGGGCGCGATTTCACCACTGGAACGTGGATTGAACCGGCAATCTTTGAGGTTCCTATGCTGCTTAAAACGCATAAGTAACAGGGCAGATATTTGCCAGCCATTCCGATATTCGATAAAAGAAAAAGCAGCGGCCCTCCACAAGGAGGAACCGCTGCTTTTTGCGTTGCGACCTGTATCCGCCTGCAATGACGGTCAGCTTGATTCAATACAAAACAGCCGCTGCTTCCGGTGTAAACGGCTTAATGTCATCCAGTCTGCCTTCATGCACCTTCTTCGCCCATGCCGGATCACCGAGCAGCGCACGGCCTACAGCCACCAGATCAAATTCCTGCTGCTCCAGCCGGCTCATTAGTTCCTGATAACCCGGTACGCCGGTCTCCCCGTCATCTGCCATACCGACGGAGCCGACAGCAATCGTGGTCTTGCCGCTGAGCTTCTTCACCCAGCCGGCCAGGCTAAGCTCAGATCCAGCAAACCCCGGCTCATTGAAGCGGCGTGTCGAGACGTGGAAAATGTCCACTCCCGCTTCAACCAATACGCTCAGGAACTGCTCCAGCTGTTCTGGTGTATCCCACAGCTTCGCTGTATAATCCGCCATTTTCCACTGGGACAGCCGCATCGAAATTGGATAATCCGGCCCGACCGCAGCGCGTACAGCACGCACTACTTCCGCCGCAAATGTGGTACGCTGCAGATCATCACCGCCGTAACGGTCTGTGCGCCGGTTTGTTTTTGCCCAGAAGAACTGATCAATCAGAAAACCGTGTGCCCCGTGAAGCTCGATTCCGTCAAAGCCGATCCGCCGGGCATTCGCCGCTGCGTCCGCATAAGCCTGAATGACTTCATCAATATCCTGTTCCGTCATCGGCTCGCCCGCATAGTTGCCTTCAAGGTCCAGCCCTGAGGGGCCCAGTGACTTTGCCTGCGGATTAGGCCCGGTGCCTTCGGGACGGATCATGCCCATATGCACCAGCTGCGGAAAAATCATCCCCCCTGCTTCATGCACCTGCCGCACCACACTGCTCCAGCCTGCCAAAGCCGCTTCACCGGACATATCCGGCAGTCTGGACTCACTTGCTGCTGCCGGATGGCCGATTACCGCACCCTCTGTAATAACAAGTCCGACTTCATTCTCCGCGCGGCGGCTATAGTATGCGGCTACATCCTCTCCCGGTACACCGTCCGGGGAAAAGGCCCGTGCCATCGGTGACATAACAATCCGGTTGGATATGGTCAATTGCCGAACCTTATACGGCTCAAACAAGGCTTCCAGTGCTTGTGTCTGCTGCTCAATACTCAAATGTAACGCCTCCCTGAACTTCCGGATTTTCGCCCGGTCCTGTTATCCTAGCCGTTTACGGCGGGATATGTAGGCTAGCTTATCAGGCAGACGCTCCCCCTACAACCGACAATCCCGCCGGATTGTTGCTTAAGCGAAGGCCCCGGATCATTGTCGGGGAGGAAGAAAACATTTGTTGTCGCACGGGCGCATGATTATAATTAGAAGAATCTTTTGACACCTGAAAGGATGTTCATTAATGGCTAATGTGCTATCCCCTAACCCGAACGATCCGCGTGTAATCCGGACACGGCAGCTGATTCTGGACGCCTTCCTCCGGCTGCTGAATACCAAGGATTTCAACCAGATCACGATCAGTGATATTACCAGTAACGCAACAGTTAACAGGGCTACGTTTTATGCCCATTTTGCCGATAAATATGCGCTGCTTGAAGACATGCTGTCCAGTGCTTTTACAACTCTGGTCGTCCAAAAGCTTGATACCGAAGCCCCGCTGACGGAACAGACTCTTCTGGAGCTGATTGAGGCCCTGTGCGCTTACCACGAATCCAGCCAGCATTGTGTCAAAAAATATGATTCCGTGGCCCTGATGATCGAAGAAAATATTAAGCTTCAGCTCGAACAGCTCATTCTCAGGCTGCTTGGAAAAACTTCGGGCACACCTGATCATTCAAAAGCGTTAGGCTCCGCCGCAACGCTGCTAAGCTGGTCCATCTATGGTGTAACCTACCGCTGGAATCAGGATGGCCGGACCGAAGCTCCCGCCGAGCTTTCCAAGCGTGTCAGTCCGTTGATTATGGGCGGAATCTCTCATTTGCATAGTATCACATAAAAAAAGAGGCGCCCCCGTAATCATTCACAGGGACAACCTCTTTGCATAACTGTTATTTAAAAGCCGGCAGAGCAATCTCTGCATAATTATCTTCCAGGAACTTCTTCACTTCGGGACCGCTGATGCGCTTTGCCAGCTTCTGGATTGCATCAGAATCCTGATTGTCTTCCCGCGCTACGAGCGTAATTGTAAATTCGGAATCCTCACGTTCGGTAATCAGCGCATCCTTCCTCGGAGTCAGGCCAAGCGGGCTGGCATATGCAGGAGTCATTGCCACCAGGTCGCCGTCATCCAGCATCCGGGCCAGCATCAGCAGGTCAACTTCCTCGATCTTGAAGTTCTTCGGATTTTCCGTAATATCCGCCTGGGTTGCTGTGATGCCTACTCCATCCTTCAGCTTAATCAGACCGGCATCGGCAAACATCTGCAGTGAACGTCCGATATTGGACGGGTCATTGGCCATTACCAGCTTCGCGCCTTCCGGCAGCTCCTCGATGGATTTGACCGTTTTGGAATAACCGCCGTAGATCGCGTCATACACAGGCTGTACCGGAACGAGGTTCGAGCCCTTGCTGTCATTGAACTGCGTCATGTAAGGCACATGCTGGAAGAAGTTCGCGTCCACTTCCTTGTTCGCCAGCGCCTCGTTCGGCTGCACATTGTCGGACAACACAACGATTTCCATATCCACCCCGTCCTCAAGCAGCAGCGGCTTCACAATATCAAGAATATCGGTCATTGGAGGAATCAGTGTTGCTACCTTGATTTTTACGGGTTCTGTACTTGCTGCAGTTGCTGCCGGCGCTTCCGTAGCTTCTGCGGCATTTTGAGCATTGTTAGTGTTGTTACCGCAGCCTGCAGCAACCAGAACGAACAGCATCAGCATTGCAATCATGGACTTTTTCATTGTTTTTCATTAACCCCCGATATTTATATTTGGATTTCAAAATAGTACAGCCTGTACATTCATTGCTCAGTCTTCCCTTTAATCAGCGTTTATCCAGCAGTCTTGCCGCCGTGCTTCCGGTGAACTGAATCAGCTGCACGAGCGCAATCATGACGACGATGGCGTAGGCCATCACTTCGGTCTCAAACCGCTGATACCCGTAACGGATGGCAAAATCGCCGACACCCCCGCCCCCAACAACACCCATCACCGTTGAAAAAGAAATAAAGCTGATCGTGGAAGCCGTGAGTCCGAGCACCAGCCCCGACCGCGCCTCCACATACAGGAACTTAAAAATCAGCTCCACCTTCGAAGCTCCCATGGACAGAGCAGCCTCAATTGTACCTTTGGGAACCTCCAGCAGGGATTGCTCCACCAGACGGGCATAATAAGCTATGGCGACAACCGACAGCGGCACTGTTGAGGCTAATGTCCCGATCGCCGTTCCCACCAGAAACCGGGTCACTGGAATAAGAGCCACCACCAGCAGCAGGAACGGAAAGGAGCGGACCACGTTAACGATGCTGTTCAGCGTCAGTGACAGGCTCCGGTTCTCATAAAGCTGGCCCTTGCGGCAAAAGTACAACAGTGTGCCCAGCGGAAGCCCGACCAGCAGCGCTGCCAGGATGGAGATTCCGACCATAACAAAGGTCTCTCCGATTGACTGCCACATCAGATCCTGGTATTTCAGCATGCTTTCCCACATTATCGCCCACCTGCCTTGCCGGTAATCTGCTCGCGGTAGGAGCCGGAATGCCCCGATGGGGGAAGGAACCCGTTCTCCTCGCGTGAGAACGCATCCACGATAATCCCGTCCCGCATGACAGATACCTCAGCGCAGATGCTGCGCACCACATCCAGCTCATGGGTCACGATCACGATCGTTACGCCGAGCGCAGTGTTAATATGCTTCAGCACGCTAAGGATGTCCGCCGTAGTCACCGGGTCCAGCGCGGAGGTCGGCTCATCGCACAGCAGCAGCTGCGGGCTATTGGCCAGGGCGCGGGCAATCGCTACCCTTTGCCGCTGGCCGCCGCTGAGCCGGGCGGGATACTGCTCCGCTTTGTCGGTCAGGCCGACGAACTCAAGCACCTCAGCCACCCGCTTCTGTCGCTCCCCCTTCGGCACACGCGCCAGCTCCAGCGGAATAGCCACATTACGGCTGACGGTTGCATTGGCGACCAGGTTAAAATGCTGAAAGATCATTCCGATCTTCTGCCGCTCCCGGCGCAGCTCTTTCTCTGTTAATGCCGTCAGCTCCTTGCCGCCTGCATGCACAGTGCCTTTGTCAGGACGCTCCAGCAGATTCATCAGACGCAGCAGCGTTGATTTGCCGGCTCCGCTTGCCCCGATTATGCCGTGGATTGAAGCCGGTTGCACTGAGAGTGATACATCCCGGACCGCGTGATGGCTGCCTTCCCTCAGTTCGAAGCTTTTACTAACTCCGTTCAGCGCTAAAATCGTATTCCGCCCCTCTCCGGACCTGTTGATAATAAAGCTTGTTCCCCCGTGAAGTGTACTACAACTATTTTAAAACTGTTTTATTAAAAATCTCTTTAAATAATAAGGCATAACCTTCACTGTGTCATCATTTATTTTTAAAATGATATATCAGACCTATGGAAGGCTTCCCTTCCTCTAAGGATGCGCGGCCGGAGTTAAAATTATCCTGCTCCTCCGGAAGAAGGGGCTGTTATGTAGAAAATACAGCGCGGCTCAGGGGTTTCGCACCGCATACGCCTCCCGGTGCGCGGTCCGGAAGCCCCAGCCGGCGGGGCAAACCTCAGTGTGCCGCCCGGCTTTCGGCGCATTAAAGGGATTTTTCCCTTTAATGGCGGGCTCGAGGCCCGGCTTTCAGCCGGCGGCCTTAACCTGGAGTTTGACTTCAGTCAAACGCATTTTGCCTCTCATTTAGTCCCACAGGCCAGTTTAGGTTACTTAACTACATAAACAAAATAGCGGCCTCCATAAACGGGAGACCGCTATCTAACTTGTATAGTTACTGTTACTTTAACTGCATCCAATAAGCCTCACTCAGAGCATAAGCATAATTAGATTGAACCTATACGTTTGTTAACAAATCTGGATTGCCTCTAGTCAGTAAGTCGATAAACTCTAACCGGTGACTTTAACAAACCAGCTCTTATTCAACCAGAGAAAGCGGAGCTAAGCTAACTCCGCTCTCTTATTCTATTACAGCTTAGCGGCTGCGCGCAGCAAGCCGATCGAACGCAGGCTTTGGCCGGTGCTGTTCGTCGAACAGGAACGGCCAGTTTTTGCGTCCGCGGACAGGGAAGTTGTCCAGCCACGTGTAGTCGTCCGCCGCCCCCCAGAAGGTGACGGACGAGATGACCTCACGGTATTCCCGGAGCAGCCGGAATACCGCGTCATACCGCTCCGCCTGGAGCTCAAGCAGCTCCGGCGGCGGGCTTGACAGGTCCGTCCGCTTATCGTCAAAGCGGAACAGGGACATATCCAGCTCGGTAAGCTGCAGCTGCAGCCCGAGCGAGGCGTACTTCTCGATCGCTGCCCGGATGTCATCCAGCGCGGGGTCGTACAGATTCCAGTGGGCCTGCAGGCCGACACCGTGGACCGGCACTCCCTGCTCCAGCAGCGACTTCAATAGTGTATAGATTTTGTCGCGCTTCTGCGGATGACTCTCATTGTAGTCATTGTAGAACAGCAGCGCCTGCGGATCAGCCGCGTGGGCATATTTGAATGCCCGAGCAATGAACTCAGGTCCGGCGATTTCCAGCCATTTGGAGGGCCGCAGCAGCTCCGGACCTTCATCAGCGATTACCTCGTTGACGACATCCCAGGCATAAATCTGCCCCCGGTAACGCCCGGCTACTGTATCAATATGTGACTTTAGGCGTGACAGCAGAAGCTCCTTGCTTACTGCCGCGCCTGCTCCGTCTGTAAAGAGCCAATCGCTCGTCTGGTTATGCCACACCAGGGTATGACCGCGCATCGACAATCCGTGCTTCCGGGCAAATGCCGCCAGCTCGTCCGCCTGTTCAAAGGTGTATACCGCCTCCTGCGGATGCACACTTTCAAACTTCATCTCATTCTCGGCAGTGATACTATTGAAATGATAGGCGAGCAGCTGCTCCTGCGAGCGGATCGTGAGCGGATTCACCGCTGCGCCGATCTTCCAATCATCAGTGAACAAGTCCTTTAACGAAAGCCCGCTAAAGCTGTTATCTCCCATCCTAATACCCTCCCGCAATAAAATTTCCGCAAGTATAGTCAGCCTTCACTGCCATGAGCCATGCAGATGTAACCGCAGCCGCTCAAGCCTGCCATTCCAGCCAGTCGAAATAAGCAATGCCCGGCATCTCCCGGCCGTTACCCGTCGCGTACATGCCAACCACTACTCCGGTAAAAGCATTTCCTTCCGCTGCCTGCGGTGACAGCTCATATGCTGCACCTGCTGCAAGCCGGGTCCACTCCTTACCGTCCATGGAATAAAGCAGACGGTACTCGCGGTAATCTGCGGTAATCTTCAGAAAAACCCTGCCTTCAGATTCGTTTACCGGAACCTCCGCTGCCAGCTCCGTCTGCCCTCTCACCGTTAGCCGTGCAAACACCAGCAGTTGACTGTCCCTGACAATCATCCCTGCTTCATAATGGGCCCGCTCATTCATTCTGACGCACAATCCGGCTTCCGCACCGTCCTCCTGAGTTTCCAGCTCAAGCAGCGTGCTCCACTCTGCATTAAACTGCTGCTGTCTGCGGCCGACAAAGGCTGTCTGGCCGGTATCGCTAAGTCCGGCCGGCTGCCCCTTCAGCGCCAGCCAGCCCGGACGCTCCTCCAGCGACCAGCTGTGCTCAGCCGGGTTGCGCAGGAAGACCAAATCATGGGGCAGCAAACGATCGTCAAACTCATACCGCCCGCTATAAAGAACGCTCCTCCGCACCTTTTCATCCAGGCTGATCCCAGCTTCACTTAACTTATCAAGCTCACCCGCAGCCTCCAGCTTAGGTAGCCTGCAGCCGCTCCCGGCTGCCTCTTCCTCTTCCCCGTCACTGTAACAAGGCCGCTCCACACACATCTCCAGCCCGACCGTACCCTCATTGTTATCAATCAGCGGCCAGCCGTCCTCACTCCAGCTCACCGGGGCCAGATAGGTCTCCCGGCCAAGCACACCGTAGCCGTCCTCCCCAAGACGTACACCAAGAAAGACCGCCCACCATCCGCCGTCCGGTCCTTCGATCAGATCGGCATGACCCAGATACTGGATCGGATGCTCAAGCTCCCTGTGGGTCAGAATCGGCTTGGCCCATTCCTCAAACGGACCGTACGGCGAGCTGCTGCGGCCGATGATCTCGCGGTGCTCCTTGGCCGTTCCGCCGGAAGCCGCCATGATATAGTACATCCCGTTAATCTTGTACAGATGCGGACCCTCCAGCCACGGCCCGCCGTCCCCGTTCCAGATCACCACAGGTTCAGTCAGCGCTGCTCCGGTGGCAATATCAATCTCATACTGGATGATGTGCGAGTCATAGCCTGCACCCTGCTGAGCAGTTACATAGACTCTGCCGTCCTCATCGAACATAAGCGATGGATCAATACCGCCATAAGGGACGGAGATAGGGTCAGACCATTGGCCTTTGGGGTCAGCAGCGGTTACGAAGAAATTGCCCCTGCCCCTCACATCTGTTGTAATCATATAGAAAACCCCGTCGTGATAACGGAGCGTCGGCGCATAAATCCCGTCAGAGCTGCCGCAATTACGGATGTCGAGCTGGCTGATCCGGTCCAGCACATGGCCGATTTGCTTCCAGTGAATCAGATCACGGCTGTGAAACAGCGGAACGCCGGGAAAATATTCAAAGGTGCTGCAGACCAGATAATAATCCTCTCCTGCCCGGGTAATGCTCGGATCAGGATAAAAACCCGGCAGCACCGGGTTCGTATACTTTATGAATGATTGCTTCATCTCCATGTAATAACCTTCCTTTTAGTCGATAAAGGCACTTATATCTGCCGGAGATTACGGGCCGGGCCTACACTTTAATTGGATTTTTGCCACCTAATTTCACTGAATCCGAGTCTCTTGCGAATTAGTCGGAAAACCTCCACCTACTTCAGCCCGTAAGCCCTAATAGTGGCGAAAACAGCAGATTTAGATGACCTTTTTCCCCCTAATACTCAAATTCTAGCCTGTAGCCGCAAAATAGGTCGCCAATTTCCACTTAAATCGGATCACTCAGCACGCTGTAAACTTGGATTAAAGCGACTCCAGAGTATACTTTGAATTTGGAGTCCGGCTGCTTTCTTAAGATCCTACTCCTTAACACTCCCCACATTCAGACCAACCACAAAATACTTCTGCATGAACGGATACACGAGCAGGATCGGAACCGAAGCGACTACTGTAATCGCGGCCCGGATCGACAGCGGTGTCACCAGCGCCCGCGCGGATTCCTGGTCCATCCCTACCCCGGCGGCAACGTTCGGGTTGCTGTTGGAGTTCATCGTCGAGGATAAGAGCTTCATCAGCTCGTACTGCAGCGTGCTCAGGTGCTGCCGGGAGGAGGTGTAGATAAACGCATCGAACCAGGAGTTCCAGGCCCCTACCGCAACAAACAGGGCAATGGTGGCAAGCACCGGCTTGCACAGCGGGAAGACCACCCTCATGAAGATTTTGAAATCTCCGGCTCCGTCAATTCTCGCTGACTCCATCAGGCTTTCAGGTATGGTACCGATGTAAGTCCGGATAACGATCATATTGAAGGCACTGATCATCGACGGGAAAATATACACCCAGAAGCTGTTAATCAGGTTCAAGTCCTTGATCAGAAAATAGCTCGGGATCAGACCGGCGCTGAAATACATCGTCAGCACGAAGATTACGGTGATCGGCTGGCGGAAGACATATTCCCGCCGGCTCAGCGTATAGGCCAGCATGGTCGTCAGAAAGATATTCAGCACTGTCGACAGCACCGTCCGCGCTACAGAAACCAGAAAAGCATCATAAATCGTGCCGGAGGCAAAGATCGCCTTGTAATTCTGGATGGTCCAGGCTCTCGGCCATAAGTAAATGCCGCCGCGGATTGTGTCATTCCCCGCGTTAAACGAAACGGCAATGGTATTCAAGAACGGATATAACGTAACAATCACGAGACAAATCATAAATACTGTATTAAAGGTGGTGAACAGCACAGGCTCCAGCTTCCCTTTGCCGATGCTTCTTCTCACTCTCATGCCTGTGTTGTGCCCGGGGCTAATCTGCCGGTTATCCATCATTATAACAACCTCTCTTCCCCAAGCCGCTTGGAAATACCGTTAGCCATCAGCAGCAAGGTTACGCTGACCACCGTTTTGAAGATACCGCCTGCGGTTGCGAGTGAATAGTTGCCTTGTGCCAGCCCGTATTTTAGGACAAAAATATCAATCGTTTCCGCCCAGTCCACAACCAGCCCGTTGCCGAGCAGATACTGAACTTCAAAGCCTGCCTCAAGCACGTGTCCGATGGACATGATCATCAGGATGACAATGGTTGCTTTGATGCCGGGCAGCGTGACAAACTGCATTTTTTTGTAGCGGCTCGCCCCGTCGATTTCCGCAGCCTCATACAGCGCCGGGTCAATCGAGGCAATAGCTGCCAGATAAATAATCGTATTCCAGCCGACTTCCTTCCACACATGCGAGGCACCTACAATGCCCCAGAAGTACTTGCCTTCACTGAGCCACAGAATCGGCTCTTTAATCAGATGCAGCTTCATTAGTACAATATTTACAATCCCGTCATTGATCGACAGTGAGGTCGCTACAATGCCGGTAACGATAATCCAGGACAGGAAATGCGGCAGATAGGAGATGGTCTGGACCGTTCTTTTCCACAGCACATTTTTAATTTCATTCAGCAGCAGTGCCAGCACAATCGCCGTTACAAATCCGAGCACCAGGTTAATGATCCCCATGGACAAGGTGTTGCGCAGGACACGCAGAAAATTATCGTCGGTAAACAGAAATTTGAACTGCTTGAAGCCGACCCATTCCTGTTCGCTGAAAGACTTGGCAGGCCGGTAATTCTGGAAGGCCATCGTCCAGCCCCAGACGGGCACATAGGCAAAAAGGATAATGTAGAGCATTAAAGGCACTGACATCCAGATCAGCTGATTCTGGCTTTTGATCAGCGACCAGGTAACCGGCCGCTTTTTCTTTTTGCGGCGGTTGGAATGCCGGACGGCTATTTCTGTTTCTAAGGTCTCAGCCATAGTAATTGTCTCCCCGCTCCTCGTTTATTGGAGCAGGCGGAAGGCCGCAACGGCCCTCCGCCTGCTGTTTTACTGCGTATTCATTACTTGCTCCAGGTATCAATTCTCCATTTGATCTGCTCATTAATCTTGTCTTCATAAGCCTTCACGTTGGCTTTCTGGATCTGTCCGACATAATCGGTCCATACAGCATCGAATTCTTCCGGATTCGCAAGGATCGCCTTAGGAAGGAATTTGGTCTGTAATTCATTTAATTTGGTGTTGGCTATTTTGGCATCGGATCCTTCAACCAGGTCAATCGACCAGGCCGGGTAATAGACCGGGTTGGCAGGCGGCTCACTGAAGAAGTCCACATAAGTATCGTAGCCGTAAGCATCAAGGACTTCCTTATCAAATGGCTTCAGCCCTGCCTTATACTCTTCCGGCTGTGCTGCTGCATCGGTAGAGTTACCGTCGCTGAAGCTTCCCTCCATCTTAGGCAGGTAGCTAAAGAGTGACTTGGCTTTATTGGCCAGCTGCCAGGTAGCATCGGCTGCATTGTCGCGCTGTTCCTGTGTTCTCATGAATCTGCCGTTCTCTACGATGTAATCTTCGCCCTCAACGCCCCAGGAGAAGGTCTTCTGCCATTCTTCCTGAATCAGGGTGTCGAGCAGCTTGATAATTTTCACCGGATCCTTGGCGTTGATACTGATCCCGAAGCCGTTATTAAGGTTCAGGACCGCAAGGTCACGGTAATAGTCTTTGGTAGCCTTGTCGTATACGAGCGGAAGCCCGACGTAGGTACGTTCGATTTTGCCCTGGGTGGTCAGGGAATCTTCGGCAGCGTTGAAGTTCCAGTGCTGGTCAAACATCCCCAGAACGGTTCCGCTGGACAGCTTCGCCATATACTGGTCGTAGTTCTGCACAAAGGTCTCTTTATCGATCAGACCCTTTTGATTGAGTTCATTAAGCTTCTGGTAGTACTGCTTGGCATAATCCTTGTCTGCAAAAATCTCGGCCACACCGTCTTTGACCACGACCCCGCCATCGTTCGGATGTCCGATCAGATGCTGAGGCGCATTGAACAGTCCCCAGTTTTTCCAGTCATAATTCAGAATTTCGAAGCCAATCGTCGGACTGCCGTCAATTTTCGGATATTTCTCTTTGTATTTCTCAATCAGATCAAAGTACTCATCCAGTGTCTTGACCTGCGGATAGCCGAATTCCTTAAGCACTGCCTTTTGAATCCAGAAGGCCGGGCCTGAATACCAGGCGCTGTTTACTTTGCCGTTGTATACCCCGTAGTTAGGCAGGATATAGATATGTCCGTCATTAGGGTCCTTCATCATGTTCCAGTACTCTGCATAATGCGCTTTTAGATTCGGAGCATGCTCTTCGATCAGATCCTCGAGCGGAATATATGCCCCCGCTGCAGTCAGCTTCGTATTTCCTGTCATCATGTCGGGATAATCCTGGCCGGCGATCATAACGCCCAGCTTCTGGTTAATGTCGCCTGCCAAAAATTCAAAATTGAAGCTGGCACCCGTCTCATCTTTAATTTTCTTATAAATTTTATTGTCCGGTGTCGGCTGCTGGCCGGCTTCGCCCAGAAACACACTGATGTTGAACGGCTCAATTTTGTCGCCCGTATCCGCAGCTCCGGCGGTTTGGGCCGCACCGGTCTCTTCACCCTTGGCATTATCCTTGGTATTACCGTTGTTATTGCCGCCGCAGCCGGCGAGTGCAAAGCTCAGGGATAACAGCGTGATCAGGGATAACTTGAACGTCCGTTTTGACTTGCCCCCCATAAAGCACCTCCATATTTTTGGTTACGCTTTTTTGTAAGCACTTACATTCATAAATTATAGAGGTGATTCCAGGCGTAAAATACAGCTGAATTAAAGGTATAACCCCAAAAACTTTAGAACTTTGCCTGCCGGTATTCATTCGGGGACAGATGCATTTTTCTCTCAAACTGCTTCAGGAACTGTCCGTAATTGGCATAACCCACCTTCTCGGCAATCTCCGACAGCTTGAGCCCCGGCTCCTCCAGCAGCTTCACGGCCTCTTCAATCCGCAGGTTATGCAGAAGCACATTGAAGCCCATTCCGTTCTTTTTGATCAGAAGCTGGCCCAGGTATACAGGGTGCAGATAAAAGATTTCCGCCAGCCGCTGAATGGTCAGGCTCTCACGGTAATGCTCCCGGATGTAGAGGTTGATATCTCTTACAACATCATGCGAGCGTCTGTCCCGCTCCTGCAGCAGCAGTCCGATCCCTGTCTCAGCAGCGGTAAGCAGATGCTTCATCAGCCTGTCCAGCGTAAGCAGCTGACTGGTAAGCCCGGATAGACGGTCCTCCCGGTAATTCTCCCGGGGCGTATCCTCCTCAGGGAGCGGAGCCAGCTCAAGTATCCGGTAGACCAGATGGATGATGAATTTCTTCACAGTACCGGGGGACACATGCTTCGCACGGAAGCTGACGGCCGCGCTGGCCGCTGCCTTCCGGAAGCCGGGCAGGTCCAGCGTATTGACGAACCCGGCCAGTTCATCAGCCAGCTTGAGATGATCATAATCGCTGCTGAAAGGGATATTTCGGATCTCCTCATACATCAGCAATCCGGCTGCTGGAGCTCTGTAAAAAAAATGCTGCATCGTCTCTTTAGCTGTCTGGTAGCAGTGATTAATGCTGTTAAGTACAGCCGCGTTGTCACCGGTTGCAATAAATAACGGAATATCCGGGCATCCCTGCCGGAGTGCATCCGCTATTCTCATAACCGTCTTGCGGCCCTCCTCAGTTGAAGCACTCCCGAACACAATCGCACAGCTGCCTGCTTCCATATCTGCCAGAACCGCCCCCGTAATACCCGTGAGCAGCCCGGCAGCCCGGACTCTGACCTCGGCATAATGCTGCTGTTCCGTCTGGATCAGGCATACACTCCAGCTGCCGGGGTCTGCCTGCAGCCCGGCAGGAAGCTCCGGTGTGGCCTGCACAGAAGGCTGTCCGAGGAGCAGCCCTTTGATTACCGCTGCTGTCTCCTCCGAAGCGGCCAGCTGGCGGCATTTGCGGCTGTGTGCCTCCTGCTCCAGCTCCAGGCGGATTTGACGCAGCTCTTCCCCGGCCTCCTCCGGAAATACCGGCTTCAGCAGATAGTGATGGATGCCGTACCGGATTGCCGTCTGGGCATATTCAAACTCGCTGTAGCCGCTGAGAATAGCGAACTTGGTCTCCCGTCCTCCTGCACGCTGCCAGGCAGCAACCATCTCCAGGCCGCTGAGCAGCGGCATGTTCACATCTGTAATGACAAGATCCGGTGCAAGCTCCCGGATCATCTGCAGTCCCGCCTGGCCGTTCGCGCAGGTCCCGACAATTTCAAAACCTAATGCCTGCCAGTCAATCCACAGCTCCATTGCCTCCAGAGCGCTTGGCTCATCATCAATCAGCAGCACTTTATACGTTGTCACAGCCTTCACTCTCCTCCCGGCGGATGAATCCGCTCCAGCAGCCTCAGCGGGATACCAAACGACACGGATGTCCCTTCATCCGGTGCGCTGATGATTTCAAAAGTAACCTGATCCGCATAATACAGCTCCAGCCTGCGGTATACATTGCGCATTCCGATATTCAGCCCGGAGGAATCCTCGGTGCGGATATTATGCAGCAGCTCCTTCAGCTTGGCAGCGTCCATCCCTTTTCCGTTATCTGATACGGTAATCTGCAGACGTTCCTCCCGCGCAGCCGCCCTGATTCGGATCACCCCAAGGCCCTCTATGGTCTGCAGGCCGTGCTTGCAGGAGTTCTCAACAAGCGGCTGCATGCTCAGCTTAGGTATTTTGTAAGCAAGCGCCTGCTCTTCAATTTCGAACTGGTAATCGAACTTGTCGCGGAATCTGAATTTCTCAATCTTCAGGTACATTTCGATAAACTGCATTTCCTCCTGAAGGGACACCAGATCCTCCTTCCATCTGAGCAGCCTGCGCAGCAGCTTGGAGAGGCTTTTGATAATATCCGTCACATCATCATATTTGTTCTTGGTACAGACAACGAGAATAGCGTTCAGTGTATTGAACAGAAAATGCGGATTCATCTGGCTCTGCAGAAAATTCAGCTCTGCCCTCACCCGCTCCATCTCCAGGTTCTTACTCTGGATCTCCAGCTTGTATACGTCGTTAATCAGCGAATTGATCCGTGAGGTCATCCGGTTGAAATTATGAATCAGCCCGCCGATCTCATCCCGGCCCTCGTCAATCATGATCAGCTCGAACTTCTCGTTGCTCACCTTCTGCATATGCCGGGCCAGCCGCTTCACCCGGTAATTATAGGAGCGCAGCATCACATAGATAAAAGCTGAAGTCAGCAGCGTGACCGTGGTCGCCAGCACCGCCGCATACACCCGGATATCCAGAACGGCCTCTGCAATCCGCTCGCCCTGCGTAATGCCGATTATCCGCCAGCCTTTGAGATAATTGGCCGTACCGATAGGCAGAATATGCACCTCCTGGTCTCCGCTCTCAGGCTGCACAAACAGCGGGTAAGGCTCATCCGTTACATGCTGGTAGCCGCTCGCCTCTGACATGACGATCTGATTCTGCTCATTGACCAGATAAAGGCTGAGATAATCCTTTTCCCGGACAATGATGTCATACACCTCACTGAGGTCGAGATCAATCCGCGACAGCTTCTCATAAGTGCCGAACGAGTTGTAGTGATCCATCCAGTCCACGATGCTCAGCATCGGTGTGGAAGAGTTACTGTTCTCACTTATCCGGTAGGCGGCTACAACCACCTGATTGCTGGAAGACTCGGCTTGCCTGTACCAGCCGCTTGTCCGGATTTTTGCGTTCATGGCCTGATAATTGCCGCCGGATACAATAGACTGGTTGGCAGTGTATACCGTAATCCGCTCAATCTGATTGTTAACAGGCATGAAACTGTACAGCCGGTCGCGCAGCTCCTCATCATAGGCGTCATAAAATTCAATGGAATCCTTATAGGGACGGTCCAGCATTTCATACAGGTTCTTGTCTGTGGACAGGGTATAGCTGACGGCGACCCCGCCCTCAATAAAATCATGAATATCCTTTCTTGCCCGCTCCAGGGAAATCTCCAGATTCTGCTCCTCCCTCGACTTGATAAGGTCTGTAATCCGGCCGAGAAATACCAGGTTAATGACCATAATAGGCAGCAGCACACCCACGATGTAGATCAGAATAAACTTATAATTCAGCGGAATGTCATTGACGATATTGTTGAAGCGGAGCTTTTTTTTGAGCATGGATTATGCACCCGGCTTTCCTAGAGCTGCTTGCTGTGATCAGCGTTCTTGTATACAGAAGGCAGAACGCCTGTGATTCCCTTGAATTTGTCGATAAAATAATCTGTGTTGCTGAACCCGACCTGGGCCGCCACATCGGAAATTTTCAGCTCTGTCCGCTTGAGCAGCGCCTTGGCTGCTTCAATCCGCTTGACGTTCAGATATTCGCTGAAGCTGCGTCCGGTCTCTTTGCGGAACAGCTGTCCGAGGTAGGCCGGGTTCATATGAAACTCTCGGGCCAGCTCCTGAAGCTGCAGCTTGTTGCGGAATTCCTGATCCACATACCGGATGACATTATAGATGGTGTTCCCCTCATTTGCCTCCTGCAGCTGAGCCAGATATAGTGCCGCCGTTCTGCAGAGACCGCTTACATAAGCTCCGAGCCGCGAATAATCACTGAGCTCCCCCAGACTGCCCCAGGCTTCCTGATGCCCTCTCATCATCGCTGCCGGATCTCCGCTATGCTCAGCCGCCAGCCTGCACAGGTTCATCTCCAGATGGGCAATACCGGCCTGTACAGCTTCCACAGCATGCTGCTGCTGCGAGTACAGCCGGAAGATCTCCCTTACACACGGTTCAATCTCCTGCAGCTCACCTGCTTTGACTTTGTCCAGCAGCTCTGTAAAGGTGACCTGCTCCCTGCCTCCATCTCTGCTGCTGCGCCTGAACTCACTGTGTAAATACACGCCTCCCTGCTCTGCACTGTACCTCAGCTTCTGCATTTCCAGCATCTGCAGGTAAATCTCCTTAACGGATTCGATGCCGTTCATTCGGTCGCTGACCATCACCGCCACCGGCTGCTGCGACAGCTTCTCGAGTTCCTGCTGCAGGCCTGTGATAGCGGCCTTCAGGCTCTCCCGGGAGACCCCTCCCGATTGCAGCAGCAGGCCCGCCCGTTCAGCACTGTCCTGAAAGCTGCACGTCAGCTCAGCGGGAAAATAGCGGTTCACCAGCTGCCGCAGATGCCCTGCCGCTGACGGCGGATCGACCAGAATACCGAGCAGCTCGGCATCTGCGGGAAGCCTGATCAGGCTGGATGCCATCAGACGGAATTCCTCCTCATCCTCACCCTGAATCAGACGGTTCAGCATGCTGCCGATGATTCCTGCCTGCTTCTGCTGCTGCTTATTAATGGAAGCGATTTCATTAGTGATTATACTATAGAGCCTGCTAAGCAGGTCCTCCAGCTCTTCCTCATCAACCGGCTTCAGCAGATACTGCTCCACCCGCTGGCGCAGGGCTGTCCGGGCATACTGGAAATCATCATAGCCGCTCAGAATTACAAACCGGGGCGGCCGGTCCATCGATTGATTCAGCCGGGTGATCAGCTCCAGGCCGTTAAATACGGGTATATTAATATCCGTCAGTACAAGGTCCGGCTGATGCAGCTCAATCAGCCGCAGCGCCTCCGGCCCGTTCAATGCCTCTCCGCACAGCTCAAAGCCGGATTTCTCCCAGTCCACCATAGTCCGCAGCCCCTCCAGTACCCAGGGCTCATCATCCACAATCAGCGCCTTCAGCATGAACCGCACTCCTCTCCTATTGATTCTGTATGCATCTTATCAGTTAACTGCTCAACCAAATAACTATAGATTATGCTAACATAGTTCATTATTTCTGTGACATATTTCTGTTTTGATTTCATTAGGAGCTGCCGCCAGCCTGCCGGACCCATCATAAAAAACGCTCTTTGCCGGAAGGGACATTATAGCGTCCGCTTCTTGCAAAGAGCGTTTCATATATGTTCTATAAGCAGCTTATCTCTGTTCAAGCTCTGCGCGCAGCTTCAGAAACACCTGATAGCTCCGCTCCGCACAGGCCGTAATGGCAATCGGATGGAAGCCGGGAAGGTCCGCATACAGCGTATCGTTCAACGGTGCCGTCCAGCTCACCGGCAGCTGGCTTGCCCCCAGCTTCGCCCCCATGATCGAGCCAACCGTAGCTCCGTTACAATCCGTGTCCATTCCGCCGTAGACCGAGGTGACTACCGCCTTCTCAAAATCATTACCGCCATAGACCAGTGACGCAGCAACAAGCGCAGCATTATTGACCGTATGTACCGGATCATAATGGCTGAACTTGTCCCAGATACGGCTGACCAGCTCGCGTTCACTTTTGGCTGACCCGGCAATATCAATCCCCTGGAGCACCGCCTCGGCAAGCCGGCTCTTGGCCGGAACCTCGCTGAGGCCAATCTCCAGAATCCGCTCGTTATCCTGTTCAGCGAAGGCTGCCGAGATCATGGCCGCATTGAACATCTCGCCGTAGATTCCGTTCTTCACATGGGAGAAGGATGCATCGCGCCAGCCCAGCTCGGCGGCCAGCTCCGGATGGCCGGCAGCTCCGTATGCCAGTCCGTCTGCCCGGATCGCCGCGCCGATCCATTCACGGTACGGATTAAGATGCATCCGCACCCGCTCCAGCCGCTGTGCCCAGTCAGCCGGCTTCTCCTTATGCATATGGGAGGTTTCAGCGGCGAAATTCATGTAAGTCTGCGTCTCTGCCGTGCAAACCTGGGCGTAGGTCAAATTTCCGTGCCACAGCTTGCCGATATCCCAGGCGTCCCAGTCAAGCCCCTTCTGCTCCAGCAGCAGCAGCCCGAGGACCGTGTAACGGAGATCGTCGTCACTCTCCATGTAGCTGATCTTATCCCGGGTACTGGTGAAGGACCAGGCGCTAAGACCAAGGCCATACTCCGCTTCCGCTCTGGAATTGTCCGGCGTATACCCCTTAATCGGCCAGGCATCCGCGCCCTGGAACCAGAGCTCGATATTCTCCCAGCCCGGACGCCCGTCCTTGCCGTACAGATAATCCCAATGCTCCAGCGGCTTGCCGAGCGCACAGCCGATGCTTCTGCCGAGCCACGCCCCGTGGAACTTGTCTCTCCACTGTTCCGGCGTCCATGAAGGGTCCAGCCTTCGCGGTCCCTCCGGACGCAAGGCGCGAATTTCCTTAAGCCCGGAAGGCTCCTGATACGGGAAATCCTCAGCCACCTGAAGCTGCATCAGCTCGCGGTAGATCTCCATCAGCTTGCTATCATCTGTTCCGGCAGCAGCAAGCTTCTCAGCGATTCCGTCCGTCCGGCAGCCTTCCTCGTTCCGCTGCTGCAGTTCGAACTTCACCGTCTCCTGCAAATTCTCCCAGCCAGCCATCAGTTATTTACCCCGGCTGCCGCGCTCAGCTTCCGGTCCAGCCGTTCCAGTGAATCGAACAGCAGCTTCATAAAGGCTTCACGGTCAACACCGGTCAGCACCTGCACATTCGGCTGGCGGTCCGGCTTCTTTCTGCGGTCAGCCACGGTCATGCCGCGGGTCAGCTTGCCCTCGGTTTCTACCGTCACATAGAGATGCTCCGACTGGAACAGCTCCGGGTGTACCAGCCAGGCAACGGCGCATGGATCATGCAGCGCATTGCCGACATAGCCCATTTTTTTGCCATAGATCGAGTAGAAATCCAGCAGCTCACCGACCATAACGGACACCGGGCCCTTCTGCTTCAGCTCAAGGATCTCCTCCTCAAAAATCGCCGCCTTATCCGTCACATCAAGCCCGCTCATCACAATCGGAATGCCCGATTCATAGACAATACGCGCGGCTTCCGGATCAACAAAGATATTGAATTCAGCGGTGCTGGTCACATTCCCGTAAGCCAGCCCCCCGCCCATCAGCGAGATTTCCTTAATCTTGTTCTTTACTTCCGGGTAAGCAGTAATTAGCAGCGCAATATTGGTTAACGGCGCCAGCGGCACCAGAGTGACCGGTTCCTCCGAAGCGCGGATAAGCCCGAGCATGAATTCAACCGCGCCCTGCTCCACCGGCTTGAACTTGCTGGCCGGAAGCACCGGGCCGTCCATCCCGGATTCCCCGTGCGCTTCCTCCCCCGTCACCAGCTTGCCGAACAACGGTCCTGCTGCCCCTTTGGCAACAGGGATGTCCGCATTAACGAAGCTCAGCACCTTGAGGGCGTTGTCCGTTATTTTATCAAGAATCTGGTTTCCGCCTACCGTTGTAATGCCCCGGATCTCCAGCTCTTCCGGGTGGGCCAGCGCCAGCAGAATTGCAATCGCGTCATCATGCCCGGGATCGCAGTCAATAATTATAGGTCTTGGCATCGTTGTTCTCCCCCTTATGTCTTTCTCAGCAGTTAATCCTTGTCTGAAGCGGCTCCCCGCTACTTCACCACAGGTCCTTTAACCTTCTTGTTCTTCTTCCGGGTCTCGGAGACCGCATAGATGACCAGACCGATCACAGTTGCCACATAAGGCAGCGTAGCAATCAGCTCGGCCGGAATTTTCAGCACCTGAAGCGCATTGGACAGTGCATCAGCCGCCCCGAACAGCAGCGAAGTCAGCGCCGTCCCGATCGTCGTGCTGCGGCCCATGGATTCTGCGGCAATCGCGATCCAGCCCCGGCCGGCGATCATATCACGCGTGAACAGTGACAGATAGCCCATCGACATGTAGGCTCCGCCCAGGCTGGCAAAAAACCCGCTGAGCAGCAGCGCCGTATATTGAATCCGGACCACACTGACCCCGACCGACTGGGCCGCATGCGGATTCTCGCCGACTGAACGGATACGCAGCCCGAGAGGCGTGCGGTTCAGCAGATAATACACGACCACCACAGCCAGAATGGAGATGTAAGTCAGAATATGGTGGCCTGACAGAATCGGTCCAAGTACAGGAATATCCTGTATCAGCGGAAGCTGAACACTCGGCAGCACCTTACTCGCAAGGGATGTGGAGGAGCCTTTATCTCCGCTAAGCAGATACAGGATGAACACTGTACCGCCTGAGGCGAACATGTTAATGGCTACCCCGCCGAGAATAATATGTGTCTTAAACTTCAGGGTGAAAAAGGCCAGTACACCGGCAATCAGTGTTCCCGATAATACCGCGCCAAGCAGGCCTACCCAGGCACTCTGGGTATACGCACTGACAATGACCCCGGCCAGGGCGGAGACCAGCATGATCCCTTCCATCCCGATATTAATAATGCCGGCCCGGTTGGAGATCAGCGCCCCCAGTGCGGCAAACAGAATAGGTGTGGTTACACGCAGCAGCGAGAAGGCAAAGTCCGTCGTTAAAATCACATTCAGCAGACTGTTCATGCGTTCGCTTTCGCCTCCTTCAGCAGCATCCGGTTTTTCCAGAATTTCAGGAATTGCTCTGCGGAGATCAGCAGGATAATAACCGCCTGGATGATCGAGATCATCTCGGAAGGCACATCGGACAGACGGGCCATCATATCAGCGCCGATACGGATATAAGCCAGGAACAAGGCAGAGCCGATAACGGACAGCGGGTTATTCTTAGCCAGCATCGCCACCAGCGCACCGTCAAGACCGTACCCGGGCAGAGAGGCCCACTGGAACCGGTTGTACATTCCCAGCACTTCGACTGAGCCGCCCATTCCGGCAATAAAGCCGGCGATCAGATGGACCAGAATGATTACCTTTGCTGTCTTCATCCCCGAGTAACGGGCAAAATCACGGTTCACACCGGTCATCCGCAGCTCATAGCCCCATTTGGTCCGGTACAGGAACAGGTGGGCCAGAACGATCATCACCAGCACAACAATCAGACCGGTGTGGATGCGTGTGCCGGTGAAGATTTTGCTCAGCCGGGCTGTCTCTTGAAATTTATAGGATACATTGGCAAAAGCCTTCGCATCACGCAGATGATAGTTAAGCAGATAGAGTCCGATTCCGAACAAAATGTTGTTGAACATCAGTGAAGTAACCAGCTCATTAGCGTTCCACTTGGCCTTGAGAATACCGGGGATCGCCGACAGCAGCGCTCCGACAATGGAGCCCGCTGCAATCGCTACAACCGGATGAAACCAGCTGTTCAGGCTCAGATGAATCGCCAGTACTGAAGCCACTACACCGGAGAAATAGAAGATACCTTCTGCACCGAGGTTGAACATATTGGCCCGGAACAGCAGGGACACGGCAAGACCGGTGAACATCAGCGGAATTGCCATTTCGATCACGTTGCCGATATGCCCCTTGGTGGAAATGGGCTCCCACAGAAAAATTCCGATCGTCTTGAGCGGCTGGTCGCTGACCAGAGAAATAATGATAAAGGCGATGGCCAGCGCAATCAGTATGACCGCCGCCGTCCGGATCACCTCAAAATATTTGACTTTAAACATGGTTCACGGCCCTCCCGATCTGCTGCTTGTCCTGACGGTTGATGCCCAGCATATATAAGCCCAGCTCTTCTTCGCTTACCTTGGACGGATTCTCAAAGTAGGCTACAATCTCTCCCTCATACATGACAAGGAGACTGTCGCTCAGCTCCAGTATTTCGTTCAGATCAGCCGATAAGAGCACGATCCCGCTGCCGGCGGAGCGCAGCTCCAGCAGCTTCTGGTGGATGAACTGGGCTGCACCGATATCGACGCCCCGGGTCGGCTGCTCGGCAATCAGCAGCTGCGGGCTGGTAGAGCATTCCCGGGCAACAACGACCTTCTGCATGTTGCCTCCGGAGAGCATGCCGATCGGCTGCTGCGGGCCTGAGCACCGTACTTTGAATTCATCCACCAGTGCTGCGGCAAGTGCAGCGATCCGTTTGCCGTTCAGCAGCGGGCCCTTATTCATATCTTTCGACCGGTAACGGGTCGAGATCAGATTGTCGGAAATGCTGGCATCCCCGGCAGCGCCCTGGCGCATCCGGTCCTCGGGAATATAAGATACGCCCAGGCTGCGGATGCGCAGAATATCGGCTGCCAGGATATCCGTTTCGTTGACCTTTACCGTTCCGCTGCTGGATACAGCATGCAGCCCGCCTGTGAGCGCTTCAACGAGCTGGTTCTGGCCGTTGCCTTCCACTCCGGCAATCCCGACGATCTGCCCTTCGCGGACTGCAAAGCTGACCTGCTCCAGCAGCGCCTTGCCCTGGCTGTCGTGGACTGCCAGATTGCTTACGGACAATACCGGCTTGCCGAAAGGTACATTATCCTTCTCGTATTTCAGCACGACATCCCGGCCGACCATCAGCCGTGATATCTCCTGTTCACTGACGTCCCGGGTCTCGAAGACCCCTTCGCTCCGGCCCCCGCGCATGATGGTAATCCTGTCACAGATAGCCTTGACCTCCTTCAGCTTGTGGGAGATGAACACAATCGTATGTCCCTGCTCCTTCAGATGCTGGAGTTCAACGAACAGCTCCTCGGTTTCCTGCGGAGTCAGCACAGCGGTCGGCTCATCCAGGATCAGGATTTTGGCGCCCCGTACCAGTGCCTTCAGGATTTCCACCTTCTGCTTCATCCCGACGGTAAGATCCTCGACCTTCGCCTTAGGATTTACAGCCAGATTGTATTTACGCGCCGTCTCTTCCGTCAGGCGGACCGCTTCACTGTAGTTGAAGCCAACACCCTTGCGCGGCTCCATGCCCAGCACCATATTCTCGGCTACCGTAAAGGAAGGTACCAGCATGAAATGCTGATGGACCATGCCGATGCCCCGGTCGATTGCATCCTGCGGGGACTGCAGCTTCACCTTTTCCCCGCGGACGCTGATGTCGCCTTCACTCGGCTCCTCCATTCCGAACATAATCTTCATCAGGGTCGATTTGCCCGCCCCGTTCTCTCCCGCTATGGCATGAATTTCTCCTTCGCGCAGGCTAAAGTGGACATCCTTGTTGGCAACGACGCCATTGGGATACACCTTGGTTATTCCCCGCATTTCCAGCAGCGCGTGTTCCACGGGTTATCAACGCCTTTCAACTAGACTGTTTTTCTGCAAAAATAGGCAGCTGGAATTCTTCTTAAGGAAGGAATCCCAACTGCAGGAGATACGGCGTACCGGTTAATGATTAAATTTAATTAAGGCTTAACAGCATTACGGATCGCTTCAACCTCTGAAGTCTCCATGCCCATTGCGTTGTCTACTGTGATTTCCTTGTTGATCAGCTTCTGCTTCACTTCTTCAACCTTGGCTTGCAGATCTGCAGGGAATACACTGGTGTAGATGTCATTTTCAGCAATGCCTACGCCGTCTTCAACGAAGCCCAGTACATCGCGTTTGCCCATTTCAAGTGTACCGTCCTGAAGCTTAGTTACGGCGCCCAGAATGGCGCTGTCGATTTTTTTGATTGCAGAGGTGATGATCAGGTCCGCTTTTTCGCTGTCTGTATCTTTAAGCAGCATGGCCTGGTCAGAATCGACGCCGATTGCATAACGTGTCTTTTCCTTTGCAGCATCGAAGATACCAAGACCGGTACCGCCGGCTACGTTAAAGATCACGTCAACACCGGAGTTGTATTGGATCAGCGACAATTCCTTGCCTTTGGCAGGGTTAACAAAATCGCCCGCATAAGACACAGCTACTTTTACATCAGGATCAACGTATTGCGCACCTTGAATGTAGCCGACCAGGAACGCGTTGATACCCGGGATATCCATACCGCCGACAAAACCAATGACATTATCCGGGTTCGCATTCGGCATATCCGACTGTGTAGCCAGTGCCGCAGTTGCGCCTGCCAGGAAGGAGACTTCATTAGTGGAGTAAGACATGTTATACATATTAGCCGGTGCTTCTTCGATGTCTGTATCGTAGTTGATGAATTTTTTATCCGGATTCGCTTCTGCCGTCATATTGAACATTTCAGTAATTTCCGATCCGCCGGAAATCACAACATCCCAGTCTTCAGCAGCGATATCGTTGAAGGTAGGCTCCCATTTGGTTTTGTCATTGCCCATCTCGATGACTTTAGTCTCCGCGCCCAGCTCTGTCTTCACTTTCTGCAGGCCGTTGTTGGCAGCGTCGAAGAAGGATTTATCTCCAAGCGTTCCGGGAATCAGCAGTATAACCTTCAGCTTATCGCCCGATCCGGCGTTTCCGCTATTTGCTGCATCGTTGCCGGTATCCGCCGCGTTTCCATTGTTAGCCGTGTTGTTTCCGCAAGCAGTGACGAGTACCATTACCATAAGCAGCAATAATGTAAGAACATTCTTTTTCATTTTGTCTGTTCACACCCCTGTTTGATATTGATGGACCTTGTAAAACGTCTGACTTCCCCAATTACACGTTTTGTTCTGTTGTTATGCGGCAAACAATTTTATGCAAATTCATAAAACGACTGAAATTTTATGAATAGCTTACATCCAGTGATAAAAAAGGTGGTTTTTCGTCAACTAAACGGTCAATTCCCGAACAAGATGGCCAGTCAGGTTGCGAATCTTTCGTTTAATTGATACGATCATAGCAAATACAGAGACAAACTTTTATATACATTCGGTCATTTTTTTACACGATTCGGCTAAATGAAAAAGAGAAGGAGGATCAACATGGATCGAGTCCTATATATTGTAAATGCGGAGCATGAAGCAGATACCCATATCCCGCGCCATCAGCATGAATGCTTCGAGCTGGTTTATTACATTCACGGGCTCGGCACCTGCAGCATCGGACCGCGCAGCTATCACTTCCGGCCGCACTCCTTTGCGCTGATCCCGCCTAATTTTAAGCATGATGAGAATCACCAGCCCCGCTCCGAGGTACTGTTCGTCGGCTTTCATTGTGAAAACCCGGCAATCAGTACATTGTCCGGCGTATTTGAAGATGACAAGGAGCATACTGTCCTGCAGACGCTGGTGCGGATGAACGGGGAATTCAAGCGCAAGCGTGAGGGCTTCTCCGAGCTTTTAAATTTGCAGATGAGCGAAATAACAGTACACCTGCAGCGGCTGCTGGGCGGCTCCGGCTTCCAGTCCCCGGTACAGGACCAGATGCAGTATGTGCTCAACTATATGGAGGAGCATTACCGTCAAAAGCTGTCCGTCCAGTCACTGGCGGAAATGTCCGGGTACAGCTATGACCGGTTCCGTCATTTGTTTAAGGAGCGCTTTGGTGAATCGCCCCACCGTTATCTTTTACTAAAACGCATCAATTATGCCAAATCTCTCCTGCTGCACACCCAAATGCATATTTCGGAGGTATCCGCCACAGCCGGATTCGTGAATGATGCCCAGTTCTGTAATATGTTCAAAAGAGAGGTCGGCTTCTCCCCCCGTACCTTCCGTGTCCGCAGTAAAGTTATATAATGTAACATAAGTCATTTACTTTGGCAGGATTTTCTCTATAATGAAGTTTATCTTATTGAAAAAACAGCACTTAAGTGCTGAATCACCCGTTTCACGTAAGATATCATTACAGGGGAGTGATCTTCTTGAACGTCTCTCTGCTGCTCTCCTCCAATGAATACAAGAAGAAGCTGTCCCGCTGCTACAACGAGGTCCACAAGGAGCTCTACGGCGTCGGTGTAACCCAGCTCCGTCTGGAGGCTGCCAATGAGACCATGATCATGTTTCTGGTGAAGCACCAGCGGGTTGCTGCACTGCGCGCCCTTGAGGAGCATTATCCGGAGCTCAAGCAGTCCGTGGATGCTGCGCTGCATCAGGAATTCAAGCGGCGCATCCAGAAGAAGCTGGCCGAGGAGCTGGAGCTGCCGGTTGCGGGCGTACTCAGGGACTATGATCCCCTGACAGCCTGGGCCTGTACCGTTGTAATCTGTGATACCGGTGCCGAACAATGAAGCAGGATTTATCTTGCGGAATTCAAGCAGCCGGAATCTATATGAAGCAAGTTGAATAATCTGAATAGCAGGCTGCATTTCGGTTTATCCTGATGCGCCGCATTTATACTAAGGTTAGCCCTATATCTGTTCACAGATTGCCGGAAGCCGTTGATTAGAGAACCCCTCTCTATTTCAGCGGCTTCTTTTTGTTATACACGAGTGAGAACATGGACATTTAAGCTCTCTGCTAAAGGAGATTGCCGCTTATGCGAATTGTAGTATCTATCACGGGAGCCAGCGGCTCCATCTACGGTTATTCCCTGATCCGCAGCCTGCACCAGCTTGGTGTGGAAACCTATATCATCGCTACCGGCGCCGGGGAGAATGTGCTCGGGTACGAATGCGGCATTCAGCTGCAGGAGCTGGAGCAGTACGGAACCGTGCTGTCCAACACAGACCTGTTCGCCCCCGTAGCCAGCGGTTCATTCAAAACGGACGGGATGGTCATCATCCCCTGCTCGATGAATACACTCGGCGCTATCGCTAACGGTATGGGCGATACCCTGCTGAACCGGGCCGCCAGCGTTGTACTGAAGGAGCGCCGCCGGCTGGTCATTGTCCCGCGCGAGACCCCCCTGCATCTGATCCATCTGGAGAATATGCTGCGGCTGGCCCGCGCGGGTGCAGACATTGTGCCCGCCTCTCCCGGCTTCTATAATCACCCGACCGAGATCTGGGAGCTGGTGAACTTCATGAATGCCAGAGTGCTGGATGCGTTCGGCATTGAGCATCAGCTGATGAAAAGATGGGGGGAGAGCTAATGGCAGCCGTCAATATCAGGCAACTGCTTCACCGCTGGGAGCCGGGCGGAGAATTGCTGCGTATCCGCCGGGAGGTTGACCCGCGCTTCGAGCTTGGCGCTGTGGTGAAGGCTGCCCGGGGTAAGCAGGCGTTGCTGTTCGAGAAGGTCAAAGGCTACACCGGACCGATGGCTGTTGGCCTCGGCGGCTCCAAGGAGCTGATCGCTGACAGCATGGATATGACTCCGGAGGAGCTGCTGCCCAAGCTGATAGCTGCGATTGTCCAGCCTACGCCAACCCGGCTGGTGCAGCAGGCCCCGGTGCAGGAGCAGGTAATCACCAGCAGGATCAGCCTGCAGGAGCTGTTCCCGGTCTGTACGTATCACGCGGAGGACAGCGGCGCTTATTACGTCTCTGGCGTCATGGTCGTCAAGGGTGAGGACGGCCGCAAGCGGTACACCTCCATCCGGCGGATGCAGCTGCTGGACGGGAACCGGACCGGCATTCTCATCTCTTCGCCGGAGCTGTTTCAGCAGTATAAGGATTTTGAGGCACGCGGCGAGCCGCTGGAGTGTGCCTTTATGTTCGGGGTAGTCCCGGCAGTGGTGCTGGCTTCGCAGATCAGCACGCATCTGTTCCACACCGACAAGCTGGAGGTGGCCTCTACCCTGCTCGGCCAGCCGCTGGAGGTCGTCCGGTGCCGGACGGTCGATCTGGAGGTGCTGGCGGAAGCAGAGGTTGTGTTCGAGGGCCGGATTTTGCCTGGTATACGCGAGCCGGAGGGCCCGTTCGGCGAGCTCGGCGGCTATTACGGCCCGCGGACCGAGCAGCCGGTGGTCGAAATCTCGGCCGTCACCCACCGCAGCGATTCCGTCTGGCAGACCATTCTGCCGGCCAGCTATGAGGAGAAGCTGCCGATGGCTATCGCCCGCGAAGTCGCCCTGCTCGGCTCTGTCCGCCAAGTCGTTCCGGGCGTGCAGGCTGTGCACATCACCATGGGCGGAGTCGGACGCTATCACGCCGTCATCCAGATCCGCAAGGTTCAGGAGGGCGACGGGAAGACAGCACTGCTGGCTGCTTTTGCCGGGGATAAGGATCTCAAGCATGCCGTGGTGGTCGACGAGGATGTCAGTCTGCTGGACCCGCTCGATGTCGAGTGGGCCATCGCCACCCGGGTGCAGGCCGACCTCGACCTGTTCATCGTGCCGGGAGCCAAAGGCTCACCGCTCGAGCCCTCGCACAATCTGCGCGGCGTATCGGCCAAAATGGGCATCGACGCCACCTGCCCCCTCGCCCACCGGGAACAGTACCGGAGAACCTATATTCCGGGGCAGGATAAAATCCGGCTGGCGGATTATTTGTAGCATGTGTGGCGGGGGGAGTGCGATAGGACTATACAGGAATGGAATGTCGGCTTACCAAATGATGTATAGCAGGGATTTGCAGGAATCAGGCTGGATCTCCTGTACTACGGGCAGCTGGATATCTGCCACTTTGGGGATTGCATGGAGCGAACAACACTCTTAGTATCGACGCCTGGTTGACAGTGACTCCTTACTAGAATTAACACCTTGTTTGCAGCCTCTCCTTTTGCGGGAATAGCTGCAGTGAAGCTGTATTTCATACAACTAAAAGTACTCGATTTAGCTAAAACAAGCCTTTCACGCCAGTTTAGTTGTACGCAATACACTTAAAGCGGCGTGGAGCGAAAAAAACGGCCTTTTAGTTGTATGGAGTGCAATTATGCTGAAGTTTGATGGCTAAGCCGTGAGGGACTGTTGAGTTGCGATGACTTGATGCTGAGTGTCGGGAGCTACTTAGTTACGGTGATTGGTTGCTCAGCGGTGAGGAGCTACTTAGTTGCGGTGATTTGATGCTGAGTGTCGGGAGGTACTTAGTTACGGTAATTGATGCTGAGTGTTGAGGAGCTACTTGGTTACGGTGATTGGTTGCTCAGCGGTGAGGAGCTACTTAGTTACGGTAATTGATGCTGAGTGTTGAGGAGCTACTTAGTTACGGTAATTGATGCTGAGTGTTGAGAAGCTACTTAGTTACGGTAATTGATGCTGAATGTTGAGGAGCTACTTGGTTACGGTAGTTGATGCCGAGCGTTGAGGAGCTACTTAGTTACGGTAATTGATGCTGAATGTTGAGGAGCTACTTGGTTACGGTGATTTGACGCTGAGTACCCGAGCTAACGTTAAATTGCATTTTACAAAAATAGCTCCACAGTGCATTACCTGTTGAATTAAGTGGAATTACTCCACCTATTTCCTGGAAATATCCCGGATAGGCAGCATTAGTAGTAAAAACTCCACTTAATTATCCTGTGTTACCCCTATTAGAGGCTTATAGTCGAAATTAAACTGCTTTTATCGAACTAATCATTAGAAATTCTGGGAATCAGAAGAATTACATGGCGGAAATCCAACTAAATACTGCGTACTCACCGATCCGGAGAATCTTAGATCATCTCATCGTACCTTCCGCCTCCTTCTTATCCTAGCAGGCTAATTGTCAGGCTTAACCTTCAGGCGTTAGTACCGCCTGCAATACTTATAGGAGGTGGATCATGCAAGCTATCGGCTTAATTGAAACGCGAGGCCTGACCCCGGCGCTGGAAGCGCTGGATGCCATGTGCAAGACCGCCAATGTGCGGATGGCCGGCTTCAAGCGGGTCGGCTCCGGCCTGATTACCGTTATCGTCGAAGGGGATGTCGCGGCGGTAACTGCCGCTGTTGAGGCCGGCCTGGCTGCTTACCCAAAAACCGGCGGGCAGCTCGTGTCATCTAATGTCATCCCCCGCCCGCATGCCGATCTCGCCAGAATGCTCCTTTAACCTGCAAGCAGTATTCAAGTCATCAGGGAGGTGATTACCCTTGTCCAGTTTCATGAAAGATGTTGTGGCCGAAGTACTGCAGCGGAACCGTACCCCGGCTCCCGCTCAAGCAAGTTCTGCTACATCTGCTAAATTTGCTTTGTCTGCTACGCCTGCCACATCAGCTACACCTGCTACGCCTGCCACATCAGCTACACCTGCTACGTCTGCTACATCAGCTACACCTGCTACATCTGCCACGCCTGCTACATCAGCTACACCTGCTACGTCTGCTACATCAGCTACACCTGATGCGTCTGCTGCTGGCTGCACTGCCGGCAGCAAAAAAAACTGCATGCATACCTGCTCCACCCCAGGAAATTGCCCTAAGCCGGAGCTGACACTTCCGCTTAAACGGACCAATTACCAGAAGGAGCAAGCGGCCAAACGGCTGGCCTCCATTACTGCCGATGCGGCTTCCGCTGTCGGCAATGTGCAGCAGCGGCCCGCGGGCGGCGCCAGTATTGCCCGAGCCGCTGGAGCTGCGGGACCTTCGCGGCCGGCAGCTGACTTAGCCTTTCCGGCAGCAGCTGCATTAGGGTCGCCGGCCCTCCCGGCGCAAGCGGCCCCGCCTCGCCAATTCGCAGAACAGTACCTGTCTCCGCTGCTTCAGCGCACATTAACCCGTCCGGAGCAGCTGAACAACAGCTCGCCGGACAGCGCGCCCGCACGATCCTCCGCCCCGGCAGATGCACAGGACCCGCTGGAGCCTGTCCGCCTCCCTGCCGCGGATATGGATGTCTGGCTGTTCCCCCGCATCCGCGACGATCTCCGCCCGCTGCTTGGCAGCTCGGCAAGGGATTACAGCACAGCCGGGATTATCAGCGCTCCTTCCTGCCAGCCGGGCCAGCTGTTCGCCGCCGACGAGCTGCTCCCGCAGGACTCCGGCCTGGAGGCCGATATCAGCTGGAGTGCGGACGGCGGCGGCTTTGAGCTTAAGCTGTTCGGCCAGGATCAAGAACGGGTCGCGGATAAGCTTAAACAGCTCACCGCCCGGATGCAGCACGATGCCGGTTCAGCCGTCCGGATCTGGATCAGCCGGGAACCAGGCCAGCTGCTGCGCCGCTACTTTGGCGGCGGTCCGCAGGAAGCCGTTGCCGTAGTGGCCGGCTCATCCCGCTGGAACAGCATCGGTATCGCGGAGCAGTGGCTGCAGCGCAATCCGCACTCAGGCTTACGCCTGAGCATGGAGCGCGGCTGCTGCATTCTCACCGGTTCCGCCGGGCAGATGGCTGCAGCTGCCAGCGGACTCGCCGGCTTGTCTGCTCCGCGCGGATAAGCTTAGCCGCTGACGCATGGCAGATCAATGAACAAGGAGGCTCCTTTCATGCAAGCACTTGGTTTAATTGAAGCGCTGGGTTATACCACCGCTGTCTCAGCGGCAGATGCCGCACTCAAAGCAGCAGATGTGCGGCTCGTAGCCGTCGAGAAGATCATTGGAGTCGGCGGATCACTGGGTGTCACCCTGCATTTCAGCGGCGATGTTGCTGCTGTAACCGCATCTGTTGAAGCCGGCAAAGCAGAGGGCCGGCGGGTTGGCACCGTGGTGTCCGCCCATGTCATTGCCAAGACGCACAGTGATGTGACCGGCAGGATTCTTGGCAATTACCTATTGCCTGATGATAATAGCGCCCCGTCTGCCGGTGCTCCCGCTCCAGCTGCATCTGCTGCCATCCCGCAACCGCAGCCATCCGCTGAAGAAGCTGCTACACCGGATCAGTCAGCGCTGGATGCAGATCTTTCTTCAGGCTCACCGGACTAGAGTCTAAATTAAAAGCTCTTAAACCCAAAATTAAATTTAACGGAGGTTATTCATATGGGAGAATCACTTGGCTTGATCGAAACAAAAGGTCTGGTAGGCGCAATTGAAGCAGCCGATGCAATGGTTAAGGCGGCGAACGTCGAGATTTGCGGCTATGAAAAAATCGGCTTCGGTCTCGTAACCGTAATGGTCCGGGGCGATGTCGGTGCAGTAAAAGCCGCGACCGATGCAGGCGCTGCCGCTGCCAAGCGTGTCGGGGAGCTAGTGTCGGTGCATGTCATTCCGCGCCCGCACAGCGAGGTTGAACGCGCCCTTCTGTCCAAGGGCATTGAATAACCAAGGCTATGGACAGCCGGCATAGTACGGTTGCAGCCAATACCCTGCTCAGCCTGGCATACCGGTCCAGGGAGCAGGAGCTGAATCGGGACTTTCCCCGTGTCCTGATTCTGCTGACCGGCCATTTCATCAGCATGGAGGAGGGCTATACCGCCATCCGGCAGCTGGACCATTTCAGGATGAGGTTAAAGCTTGCCGCAGATGAACCGCTGCTCCGGGACATTTCCATTCAGCAGCTTGCGGCAAAAACAGGGATTGATGATATCACCGTTCCAGCCGCCCTCCGCTTACTCACACCGGAAGCTGCCGATCTTCTGTTTCTTCCGGTTCTCTCATTGCCTCTGATATCCCGCTTATCTGCGCTGGATGCAAGCGATCCCTATGTGGAGCAGATTATCCGCTTCGTGTGTGCCGGCAAGCCAGTCGGCGCACTAACACTTGGAGCTAATCCGGGACATTACCGCTGGGGAGAGCAGGGTCTTCTGCATGCCCCTCCGCGGCTAAAGGACGAACTGAAGAGGAAGCTCGCAACGCTCGAAGACTTCGGCATAACCCTGCTGGAGCCGGATCAGGTGAACCATTGGATAACTTCTGTCCAGTCACGGCTGCATAAGCAGGTACTTACCGCCGAGGACATCCAGGACGCTGCAAAGCTTGGCCGAATGTCGATCAGACTGTCCGCCCCGGCCGTAGTTACTCCGCTTGCCGCTGATCTCGCCAGACAATACGGTATAGAAATCATTTATTGAGTCCCTTTGAAATCGGGCAGCAGACGGCTAATTCATTTATGACTTTATCAAGCATACGAGGTGACAAGCACATGAAGCTGGGAATCATTACGGGGCATGTCGTTGCAACGAGAAAAGACGACAATCTCATCGGCGCCAAGCTGCTGATCGTTCAGCCGATACTACCGGATCTAACACAGGCTGGCCAACCCATCATCGCCGTCGATACCGTAGGCGCGGGAATCGGCGAGACGATTATTTATGCGATTGGCAGCGTGGCCTCAAGAGCAGCACAGCAGCCGAATGCCCCGGTGGATGCTGCAATTGTCGGAATCGTGGACAGTATCGATTGCGCTAAGCCAGGAGGTGTATAACAGATGATCACTACTGAGTTAAAAGATGCCATCCAGCGCCGTCGGATGATTGATGTGCTGCTCTCCGGCAGCGCTTATGCCGACCTGGTGCTGAAGGGCGGCTTCATTATCAACGTCATTACCCGGGAGATTTATCCCGGCGATGTTGCCATTAAAGGTGACCGGATTCTGCTGGTCGGTCAGGCCGATAAGCTTATCGGGCCTGCTACAGTTGTCGAAGACGTGAGCGGCAAGTTTATAAGTCCCGGCTTCATCGATTCCCACATGCATTTTGAGAGCGCAATGCTGACGGTAACGGAATTCTCCAAGCTGTCCATTCCCACGGGAACTACCACTTTAGTGGCTGACCCGCATGAAATCGGCAACGTGCTGGGCGTGCCCGGCATGAAGGCAATGATTGATGAGGCGCGCACCCTGCCCAACCGTGTTCTGTTTACCGTTCCCTGCCTCACTCCCGATGTGCCCGGCCTGGAAACAGCAGGCGCAGATATCACCTCCAAGGATATGCAGGACCTGCTGAACGATGATTACGTGCAGGGCATCGGTGAGCTGCAGGGCTTCAGCAACGTACATCCGGTGTACAATAACGCACCTTATCTGATAGATGATCTGCTGGCTTCTGTCTCTTACGCCAAATCCATCGGCAAAACCATCGAAGGCAACGCCCCCGGCCTGTACGGCCCGGAACTGGCGGCCCATATTATCTGCGGCGGAGGCCATGTCTCCTGTCACGAGACAACGACCAAGGAAGAAATGATGGAGAAGCTGCGCTACGGGGTCAGCGTGTTCATGCGTGAAGGCTCCTCTCAGCGCAACATGGCCGAATGCATCCGTGCGATTACCGAGGAAGGAATGGACTCCAGGCGCGCGATTCTCGTCTCAGACGACATGGTTCCCGAGGACCTGCTCAAATACGGCCATATGAACGATATCGTCCGCCGGACAATCGCTGTAGGCATCGATCCGGTTGAGGCAATCCAGATGGTGACGATCAATCCGGCCACCCACTTTGGCTTCCAGGATATCGGACTGCTTGCTCCCGGCAAAAAAGCCGATATCGCCGTCATCAGCGATCTGGCCCGGATGACCGTTTCACAGGTATATATCGGCGGAGTCAAGCTAGCCGAGAACGGTGAGCTGACCCGTGATATTCCGTCCTACATCTACCCTGAATCCGTCAAAAAGTCGGTCAAGCGGAAACCGGTGAAGCTTACAGACCTGCAGTTCTCCTCCGGCGGAGCGAACGGCAGTGTCCGGGTCCGTACCATTGAGGTGATCCCGGACCAGAATCTGACCGGAGCCGGCATCTATACCGCCCCGGTCATAGACGGTATCGTTCAGCCATCGGTTGATAATGACCTCCTGCCCCTGCTTGTCGTCGAGCGGCACGGCCGCAGCGGCAAGATCGGCAAAACCTTTGTCCGCGGCATGAAGCTGAAGGCTGGAGCCATCGCCGAAAGTGTGGCCCACGACACCCACAACATCATTGTCACCGGCACCAATTACGCTGATATGGTAACTGCAGTCAACCGGGTTATTGCCATGGACGGCGGGATCGCAATGATTGAAGGCGGCAAGGTGGTCGGTGATCTGCCGCTGCGGATCGGCGGCCTGATGACCGACGAGCTGACCGGCAAAGAGATGAGCGCACGAATCGCTGAGCTGCACCGCCTAGCACGGGAGGAGCTGGGCTGCACGCTGCATGTGCCGTTCATGCACCTCTCCTTCCTCTCCCTTGTCACAAGTCCCGCTTGGAAAATCACTGACATCGGCCTAATCGATGCAGACGCGTTCACCGTTCTGCCGCCGCTGGTCTAATCAACATCAACACCGGTATCTTCCGTGTTTACCGTCACTATTAAGCAGCAATTCAACCTTTTTCCACGGTTGTTCCAACACGAGCCAGCAATTCAACGCCAGCACCAGCCGGTCAGGCTCATTGCTTTTGCTATAACATACAAAAGGAGGCCTCTTCCATGGGTATCCAGGTAGTTGATCTGTCCCAGGAAATTTATCAGGGAATGCCGGTGTTTCCGCCGCATCAGAAGACGATGATTTTCCCCAACATGAGCCATGAGGAGAGCAGGCGGAAGCTCGGCTTCGAGTTCGCCACTAATAACCTGCTTATCAACGAGCACGGCCCGACCCATAGCGACGCCATTTATGAATATGATCCGCAGGGGGCTACAATCGATGAGATGCCGCTGGAGTATTTTTACGGCCCGGCTGTCTGCCTGGACCTTTCGCACATCTCTCCGGATGCCTATATTACACGTAGTGATCTGGAGCAGGCGCTAAGCAAAGGTTACCTTCACCTCGACAAAGGCGATATCGTGCTGCTCTATACCGGCCATTACAAACGTGCGTATGGCACAGACGAATGGCTGACCCGCTATACCGGGCTGGATTACGGTGCGGCCGAATGGCTGGCGCAGCAAGGTGTCGTCAATATCGGGATAGATGCACCCTCGATTGATAATCCGCTGGATACTACCTTTGCCGGGCATCTGATCTGCCGAGAATACAAGCTGACCAACACCGAGAACCTGTGCAACCTCGACCAGATCGCGCAGAAGCGCTTCCTCTACTTCGGGCTCCCGCTCAAAATCCGTAAAGGCACCGGCTCCCCCATCCGGGCCGTCGCAGTATTCATTGAATAAATAATGAAGCAGGTGAATCATATGAGAAACGGAACATTAATCGAGGAAATCGTGGTACCGGCCTATGAGGGCAGAAGCGCAAGGGTCCGCAAAGGCCAGACGCTCTATATCATTGATGTGGAGGGCAAGCAGGTCGGTGATTTTGTCTGCTTCAATGCTGCCGATCATGATGAGCATGTCTCCCCTGTTCATATGCGGGCCTCACTCAGCAGTATCCGGCTCAAAATAGGCGACGGCCTGTACAGCAACTGCCGGCAGCCGCTGATGCAGCTGACTCAGGATACGGTGGGACGGCATGATTTCTTTTTTCCGGCATGTGACTATTACCGCTACAAGGTGGATTTCGGGCAGGATGAGCATCCGAACTGTCATGATAACCTCCAGAAGGCACTGCAGCAATATGGCCTGGGGAACCGGGAGCTGCCCGATCCGATCAACTGGTTCATGAACAATAAGCTGGACGATAATCTCGACTATGTCATTGAAGAACCGCTCTCAAAGCCCGGTGATTATGTTGCCCTCCTCGCTCTGACGGATGTCATAGTCGCCCTCTCCTCCTGCTCGCAGGATCTGGCTCCGGTCAATGGATTCAAGGTCACTCCGCTGCTGATGCAGATTACTGGTTGAATACAGAGTGAACTTAAGAATCCGCCTGACTCCATTCTTAAGTTCAGCAATATAGTCGCATATGTACAGGAATATCACTTTTGTTCACTCCCCCGGAATTCCGGTTTGTGCAAGGTTGTCAGCTTGCTGCACTGTTCTGTTCACCCTGTGAAGCTTATACTTATACTGTGAACAATACAGAACCAGGCCAAGCTGCCTGTACACAGAATGAATTCAGGGGGATGACAATGAGACTGAACAAGCTCGGCAACCGGAGAGCACTGTACAGCCGGATATTAGTCAGCATGACACTTTGCGTATCCTTGACCTTCCTTGCCTCCACCATCATTTATTACAACTATTACATCGGCGTCGAAAAGACCCAGGCCTTCCGCTCCGACCTCAGCAATCTCACCCAGACCAGCAAAGAGGTTGTGAATATGAACGAGGCTGCACAATCCCTGTCCTTTCAAATCTACCGCAACAGCACCATCTCCAAAATCGTCCTCTACGACAAGCCCGACATCTACGACGTCACCGCCGCCATGTCCGAGCTCGGGAATTACTTAAGCTCCATGCCTTACATTGAGTCCATCTATGTCTACAATCCAAAAAGCGCAAGAATCTACATCGCCTCCTCCCAAGGCCAGAACGGTGTGTATACCGAGCGGGAGCTGGTGGATACCGGGATTCTCGATATTTTGAACCATTATAAGGAATATAAGCCCTTCACTCCGATACCCCGCGTCTATTCGAACGGCGCCAAGGAGAATGATCAGGTCAGGGCCTATACCTTCCTGTGCTATGATGCCATCGGCTGGAACCGTTCAATTAATTCAGCAGTCATTGTGAATATCTCCGCACCCTGGATCAACAAGGAGATTAACACACCGGAAGATTCTGAAAGCGCTACCTTTATTTTGTCTGACAATGGAACCTTCCTGTCCGGCAACAGCCTGGAGCAGCAGGAGCTCGCACCTGAAGAAGCACTGTGGGTGAAGCAGCAGATTAAGGGCGATGCTGAGGGCTATTTTATCGGAAAATTCGCAGGAGTTAACTCCCTGATCTCCTATACCGCACCGGATGCCCTGAGCTGGCAGTATGTCCGCATCACGCCGTATGACATCATCACCAGGCAGACGGACAGCATCCGCAATGCCACTCTGCTGATCGCCGCCCTTATTCTTGTTGGGGGGTTCGGATTATCCTGGCTTACCTCCAGGACGCTATATTTGCCGATCAGCCGGATTGTCAAGGAAATGAATATTCTGGAGTCTGAGAAACGGGACAGCATGTTCATGATCAGGCAGAATACAATGCGCGATCTTGTGCTCGGCCTGAAGCCGCTGCAGTCGATCCAGCAGATGGAGAAGCTGAGACAGCTTGGCATCCATTTTACTTTTAATGATGACTACCGGATGATCCTGCTGCGTATTGATAATTATAAAGAGCTGCGTGATGAGCGCTCCTCCTACCTGCTGGCCTACAAATTTGCGATTATGAACATTGCTTCGGAGATCTGCGGCACGACCTACCGGGTCGAAACCGTGGATATGAATGATGACGGTATCCTTGTGCTGCTGAACATCGTTGACCCGAGCGAATATACCGACACCGGGCTGATCGAAACGCTGCTGCGTCAGCTTCAGCAGGCCTGCTCCGATTATCTCAAAATCAGCCTTACGCTCACCTACAGCCATATCGACCGGAATGCCCAGCAGCTGCACCAGCTCTACAAGCAGGTAAAAGATGCGTCGAACCACCGGCTGTTCTATGGACACGGCTGTATTATCAGCGCACAATCCATTAATGTGCTGCAGACCCATACGTACCACTATCCGACGGAAAAAGAAAAACGTCTCGCCGATGCGCTCATGTCCGGTAAAGTGGAAGAAGCCAGCGAGCATTTCAGCTCGATTATCCGGGAAACGCAGGGCTACCCCTTCCATACTGTGCAATTAGCAGTGTCGAGACTTAGTGTGACGATAAAAGAAATCATCAGCACCGTCCAGAAACGCAATCGCCTGCAGATTGACGGGACGCCGGCACTGCCTGCTCTGGATTCAATCGAAACGGTCACAGAGCTGGAAGAGGCCTTCTCCGCCGTATTCAGTGAAATGCGTGAGCAGCTGTCCGAGAAAAAAAATGCCAAACAGCATGACCTGATCCGCCTCATCAACCAAAAAATTGAGGATAACTACAGAGAGCCGAATCTCAGCCTCAACCAGATTGCCGATGAGCTGGATATGTCGCCAATCTATATCAGCCGCCTCTACAAGCAGCAGACCCTGAACAGCATCGTCGATGTGATCCTGGAGGTGCGGATGCGCGAGGTATGCAGCCTGCTGGAAAATACCGATCTGCCGGTAACCGTTATCGCCGAGCGCTGCGGCTTCACCAGCAGCTCCTACCTGCACCGGATGTTCAAGCGCAGCTTCGGCACGACACCTAACGATTACCGGCGCTCTAAAAATGCATAATGAGGCTGGCTTGAACAGGTGTTAGTCCTAACCTGCTTCTTTATAAATGCAACTAATACTTGGAACGAGGTGACCGGCAAGTGGAAAAGCAGAAGCTGATCCGCATCTTCGACAAGCAGGCTGCCCGGTACGACAGCCAAAGAGAAGATGCCCGGCAGATACGCTGGCGCCGACAGCTGATAAGCCATGCCAAGGGCGAGGTCCTTGAGCTGGCGGTAGGCGCAGGTGCTAATTTCCCGTACTATCCTCCGGGCATACAGCTTACCGCTGCAGATTTCAGCGCGGCGATGCTCGCGAAGGCCAGACGTTCAGCGGAGCAGTATCAGATTGATACTACCCTCATCCGCTCAGACATAGAAGAGCTAAGCTTCCCTGATCATTCGTTTGATACCATTGTGTCTACATTATCCTTTTGCAGCTATGCCCGTCCGCTTCCTGTACTGGAACACCTCAGCCGCTGGTGCAGACCCGGCGGGCAGATCCTGCTTATGGAGCATGGAATCAGCGAGAGCCCGGCCCTTGCCTTGGGCCTCAGAGCGCTCAACCCTCTGCTCTACCGGATCTACGGCTGCCATCATACCCGTGACATCTTAGGTTTGGTTCGTGAATCCGGCCTCACCATCAACAAGTTGGAGAGCCACTGGCGGGGGATGGTACATCTAATCTGGGCCAGCCCCCAATAGTAACCGTAGCATCTAATTGTCTGCCTCCTTGCTGTCGTTGAGCTGCCCTCTCTTGCTCTTGTCCTTGTCCTTGTCCTTGTCCTTGCCCTTGCCCTTGTCCTTGCCCTTGCCCTTGCCCTTGTCCTTGCCCTTGTCCTATTTCTAAGCTGTCCTTACAGCGTCCCGATGCTTCTCTTACATCGTCCTTTTCCTTTCGATACACTATTTTCTGCTCACCTTCTGCCGCACCTCATACCATCTCCAACTAAGCTCCCTCCTCCCCAGCTAAACCAACTTTCCTAAAGCCAGCCTCCATATCTGCCGGAGGCTGGCTTTTCCTGCTGCTCCCCTCTCCCTGCCCCGGAGGCCGCTGGCTGACGGGCTGTGCTGGTTCGGGTTGTGCTGGTCATTCCACGCTTAAAGCAGCGGAGAAAATAGAATGATTGTGGAACAGCGGCAGCGGCCGCCTTTGTGTCCGGATTTTTACCGCCAAGGTATAATCAGAAAATCTGGACACAACAGCGGGTGGAACAACATTCTTTTTTCGGAGCGACCGCTTAAGCAATAATCCCGCACGCACCCAGCAACAAAAAAGCCCCAAAAGCCATTGGCCTCCGGGGCATCCTCCACTATTTAATACCTTTCTCCGCCACATAAGCGTTCCACTGCTTCGTCCACTCCGTCTGGATCTTTTCCAGCCCGGCTTGTTTAGCCTTCTGCAGGAAGGTGTCCAGGCCCTTGTCGATATCCTCTACAAGCCCGGCCTGCAGCGGGAAGAGGTACTGCTTCTCAACCTGCTCAAGCGCCGCTTTTTCCGCCTGGTAGGAGGAGTAGTCCTCCGCAAAGCCGAGGAACAGATCCGGCTTCTGGATTTTATCCAGCTCATCAAAGATGGCCTTCACCCCGTCGAAGCCCTGGTCAAACAGCATATATTCCGGATTCCGCCAGGCCCAGCCGTTCATTCCTTCGCGGGAGAAGCCGTTGCTGGTGCTGGTGCCGACCAGCTTGTAATAGCCGTTTTCGACGGTGTAGTTCTTGCCCTCAATACCGTACTGCGTCAGCAGGTTGTAACGCTTGTCGAGTACCAGCTTTTCATAGAAGGCCAGTGCACGTTCCGGGTTCTTGCTGCTCTTCGGAATCGCAAAGCCGTTATGAATCGGATGCACAGGCGTAGCATAGCCGGTGGTCAGACCAAACGGGGAATACGCCAGCTCCCACTCGGGATGGGTCGTACTAATCTTCATTTTCATGTCGTTATAGCGGGTCGGGTTATCCCCGAACATGCTGGCCGCTTTGCCGGAAGTAATCGGGTCCTGCATCGTGTCCTTGATGTTCAGCACGTTTTTAGGGATAAAGCCTTTGTCCGCCCAGCGCTTCATCGTTTTCAGCTCTTCTTTTTGCTCATCGGAGCCCCAGTAGGTATAGACCGTGGTAGGGGAATCATATTTTACGCCCATTCCGTAAGGGAGTGCACCGACCATTTTGTTAAGCTCCGTATAAATGTAATGGAGATTATTGCCGATATCGCTGTTCAGGGACATTGGCATCAGATCCGGCTCGTTCGCGACAATGCCGTCCATGTACGCCTCATAGCTGGCCAGATCCTTGGGCACCGGCAGATCATATTTCTTGCGCAGATCCTCGCGGTACACAAAGCCGTTGGTCACATACTCCTTATAAGTCGCAGGTACCGTGTAAATTTTGCCGTCAACCTTTACATCCTCCCACATTGATTTCGGGACGAACGTTTGCAGCTCAGGGGCAGCCTTAGGCAGCAGGTCGTCTATTGCCAGGAAAGCGCCGCGTTTTGCATACGACTGATATTGGGTCCAGTCCGCTGTAAAAATCAGATCAATCGCCTGCCCGGAGGAGAGCAGCAGCTTATATTTCTGATCCCAGTCCGTCCAACTGGTGTAGTTGAATTTGACGGTGGCGTTCAGCTCTTCCTGCGCCATTTTGTTGATCTCATCTTGAATGACCGGAAGATCCTTCGGCGCATCCCCAAGCATATAGAACTGGAGCTCCACTTTCTTCGACGTATCGATTCCGGTCTCTGCCGGGGCTGCTGTACTGGCGTTCTCTGTTGCCGCAGGAGTACCTGCGTTGCCGCCTTCTCCGCTGTTTGCCCCGTTTGCGCTGTTACCGCCATTGTTATTGCCCCCGCAGCCTGCAAGGAGCGATAAGGCCAGCGCCGCCGTTGTAAGCGTAACCAGAGATCTTCGGCCTGCTTTCTTTGTCATTATGAACCCTCCTAAAAGTTTTGTTTAGCATACACACCCTTGAGTCACTTCGGACAAAACTCGCTTCGGAAGCATATGCCTAGTTTTGTTTAGCATACACACCCTTGAGTCACTTCGAACAAAACTTGCTTCGGAAGCATATGCCTCGTTTTGTTTAGCATACACACCCTTGAGTCACTTCGGACAAAACTTATTGCTATGTCAGCCGGACAACAGGCACCCTTTGATAGCATGCTCTACTATTCGGTTCTAACCTTTTACAGCCCCGATCGTCAAGCCTTTTACGAAATACCGCTGAATGAACGGGTACAGGAACAGAATCGGTCCGGTAACCACAATGGCCATGGCCATCTTGGTGGATTCTGTCGGCAGGTCACTGCCCAGGCTGACCCCGGTGCCCGCCCCCATATTGGCGATAAACGCCGCGGAGTTGATTACATTGTACAGATGGAACTGCAGCTGATATTTATGCGGATCATTGATGAACAGTGAGGAGGAGAACCAGTCATTCCAGTACGCCAGAGCGAGGAACAGGCCCACCGTGGCAATACCGGGCATCGACAGCTGGAGCACAATGCGCCAGTAAATCCGGAAATCGCCGGCCCCGTCGATTTTGGCCGATTCGAACAGCTCCTCGGGAACCGCCGAACGGATGAAGTTTTTCATCAGAATAATCAGGAACGGGGTCATCAGTCCCGGAAAAATCAGCGCCCCATAAGAATCCGTCAGGTGCAGGTATTTGGTAATCATGATGTACCAGGGCACCAGCCCCCCGCCGAACAGCGTCGTAAAGTAGATATAGAAGGAGAACGTATTACGGTATTTAAAATCCTTACGTGCCAGCACATACCCGGCCATTGTCATAAAAAACAGCCCTGTCAGCGTACCAGTCACCGTCGTGAACAGCGTAACCCCGTAAGCCCGCAGCACCTCATCCGGGAAGGTGAACACCGTTTTGTAGCCCTCCAGCGAAAACTCCGCCGGGATCAGATGATAGCCATCCTTAATAATCGACTCATTGGCTGTCAGGGAGGCGGATATAATCAGCAGGAACGGTATCAGGCAGGCCAGCGAGCCGAGGATAATGACCGCATACGCCAATCCCTGCAGCAGCCTTGTATAATAATCGTCTTTAATATGCATACTCCTTCTCCCCTCCTAGAACAGCGCGTAGTCATCGTTTATTTTGCGGATAATGTAATTGACCGTCATGATCAGAATGAAGCCGAACAGGGATTGATACAGACCCGCTGCTGTCGCCATCCCGATATCAAACGTTACCTTAAGTGAACGGAACACATAGGTGTCCAGAATATCCGTCGTATTGTACAGCACCCCGTTATTGCCGATCAGCTGGTAAAAGAGGTCAAACTGCCCCTTCATAATACTGCCGAGCGAGAACAGCAGCAGCACAACGAAGGTCGATTTCAGCATCGGCACCGTGATATACCAGATCCGCTGGAAAATATGCGCACCGTCGATTTTGGCCGCCTCATAATATTCGTCGCTGATTCCGGTAATGGCTGCCAGGTAGATAACCATGCTGTAGCCGAGATTTTTCCACAGATAAAAGAGAATGATCAGGAAGATCCACACCAGCGGCTTATTGTACACATCGACCGGACCCGCACCGAATCTGGCCAGCAGCGTGTTTAGGAAACCGCTATCATAATTGAATACGTTGTAGACGATAACACTCAGGATAACGAAGGATACAAAGTATGGAAGGAACATGATCGACTGGGTCAGCTTTTTGAACCATTTAACGCGCAGTTCGCTGAGCAGGATCGCACAGACTATGGCCAGAACGTTGCCGAGCAGGATAAAAGCCAGATTGTAGCCGATTGTATTCAGGGTTAGCTTGACCAGCGTGCCGGATTTCCATAAGAACTCGAAGTTCTTGAAGCCGACGAATGGTGCATCGAACAGCCCTACGTTGAAGTCAAACTGGGTGAACGCGTAATAGACGCCTATCATCGGAAAATACGAATTGATCAGGAAAAACAGCAGTGCCGGAAGCAGCATCAGGAACAGTACCCGGTTATGCATCAGCTCGTGCAGAAAACCTTTCTTTTTCTTCTTTATGATGCCAGCCCCCGGCGGTGAAGCTGCAGGAGCGCCTCCCTTTAAAGGAAGCTCTATCGCCAGCGGTATTGCTGTCTTGCGTGTGCGCTGTCTCAAAGCCCTCACTCTCCTATGCCTGTATATGACCCAAGTATAGAAAAGCCCCGTCCGCCCGGATAGTAGCGCTTCAGGGTATTCCTGTATTATGTTGCGGTTCCGCGGGTGAACTTTTACAACTTTTGTGAAGGATCACAGGATAACGGCCTATATACGCACGCCAAAAAGCCCCGGCACCTCTTCCGCAGAAGAGAGCACCGGGGTGAAGTATCCGAATTTACATTTTAAAAAGAAGCCTCTGCTGCCTTGCACTGGACAGCCTGCTGATCCCCATCCTGTCGTTCTGATGCATACAGCACCTTCCGCCCGCGCCAACGCCGCAATACCAGCAGCCCTCTCGCCGCTTCATCGGCGATCATGCAGCAGTAGATACCTACCAGACCCCAGCCCCAGCTGATGCCGAGGAGATATGAACCTCCGATTCCAATAGTGGTCATGCAGATTATGGAGATCGTCATCGTATAGCGCGTGTCGCCAATCGCGTTAAGCGCATTGCCCATGGCCATGTTGAGCATTTTGAAGGGCTGCAGCAGCAGATTCAGCGCCAGTAGCGTCACACCAATCGAGATAATCTCCCCGTCCACCGTGAACATACCAAGCAGAGACTTGCCAAATGCGAACAGCAGCACAACATTCGCACTGACAATCGCCAGCCCGATATAAAGCGTCCGGAACGCGCTGCGGTAGACCTCGGACAGCTGGGCTGCACCGAACAAAGTGGCAATCCGGATCTGTCCTGCCATCGCTACTGCATAACCCAGCGTGAAGCAGAACGATTCCAGCGTATTCAGATAGGTGCGTGCCGCCAGCTCTTTTGCCCCGAGCATAGCCAGAAAAGAGTAAATAGCCAGCTGTGAAACCACCCAGGCTGAGGAATTCAGGCCCAGCGGCCAACTGATCTTCACAATCTCCCCGAACAGCTTCCGCTTAAAGGCAGCGAAGTCCCGCAGCCGGATTCTGCGTTCAAAGGCGCCGCAGAACATCACCAGCAGAACTATCGCGCCAAGCCCTCGGCTGATTACATTGGAAATGGCGATTCCGCCAAGTCCCAGCTGCGGCAGTCCGAACATACCAAAGATAAAAATATAGTTCAGAATTATGTGGATCACATTAACTGCGACCCCCGTATACATCGGCCCCCGGGTATTGCCTGTATTCCGGATTGCAGAGCCCAGAGAAGCGGTCAGTCCTACCAGAAATAACCCGCCGCCGACATAGGTCAGATAGACATGGGCGAGCGGAATCAGCTCTCCGGATATATTCAGCGCTCCGCCGATAGGGTCCGCGAACAGAAACATAACCACGCTGACGATAAGCCCCAGCACCGTGCTTGCTGTAACCCCCATTATTGCGATTACACGCGCATCCTCCTGCCGTCCCGAACCGAGCCGCTGGGCAATCAGAATGCCAGCCCCGCCGGCAAAGGTGGTGAACAATGTGGTCAGCGCCCCGAACAGCTGATTCGATATCCCGACGACCGCTACCGCATCGTCCGAAATGCGGCTGACCATAATGGTATCCACGGTTCCCAGCAGCGTCTGCAGAAAAATTTCAATAAATATCGGCCAGGCCAGCACCCAGAGTCCCACATTTCCTGTCTTTAGTTTTACGTTGGGTTTCACTAATTGAACTCCCCCTCATCCTGCTGCCCTCTTGGATAGCGCCCTTGTAACCTGCCTGCAGATTACCTTGCTAGGAGTAAATTATAGGTGATATACTACGGGAAATGTAGCAAATTCCCAACCTAAACTTTCAATTTCTAAACCTGATCTGCAGGAGGATGATATGAGTCTGCTTCAATTTTCCAGCCCGCCGCTGCCGCATTACATTATCAGTGGACTTACGAATTATCCGCAGGGCTTCCGCCATGTGAACCGCCATAATATTAATGTCTTCGATCTGCTGGTCGTCCGCGAGGGCTGCCTCTATCTCGGAGAAGAAGACCGAAAGTATGAAGTGCAGGCCGGCGAGGCACTGATTCTCCGCCCGGACTGCCATCATTACGGGACCGCAGATTGCCGGGAGGACGGCTCCTACTACTGGCTCCATTTTCAGACCCCGGGTCCGTGGTGTTCTGTAAGCTGTCATGCGGAAGCTCCCCGTGAACGGGATACCACGGAGGAGTCTGCCCATTACAGCTTGTATAACGCACGTACCTTCAGCCTCCGGCTGTCGCAGTATATGACGCTGCTGCAGCCGGCCCGGATGGAGGAACTGCTCGCCCATCTCGAGCTCCTTAAGGTCAACGCCCACCTGGATGCCGTCCGCTTCAAGCAGCAGATGCTGTTCCAGGAGGTACTGCAGCAGCTCTCCGCCTCCGTGCACCGCGAACGGTCCGCGTCCCAGTCCACCGCCTGCGCGGAGCAGGCGGCCTCCTTCCTCCGCGCCCATTACCGCGAGGAGATTACAACCGGTATGCTGGGCGACTGCCTCAACTTCCATCCGGTCTACATTGCCCGCTGCATGAATCAGGAGTACGGCTGCCCTCCGATGGAATACCTGCTCCGCTACCGGATCGAGCAGAGCAAGCTGCTGCTGATGCAGACCAGCTTCCCGATTGCCCGGATCGCCGAGGAGGTCGGCTTCAATCAGGCGCCCTACTTCAGCTCCAGCTTCATGAAGCTGGAGGGGATTTCGCCGCGCCAGTACCGGCAGCGGTTCTCTTGAGCAGTGTGCGCGCGCGATAATAGGCGTTATAACACCACAGGTAGTTGTCCCTTAGAGCATTTCAACAATTAGGTTGATTCCCTCCACCTAATCCCATATTTTATCAATATTTACGATGATTAGGTGGACAAACGTCATCTAATCCGGTCCATATGCCCCTTTAGAGGCATATCAGGGACATTTAAGTGGACTTTTTCCCAGTACTATTCTAAATCCGTTGTTTGACGAAGAATTAAGTGGCGAAATTCCACCTACTCTAGTAAAAGCAGCTAATCACAGCCTGATCATCGGCCAATCACACGATTAATGCAGACAGCAGCCCCTGTATAACCAGAAGCATACCCGGCAATACAGGGACTGTTATTTGTTGTGTACTATATAGGCCATTATTTGCAGCTCACAGACTGCTTAATGGCAGCACCCGCAAGCAGCATACGCAAACTGCCGTTTATTCTGAGTACAGCCAGTGGGCTCTGGCCCGGTCAATCTGGTTCTACCGGACTTACAGCCCCTTTATTGGCCAGCAGTCGCGGATCCCCATCCGCCTAACAATCGCACAGGAGACCTGCTAACCCGCTTAGCCCTTTACCACCGCATACTTTTCTTTATACTGCTCCAGCGTTACCACTTCGCCAAAAATCCCGATGTCGCGCAGCCCCGACAGATGCATCTCCTCATCCTTGGAAGCGCAGCAGTCGCTGATGCAGACAACTTTATACGTATGGTACATCGCATCTGACGCTGTCGAGCGGACACAGACATTGGTCCATACCCCGGTAACAGCTACCGTGTCGATGCCCTCTTCCCGCAGGAACAGGTCCATATCCGTATAGCTGAACGCGCTGTGGCGTCTCTTTTGCACCACATAGTCGCCCTTTGACTCATCCGGTGTAAGCTCGGCGATGAAATCCGAACCCCAGCTGCCTTTGATGGCGTGAACCGGGCGGACGCGGAAGTCAGCATCGTTTTTGCGGTGCGCTTCCTGCACGAAGATCACCTGGATCTCATTTTCATGGCTGAACGCAATCAGGTCCTGCAGCGCCGGTACGATCCCCGCTCCGTTTGGACAAGTCAGCGCCCCGTCCGGATGAATAAAATCATTTAGCATATCTATAACTACAATTGCGTGTTTTCCCATATGAATCACGTTCCCTTCGGTTTAGTATTTCAGCAGGCGCGGAAGCTCACTGATCGTCTGGCGCTTCACATATTCACCATGGCCCGGCTTACCGACAACACCCAGTGCATCATCGTAGACCAGCGTACCGCGCACAATCGTTTTATCCACCTTGCCTTTTAGCTTCATACCATGGAACGGCGTATATTTCGGCTTGCAGTGCATCTGATCCTTATCCAGCGTCCATTCCTTCTCCAGATCCACAATGGTGAAGTCAGCGTCAGTACCGATCTCCAGCGCCCCTTTTTTCGGATACAGGCCGTAATGGATTGCCGGATTGGTGCAGAGCAGCTCTACCAGCCGGGAGAGACTCAGTCTGCCTTTATTGTAGCCTTCGCTGATCATAATCGGCACCAGTGTCTCTACCCCCGGGATTCCCGGAAAAGAAGTCCAGACATCCATCCCCGGCGCATCCTTCTCAGTGGCAATTTCATACGGGGCATGGTCAGTAGCCATGAAGTCAATTGTTCCGTCTGCCAGCCCCTGCCACAGCACTTCATTATCCTTTGCAGTACGCAGCGGCGGCGCGATCTTGGCGAACGTACCGAACTCGGTCATCGCATCTACCGCATTCAGCGTCAGGTAGTGCGGACAGGATTCCGCCGTCACCTTGGTTCCCTTGAGCTTGGCTTCACGGATCAGCTCGTTGCCGGCCCCCGTGCTCATATGCACGATATGCAGCCTGGCACCTGTCTCCTCAGCAAAGCTGATACCCAGCTGAATTGCGGCTTTCTCAGCGAGCGCCATACGCGCTTCTGCCCAAGCCGGGTAATCCATACGTCCTTCACCCTTCAGCTTGTTAGTAAAATAATCACAGATGGCAAAGTTTTCAGCATGGATACCAATTGGCAGCCCGGTAGGAGATACAGCAGCAAATGCCTCCAGCATCTCCGGATCGGTCACACGCGGGTAACTCGGCACGGACGGCGTCATATATACTTTAAAGGCAACTACTCCATTTGCAATCTGCTGACTGATAATCTCAGGCAGCACATTGTTGCGTACGTCCTCACCGGTAATCCCGCCCCACATCGCATAATCGACAATTCCCTTGCCTTCCAGTGCATTCAGCTTGTTGAACAGGTTATCCGCTGAACGTACTGACGGCACACTGCAGCAAGGCATATCTACAATCATCGTTACCCCGCCGGCTGCGGCGCTGCTTGTTCCGGTCACGAAATCCTCACGGTGCGTAAACCCCGGATCATTAAAATGCGTATGCGAATCAATAACACCCGGCAGCACCAGCTTGCCCCCGGCATCAATAATCTCGGCCGCATCCCTCTCAAAATCCTTCGCAAAGCCCACAATCACACCATTGTTCACCAGAATGTCTGTCAGTACCTGTCTGTCGCCTTGCGGAATGCTGGCATTTTTAATAATCAGATCATAACTCATGAATACGCACCTCTTCTTTTGAATTTAGATTCAGTTCCGCACACGACAAATAAACCCCAGGTTACAAAAGGCACAGGGCAGACACCATTCACACGCAGCCGCAATAGCCGCACATAGAACAATATTTCTTTCCCGCACCTCTTGTAGCCTGGGGCAATTTACGGTTGCCTGGTCGAAACGCTCAAACCGGATTAATGAGCTTATACAAGAGCTTATTCTGTTAATCAATCCAAGAAAGTTATTCGCCAAAATGTTATGTTTAGTAACGCGACAATCTCGGATTTGCTTTCTTAATTACCCTAATCATATCATCAGAGGGATTATCGTCAAGACACTTCAGCAGTTCGTCATTAAAAAGCCATTTTATATGTCATATTACCTAACAAAAAGGGCATTTCCCATTTTATTCACATGGATATCAGCGACATTCATCACTTCTATGCTTCATTATTTTCGGTCTCTGCCTGCTCCTCCAGCGAAGCAAAATAAGCAATCTTATGCTCCACCTTCTCTGCAAACGTCTGAAAGAATTTAATCTTCTCATCAATATGCACCTTATGCTGCTGCAGCAGCCTCCGCTGCTCAGAGAGTGAGCTATGTCCCTCTTTGGAGAGCGAGATGAACTGCTTAATGTCGGCAATCGGCATACCGGTATCCTTCAGACAGCAAATTAACGAAATCAGCTCCAGATCCTCATCGTGGAAGCAACGGTTTCCGTGCTCGTCCCGGGCTACCTCAGGCAGTACACCCTCTCTTTCGTAATAACGCAGCGTATATTGGCTCAGTCCGCTTTTTTGTGATATGGTTTTGATGCTGTATCCCATGATTGCTGCTCCCTTCTGCCGTATGGCTACGGCCCTTCTCTAAAGTAACACCATTTAAGTACAATTAAAAGCGCTTCAAAAACCTGTTGACTTACACTTAACTCTAAGGTCTACACTAAACCAGGAACCTTACAAACGAGGAGTGAACGCAAAGTGGTAAAAAAAATTAAAGCAGGCAGCAGCCAGCTTGAGGTAGCACAAATTTCACTTGGATGTATGCGGATTGCCGAGCTTTCCCCGAAAGAGGCGGATGTGCATATTCACAGTGCCTTAGAGGCGGGAATTGACTTTTTTGACCATGCAGATATATACGCCGGAGGTAAAGCTGAAGAAGTATTCGGAGATGTTGTAGCAGCAAGCCCCGGTATGCGCGACAAACTGCTGGTTCAGACCAAATGCGGAATCCGTGACGGGTTCTTCGACTTTTCCAAAGAGCACATTGTAGAGTCGGTTGAGAAGAGCCTGAAGCGCCTGAAGACCGATTATGTTGATGTATTGCTGCTGCACCGCCCGGACACTCTGATGGAGCCTGAGGAGGTGGCTGAAGCCTTTGATTATCTCGAGCAAAAGGGTATGGTCAAACACTTCGGCGTCAGCAACCTGAACCCGCTGCAAATCGAGCTGCTCAAAAAGAATGTAAAACAGCCTCTGCTCTTCAACCAGTTGCAGCTTAGCATCATGGTCTCCGGAATGATTGATGCCGGCTTCAATGTGAATATGACCAACTCTGCATCCGTAGTGCATGATGGAGGCATTCTGGAGTACAGCCGCCTGCACGACATGACCATCCAGCCCTGGTCCCCGTTCCAGTACGGTTTCTTTGAAGGGGTATTCCTGGGCAACGACAAGTTCCCTGGGCTGAATGAAGTAATTAACCGTCTCGCAGCTGAAAAAGAGGTCACTGACACGGCTATCGCCATCGCCTGGCTGTTAAGACACCCTGCCGGTATGCAGCCGATTGTCGGTACAACCAACACTCAGCGCCTGCTTGATATTGCCAAAGCTTCTGACATTACCCTGACCCGTCAGGAATGGTATGAAATTTACCGCGCTGCCGGCAACAAGCTTCCTTAAGCAGCGGACAAGCCTGCACAGCCGCCCCCGATAAATAGAGAAGAGTACTCTTACCAGCCCCTTTGGCAGGTGGAGTACTCTTTCTTTGCTTTGCTTATTTTAACAGCAGTGACAGAATGCTTTGACAGCCTGCAGCCCTTTGCGCTATTTTTAAGTCAATATTTCAAAGTAGAACGGAGCCTGACAATGGGACTGCATTTCATAGGTTTTATTCTGCCTCTTTTAATTTTGCTGCCGAATCTGCTGTTCATCTTCTTCGCTCCGCGCAATGTCCCGCCATCACTCACAGCTGCGCCTGTAATCTTTAATGCGCTGGAACGGGCTGGTCAGATTTCCTGCTTTACTTTACCCATCCTGTTCGGCCAGAAAATCGCTATACAGCCCGTATCTTCTTTAGGGTGGTTAATGTTAATCTGCTTAATCTTCTACTATATGTGCTGGCTGCGCTACTACCGGTCCGGCAGAACATTCAGCATGTTATTCAAACCATTAGGACCGCTCTCTTTACCTATGGCCATGTTCCCGGTTCTTTACTTTAGTCTGCTTGCAGTATGGATAGGCTCTCTTCTCTTTGCTGCAGCTGCTGTAGTTTTTGCTATCGGACATCTTGCTGTAAGCTGGAATACCTATAAGCAAATCAGATAAAATTATAACTCTATGAGTATTACACAGGGTTAATGTTCAGCTCGAAGCTATAATTCGGTATTGAATTCCCCTTTGGCCCAATACCGAATTCGTTAAAAACCTTAAAACCATTTTTACAATAAAACCTTTTGTTCAGCTCCGTGTGGGTAACCAGTGTGATCCGGCCGCCCCCGCGTTCACTAATGTAAGGGAATAGAAAATTATTAAACAAGGTGCTCCCCAGGCTTTTTCCTTGAAAACCCTTCGCCACCGCTAAGGAATCTATGTACCAGCTCTCCTTCCCGTAACGATTACAAGCCTCCTTCATTTTATCCAGTGTCCCCAGGATATTAAAAATCCGCTTAATGCCAAGCTGAGCAGCCAGTGCTAATCCGCCGTTTAACAGATATTGAGCAAAGCCCGGTCCCTTTGCCCCGCTTTTCTTCAGCAGAACAGCAGAAACAATTTTTCCGTCTAGAATCCCTACAAAGCACGCATTTTGCTGATAATATGATTTTGTATTAGTATAATTAAGTCTGTACAAGTTTTCTTTATAGTCCTTATCCTGGGTCAAAATTAGCGGAAACAACGGATATTCTAAAAATGAATCAGTTAACAAAGCAGCAACTTCTTGTAATTCATCCTTTTGGGCCAAGCGAAATGACTTCACGTGAATCACCTCTTATATTCCTTTGATTTTTCTTATTGTAAACAGCAGATGTATAAAATAGTATAGTCAATCCATTTTATTTGTTTATTAATGAACAGGCGAAGCCTAATTGTACAGAAACGGGGTTAATTGTGGGAGATAGACGATCTATTAAAACTAAAGCATCGATAAAACAGGCCTTTCTGACATTATTAAATACTAAGGCTATTTCTAAAATAACCGTTTTAGAAATCTCGGAGCTTGCTGACATCGGCAGAAGTACTTTTTATTTGCATTATCAGGACATCTACGATTTATATAATGAAATTGAAGCTGAAATGTTTGATCAGTTAAATCAGTTCTATGATGATTCCTTTCCAATCAAGGATCATCATGATATTATGCAATTTATTAATAAACTTACAGACTACATTTATCGAAACAGAACTTTATTTAACCTGCTTACTAATCCGGAAGACACATTATTAACCTCCGAAAAATTTAAGCAATTTTTTAAAAAGAAGATCTTACAGGAAATGCTTGAGGATAGCAGAGATCGTACTAAATCATCATTGAATGAAGAAACGGAAAGTTTGTTTATTGCCTCAGGAGTAGTCGGGGTTATTGAGGACTGGATCGTACGCGGCATGAAAGAAGAACCTGCGGGAATGTCTCTGCGTATTCATCAGCTGCTGATGAAGTTAGAAGAATAACCGTTTAACCTAACGAAAACGAGTTAATCAGTAATAAAAAAAGGGTCCGTTAGAGATAATCTCTAACGGACCCTTTAGCTATACCGGCGAGAGGACTCGAACCTCCACGGTTTCCCACTCGATTTTGAGTCGCGACTGCTATTAAGAAGATAGCAGAAGTTAAGTCCATGAAGAGGAATTTAAAAACCGCGAAAAGCCTTGTAGAATCAAGGTTTTTCGCGGTTTTTTTGGTTTTCCCCAAGTCCCGTAAAGGTTCCTGGCATCAGGGCAAAAAGAAGCCATTTTTGCACGTTGGAGAGAACTTGGGAAGAACTCAGGAAAAACAACAACAGATCAGCCCGCTCCCTACCATTGACAAAAAAATGAAGCATCTGCTTCAGGGAGGGTAATTGAAATGTCTAAAACAACGGTTATTACCATTGCCAATCAGAAAGGCGGTACAGGCAAAACGACTACTGCCTATAATCTGGCTTATGCTTTATCTAATGAAGGAAAAAAAGTATTGCTGGTTGATTTTGATCCGCAAGGCAATCTCTCGATGTGCTTTGGCATTGAACAGCCGGATCAACTCCAGTTTTCCATGTTCAACGTCATGAACGCCATTATGAGTGACGAACCGCTGCCGCCTGCCGAGGAGTACATTCATTCACACGGCAATATCGACCTCATTCCGAGCAATATTGAATTGTCTGTTGCCGAGATTAACTTGCGGGATGAAATGGGCGGTGAGAAAACGCTGGCATCCCTGTTGGAACCGATGAAGCCTAACTATGATTACATCATTATCGACACCAACCCTTCACTTGGATTGCTAACGATCAATGCTTTGGCCGCCAGTGATAGTGTACTCATTCCCGTCAATCCGCAGCTATGGTCTGCCACAGGATTGACTCAGTTGCTCAGAATCATTGTTAAAGTCAAGAAGCGGATTAATCCGCGTATCATCATTGAAGGTATCCTGATGACTATGTGCAACACCCGCACCAATTTATACAAGGAGGCTTTTCGTTTGGTCAAAGTTTACTACCGCGAAACCTTCCGTATCTTCGATGTGCAAATCCCACTGTCCGTCAAAGTTGGCGAAGCTAATTTCTACAGCCAGAGCATTATTCAATTTGAACCCAAATCCAAGGTAGCCGCGGCGTATCAAGAACTGGCAAAGGAGCTGATGTCCAGTGACTGCTAAGCGCCCTGTTCCCAAACTCACCAGCATCGATGAGTTATTGTTGCTAACGGAGAAAGACCAGCCTTCACTCGAACAGACTGTTGGAATTCAAACTGTACCGATCATCAAAATCAGAATGTATAAAGACCATCCATTCCGCTTATATGAAGGTGAACGCTTGGCGGATATGGTTAGCAGCATCGAAAGTAACGGTATTCTTATTCCGGTTATTTTGCGAAAAATTGAAGCCGATGAGAATGGCTATGAATACGAAATGTTAGCTGGACATAACCGGATGAACGCGGCGCAATCGCTAGGACTTGAACAATTGCCTGCAATTGTGAAGGATAATCTCACCGACGAAGAAGCGCTTATGTATGTGGTTGAAACCAATGTGTTGCAGCGCTCCTTTTCAGATATGTTTCCATCAGAAAAAGCAAAAGTGTTGTCACTTCGTTATTCAGATATGTTTTCACAGGGAAAACGAAATGACATTATTGAAGAATTAAAAACGCTTGAAAACCCGCAATACTACAAGGAAAATGAAACTTCGCCCCTAATAGGTACGAAGTTGAGAAGTGATGAGAAATTGGGACATGAGTATGGACTATCCAAAAATACAGTCGCCCGTCTACTTCGTATGAACAAACTCTCTCCTCCACTCAAAGCAATGGTAGACGATACGAAGATCGGGTTATACCCTGCGGTCAGCCTTTCCTATCTGAACGATACAGAACAGCAAGTTGTCCATGAGGCATTGTCACGGAATGACTATAAAGTAGATATGAAAAAGGCCGAACTCCTGCGTGAATACTCCGGCCATTTAACAGATGAGCAAGCAGACAGAATTTTGTCCGGTGAAGCGACACGCAAGCCGCGAAATAAAACGCCAGCTCCCTTCAAGCTCAAACATAAAGTATATGCAAAATACTTTTCCTCGTTTCACAAGGCCGCTGAGGTTGAGGAGATCATTGACAAGGCATTGGAAATGTTTTTCGTCAATCAGCGGCAACAATCGAACGAATCATCCCATGAAAATAAGGAGGACAACACACATGAACCTCATCTTTAAAGACATTGAACATGAACAGTTTTACGAGGGAAATCTTCGCATGACTCACAGCCAATATGATCCGTATCGTCAAGCTTTCTTTTATATCCTTGGGCTTACACCACAAACCCGGCAGCATATCCGCGATCTGTACGATTACGAAGAACAAGCCATTAGCCTAGAGGCACTGGAACAAAGCTGGCAGACCAGTACCTCTGTAAAAATGACTCGTCTTGCCTTTAACCTGTACAACGGCTATACCGGAGATGCTGAAACCGGACGCGATCATCCGCGCAATTATAGTCCATATCAACTATTTGACACTGGACTGATGCCTTACTTTTTTGAAGCGATTAAACTTCGTTATGCGGAATATGCACATAGTCTGGAGCAGCCGTACTTTGCCTTTCCACCAACAGAAACAGATCACCATTCTTTATATGAACACGAAGCTTGAATCGTCTAGCGCCTACCTAACTCCAACTAGAAAGGAGAGTCTGATATGAGCCGCATTCAGCCCTTGCACCACCTATACGCATCCGCTATTGGAGACATCACTGCCAGCGGAGACGCCTGGAAACAATACCTGCTTTTTGCTGCATCCATATACAAATACTCCTTTGACAACAGTCTGCTTATTTATACCCAACGCTCGGACGCAACCATGCTGGCTCCCCTGCCATTGTGGAATCAGCTAGGCCGTTATGTGAGAAAAGGAGAAAAGGGCATTGCCGTCTGTGATTTCCAACAAGGTACTCCGACAATAAGCCATCTGTTCGACGTCACCCAAACAACAGGCAAGCTGGCGCCTGCTGTCTGGAACTTAGAGCAGCTTGATCCAGACGAATTAGCTGGGCGGCTCACCTCCTACGATACGCTCAACCTTGCTGAAGCCATCTCCCGGCTTGTGCATGACACGATTCATTCATCCTGGGAAGAGTGGCTGCAAGGCATTGAACATGATATTCACGAGCATTTCTTAGGTAGTATTCCCATGCTTGGACTTGAACAGCACATGGGGGATGTAATAGAAGATAGTGTTCGCTATATCATCCATCGCCGCTGTCAATTGCCCGAACCGAACCATACCGACTTTTCAACCATCATTCATTTTGATACTCTTTCACTAACTGCACGCTTGGGCTATCAGATCAATAATCACGCTCGAAGTCTGCTCACAGACATTGCTCGTTACGTAAAAATAATGGAACAAGAAAGGAGCTTGGCTCATGAAACATCCCGACAAACCGACCTTGACGTACCACGAAGTGGACGGATTATTGTATCCGAGCCTTCAAATCTCGAACGAAGCGACAACCGATCAACAAACCCTGGGCAAATTCGGACGACTGGCACTGAATCATCTGCGGAATCACCACCCGCAACGCTTTCAGATTCTCCAGATGGAGGGCAATCTGATGACGAAAATGCAGCAAGTCGAACAGGAGGCAATCGAACGGATGGAGCAATTGACCAACCAACTACTTCACCTTCAGCCCATGCCGCAGACGGACGACACACTGGAACGGACACGACATTTGAACCATATCAAATCAACAGCCGAGGAACTGGTAATGAACGACATCATTCTGAAACCGCAATAATTGAAGAAAGTCTCCCTTCCCCCACCTCATCCGAGCCGCCATCAAGCGGTTCTTTTTTTATGCGCGACAAAGATGCGATTCCTACCGAAAAGCGAAGCGGAGAAGACATGCTGGCCTATTTGATTGTAAGTAATAGAAGCTCCTGGGCAACAAAACAACATGTTTATCAGTTCATAATAGATAGCCATCCTGTTAAATCGGCTGATCTTATCTCCTTTTTAAAACCACTGTATGGAATCAGCGGAGCAAGAGGCGATTTTGGGAATGGTCTTGTAGGCTATATGTTTGATGGCAAAGGAATTACGATTTCCTGGGAAGACATAAACGGATCGCATGAAGAACATTTTAAATGGAAGAAATTCAGTGACACATTACTTCAATTAATTGCAGAAGGACGCTATGACGAACACAAAGCTCCTTTTCCACCTGTAGAGCCAGAATGGACGTTATTTAATTATTCGAACGAGCAAGTAGAAATTGAAGATGATTTCAAAAAGTCCGAGGATGACCAGCAAAACTTATTTAATCATGCTGATGGTCAACATCAAGATGCTCCTTCTCCATTCATAAACACCGAAACCACCAATGACAGTATAATATCTTCTCCAAATGCTCAACCCAATCCCTCCACTATGACAAATTATCGCTTTCAAGCCGAACAATCTCCTTTTGTGTCTGGCCCAAAGAGCAAGTATAAGCAGAATGTGAAGGCGATTCGGCTACTCAAGCAATTGGAATCAGAACAGCGGCAAGCTACAGCAGATGAACAGCATGTTTTAGCCGGTTATGTTGGGTGGGGCGGATTAGCCAATGCTTTTCATCCTACTGCGACTGGCTGGGAAAGCGAATATGCCGAACTGAAGCAACTTTTAGATGAAGACGAATATGCAGCTGCTCGTAACTCCACCATTACATCCTTCTATACCGAGCAATCCTTAATTCAGACCATCCATGCGACTTTACTTCGTTTCGATCTCACCTCTGGTGCTAGACGCCGCTTGCTGGAACCTTCTATGGGTAGTGGAAACTTCTTTTCCGTTTTGCCGCCTGAATGGGATGATGCTGAACTTCATGGCGTGGAGTTGGATTCGCTAACAGGAAGAATTTCACGACAGCTCTATCCCAAGGCGACCATTCATATCCAGGGCTTTGAAACCATAGACTGGCGCGAACAACGCTTTGATGCTATCTTCTCTAATATCCCGTTTCATAACATTCGTATTCATGATCACCGCTATAGCAACAGTCACTACATTCACGATTACTTCTTTATCCGTTCGCTGGACTTGCTCAAGCCTGGCGGCATGTTGGCTTTTATTGTCAGTAAAGGCACAATGGATAAACAAGACTCCAGTGTACGTCAGATCCTCGCACAAAAGGCTGAACTAGTCGGCATGGCTCGTTTGCCCAATACGACCTTCCAATCTCTTGCGGGCGCTACAGTCACTACAGATATTGTATTTTTGCAAAAACGGGAGTCACCGCTTCCCCTCACCCAAGCAGACATGCCCGAATGGATCGAGGTTGGCGAAACGCCAGATGGTGTGCCCGTCAATCGTTATTACATGTCCCATCCTGAAATGCTGCTCGGACAAATGCAATGGGATCGGGGAATGTATGGAGCAGAGAAATCCAGTGCATGTATTCCATATGAAGGACAACCTCTGCTACCTGCTCTGGAGCAAGCGCTGGGTACACTACAAGCTCATTTTCCAGATTTGCCGAATGAGGCAGCTCAACCCCATAACAATAGCTCCTCCCTCTTACTGGATGAGGAAAAAGAACCCGTCCGAAAAGCACCACCTGGCACAAAAAACTTTACGTTTATCGTCGAACAAGAACGCATCTATTATTGTGAGAATGGTATTCTTCTCCCTCAAGACATCCAAGGAAAAAAAGCAGATCGCATCAAAGGCTTATGCATCATACGCGCGGCGCTGCTAGACGTCATCGAAATTCAATCCCGTGAATACGGCTATGAAACAGAAGAACTGGAACAAGCTCAATCCAAATTGAATCATATCTATGACCGTTTCGTTCATCAGCATGGCGCTATTAATGAACGAGCCAACACCTCTGCATTTGCCGATGATGACCAACTACCGTTGTTGCGCTCCATTGAAGATTTTACCGAAGATAAAATCTGGATGAAAGCTGCTATCTTTAATCGCCCGACAATTAAGATTAACACCTTGCCAGAACATACGGATGATCCGCTGGAAGCCTTGCAAATATGCCTGAATCACCGCTTACGCATTGACCTGCCATATATCGCCCATCTCTGTGAAATAACAACCGATGAAGTGCGAGAAGCGCTGGGAGAACGCATTTTTCAAAATCCGCAAGCCTATACAGGTGATGCAGATGAAGGCTGGGAGTTGGATGAAGAATACTTATCCGGCAACGTCAAGGACAAGCTCGCCTATGCCACGCTCAAAGCGAAGGAGTACCCGGATGTATTTCAGCGGAATGTCGCCGCACTCACTCGCGTCCAACCTGCTCCGCTGTTGCCAGGAGATATTGACTTCCGTATCGGCAGCCCTTGGATTCCGGTCAAAGTGTATCGGGCTTTTATGTATGAAACATTCGGCACGGCCAGAATCATGCAGGACTCTCAGACCATTGATGTGGACTACCTCGAATACACCAATACGTGGCGTGTAGCCGGTAAATCTATTGAACGAGGTTCCATCAAAGTTAACCAGACCTTCGGTACAGGACGAGCCAATGCTTACGAGATTTTTGAAAGCAGCCTCAATCTGCAAAGCATTACCGTGCGTGATCCGGTCACCTATCTGGATGCAAGTGGCAATGAACAAATTAAGTATGTGGTTAATGCAAAGGAAACGATGATTGCCCGCGCCAAGCAGCAGCAGATGAAAGAAGCATTTGCCTCCTGGCTCTTTCAGGACAAGGAACGGGCCACAACACTACTCTCCATTTATAATGATAAATTTAATACGATTACTCCACGCAACTATGACGGGGAACATCTGGTATTTCAGGGTATGAATCAGGAAATGAGTCTCCGTAAACATCAAAAAGATGTAGCCGCCCGTATTATTTACTCTGGCACAGCGCTTATGGCTCATGAAGTTGGTGCAGGTAAAACGGCGGCGATGATTGCTTCTGGCATGTATTTGAAACGAATTGGAGCAGCTCACAAGCCTTTATACTGCGTCCCCAATCACTTGACCGAGCAGTGGGCCAACGAATTTTTACGCTTCTTCCCCTCTGCTAATGTATTAGTCACCACGAAGAAAGAATTTAGCTTAGCTAACCGTCAGCGGTTCGTTTCCAAGATTGCAATGGGGAATTACGATGCTGTCATTATTGGCCATTCACAGTTCGAGAAAATTCCCATCTCCCATGAACGGCAAGAGCAGCTCCTGCAAGATGAAATCCGGAACGTCTCCCATACGATTAGCCAAATGAAAAAAGAAAAAGGCGACAACTGGAGTATTAAGCAGATGGTCGTATTTGAAAACAACCTGAAATCCCGCCTGGAACGGTTGATGAATGAAAGTAAGAAGGACGACCTGCTCACCTTCGAACAGCTTGGCGTGGATATGCTATTTGTCGATGAAGCTCATGCCTACAAAAACTGCTTCACCTTTACCAAAATGCGAAATGTAGCTGGAATCGGCAAATCCAGCAGTCAGCGGGCCACAGACATGCTACTAAAATGCCAATACTTGCAGGAAATGAATCAGGGTCGTGGTGTCGTATTTGCTACAGGAACACCGATTAGTAACAGCATGTCCGAGCTTCATGTCATGCAGCGATTTCTTCAGCCCCACTTACTGCAAAGGCTGGGACTGAATTTCTTTGATAATTGGGCGGCAACGTTTGGTGAAGTTGTCTCCTCCCTAGAGATTACGCCCGAAGGCAGCGGCTACCGTATGAAATCCCGTTTTGCCAAATTTCATAATTTACCGGAACTAATGAGCATGTTTCGTCTCGTTGCTGATATTCAAACTGCCGATATGCTAAAGCTCCCCGTACCACAATTAGAGGGCGATAAGGCAAGCATTGTCATCAGTGATCGCTCCCTTTATCAAGCGAAAATGATGGATGAATTTGTTGAGCGGGCTGAGAAAATTCGGAACAATGAAGTCGATGCTAAAGAGGACAACATGCTCAAGATGACTCATGAGGCCAAGCTCATGTCCATTGACCCACGCCTGGTTCATGAGGATGCTCCTGCTGATCCAATGTCCAAACTGAATCTTTGTATTAACAACGTCTTTGATATTTGGCAGGAGACGCAGGCTGATCGACTTACCCAAGTGATTTTCAGCGACAGCGGTACGCCAAAACCAGAGCACTTCAATGTATACGATGAAATGAAATCCCAATTGGTTCTTCGCGGTATCCCGGAGCAGGAAATCTCCTTTATTCATGATGTAAATACGGACACTGCACGGGAAGTATTGTTTGAGCAGGTACGCCGCGGCGAAGTCCGTATACTGTTAGGCTCAACGCAAAAAATGGGAACCGGGACGAATATACAAACGAAGCTCATCGCTGCCCATCATATTGACTGTCCATGGCGACCTTCTGACATTATTCAACGGGATGGTCGCATTCTGCGGCAAGGCAACCAAAATGAAAGCGTGCGTATTTTCCGCTATGTGACTAAAGGAACCTTTGACTCATATTTATGGCAGATTCAGGAGCAAAAACTGCGCTATATTTCGCAAGTCATGACTGGTAAAAGTATTTCTCGTTCCTGTCAGGATGCCGACGAAACGGTATTATCTGCAGCAGAGGTAAAAGCTGTTGCGGTCGGCAATCCGATGCTGGCAGAGAAGATGGAAGTGGACAATGAAGTCATACGCCTCAAGCTGCTCAAAACAAACTGGCATAACGAACAAGTAATGCTGGAAAGGCAGCTTATTCAACATTACCCGCAGGTGTTGGCTTCCTGTGCTGAAAAGTTGGAGAAATATCAGGCAGATTGGAAGCTTGTTGAACAGGACCAGCATCAGGAGTTCTCCGTCACCTTTGATGGTACAGTTTTTACCGAGCGTCCCCAAGCAGGAGAAGTGCTGCTGCTCTTATCCAGAGTCACTGAACTGGAACATCAGGCCGTGATAATAGGTCAATTCAAAAACTTTGATATTCTGCTGTCCCGCTCCAGTTTTGAACATGTAAATCTTCATCTGAAGGGAACAGCCACTTACATGGTTGAGCTTGGAGATTCAGCTTTGGGCAATATAAGCAGGTTGGAGAATCTGCTGGAGAAAATACCTAACAGGATCGAGGCAACCAAACAGCAGCAACAAGAAACACTACACCAGATCGAAACAGCTAGGAAAGAAAGTGGGAAACTCTTTGATTTTGAAGATAAATTGAATCAATTAGTTGCGCGGCAATCTGAGATTAACTCTGCATTGGAGTTTCAAGAATTGCAAGGACATAATCAAATTGTAGAGGAGGTAGACACGGAAAAACAAGTCTCAATGAATGAAGAAGCGGCCAAATCGGAAAATGAGGGGCAAGTAGTTTAGGTGAAACAAGAATACGTATGTTATTTTTAAATGTATAAAGATAATATCTCGAATATTTTGAAAGGATTGAGTGCATTATAGAAACAAGAATTGAAAAATTCAGAAAACGAAAGTTATATTTTTGAGATAGGAGAATCTTCGTTAGGCAATATCTCCCGAATAAAGAATGTAATTGAGAAGTATACACTGTTCCTCAATCAGTTGAAGAACAAATATCTTAGACCAACTTAAAATAGCCAAAAATGAAGTCAAAAACCTTTTAAATTTAACAACCAGTTACAAGCATTGGTCTCACAGCAATCTGGAATTAATTCCGCACTAAAGTTTGATGATTCATTGTACATTAAAGTGATTGTTGATGATACGAATATTTAAAATGAGCAATCTTCCAATGAAATGAATAAGGAATTGGAAAGAGGAATGTAAAAACCCTTCTTAATGGGAAGGGCCTTTAGTACTCTTTAAATTGTATCCGTCCATCATTATCATGATACTACTTACCAAGGGTTTACTCATATCTAGATATTCTATCATTGTTTTTGGGAGATGGTTTGTCCCTCAAAATTAACTCAATTGTTTCTCCATAGTCAACTCTTCTAGTCTCATTAATTGACAAGAGAATTTCTTCATATGTTTGTAATTCGCCTTTGTATTTTTGCAACTTTAAGTATTGGATTTTATATGCGTGTAGATAGTGTCTAATAAGTAAAAGATATATTCCGAACAACGCATATCCCGAATAAACTAAACCGTCTTTGTAATTGATGTTAAGTCCGATATAGGGAAGTTTTTCAGTTAACATTTTCAAATCATTATTACTCATTACTAATCCCCAAAAAAAGATAATGAAAGGAACAGGTGATGTATACTTAACAAACTCAATTTTTTTATCACATAATTCTAGAAACACCTCATTTCTTCCAATAGCGTTCTTAAACCCAGCTATCGGATACTTCCATTTCTCTTTAATACTTTGAATATGGTCTCCCTGATTTAGATAATCTAATAATTTTGAATAGTCAATGTAAAAAGAGTAAGCAAGGTATAAAACTAATAACCATTTTAGATGTTTAGAATATTCAAATAGTACTACTGGAAGATAGTGATTGCCAATGTAGTATATAATAATGAGGAGAATTAATGTTACCGACGTTGACTTTAACGTGGAAAAAAAAGCATACTTCCTATTTTCCGAAATACTTTTTAGACTCATACAATCCTCCTTGCAATATTGTTATAATTCATCTTCGAAATAGCTTTTTTAATGTTATCTTAACATTCTTCACGACGTTACTTTCTCTTCTGTTTTTCTTCATAACCATTTCTTTAAACATCATCATTATAGCAAAGACAGTAGTTGTCATACCTAGTAACAACAAGCCATAATAAATGTTCCACCATTTCGGAACCCATTCTAGAGGCACAATTAAGTGTGCAATTGTAAAATAAAGAATAACCGCACTAATCCAAAACAAAAATACAGATAGATGATATAAGATTCTAAAAAGACTTCCTAAAACTACAAAGATAGGATTATTAAATGTATCACTTTTAAACTGTTTATGATTTTCATAGATAATGTCATGAGCATCCCAATACTCATTTTCAACCATCACAAATAGCCCTTTTATTTCATCCAATAATTCTTTCTCATTTGACCTGTTGTTTTCATTCTTATACTTTTTGTAAACACCTCTTAACTTATAAAAGTAATCCAATAAGAACGAAGAAGCGATAAATCGAATTTTGGAATCCTTACTCGAATATTCATCCATAAAAGATTCTATTTTCTCTAATTTCTTCGTTTTGTCTTCTGTTTCCGTAATAATAAGTAGCTGTTCAAACATTGGAGAATAGACCTCATTGTAGCTGTTAGTTAATTCTTTGAGGAATGCTTCTCTTTTTTTAGATGTGTGATTAAATTGATATCCAATGTATGCTGTTATTAATGCAATGATAATAACCGAAAGATCAATCCCCAGAACTTTCATATCTTTCGTCCGCTCCCGCACATAATATTAAGTTTAAACAATACTTACATCTAGAACCTCAACATAGGCATTCTGTAAAAGCTCATACAGCGATGAAATGCTATTATTAGACTGCGCCCTTATTTGAATATCACCAAATCTCGATGTTTCTCTGGAAGCACTAAAAGTAAAGAAGCATTGTTTCTTTGCTCTCGATAAGGCAACGAAAAATGCACACATATCTGCAAGTGTCTGAGTGTTAAAACTCCAAAATGCATCATCCTCTAATCCTAAAAAAATGACCGTATCATACTCTAGCCCTTTACTTTTATGAATTGTCATAACAGGTACGCTAAATAAGCCCAAGAAATCCGAGATACTACTATTCCAATCTAAATGTTTTAAATACGCATCAGTTAATTTTTCAACTGCTTCCTTTGTTGTTTTCTTGAAATAAGTTCCACTTGCATACTTAGGATGTAACCGGAATAATCTTTCTAGTCCTACAAAATTGAAAATTCCATTTACAATCTCACTGAGAGCTTGTTTGCAAAGTTCCTTGTCGTTAGACAATTGTTGTAACTCATTTTTTAATTGTAGAATGTGATCGTTCAGGTTAGATTCCATGTTCAGTATTTTAATATGATCTTGTTCCATATCATAACCATTCACAAAGGTTAGCACTTCTGATACCCTAACCCAAGAATCATGAGTTTTCTCCCCTGTTGCTAAACTTATAAAATCAATAATAAGCTGAACACACTCTTCTGCGATTAAATCCTGATACTCCTTTTCTATTCGTGCGTGTATTCCTTGCCGCTCTAACTCATTGATTACAGCATTGCCATATATCTGTTCTTGTTGTTTTACAAGGATACAAATATCGCGCGGAGAAATATTTTGTTGCTTAATTCTATTTGCTATACTCGTAGCAACAAAAGTTGCTTCATCTAAATGAGTCTGGAAATTCCAAACCTGGCACAGTCCTTCTTGGTTACTATGCTGGCTAGATACTTTGGCATCTGTGGCATTTTGATTTATTATTTTGGCTAAGACATTCTGAATTTCGATAAGTCTTGGAGCAGACCTATGGTTCTGTGTTAACTCAATTTGCCCTGCATTAAAGTCACGCTTAAACTGTTCAAAAGAATCTGTTAGCGCTCCAGCCCATCCCATAATTCGTTGTTTATCATCCCCTACACTTGTCAATATTGTGGGAGTTCCTAAAAATATTGTCTTTACTAACTCATATTGCAGATAAGTTGTATCTTGAAATTCATCTAGAAAAACATGACTATATGTTAGTTGAAGTGCCCTCTTTATCATGGGATTAACTTGTAATAAATAATCAGCAAGTTTGGAAATCATGGGAAACGTCAATGTACTTTGAAGGTTGCCCCTCCCATGTGCTAGAATGTCCCAGAGTTTTACTAGAATCCAAGAATAGATGTCCTGTCCATCTTCAAATATAGGTAGGCTCTCTTCAGACAAACGTTTATATAAGATATTAAAATTAATTTCGTGTTGCCAATTAGGTCGGTTAGGATGCCGCTCTGTAATATAACCAGTTGCAATATCACGTATTTCTCTAGGGGTAAACACCAAATTATATTCCTTTTCAGGTCGATAAGCTTCTGGAATGCCTAATCGAAAACGATCTAGCAACTGTTTCGCAAATGAATCAAACGTTCTTGATTCAAAACGTGCTGCTAATTCTTTACCACATCTTAATTCAACCCTTTTTTTGAGGTTTTCTGCAGCATCCGTTTTAAAACTGATTGCTAATATTTTTTGAGGGGACGGACATAAATTAGTTTGTAAAAGAAAACATGCACGTTGTGCAAGTAACTCTGTTTTACCTGCACCTGGGCCTGCTAGAATAAGATTATTCATCTCATTTCTTACAGCGATTTCTGCGGCAGGTTCTAATGTAAAACCATCTGCCGGAATCCAGTATTCGGGTTTAATATATGACATATTTTCATGCATTCCTTTCAAGTATTCCTTTCACCCGCTGTACAATGTTTTTAAAAACCTCTGGCATATTTGTTCGTAAGTTTTCATCAGTTATTTTTAATAAAGCATCAATATGTGTACTTGGTTTACTTCTGCCTAAAAATAGAGTGTTGTACCAAACCATTAGTTCATGTTGTTCAGACGTATAAGTATAACCTGTTGCATTTTCGTTTTTTAAGGCAGCTATAATTCCCCCGTTAATCTTCTTAGCATACTCCTCTGGTTTCTTACTCTTATCCGGGATGCTAGGACCTCTCGGTACTGTTTCTTTGTATGCTCTTGGAAATGTCTCCAACATAAGAAAATCTAAATCCATAGGAGATGAAAAGAAAACATTATATTTTTCTTCCTTTAATCTTGGCATCCAAAAATCGTTCATTGATTTCAACCAATCCAGATTCATAGGATAATCATCAAATTTCTCAAGATCAGCGTCAGTTAACATCGCTTCTCTCTGCCCATTGTCATACCATACCTTTAATAAATCATCAGGATTTCGCCCATTAAGTATTAGCTGCTTAATTCCATATTTAATACGACTCCAGCCTCCACCGCCACGTTCACGATCCAAGTCCAACAGCGTAATGTGGGGAATATTCAAATCATTAAGAAGTTTCCACATATGATTAACGTGTCTACCGCCTAAGGGAACAATCGATATGCCATAATCATCAGCATACATATTGTTAACTTCCAAAACTCTCGGAATAACAATTTCTTCAGAATCACCTTCCCCCAAAATGACTAACCTTGAAAAATAGATTTCAGGGTAAGCCCTGACAGCTTCTTTAATATACGTGTATGCTTCTGATTTCTTATCAGGTAAAGCTACCTTTTTCACAATTGTTGTGTAGTTCTCTTGGTCAATTCTCAAATGAGCTAAATTTTCTGGATCTACACGTTTAATAATTGAAGCACTATGTGATGTCAACACAACTTGTGCGTTGTTCTTCTTTGAAATATTCTTTAAGTTATCCATTACTCTGCCTAGCAAATGTGGTGATATATGATTCTCTGGCTCTTCCACAGCAAGGAGAGTTAAAGATGCATTTGATTTTCCTGTAATTTTGACTTCTGCTTCAAGTAGTGATGACACCAGAGATAAGTAGAATAAAGATCTTAGACCATCACCTAGCTTATCAACACTATATTCGCCTAAATCATGAGTGGGAGAGAACGAAACCTCAATTTTTCTTAATATTGAAGCTAGTGTTGAGCTGCTAAACTGCAACTTAGCATCTTGATATCGAGTGTCCTTGTGATACTTCTTCCACTCATCACTAATTACACTTCTAATCTGAGAAACCCCATTAATTCCATTAAATAGTTCGTTTACTGGCCCCATTTTTGTCTTTATAGTTTCGTCAATATCGTCCGGCCATGAAATATTGTTTAAAATCCTCCACAGTATTGTTCCAGAGGCATTACGTAATTGTGTTGATGGTTCCCTTACTGCAGGTACGTATAAGACTTGTATTGCAGAACGTTGGTGCGGCGTAACCGGGATAAAATTCTCATCTGTCTCTGAGACTCCTTCTGCTACAGTTATAAAGAACAGCTTTTGTTCAATTTCACCTTCTGGAGTATTATCAGCAGTCCATTTTCCTACTAATCTTACACGTAAATAAGGAGCTTCAGCAGTTGAACGTACTACAAGTTGATTAAAGAAAGGTGGAATACTCGTTCTGCTTTGCTCATCCGCTGAGCTATCAGCCAATTCAGGAAAATCAATTCTAGCTTCAATTGATAATTCACGCTCCTTTATCGATTCAACTGTTGATTGCTTAGGAATATGGAAGTCTGATTTTTCCAGAGTTCGATCATGTGAGGTTACTCCAAAAAGTTTAACTAACCCATGTATTAGTGCAGTTTTACCAGAGGAATTCTCCCCTACAAAACCAGAAAGTTTATTCAAATTTATAGTTTTTCCATCGTTACCAAAACTCCTAAAATTCTTTAAACATAATTTTGATATTTCCATTGATGAGTTCCTCCTCAATAATATATGTCCATAAATTTGAAACACTAAAATTGAACTATTTTTACAATATCCATAAGTCTATTGAACTAATTTCGACATTTTCCTTCTTATTCCTTTTAAAACTCTATTTTTTAAAGGAGTTGGTCATAAAAGATACCCTATTGCCATTTTTGCATTTCATTAGCCCTCACTATTTATCTGCTTTAGTTAGCGAATCTAACGGTCGAATATTTTAAGAAAAAATGCAGCCACTTCGAAGGAAGATAGCTGCATTCATTCTTTAATATTGTTATGGAAGTCAAGTTTATCCCATTGGTCCTGTATTATTAGGTAAAGAAGTTCCAATAGACCCAGATCTACCTAATTATGAATGGTTAGAACTTCGAAGGAAGATAGTTGCATTCATTCTTTAATATTGTTATGGAAGTCAAGTTTATCCCATTGGACCTGTATTATTAGGTGAAGAAGTTCCAACGGACCCAGATCTACCTAATTGTGAATGGTTAGAACTTTTAATATCTCTGCTACAACAATTGGTGAAAATCCTAAAACTTCAACATCCATTGACCTTAACCATTTAAGACAGTCTTCTGGTTCAAAAGAATCACTTGTTATATATTCAGATATCATTACTGCAGATGTTCTTGACATTCCCAATGCCATGAGAGAAATCTGCGTTTTTTGTGAAGCCCCGAATTCGAGCCACAGCTTTAATTGCGGAACTTCCTCTGCCAATTTAGCTTGGTTGATACTTTCAAGATAAAATTGCAAGATATCATTGTAACATGAAGAATACTTTAGAAATTTAAATCTTGCATACTCTTCAAGGTCCCTCATCGTATCACGAATCACTGCGTCAAGTTTCTTAGTTTTCCCAATTTTATTATTCCAATACCTCCAGTTTCTATCAATTATTCTTGAAAGGCTCCAGCCGCGAAGCCAATTTAGAACAAGTAAAGCATGAGCGTAAGTTAACTCTGGAACATCTCCCGATAAGTATTTACTAATTCTATCTATTAAAGCACAATAATTATCAAGAGCATCCTCATCTTCAGGAAGAGATGGTATTAAATCAGATAGATCATCATCATAGCTTTTAAAGTATTGAAATAAGTCTTGTTGTGCATATGGGCTGATACCTGGATTTTTTAACAGAATACTCTCAGGCAATTCCACTTTTTGTAGAACCTCTTCACTCATACCACTAAGCGTAGATAAAAAAATCGAATCATATTTGCCTTCCAAATGATCGAAAGAGCCTCTTCTCATATACTCTGCTAGAAAATATGTAAATGCATACTCGTATTCTTGAGCTGCGTTTGCTTTTACACGCGGGGTTAGCTCCTCGATGTATTTTAATAAATGCTCACTATTGTGTTCGATAATTTCATCTACTGTTCTGCTTATATTATACTTTTTTCGCGAAGTAGGTGGAGGATCATTCCAGACACGTTCAACGTTTGGATCAATGCAAATGACATTCCCTTGAAACTCTTTCCCCTGCCTTCCAGCTCTACCCGCTAGGTTCCAAAAATCAATTTCACTTAATGGTCTTCCCTTTCCTTTTTTAGGTCCTCTCATAAAAATTGATTTGGCGGGTAAATTAACACCTTCTATTAATGTTGAAGTACAAACAAGGAATTCAAGCTTTCCACTTTTAAATAAACGTTCGATTTCAGCCTTTATTAGTAACGGCATGTTTCCATAATGAAATCCCACGCCTCTACTTAATACTACATTTAAAGAGTACTTGCTATTGATTGATTTAGCTGATAATTCAATTAGATCAATAACTTCCTGATCTCTTGTATTGTTTTTATCACCTAATAAATCCCATAATTGCATGGCTGTTTTTTCTGCATCTGCTGCACCGTTCACATACAACAAATTCCCGCCTCTTTTATCTGCTAATGCATAAGCAACTAGAGGTAGTCTTTTACTTTCGTGTGTGGGTCTTGAATCAATATTAAAGCCTCCGAGTGAATAACTTGTTTCACCATTACACAAACTTAGCGACCATTCTTTTGGCTTTCTAGGTACTTGAGAAGCCCAAAGAAGATTTTGATTTACAGCAATATATTCTGATTGTATCGGTTTTGCCGAAGCACTTTCTGGTGCATCTTCAAGAAATATCTCCGGATTTTCTGTAGAAGGACTTGAAAACAAAAATTTTGTAGATGTGGATCTCCTTGTAAGTTCCTCAATTGCTTGCTGTAATAGAATTCCACGAGATCCATCTCCTATTTTTTGTGCTTCATCAGTTATAACAATGTCAGGAATAAAATCAGGCTCTTCATTTAGAATCCATAACAGACGTTCCTGGGTGAATATATAAATTTGAGATTTTGTTCTCCAATCCTCATTGAGTGCAGGAATAGAGCTAATCGTAATGTTATCTAAGCCATATTTATTAAAGGCCTCTATAATATCTAATTCAACCTGCTGAATTAATGCTCTGGTAGGTACAATATATACGGCTATCGAATATTGAGATTTTATAAAATGTTCCTCTAATATTCTTAATAATATGTATGATTTACCTGCCGAAGTTGGAGCTGAAATACTCACCCAATCGAAAGAGTTAACACCTTGATACACTAACCATTGAAATTTATTGATTTTTTGTAGAGATTCAGTTTTCGAATTGTAAATTGAATATTTCATATCCCTCCCGATTCTCTCCAACAATAAAGGACTCGGGACTTGATATTCATAATTCTCTGATAAATACTTCCTCTCTATTGCCAGTTTGATAGATGGAGAGTTTGTTAGGGTATCCATTATTACTGCAGCGGCAGCTTTCTGATTATCTAGGACTTCATTTATCAAACAAAACTGTGCTATTCGTAGTGCCGCGTCTAAGCATTTGCCATCCTCAGAATTAGCGAGAATGCTCGCACATAATAGCATATAGTTCCAGTCTATATTGTTTTCTTCTTTCTGGAAGCATGAAAATTGACTCTTTACAGACCTTACAACTAAATCCATATAGCGTTTGTGAAAGCCAGGAATAGAAAACAACTTTTCAGGTAATGTAGAATTAGACATATTTTAGTTCCTCCAAGAAAGCACTTCTAAAATCTTCAACAGAAGGAAAGGGAATTAAAAAGACTTCTAATATATAAGAATCCAGCGGACTTCGATTTATTAATCTTCTTTGAAGCTTTTTAAGCCAATCATTATGTTTTTGAGTAACTTCTCCAATCACATCTTCAATTGTTTTTTGATTTGGAGAAGTAGGGTATACATCCTCATTAAACCCAATCATGCATATCCCTCTATACTGTAACTTATTAAACAAAGCATCATCAGGGTCGAGATACCTTAACATTGCTGATTCAAGCTCTTCATCACATAAATCAATATTACCAGTTATCAACTGTAGATCTCTAAACTGAGCAGCATTCGCTCCCCCACTATCTATAAGAAAAGGAGAGATACTATTAAAACATTCTGACATTGCATCGTCAATAGAAGAGTAGAGCTTAGATTCTCCCCAGTAAAGAGCAAGCTTATTAGTTTTTCTATCAAACTTAACATGGATACCATCAGCACCATGATAATGCATTTGTCCACTAGTTTTTAAAGGCATTTTACACAAAAATTGAGGAATCCGTAGAAACGTTTGGGAAAGCATGTATAGAAGTATTTCTCCACCTTCACCTGTATTGCTAATATCAGTAAATAATTTTCGTGCTAACATCTTTAATCGCGAAGTTTCGACAGTAGTTTTTAATCTTGCATCCTTTTCTCTGGCACGTTCTATCTCACTTCTTGGAATACAATAATCTATCATTCGAAGAGCAACTGCTTGTGCCAAATCATTTACTCTCGGATTATCATTCCCATCATGATTAATAACATAACAATGGAGATTAGCCCCCGTTTTCGATATAGGAACCCTTGATACTATCTCAGATAGGTAAGCATCAAATTCGCTACCATCTCCGCGAAGAAGCTCGTCAATATTTTTATCTAAATTATTATTGGAAGCTGGTATTGTCAATTGCAGGCTCCTCTCTGGGATATTTGGAAATATAATCCCGTGCATCTCGATACACTGCAATTCGACACTATTGTACTCCTCACCTCCCAAACATATGTACTATTCTACATAATATTACACATTTCTTATATTCTTCATAGTATCTATTAAAGTTCCATAAATTACTCAACACTCTTTAATTAGTTTAACCAGACATTATTCTTACTTCTAATTCCAACCGTAAATCATTGATAGATTCTTAATAATGGTAGAAAAAATTCAAAACAACGATCGATGCGTCAACAAATAACAAACTCAATTTTAACCATGGAACCAATCCAGTTAGAAGTAAAAAGTTAATCACTCTTATATCAATGAAAAGCGGCTTGTAACTAAAGAAATACTAATAAAAATGCAGCCAATACGAAGGGCTGCATTTTTACATTTAATCGTGAAATGGAGGAGATATTGATGGACACAAAGAAGTACTTTAGCAAAGAACAAATTGAATTGGCGAATCGAGTCAATCTCATCGAATTTGCCAATTCACACGGCTATATACTTGAAAATGGTGGTCATCGCGCATTACATGCCAAGCAGAGCGGCGGTCTTTATTTTTTTCGAGAAGGCAATAAGTACTACCATTTCTCAACAGATACCCACGGTGGACCAATTGACTTTGTTATGCAGTTTTGGAATATGAATTTTAAAGAAGCCGTTTCCTATCTCTTAGAAAACAAATTACCTGAATATAACTCTCTTTCCCATGTTGTCAAAGAGCGAGGAAAGCTCGCTCTTCCAGACAAAGCACCAAACTTCAGAAGAGTCGAATGGTATCTTATTCATATTCGAGGCATCGATTTGCAAATTGTAACTTTTCTAATGCATGAAAAAAAGTTATATCAGCAGAATAAAACTGGTAATTGTGTCTTTGTTGGTTATGATGAAAATCAAAACCCAAGATACTGTTCTCTACGTGGATGTTCGCCTGAACGTCCATTCAAACAGGACAGGGAATATTCAGACAAAAGCTATCCCTTCCATATTGCGGGCACGAGTCAGCTAATCTACGTTTGCGAAAGCCCTATCGATGCCATGAGCCATGCCACCCTGGTCAAATTAGCAGGTCGGGATTGGAGAGATGATCACCGAATTTCACTTGGCTGCTTATCCGATCAAGCCCTTGAGCGTTTCCTTAACCAGTATCCTGACATTAATGAGATCATCTTTTGCTTAGATAATGACCAGAATGCCACATTTCAAGATGGCAGTCCAGCTCCCAATTGGGGGCAGCAGGCTGCCTTTAAATTTGCCGAAAAATATGCCGATCTCGGTTATACCACCTCAGTTGAATCACCGCATGGTAAAGATATCAATGAGGATTTGCATGCACAAAGATATATTATAGCTAGGAAAAAATACTGGATTGAAGAGGAAAACAACCTTGAACTTTAAGTTCTCGTAGTGAAAATTAATAGAATCAACAAGTCTCGGAGGAGGTATGTTGTTTTATTTTTTAATCATAATAGAAAATTGGGGTAATCAAAATGAAACAACTTACCAATCCTAGACCCGTAAAGTTCTTTTTACTTGCTGACTTCTGAATCTAATTCAAATCTAAAGTGTCGTTGATAACTGAAGAAAATAAATTTTAAGACTGAATCTTTGAATTTTACAAAGGTTTAAAACTGAGATGTACCAGGCGTATCTACATTTCACTTATGATCTCATAGTACTTATCTTCAATGACTACTGTTGCATCTTCGCCTTCTCCATAGAGCTGAAGCATTTTCATGAGTTCCTTATCGGTAAGAACAATTATTTTCTTATTACTATGGAGCCATTGTTCGTTCCTCCAAACCTTTGCTTTTTCGGTAATCCCCATTCTAGTAACAATTATCCCTAAATTACCAAAATGAGTATTATTATCCAAATAAGATTTGAATCTAGTCATATCAGTTTGAACCAATTCTTCTCTGTAGTTCTTTGCATCAAATAGCAATATATCTACATTATCTCTAGAACGCAGTTGATTCAAGAAATCATTAGAACATTTGGGCCGGTTCGTTATCTGAATATCGCGACGATCTGTTTTGGATAAATTAGTGACTTGTGTCTTTAATTCCACTCCTTCTTTGTATACTTTTGCAAAGCAAGTTTTTAAAATTTGTTGTACTAGCCTTTCGAATACAGGTCCATCAGAGTAGGGTAATGTCATTAATTCATAGCGTAGATTATCAGCTTGCCATTTTTCTTCTGTGTAATTTACGAATACACTTCTAAAAAATTTTTTACCAGCCTTTTTTCCAGTTTTTTTTCTACTCCCGTAATAAAAAAAAGATTCTATTTCATTATTCTTCCTTATAGCGACAATTCCACAATTGTACTCTTTCAAGGTCTTGCACGTATTTTTTATTCTCAATAACCGTTCAAACATTGTTTCTTTTCCAGGAAGACTCATTATGAAATATTCCGGCTCTTTAAATGTAATGTATTGTATTAAGAAAAAACCTAAATCTTCTTGCTTTCCATACTCATCTATTTTTTCTTTAATTGATATATCATCACTAGCATTAAATTGAGCAAGTAATAAATCTACTTTTTTTGTCAGTAGCTTTTCATCAAAAATACTAAGCTCTCTATTAGAGCCAACCTTCTCCATATAACTTATGTAATCTACTTCAGAATATTGGCATGCTATATCTTCTTGCAAAACAATTTGATTAGTGTCAAAAAACAAATTCACAATATTCAATCAAATTCCCCCTACATTTATGCTACTCTAATCAACTGAGGTCACTTAGTTTAACTCTTCCGTCAGAATACGTAATTTCTACCCGCACTCTTCCATCATTGCATTTAGAGTATCGTATTTTTCTTCGTCGAATACTTGATTTAAGTCTTTTTGAAAACAAAATAACCACTAACTCCTTCGTTAAAAGGGATCTTCCAGCAATCATACCCTCTATATGCAGCCACCATTTCTGATTTTTTGCTTAAATCGTTATTGGAAATAAGAATTACTCCAGCTACTCCATCAATTTCAGACATTTTACCTGCTATTTCTGCTACTTCTCCCGGAGTCAATTTTGAGGTGGTATAAATCTTTGCTTCAATCAAAAACTTGTGCTCCTGCTCTTCTTTGTCCTTTACTAGAAATGCAACATCAAACGCCTACTCCACACCGGATATTCCCACAATTTTGTGCTGTTCTTCCGCCCATTGAATGTGCCCATTTATAGAGCAAAAGCTTAGAGGATTTCCCCATTTTTAAATAAATTCTTAAATGTATTTTTCGTACTTTTTTCCTTTTGTCATCTAACCATCTCCAAACAACAGATGTCAGAATACACTTTGTTCCATCAATATTTAGTATACATCATAAATACCACTGTTTTACAAAATATCATCCTCGTTATTTCGTTCTTCCTGTTATGCGAGGAACTGAAGGAAGTGAATGTGCTATCACCCTTTACCTTTGTTCTCATTGGATAAGAGAACTACCGATCCCCAGACAGAGAGGTCCACCCTCTGGATGGGGTGTAAAGGCAGGAATAGCCAAATGTCATTTGGCACAGGAAACCGCGTGGGAGCAGAGCTCCCACCGACATTTTTGAGGGTTTTCCTCCGACAATGGAATGTCACTTGTAGGAAAATCTAAAGCGAGGTGCTACCGCTGGCCCAAGCAGAAAAAACCATTCAAATAACCGTCAAGTTGCCTAAGAAGCAGTATGAATCACTTAAGAAGTATGCAGCGTCCAAACATTTAAGCATGGCCGATATTGTCCGCGCCTTTATTACAAAGGGGATGTCCATCGAAGCTTACTCTGAGGAAATTGATTTTATCACCACGATTATCCGCCAGGAAATCACTATTGCCATCGGCGGACTGAGTAATCGGCTGGCGGGGCTAGCCAGCAAGGATCTCATCATGTCTGCCGCTTCCTACTACTCCACCATCGCCATTATTACCGAACTTATAGATACCAACCGTTACACTACCTTCCGCGAGATTGAAAAAAAAGCCCGCCAGCTTGCTGTTGAGTACATGAAGATGAAGCTAACCGATGCCGAGAAGCTATTCCTCTCTGGTGACGCATTTGAACAAAACATTGAAAGCTTACGTGGAGGCAATTCCGATGTCGGCCCTGATTTATAAACAACGCTTTTTCCACCCCAACCATCCGAAAACGGCTGTCAGTAATTACGTCCATATCGGTTATATCGCTACACGTCCCGGAGCCGTCCGGCATGAAAACACGCCTCATGGTTTATTCGGCAAGCTGCAACCCGGTCAGCTCCAAGCGTTTGATTCTTGGCAGGAAGTTGCTCGTATGGCCAGGCAGATTTCCAAAGAAGGCAAGAATATGTATCGAAGTGTAATCTCTTTTCGTACCGAAACAGCACAGGAGCTTGGTCTAACTAGCTTTGCAGATTGGCAGGAATACATTGAACAACAGATGGCCACTCTCGCTGCCCACAACCGCATCAAGACTGAAGACCTCTGTTGGGCTGCTGCATTCCACAACGAAAAGGATCACCCCCATCTTCACATTGTTTATTGGGATAAGTCGCAAACCATCATGAGAAACTTTACCCATCCCGAAATCCCCAATCGCATCCGTAAACAGCTCATTAAAGATACCTTTGCCTATAAAATCAAAGAATTCTGTGCAGAGCGGGATCAGTTCAAATCGGGTATAACCGAAGTTACGGACCAAATGATCGAAGAATTTGAAGCCTACCTGAAACAACTGAATCCAAAAACATTTAAAGCCTTCCAGAGCCGCTTTCAAAATGAAGATGAAGACTCCCTATTACGTTTTCCAAAACATCACTTGGTTGAGCCCGAGGCGGTAAAGGAATTGGCCCGACAATTATTTCAACTGCGAAAGCAGATGCCGAAAACAGGAAGGCTCGCCTACAAGCTGTTGCCGGCGGAGGCCAAGATCGCGGTAGATGAAGTCGTCCAGGATCTACTACAAAAAAATCACTACCTTTCTCAAATGGTCGAGGATTATGTGGAAGCAAAGCTGCAGCTGGCCCAGCTATACACCTCCGACCCAGATAACCTGAAAAAGCAACGCAGAAAATACCAAGAGGAAGCGGAAAAACGAATCGCCAATCGCATCCTTACTAGCATTCGAACCATCATCAAGCTGGAAAAGGAAGCAGATATCAGCATCTGGAAAACTCATCGTCAATATGCCATGGCCGAGCAACTGCTGCTGGAATTGCTGAGTCGAATGGAAAGTCTATTTATGGAGGCCCAACTCGACTATGACGACAAAGCAAAAATACTGGGAGGGGATTTATCCAAACAAGCTATAAAGGAGTGGCTGCTTCGCCATAAGGATAAAGGCATGGAAAGATAGTCATGGTCAGATTACACACGCTTAAAGAGCGTGTTTTTTTCATTGTTCACTTATCCCCATATCTTGGGGATAAGCCTGTTGACAACCTGTAGATAACTCTCCTTATTGAACATTTTCATTTCAACTTCAAGTAGAAAGGAAGAATCCTATGCTTTTTACCAATGGCAAACTTCAAGCCTTTGAGCAATTGATGCGTGAAACTCCGCGTCCTCCCCTTCAACCTCAACGCAAATCCATACCTATTAAACCCACATTAACATCCTCATCCGAAATTCAAAAGGAGAAACCAAATGAAGACAAGTGACCGTTTGCTTGAAGTGCTGCGTTATCAGTTGGCAGAAATAGGACTTACCTTAGATACAAAGTACTATCCCGATGATGCTTGTATTGTTTCTTATCAGGATGATTCCATAGCGTATATTGATGAGAATGGATTCATAGCCTATCCTCCTGATAGTTCTAATGAACGTACCATTCAAGTAGCTCCCATTGTAGCGAAGGTATGGGAAATGGAACGAGCCTATCAGGAAGCATCTCCTATGACCATCCCCTCGGTCAGCGAGTACCGAAAGCTCATAGAATTTAATCGGCATATACTAGCAGCACGATATGATGGCGAGGGACAATTTCGCTTTGTCACCTGGGAGACCAATGCCGAGCGAACGGGATTGGCATTGGGTCATTATTTTCACCGGAATAAATATGAGAATGCCAAAGAGGATTTTATAACTCGCAGTGGTCTGGCAAAAGAATCAACTATCCTGGCACCTCACCAACTGTCCGTTATTCGTAAAGCTCTTCTCTACCAAGGCGCTCAAGATCTAAATATGGAAGTAGAAGAACGGATCTCCTTGGATCGAATCCTTCTTCAGATTGAGTCTATCCTTGCTCCGATTGAACAGCTTTTATTGGAAGCTGAAAAGGAAGCCTATGGAGAGCAGGAACGATAAACGTTTCACAGTTTGTAGCTTGGGAGTGACTGACCATGAAAAGCAAAGCAGAATTTTATAAAGCTTATTTTGCTGCCTTGGCAGAACATGGGGTCGAAGTGCGCCGTTCTACCTCTGCAGACTATTTGGCCGACTTATACCTAAAAGATCAACTCGTCGCCTTCTATACCCGTTCAGACAGCATCGAACGCAATCCATTCGTAACTGTTCCTGATCGCCTGATGAGTACCATCCAGGATCAGGCCCGAAAAACCGCGCTCCAGCTTGGAATTTGCACCGAAAAACCCTATACGGACAAAGACACCAAAATTGCAAACGGCGTCTATAAGCTCAGTGAGTACGGTGATGTGATTCTCGCTTGCAAGCACCATCCGCTGTTTGAATATGTCTTTTCCACCTATAAGCTGGCCCCGGACAACCAACTACCTGTACAGCGACAATATTTTTATAACAAGGATGAAGCCTTGGAAAACTTCGCTGTCCGTAGTGGACTGGTGGATGGGCGGAAATTATTCAGTGAGTCTGAGCTCGTGCTCATCCATGATGAAATGGTCAAATTCCTCATCACGCCTAACGACAAGTCGATGGAGCAGTTTGAACAGGTGCAGATCCTGATAGAAAAGCTGGAGGACTTTCTCCCTGCCTTAAAAGATCGGGAGATTCAGTTGGACTATGATGCAGAGTTTGCTCACGACTATGACGGCAACCCCGAACTGCTGGGATTAGTTGATCATTCCCGGTAACCAAGCCATCCATTTTTATAGAAGGAAGTGATTGTTTTGCCACAACCGGAAGTCTCCATTTGGGGTACCATATTGACCTGCATCGAGATTGGATTACATGTGTACGCGATTCAAGCGGAGCAGAGTAATGGCATCGTCCTTGATGCCGATTACGCCAAGGAAGCACTTAGTAAAGAGGCGCTGGAACTGGGAGAAAGACACGGAGAACATATTTACTTTGACGATGTGAAGAGTCTGGCCCCCGCCTATGAGCTGGCTCAACAAGGGGCAATTGCTCACCCCGAGCTTAGCGAATTCGCCAGTCATCCCGAAAAACTCGCCATGGAGGGCAAGTATTTTGTGCCAGAGTATTTCGGTGACTTTTCACCGCCAGAAGATACAAGATGGAACTCCTTATCCAACCTTGAAGCTTTATGTAACGGCATTTATTTCGTTAATCGGGATGAGCAGCCGATGTTGGCGGTGCATCAAACGATTGGCGAACAGGTACTATCTGAAATGGCCGTTCATGGCTCCTCTGGTCAAGGGGAGTACCTGTTGTATCCGCTGACTGATTGCGCCATACCCGTGTATGAGTTATCCGCCTCACATCCTGCAATGCTTGCCCAAGTTATAGATGAAGCAAGCCTGCTCCACACCCTATGTGATGATCACCCCGAATATGTGGGTATGCATAATTTGCATACCGAGGAATGGAGCCACATCCATGACCTGCCCGCCCCCAAGTCATTGTTTTTACAGCGGCAGTTAGACCTTGCGGCTAATCACGAGCTTCCACTGCCCAATGAATCAGCTATTTATATGCAACAAGAGATACCTACCCCTTTGCAAGCGAGAGAAGCTCCTGAAGATTTTTTCGAGCCGGCCAATGAGGAAATGGAGTGGTGAAAACCAAGCAAAAGCTGCTATTGGCGGCATTACTGTTTGGTATTGGTGGGATATTTAATTTATTTTTCACTACCGCTTTACACGGTGTCCTGTCCGGCACAACAAAGTCTCTGTCCTTCCCTTCGCTTAAACAGAGTTTTTTCAGTCTTTCCAATCATAAAGCTCACTTCATGCTGTTCCTATGCTTGCAAGGGATTATTTTGCTGCTGGCTGTATTGTTTTTCCTGGCCAATAGCCAACCCTATCAAAGCAAGCTAAAGACGGTTGCACCCGGTATTGAAACGCCGGTTCCCGTTGGGCAACATCAGCATGGTTCCGCCCGCTGGCTCCGGGAAGAAGAACTGTCTCTTGCCTTTGACACTCAGTTCCTCAACCTCTCGCATCCACTCCTGCAGCGTCTCATCCAGACCGGTTATGATGATCTGGATTTCCTCAACCCAAAAGACAAGGGGCCTTCCAGTGATGAACCTAACCCATCCTAAGGATATTCCCAAAGCAACCAGAGTATTTGATTCTACTTGCCAGCAGAAGGATTCACTCGGGTTTAAAGTGGGCGGTATTGTGCTAGGGATGCACCAAGAACGTAACCAAGAACGGCTCTACTATATTGGCGACGATGTCCATTCCCTTTGCATCGGTGCCACCCGTAGCGGTAAGTCCCGCACGATTGTACTCCAATCAATCGGTCTGCTGGGGTTAGCTGGTGAATCTATGGTAATCAGCGACCCGAAAGCGGAATTATTTCATTACAGTCATGTGTTACTGGAAAAGTTGGGATATGAAGTCCTAACACTCGACTTTCGCCATCCAGAAAAAAGCCATCATTACAATCTCCTTCAACCCGTCATTGATGCCACCTTTGCAGGCAATCAAGAACAGGCGGAGATGCTTGCCTGGGATATGACACAAGTATTGGTAGGGAAATCGCAAGGAGAAAAAATCTGGACCAACGGTGAAATGTCGGTCATTGCAGCTTCCATCCTTAGTGTTGTCTGGGACAATTTGAAGCGCCCGGAGTATCAGAACATGACAAATGTGTATTGGTTTCTAGCTGAGATGAATAAGCAGATCGGCAATAAGACACCGATGCAGGAATACATCAAACGTTTGCCGCAGCATCATCCAGCCCGCGCCTTACTTAGCATTTCAGATATTGCCCCGTCTCGAACCAAAGGCAGCTTCTACACTTCTGCGCTTACGACACTCCGGTTGTTTACCTCCAAATCCATTTATGCCATTACCCATAAGAGCGACTTTTCCCTGGCTGACCTTGGCCGGAAGAAACAGGCGCTCTTTATTATTTTGCCCGACGAAAAGACCACCTTTTATCCGGTAGCCTCTCTAATGGTATCGCAGCTGTATGAATTGCTGACCGTTCAAGCCGATGCACGCGGCGGGCGGCTGGAGCAACGGGTTAACTTCATATTGGACGAATTCGGTAATTTTACACCCATTGCCGACTTTACCAACAAGCTGACGGTGGGCGGCGGACGCGGCATGCGCTTCAATCTCTTCCTGCAAAGCTTTGAACAGCTCAAGGAGAAGTATGACGACCATGCTGCAAGCACAATCAAAAGTAACTGCCAAACTTGGATTTACCTGCAGGCGGACGACTTGGAAACGCTCCGGGAAATCAGCGAGAAGTTGGGCACCTATACCACTTCCAGCTATCAGCTTTCCGCCTCTCATGGTAAATACTCCACACCCAGCACCTCGCACAGCTTGAACCTGCTGGAGCGCAAGCTGCTCACGGTGGATGAGGTGCGGCGTGTCTCCCGCCCCTATCAAATCGTTCTTTCCCGTTCGCATCCGGCCATGATGTTCTCGCCGGACCTGGGTGAATGGGCTTTTAACCGCATGATGGGTCTTGGAGATAAGGAGCATAACCGGCGTGTCCGCGAGGAACGGGAACTGCGCCGCCCTATTCGAACGGATACGAGAGAGGAGGTGAAACTGTGGAACATCTGGATTTACTACCAAAAAGACATTGCCCGGCAACTGGCCGAACAACGCCAGCAAGCGGCAGCCTCCTCCGGCGGCTTTATGCCACCTTCCGCCGACGAGTAAAAGTGACGCTATATGTTAGACACAAGATTATGGGCGCATTGGCTGCTCTCTGGCTGTTCGCCTTGCCTTCCTCTGCTTCTGCCGCAGGAGATATTAAAGGCAGCAAGCTGGTCACCGGTACCGAAAAGTTGATTGGGGACGTCACTACTTGGCTGATGATTTTAGCTCCCGTTGTCGCGGGTTTGCTTATTATTTACTTTTGCATTCGACGTTCTGCCGCCGACGAAATGGACACCAAAAAGTGGAACAACCGCATTATTGTTGCCATCGTGTCTTGTATTGGCGCGGTGCTGGGCTCCGCTACACTGAACATCATTATCGGATACTACAAGTAATTGGGGCTTGTCCAGTGGGCAAGCTTTTTTGCTTCCATCCCGCGACACATTACATTTTGGAGGTCATGATCCATGAAAAAAGTGTTGAAGACAGTAAAGGAAAAAAGCATCCTCACCATGGTTAAGACAAAGCACACACTTTGCAACCGCCGCGGCGAAGGCTTTGTCGATACCGCCGTGAAAATTTTGATATCTATTGTTATCGGTGCTTTACTGTTGGCTGGCTTATATTTGCTCTTTAACGGCACAATTCTGCCTACGCTTACGCAACGCATCAAAGAAATGTTTAATTACAAGGGCTAATAGGGAATGACCTTCAGCAAGGAGCGGCATTGCCGCCGTTCCTTGCAGAAAGGAGACTTCAATTGGAGAAAATTTTACTTCTGCTCATTATTGCCTTGTTAAACGGTTCCTTGGTGTACATCGACAATCTACTCAAGGAAATCATTCCGATCTCACTCTATGCAGAAAAATATATGACGCTGACCACCGGAACCAACTTGCTTGAAAGTTTATACGATATTGTGTTTTCCTTTGGAGTCGCTTTGATGATTCTCAAATTCCTTAAGAAAGGCTTTGAAATCTACGTGCTCTGGACAGACGGCGATCCAGATGAGGAGCCCTTATTTCTGCTGACCAACTTTTTTCGGGCCATGGCTGTTGCCATCTGTTTCCCGACCCTCTACACCTGGCTTGGCAGCATGGTTGAGGACTTGACGAATCAACTGCTGGGCGTGATCGGCCAATCCACCGATTACAACTGGCAGATGTGGATTAATGCGCTGGAATCCGCCGGATTGGTCACCGCTGTATTTGGCCTTATCTTTATTGTCTGCTTCTTTATTTTATATTTTCAGTTTCTAATGCGCGGCCTGGAAATGTTCATTCTGCGTGTGGGCATTCCTCTTGCCTGTGCAGGGCTTTTGGACAATGATAAAGGCGTATTTAGAGCGTATGCCCAAAAGTTCACCCAATCGATGCTCGCCGTTGTGATTCAGATCGCACTCGCCAAACTTGGTGTAGGACTGATGCTACAAAACCATGTGTTCTGGGGCATGGCCTGCATGATGCTCGCTATCCGCACCCCACGCTTCCTCTCCGATTTCCTCATCACCACAGGGGTTGGAGGCGGTGCGGTGAATAATGTCTACCATAGTATCAAACTCATTGGCATGGCTCGCAAACTGGGCAAGGCAGGCTAACCTATGACCACTCTGGAAGAATTAGCTCAAGCCTGTATTTTGCTGATTCGCGTAGGTTGCGTATTTCGTCTCATCTACTCCATGGTTCGTCTATCTGGTGCAGACGAAGAGGCAACAAAATACAAAAAGCGTGCCCGAAATGTGGTGATCTTTTATTTGCTGGCCGAAAGCATCTGGCAGGTGAAGGAAATCATTTTGTTTTATTATCGGTAACTCCCGTCCATTCCACAAAACAAATGACTTTGCGTATACATCCGCAGGGTCATTTGTTTCTTCTACTTTCGCTTATTTTTCTCCAGGAAAGGAGCCCCCCTTGAATATAGAACCGCAAACCTTGTATATTCCGATGGGTATCAAAGCCCAGAGCGAGTGGTTTCCTGGCTTTGGCAAGCAGCAGTTGGGACAAACCATTATCGGCTCCATTGGAGCCACTCTCCTCGCACTTCTCTTTTGGCTATTGAACGGCAGTGTTCCCGTTGCTGTTGTCACCTTCCTCAGCGGTGTAGCCGCTTCTGTCATGATGACGACCAAGGACCGACATAACCTATCTGTGCTGGATCAGCTGCGTTTTATGATTCAGTTTCAAAGAAGTCAAAAGCGCTATCCCTATCGCGCCTTGCCGGAGTGGGATGGACTCTCTTCATGATTGGCGCTCTGCTAGAAGCGCTGGTTCTGTTTTCCCTTTTACTGTGTGCCAGTATATGCGATATCCGAACACGGCAGATTCCGGATTACATCCCCTTGGCTATTGTTCTAGTCGGCTTGATTCGCTTTTCTCCTTTGCTATCCATCACGGGGTTTTTGTGTGCCGGTCTCCCTTATTTCTTTGCAGCCTTGTTCTCTGGAGGGAAAATAGGCGGCGGTGACATCAAGCTCATGGCAGCCTGCGGATGTGTGCTCGGCCCTTTTTACGGCACGCTGCAAAGTATTCTGGGCTTAACACTAGTTCTGTTATTCGCAGCTGGTATCGGCATTCACTCTGGATTCCATGTCGCCAAACACACTTCGTTGCCGCTTGCTCCTTTCTTGTCTGCAGGCGGTAGTTTGGCATACGTATTATTCCGTATTGCAGACTCATTCCAATTATAGGAGGTCAAAATTTTGAAAGCCTTTTTCCGCAAACGAACGACGGTAGGTATGGCTTGCATTTTACTATCATTGATCCTGACGCTAGGCATCGCCCCACTCTTGAATCGTGCAAGTAGTGAGCAAACGACCATTGTTCGTTTATCCCAAGATGTAACCAAGGGAGCCTTCATCACTAAGGACGATGTGGAGGAGGTTCGCGTGGGAGCCTATAATCTGCCACCTGCTATTCTTACTTCCTTAGACAGCGTGATCAGCCAATATGCTGCTGTCGATATGAAGCAGGGCGATTATCTGCTGCCGGCTAAATTATCTCCGGTGCCGCTGGATGCATATTTGAGCCGGTTGGATGGAACCAAGCAAGCCATTTCCGTTACCATTAAAAGCCTTGCTGCTGGCTTATCCGGCAAGCTGCAGGCCGGTGATATCGTCAGCTTAATTGCTTCCGATTATGGAGAAATGCGAACGACAACCTCACCGCCGGAGCTGCATTATGTAGAAGTGCTGGCGACAACCACCAGCAGCGGTTTAGAAGCCAAACAAATTGCGGAATCCTCTGATGACACCGATGAACAAGAACTGCCTTCCACTTTGACGCTTCTCGTAATGCCACAGCAATCCAAACTTTTAGCTGATTTGGAAAACAAAAGCAAACTGCACGCTGCTCTCGTCTACCGGGGAGATCCAGCTACGGCGATAACCTTCATTGATAAGCAGGATGCATATTTTGCTGAAGTGTCTGCTCCAAAGGAGGAACGTGTCCATGAGTAACAAGAGCCTTATTGCTGTATGGGGAAGTCCCAGCAGCGGGAAGACGGTGACCGCAGTAAAGCTGGCCCAAGCTTTCGCCAACCGGAAGCAGAGCGTGCTTTTGCTATGCAGTGATGCGCTCTGCCCCTCCGCTGCCACAATTGCCCCAAAAGGCATCGCCAACCATTCATCACTGGGCGAATTACTCAGCTTGCCTAGCTTGAACCAAGAGGATATCTTACATTACGCTTTGCCGTTGGATGTCTCTCCCTATATCGCGCTTCTAGGATACAAAAAAGGAGATACCTCCTTCAGTTATGCAACCTATAACCGTGATCGTGTGGTAGACCTGCTGACGCTTGCGCGTCATGTAGCCGATGTAGTCCTGGTAGACTGCTCCAGCTTTTTGTCTGTCGATTTGCTGTCCACCGTCGCTTTGGAAATGGCCGACAAAATCGTTCGTATGCACAGCTGTGACTTGAAGAGCTTGATGTTCTTTGCTTCCTACCTTCCACTGTTAGCAGATGCCCGTTTCCGCCGAGCTGACCTCCTCCCCCTATTATCCAAGGTGAAGCCGGAACAGGACAGCCACGAATACAGCCAAGTATTTGGCGGTATACAGCTTACACTTCCGTATCTGAACCAGGTTGAGCAGCAGGCGGCGACAGCCCAATTGCTGGAGGAATGTTCAGGCCACACAGCCATTGCCTATCAGCAAGGTATTCAGGCTTTGATGGAGCAGCTTCTGCCCGAACATCAGCCCACTTTTTCCCCAAAAGAAAAAGCTGCTCCTGTCACATCCAATTCCTTCTTTAAACAGTTGCTGCACCGATTCTCTCCCACTCACCGAGGTGATCCCAAATGAATCATGCCGCTCATTTCTTCTCCACGGAATCCAAAACCTTTGCCGCAGTGCTACAAGAGGTGCAGAGCTATCTTTCCAGCAAATATGCAACCCTCTTAAGCCAAAAGCCGGAGGAGCAAAAGCAGCAGCTCATCTCCTACATGAGCCAATATCTCACCGATCACCGTCTCCATGTGCCGGGGCTTTCCTTTGACGATTTGGTCAACCGCCTGTATACCGAAATGGTAGAGTATTCTTTTTTGACTCACTATCTGTATTCAAGAGATGTTGAAGAAATCAACATCAATGGCTATAACGATGTCAAAATCAGCTACACGGATGGCCGCATTGTTCCCGCTGAAGAACAATTTGCTTCACCGGAGCATGCCATTGATGTTATCCGCAGGCTGTTGCATCAGTCCGGCATGATTTTGGATTACTCTCAACCTATCGTTCGCGGGCATCTAGCGCACAATATCCGCATTACCGTATTTGGCCCACCCATCACCGATAAGGATAAAGGCGTTGCCGCGTCCATACGAATTGTCAATCCGCAAAAGCTGGTGCGGGAGGACTTTGTCCGCAATGGTACGGCGACGGCGGACATGCTGGATTTCCTCAGTCTTTGTCTGAGATATGGCTTGTCCATGTGTGTGACTGGCGCAACTGGCAGCGGAAAAACCACGCTGATGAGTTGGCTGCTATCGACGGTTCCCTATGATAAACGAATTTTCACCATTGAAAATGAAACACGGGAGTTTGATCTGGTCGTCCAAAACGAGGCAGGAGAAGTTATAAACAATGTGGTGCACACCGTTACCCGTTCCAACGAAGATCCCCGCCAGCATATTGACCAAGAGCGATTGCTTGAGTTCGCTCTGACCGCTAATCCAGATGTAATCTGCGTGGGCGAAATGAAGTCTGCCGAAGCATTTGCCGCTCAGGAAGCGGCGCGTACAGGTCATACTGTCATTACGACAACTCATGCCAACTCCTGCTTTTCCACGTACTATCGGATGGTTACGCTCTGTACTAAGAAGTATGAAATGAACGATGCCACCCTGTACAACTTGGTAACCGAAGCGTTTCCATTGATTTTGTTTGTCAAGAAGCTGGAGGACAATTCACGGCGCATTATGGAGATTACCGAATGCCGCATTCTTGCCAGTGGGCAGCGTGAAATTATTCCTTTGTACCAGTATGCGGTACATGCCATGCGAGAGGTAGACGGAAATATCGTCGTGGATGGTGATTATGAAAAAATTCAGGACATTTCCCCTGAGTTGCAAAAACGGCTTCTGGAAAATGGGATGCCGGTATCCCGGCTTGCCATGATCTTGGAAGGCGGTGCAAAATGACCGTACTCTTTATGCTCTCCTTTATCGGCTTATCGGCTGGAAGCTTACTTCTGCTAAATATCTCCCCAAGAAAGTTATGGTCGGAACTGGTGCATCTCCACACCTATTTGCCTACTCGCGAGCTACCTCTGGGGAAACGGATTCGGGCTGTGCAGAACCCCAAAAAAATGAAGGGCTGGCGCGCATCCATTCAGGAATCAAAAGCCATTCTGCAGCAAACCGGGCAGAGCAATAAGCTGGGATTGATGATGGTCTGTTCCTTGGTTCTCGCCCTCCTCGGGGCCATTCTCGGCTTCGCACTCCACAATATCTGGCTGGTGCCAGTATTGGCCGCAGGCTTCACACTCAGCCCGTTCTGGTTCGTGCTGTTTACCTCCACTTTTTATAAGAAGCGGCTGCACAGCGAATTGGAAACTGCCCTCTCCATCATTACTACCTCTTATCTGCGCAGTGAAAATATACTGGCTGCGGTTGAAGAAAATGTAACCTATTTGAATCCCCCTGTTGCCGATGTGTTTCAAGCTTTTCTGGCCGAGTCCAAGCTCATTCATGCCAATTTGCGTTTAGCCCTCCAGCAGCTAAAGGGCCGCATTAACGACAGTGTGTTTCAGGAGTGGTGCGATGCCTTGATTGCCTGTCAGGATGATCGAACCTTGAAAACAACACTCATGCCGATTGTCGCCAAGTTATCCGATATGCGGGTTGTATCCGCAGAGCTCGACTACCTGCTCTATGAGCCTTTAAAGGAAGTCATCACGATGGCGGTACTTATGCTGGGCAATATCCCGCTGCTTTATTTCTTGAACCGAGATTGGTTTCATGCTTTGACGACCAGCATACCGGGGAAAATGGTACTCGCCTTCTGCGGTATCGCCCTGTTTGCCGCGTTTGCAGCGGTTATCCGGCTGACACGGCCGCTGGAGTATAAACGATGAAGGAGGAGTACCATGTCGATAGTTGAAACGACTTTTTGGTTAGGGGAACTGCTGGAGATGACTTCGGAGGAAAATCAGCAAATTACCCACTTTCTTCAAGAACACGGAACAGTTCTCTTTTGGGACCGATTGAACGAGTGGCCCATCTCGGATGAGCTTCGGCATCAATTACTGACGGTCCGCGAACTCGTGAATCTCCGAAGGGAGCCTGGTTCATGGCCTCCAACCCATTAGATGAACAACTCATTGCCGGCTATATAGACTCTCTTCATCGTCTGACAGGCATCCCGCTTCAGAAGCTGCAAGAGTACGGCACATATAACAACCTTCTAAACGCCTTGGAGCATCCCCATGCCTTGGAACTCACCAGCGCGCAATTGCGTAAGGTGGAACTGCTTAACGCTTTTCTTCGCTCTCACCGCTTTCTGCAATGGGAGGAAGAACATGCGAAGCAAATCATATCCAGCCCAGAATCGGCCAGCAACTATTTTTCTGCTCATTTAATGGGAGTTAAGGACCGGGAACGATTTATGGTAGCCTTTCTTGATCGTAAGAACCGGATTATTGAAACACGGGTGATCTCGGAGGGCAGTGTGAGCGAAGCCCCAATCTATCCCCGACATATCCTTAAAGCGGCTTTGAATTGCGATTGCTCTTCCATTATTTTAGCCCACAATCACCCCAGCGGTATTCCCACACCGTCTTCGGAGGATATTCAGCTTACCCGCAACATGGTGTCCATTTTTGACCCTCTTCATATTCAAGTGCTCGATCATATCATTATTGGCAGCACAAGTTTTGCCTCGCTTGCCAGCCTTGGACAGATGCCCAAAGTTGCTGAATCCAAACCCAATTATCGCGTTATCCAAGAAATGAGTTCCCCTAATCTCGCTACCTCTTTGTATCCGCAGCTTATGCTGGAGCCATCGGTGGGCGAAGAATGGGAGCGTTAATGGAGGGAAGATCCAAAATGACCGGTATCCTCATCGGTTTTTATCTATTCTTTACAATGGGAGCCTATTTTCTAATCGCCGCTTGGCTTAAACTGCCGACCCTTGCTTCAACCCGCGCCATCCTTTATGTAACGAAGATAGGAAAATCTAAAGATTCCATACTACAAGCCTTGATATTCCGTCTATCGGCTTGGCTGGCGATTCGATTGCCACTTGGCGACTATTACAAACGGAAGACCGCCGCCACCTTGCGTTCTGCGGGAATGAAGCTTACACCGGAAGCCTATCTGGCAGGGGCCATAGTTAAGACCGGGCTAATTTTTTGCGGCGGACTGGTGATGCTCCCTATTCTGCCGCTTCTCTTTCCGTTGTTTGTTTTTCTAGCCATTGCTGTCTTTTTTAAAGAAACCAGACAAGCCGATGAAATCGTCCGCAAGAAGCGGGAACAGATTGAAGTCGAATTACCCCGCTTTGTCGCTACGATTGCTCAAGAATTAAAATCCTCACGTGATGTGTTGCGCATTCTCGACATGTATACCAAAAATACAGAGGACAGCCTGCAACATGAACTGCAAATGACCACTGCCGATATGAAAAGCGGCAATCAAGAAACCGCCCTTTTACGTTTGGAGTCCCGTCTAAGCAGTACCATGGTATCCGATGTCGTCCGCGGTTTATTGGCTGTCATGCGCGGCGACCAAGGCATTGTGTATTTTGATATGCTTGCACATGATTTCAAATTACTAGAAATTCAACGTCTAAAGCTGATGGCGATGAAACGTCCTGGCAAAATCCGTAAGTACTCCTTTTGGATGCTAACCTGCTTTATGCTCATGTACATGGTGATTTTAGGCATGGAGATCATGAAAGCGATGGGCAACCTTTTTTGAGTTTTTCATTCCAAGGGGAAAGGAGACAGACTATGAAATGCCTCACCAATAATCGCGGCGAGGGCTATATAGATGTCGTCGTTTTTGTAATGGCCGTGATGCTCTGTGTAGCTTTGGTCGTAAAGGTTGTGCCGGTATTTGTGACCAAGCATCAATTGGATACCTATGCAAATGAACTGGCTCGGGAGGCAGAAGTATTTGGACGGGTGGGCCAAGAAACCACGTTAAGGGCAGCCGAGCTACAGGCCAAAACGGGACTTCATCCTTTAATCTCTTGGAGTAAGACGGGGCAAATCCCCATTAACCAAGAAGTAACCGTCACCTTGCGAACTAACGTCAATATTGGTTTATTCGGAGATTTCGGTTCATTCCCGATTGAATTAACGGCTAAGGCTTCGGGGAAAAGCGAGGTGTACTGGAAATGAAGTTTTGGAAGGAACGCTCCGGTAACGGATTCCCCTTGACTGTAGCGGCCGTGCTTGCTGTGCTGATGATTTCATGTGTCATTTATGAGTATTTGCGGCTTAGCATCATTGCTTCCCATGTACGGGATGCCGTTCAGAGCGCCGTGATTTCAGTGGCTACGGAGAATTACAGCAATGTCTATTCAGGACTTCGACAAAGCTATTCTGGCGGCTTTGTCCGTTCCGGAAATCAATGGAAAGAATCGTGGACAACGGGCGATGTGTATCGCCGTATCAGCCAGGACTTGGGATTAACTCAAGAGAGAAACCGTTATGTTCGAAAGTCTAATCAAATAATTGAATACAGCATTTCTGATCTTCAAGTGAATGTCATTAATACGCCATTTGCCCCGCTGTTTCCCGACTTTCAATCCTTTACAGCCGAAGCGCAAATCCATCTTACCGTTCCTTTATCATTCGGCTGGGGGCATCTGCCGCCTATGCAAGCTAATTTAGAGATGAAAGCTGCGTACCGTCCCAAATTTTAAGAGAACTTATGCGAACCCTCTTCATTCAGAATTTCAGGCTAAAAATCAGGATCAAGGTCCGACTTTTATTTTACATTTTTATACAGTATAATACATTTATACATTTATCCATTTTCACTGTAAAAGGAGCTGAGAATCCATGAAACGCAAAGCCTGGATCGGTACAGGCTGCATTGCTCTTCTGGCTGTAATTAGCGTCTGGTTGTTTAGTCTATCAAGTGAAAAACCTGCTGATATTGAAACTCTTCCTATCGTCTCCCCTTTTTCCAATTCAACGGCCTCTTTAGTTATAGTGCCTGATGTTACTCCTTCTGCTTCTCTTAGTCCTTCTCCTTCTGTTTCCCCCCTAACTCCGGTTCCTAAGGTTACAGAAGCGCCCGTTATTGAGTCAACGACAGAAACGGATGTAACAGATACCCCTGTTCTTCAACCAGATGTAGAAAAAAAACAAGTTGAAGTTTTTATAACTAAAGCTCCCTCAACATCAAAGCCAACAGCACCACCAAAGCCGAAGCCTAAGAAAACAGATAAGCCACAATCTCCAGATAAACCACCCAGCTATGAGGAAAAAGAAACAACACCTAACAAGGATACCGCGGCTAAACCTGAAGCTGGAGACAAGAATAACAAGGGGCAAATCTATATTCCTGGTTTCGGATGGGTAGAAGATCAAGGAGGAGGGAGACAAGGAACGACTGTCGGCGAGGAAGGTGATGAGCTGACCGGCAATAAGGTCGGCACTATGGACTAAACTTAAAACCTGTTAAAAAGCGTAGCAAAATTGCTACGTTTTTTTTCATTTTGGAGGAGGATTTCCTTTGAGAAAATTCACCACTTTACTCCTCATCATTGTTGCCCTCTTACTCATCCTTCCTTATTCAAGTTTTGCCGACGGTGACGGAGAAGGTAACATTGATCATGGTGGCGGGGGCATGGGCAATGGCAGTAACAAAAATTTCTGGAACACCCATGATGAAGGTGTGCGTGTTACTATCATTCGTGATAGCGATCAAACAGCAGTCACTTCTCCCATTGATTTTACAAATCGAACACCTTCCAGCACCATCCTACACTTTGGAAAAATCAACAAACTACAGTACAAACAGGGAACACGTTTGACCCCCAACACTGGCATCTACTCCTATGTCCAACCTCAAAAAGCACTGCCCTTTATTATTAAATCAGATCGGGGGCAAACCAGTATTGAAGAAATAAAAAGCTATTTTACCGATGAACTGGTTGTTCGATACATTGCAGAAGCCAGTCATGTTAATTTTGACACTTTGACTAACGGTAATTACAAACTTCTTCTTGAACCCATTGCCTACATCACATTTGAGGGCACCAAGATGGCCATCACGGCTCATGAAGCAGCCCTGTACAATCAAATACTCAACGGTGGCTTGCGCTCCAAAATGGTCAGTCTTACCCATCAAAACCTACCTCTTTCTTTATTTCTCGAAACTCCTGATTTGGGCTTTACAGCTTGGAATGGCTCGACGACTAACCGTGTTAATGACGACCAAATTATCCGCTCCCTCGGTTTAGGAATTGTGCGTTTTAGAGATGCTCCAACTACATCTCCTCCCAGCCAGAGCAACGTACAGTACCGTACCAATACGGATGTCATTACTTCAGTTCGGCTCTCTACTGGCAGTGCAATCACTCCAAAATCTCCAGCCCGCGTCACGTTCTCTATAATGGGCAGCAGCTATTCGGTAACCAATATTGTCATCCCGGACGGAGACAGCCAAATCGTGTGGGTAAAATGGCGCACTCCCGGCAAACCTCAAAACGTAAAAATCCAAATTACAGCCTCTGACGGGTGGTTAAGTGAAAACCAGATCACAGCTTCCATTATGGATTTAGATCAAAACCCGCCTCCTGATCCGAAAGCAACGGACCGAAATTCTTCCTTTCATCTCCTTGACATTCCCGCTTACTCAGCCAAAACAGCCACCTCATGGGGTATCTGGTCCGCCGACTGGCATGAATATTGGGTATGGATTTCAAATTGGCAGTGGATCGGAGACGGGAAAGGCGGTGGATATTGGACGGATTACGGATATTGGAAGGACAACGGTTGGTGGGATTATACCCGTACCGGTTATACCGCTTCTCTACTTGCTCAGCATACTGTTGCCCTCGATTCCAAAGCTCCTGTTGATTCTTCACAAAGCATGAAATCCGGCTATGGGCTAGAGATTAATACCACTACGACATTATCCTCCAATGCGCCTAGTAATCATATTACAGGAGCGCAGCATGCTGTTACTTATTTCCCAGAGTATAATTATCAGAACTACTGGCGTCTCCATGATCTAAAGGATCGGAGTTATAGTGCCAGCTTCTGGTTGAAGCCTAATGAGTTTTCTACGTATAATAGTCGCGTCCATTTCACTCCTATCTGGTTTCCCGATGGTCCCTACACACCGATTACCCGCGTCCTTGATGCCTGGACTCCTGATGGCATGCTAACCTTACAGATGCAAGACACGATCACTATTTCCGGGAATTTGTTTTCCGATTGGCACATCGCTCCAAAAAAATAAACTAGAAGGGTTGTGCTGCATCAATGCTGCTGCCTATTCTGATGCTGCTCCTCTGCCTTATCGGCGGGGGGGCAGTTTTAATTTACTTGAAAAATAGCAAACCCAAACTCAAGGAACAACCATCCGTTGCCGCTCAAACGGCGCAGCAGTTTGTCAATGTTCAAGACATTCGTGGGAACTTCCTGTATACCCAGGATGGCTGGCTGCTGTGTTATTTGCGTATTTTCCCGACTAGCTTGGACTTGTTAAGTCCTTCCGAGAAGCGACTGCTCACCAGCAAATTAACGGCAGAGCTTTCCTCCGTTCGCTTCCCCTTTAAGTTTCTGGCCGTAAGTCGTCCTGTCGATATTTCTCCACTGATTTCCGAGCTTGGCGCACTGCTTCCCACTGCCGACGCCAAACAGAAGGAGTTGCTGCGACAAGAAATGTTGGAGATGAACAGCTTTGCCTTGTCCGGCGAAGTGGTGGAGCGACAGTTTTATCTAATCTTGTGGCAACGCCAAGAAACCGGAGAACGAGATTTGCAGGAAAAGGCTAAACGATTGGTCCAACATTTCGAGGACGGACAGGTTCAAGCTCATGTTTTGAAGCAACAGGAAATTGTTCAACTATGTAATTTAGTTAATAATCCAGCCTACACCCATCTGGAAAGTAACCAACCGGAAGCCGTCATCCCCTTTCTTCAGGAGGTATAAGCATGGACCCTGCAACGGCGAAACTCTTGGCAAAGCTTGCGGTTAAGGTTGCAGTCGATGAAGATTCCCGTAAGCGGCTATTGATGCTGATCCTTACTCCCGTTATTGGTTTTTTGCTGCTTGCCGCGATGGTGTTGCAACTGCTTACCTCCCCCATCGAATCACTCAAACTGCTGTTGGGGACTCATGAAGCACCCATTGTCGATGAAATGCGCATGGACTATGGCTACACTCAATCCCTGCACGAAACCGACGAAGGCTATTTGGAGAGCCAAGGACAGCAATATGAAGGTGTCACTTTTCAGGACGGCAGTCGGGAGGTTGTCTACTACAATCAGATGGACACTCGCTGGGCGAACAAGCCCTACGGTCCCCGCGACACCATAGGCGTATCCGGCTGCGGACCGACCTCCTTGTCCATCGTTGTTTCGACTTTGACCCCAACCCCCGTAGATCCCGTTTCCATGTCGAAATGGGCGTATGACAATGGCTATCTGGCGGAAGGTACTGGCAGCTACCATAGTCTTATTCCTGATGGGGCCAAGCATTATGGACTACACGTGCAAGGAGCCAAGATTCAAGAACAGCAAAAAGTGATTGACGCCCTATCCCAGGGTAAACTGGTTATTGCCATTATGGGTAAGGGCCACTTTACATCCTCCGGCCATTTTATGGTGCTCCGCGGCGTAACCGCTGACGGCAAAATTTTAGTCGCTGATCCGGCCAGCCGTAAACGCAGCAATCAATCTTGGGACTTTTCCATCATTTTAAATGAAGCGCGCAAAAACGCAGCCGCTGGTGGTCCTTTTTGGATTATCAGTGAAAAGGAGTTGTAATCATATGAAACAAACCGCATCTGGAACCTCCGTAAATTCCTCTCTTCTCAACGTGATTACACCCATGGGACTGGAGTTTTCCCGAAATGGTCTTGTCATTGGAGAGCAAATCGCCAAGTTGTACGGCGTAATCCAGTATCCGCCTAAGGCCAATGCAGGATGGCTTTCAACGCTCACCAATCTGCCGGCCACAATGGTTTCTATCGGCTTTCAGCCCATTGACAACAGCGCGCTGGTTTCCGCTATTTCCAAGTCCATTACGCAGAACCGAAGTCTAGCCGACAGTGCGAAAGATCCTCTTACACGGCAGCGTGCCGAGAAAGCGGCAAGCGATGGCGAAAGTATTATGCTGCAAATTGACCAGAACGGTGAAACCGTAGGATTAATGAATGTGCTAGTGATGCCATTTGCCGAGGATGAGCAAATTTTTGCCCGTACCTGTCGTCGCGTGGAAAACACCTTTAGTATGATGCGCTGTAAAATACGTACGCTGGCCCACTTGCAGAAGGAGAGCTTCCGACATTTGTCCCCAATCTATCCGTCCCAAGGGACTATGGAAAATATTCTGAATAAAATTATGCCAATGAGTACCTTTGTCGGCGGCTTCCCCTTCGCCAGTAGCGGCTTTAATGATGGAACTGGCTATTATCTGGCCAAGGATGCCAGCGGCGGACTGGTCATCGTCGATCTATGGAAGCGTGGCGGAGATCGTACAAATTCCAATATTGTGGTCATGGGTGTTGCGGGTGTAGGCAAATCAACGGCTGTAAAGCATATTGCCCTCAGTGAGTATATGAAGGGAACCAAGGTCATTTTTATTGATCCCGAGTCGGAATATAAAGAGCTATGTCAGTTGTTAAATGGCGATTGGATCAATGCTGGCGGCGGTTCAAACGGCAAGATTAACCCCCTGCAGATACGTCCGGCTCCCCGGGATGATGAGCATGAAGAATTTCCTCTATACAAAGACGAAGGCAACGGCATGTCCGATATGGCTCTTCATCTTAAGAACCTGGAGATTTTCTTTAACCTGTACAATCCTGACCTATCCATGATGCAAAAGGCGGTTCTCAAGCAATGCCTGATTGAATTGTACAATCAATTCCACATCACCTGGACTACCGATATCTCCAAATTGCAAAATACCGATTTTCCCACCTTCTCGGATTTGCATCTTCATATTCAGAACAAAGAGCAAGCACTCGGTGACAATGTGTATAAAGAGCTTTCCCTGCTATTGTATGATATTGCACACGGCGGGGATTCTTTCTTATGGAATGGTCACAGTACGATTCGTACCAGTAGCCGCTGCATTTGTCTGGATACTCATACGCTACAAAATACCTCTGACAACATTAAGCGGACACAGTACTTTAATTTGCTGTCTTGGTGCTGGGAACAGATGTCCCAAGACCGAAATGAGCGTGTCCTGCTTATCAGTGACGAATGCTACTTGATGATTGATCCCAATGTACCGCAGAGCTTGGTTTTTTTAAGAAACGTTGAAAAGCGTGCTCGGAAATATGAAGCGGCTTTAGCCATTATTTCGCATAGCGTGGTGGACTTTCTGGCCCCTGAAATTAAGATGTACGGTCAAGCTTTGTTGGATATTCCTAGCATCAAGATACTTATGGGAACAGACGGCAAAAACTTGCAAGAAACGCGGGACCTATACAATTTGACGGATGCCGAGGAAGAACTACTGGCCAGCAAGAAACGAGAGCATGCTTTACTAATGATCGGTTCCAAGCGATTGCATGCTCATTTTGAAATTCCAGAGTATAAATTTGCCTATATGGGAACAGCAGGAGGACGATAACATTGAACAGGCAGAAGCAGCTCATTGAACTTTTCCTGTATATCGGTCTAGTTATCGTCGGAATCATTCTACTGGTGATGAAAGAGGGATAAATGATGATTCTATATCTAACCAGTACTGCCCAGGTCAATCTACTTGATTTCTTGGAGGAGGAACACGAACTGCCAGTGAAGAAACTGGTCGGACAATTCTCCTTTTTATCCTTTGTCGTCAGAGATATGCGGCACTTCGCTCATGTCCGTTATGTAGCCTTGGACCGGGCAGCGATAACAGAATCAGATGATGACTTAGCTCAAGCGTTGCTCTCTTACCTCACCATCTATCATATGCGTATGGTACTTATAGCGGAAGGGCTGCCCTTGAGCAGCTCTTTCTTGCATCATTTGACACAGGCTGGCATTGTGAATATTGTAACGGCTACTGAAATCGAGGAGATCCAAACGGAGCTTCGAACTTGCTTTTCCGAAGATGGCATGCAGCGTTTTAAACCACCTTCTCAAAACGCCATTATCTCGATAGAAAAGCCCTCTCTCCCATTGAATGAAGAACAATACCGCTTTGGCTGTAGCAATATAACGATTGCGATTGCAGGGTCTGACCGACGAGTAGGTGTTACAACCACAGCCTTTAATTTGACCTGCTGGATCAACGCTCATGGCGGGACTGCTTGCTACTTAGAGGCAAATATCAGTAAACATCTAGCTCATATTATCCAATTGTTTAAGCCAGATAAACAAGGAAATGCCTATGTTATGAACCAGATTGATTTTTATTTAACACCCGAACTAAATCAGCCTTATAATTTCATCGTAATAGATTGTGGTACCTTAGGAGATCGCACCTTCCAGGAATCCTTTGTAAATGCGGACCTTCAATTGCTTTGTGGTTCGGCTATGCCTTATGAACTGCCGGTATTTTATAAAGCGATGGACCGCTGCAGAGAACTTCCTGCTCAAGCATTAGGGCTGTTTGCTCCCGAAGATTTAAAACCATATTTGGTTCAGAGCATCAGCAGGGATATTGTTTTTGGTAGTAACTCTCATGACCTATTTGATTCAAATGTAAATGGGCATTTTCATAAGAAATTACTTCAATTCTATATAGAAAGCTAAACATGTTTCATTTTAGATAATAATTAAAAAGGAGAAGCTGATATTGGAATTGTTTAAAGGACTATGGAATTTCTGACGAAGAATATAAAAACGAGTACGAACAGCTACCGAGAGATGAAAATGCTCACTACGAGCAATAAGTAACGATACACAATCAGTGTATAATCGGAGACAACGTAACATTACGCTAGTTTGCTTATATGTCGGGAACATAACTCATGTTCTTTTGTTGCTTATAAATTGGGCAATGCTTTCATGGTTGCTTATACTGGTGATTGCAAACATTTATAAGACATTCCAGAAAAAATAACTTCGGGCCAACGCTGGTCCGAAGTTATTAAACCATTAAACTCATCTTGACTAATAGGTATATGTATTGCTCACTTTGAGAAATGAGGGTATGAGGGGATTTTAAGGCAGAGTGTTTTAACAGATACAAAACTAAGCTATTAAATGGATTAACGTTAGAAGTGATAGATAAATAGGTAAAGGAGTTATACTTTACCAAGCATAATGGCTTGGCTGAATCAGCGGTCAAGTAAACCATAAAAATCATGAGAACTGAAATGAGAATTAATGGTAGAAGTGAGCCATAACAGGAACTTGTAACTACATGGTACTTATGGAAAAGAACTATTTGAGGAGTACTATCGGCAACTAAAGGCTGTTCCGTTATTTCCCATAATTTTCTTCGAAGGGTAAACTCTTGTGATGATTCAGATGATTTTTTTATTGCTTTTTAAGTAACTTTTAATAGTTACACTATTGGTAGATTAATTGAATTTTATTATTATTTTTATTTAACCTTTGAAGCACGGTTATGATACTCAATCATACCTTCAGTTACTTTCCAAAGACTCAATGGGTTAAAAGAAATTGCGCGTCTGTTTTTTTCATATATGCAATAACTTGGTATAGGAGCTGAAAAAGGAGCGAAAACTATACTTTAATTGGCAACTTCTTGTGGGGGCGAAGGTGTACGTAGCAAGTATTTTGTTAACAATAAAGCGATATCTTAATCAAAAAACCTCTTACGATTCAGCAATCTGGCATGTTGGCTATTTTTCATTTTTTAAAAAAGTAGCCTTCCCTTATATCTTGTGTTTAACAAATAAGGCGCCTAAATCAGCGCCTCAGATTGCTCCTTTTTATTCTCTTTTCGAATAATTGATAGAACTGCTTCTTTCCAGCCGGAGTAATAGCTATCTCTTGTTTTTTTATTCATATTTGGAACATACTCATTGTAACCAGACGGAAGAGTTGATAATTCTTCAGGTTCTGACCAGAAGCCTGTACATAGTCCTCCTAAATACACTGAGCCCATTGCAGATAATTCAGCGCATGTTGAGCGTTTCACCGATATGCCGAGGATATCAGCTTGAAAACCCATCAGCCAAGGATTAGCGGAAGCACCTCCGTCTGTTCGCAAATCCAGCAAAGAAATGCCTGATCGCTCCTGGATAAATTCAGCTGCATCCCGTACTTGGTAAGCAATACTCTCCAGCGCAGCGCGAAGGATATGGCCTCTGCCTGTTCCGCGGTTCATACCGATGATGGCTGCACGTGCATAGGGATTCCAATAAGGCGCACCTAGACCAACGAAGGCAGGTATTAAATACACTCCTTCATTTTCTTTTGTTTCATCTACCAGCTGCTGCATTTCTGCAAAGTTCGAGAAAAGTCCCAAATTATCCCGAGTCCATTTAATGCTATCCCCAGTAGTGCGTATAACCGCTTCGAGTGCATAGGTTACTGTGCCACCTACCCCCCAGGCAATTGCAGTCACCAGCCCCTCTCCCCCGTCTACGGGCTGTGTTCCCGTGTTCATAAGGATTGAAGTTCCGGTTCCGTATGTTGCCTTGGCACTTCCTGTTTCAAGGCATAGATGACCGTAAAGTGCACCTTGGGAATCCCCTATCACTCCTGTAATTGGGACCTGCTCTGTGAAAAGCTCCGCATCTGCTGTATATCCAAACAGAATATCCGAATCCTTAACTTCCGGCATTATGCTTAAGGGGACACCAAATACTCCGGCCAGTTCCTCATCCCAAGTAAGGGTATGAATATTGAATAGTGACGTCCGGCTGGCGTTCGTATAATCTGTGGCATGAACCTGACCACCAGTCAGTTTCCAAATAAGCCAACTGTCGATATTTCCGGCCAGTAGTTCCCCTTCTTGAAGCTGCCGTGCTGCATCTCCCACGCAATCGAGAATCCATTTAAACTTCGCTGCTGAAAAATAAGGATCTAACATCAGTCCGGTTTTGGCTCGGACAAGAGACTCCAGTCCCTGTTCTTTTAGCAAGGAGCATGCCTCCGCTGTGCGCTGGCACTGCCACACTACGGCGTTATAGATCGGCATCCCTGTATTTTTATTCCAAACTAGCGCGGTTTCCCTCTGGTTAGTAATAGTTAAAGCAGACAGTGTGGCTGGTGAAATATTGGCCTGCTGGAGTACAAGTCTAGCAGTGTATTTTACATTTTCGTATATCTCCAATGGGTCATGCTCCACCCAACCTGGAGCAGGATAATACTGTATATGCTCTTTAGTGGCGCGCGAAATAACTTCTCCGCGTTTATTAACAAGAAGAGCTTTCGTACCTGAAGTGCTCTGATCAATAGCCAATATATACTTTTCCTGCATGGCTATACTTCCCGGCCTTTATATTGAATTAGCTCCGTTGCTACTTCCTTCACATTTTCAGCGGTAATTCCATAATGGCGGAAGACTTCTGCCGTCTTGCCAGCAATGGCAGGCTCATCTGGAATTCCAATCACCTTCATCGGTATAGGATAATTCTGGACAACAACCTCTGCTACCGCTGCACCTAATCCTCCAAAAATACTATGCTCTTCAACAGTAACAATACCTCCAGTTTCCCTGGCGGCGGCCAGGATTGTCGCTTCATCTAATGGTTTAATTGTATGCATATTAATTACACGGCAACTCATTCCTGCCTCAGCCAGAAGGTCTGCGGCATCCAGCGCGACACGGACCGTCTCACCTGTAGCTATCACTGTAACATCTTGCCCCTGCCTCATGGTTACTGCCTTGCCTATCTCAAAATCATATTCGTCCGATTCATATACATCTTCAACCGCATTGCGGCCGATTCTCACATACACGCCTCCCTCATATTGTACAAGTGCCTCAGTCATCTTCTTCGTCTCATGACGATCAGCAGGTAGCACGATGGCCAATCCTGGAATTGCCCGCGCTACGGCAATATCTTGAACGGAATGATGAGACATCCCTAACGCGCCATAGCTGATGCCCCCGCTAATGCCAATAAGCTTGACATTGGTGCGGGAATAAGCTACATCCACTTTTACCTGCTCAATACTGCGCATGCTCAGAAAGCATGCAGGTGAAGTAACGAACGGCTTCTTGCCACTGTGGGCCAGCCCAGCCGACATACCAACAATATTTTGTTCTGCGATACCCACTTCGACAAATTGTTCGGGATAAGCTTTGGCAAAAGGACCCATTGCTGCAGAGCCACGGGAGTCACTTGCCAGCACAATAATATCCCGGTCATCCTTCGCTAGTTCTAGCAGTGTTTCACAAATTACCTGCCGGTTCGCTATACTGTTCATTATTCATGCACCATCCCTTCATTACGCAATTGTTCAACAAGAGCACTAAGTTCGGCATGAGCGAGTGCCAATTGCTCATCATTCGGTACATGATGATGCCAGGCAGGCACATTTTCTGCAAATGATACACCTTTTCCTTTAACCGTGTTAGCAAGGATAAGTGTCGGCTTGCCGGATATAGCTGGTGCTTCACGAAACGTACTCACCAGAGCTTCCATGTCGTTTCCGTCAATCTGTACGACGTTCCAACCAAACGCCGCCCATTTATCTTGCAAAGGCTCCAAACCCATTACTTCTTCAGTCGTTCCACTGATCTGTAAGCCATTGCGGTCAACAATCCCGATTAAATTATCCAGTTTATAATGTGCTCCAGCCATAGCAGCTTCCCAATTCGAGCCTTCCGCCTGCTCTCCGTCACCCATTAGACAGAACACACGATATGGTTTGCCGTCACGCTTGGCTGCAAGCGCCATGCCTACAGAGATCGGAAGTCCATGACCCAATGCTCCAGTGTTCATTTCAATTCCCGGTACTTTATTGTTCGGATGACCGATAAGCCGTGTCCCAAATTGACTATAAGTCTCAAGCTCGTCTTTTGGGAAAAAGCCCTTGTCAGCAAGGATGCACCAAATTGATTCGACGGAGTGGCCTTTACTTGCTACAAAACGATCACGATTCTCCAGCTTAGGCTGAGCAGGATCAATTTTCATTATTTCATAATAAAGAGCGGTTAAAATATCTGTGTTGCTCAACGAACCGCCGGTATGTCCAGTCTTTGCGCGGTGAATGATTGTAAGTAAGTCCATGCGAATTTGCGCAGCCTTAATTTTCAGCTCTCGAATGTCCATGTCTTCCTCCCCCTAAACCAGAATGTTTGAACGTGAAGTTTTCGCCAAATCAGAGCCTCTTAACCAGCGCTGGATTTCCTGCTCTGTCGGATCGACAGGATCAGGCGTCAGACCTGGAATATAATTACAAGCTTCATAGATCGCCGGAATGACGTTAGCGTGGATGCCGACGGAGTGATGCACATACGGCCCTTTAACCAGTTTTTCCTCCCACAGCGGCCAATCGTTGACTTCTACCCAAACGTATGAACCACGAGTGTATGGGCCCTCAATACCGCGGGCACGCCCAAGGAAGATTGAATAATCACCATGGTCACCGTCAAATCGGGCAATGGTCATATCACCGCCCCGCACTTGACCTTCGTGAGTTCCCGGTGCATGGTCATCGAACAAAAAATGCTTGCGTAGCTTCGGTCTCTCCTCTACCGACATTGATACCGGAAAGTTTCCACAGTGGAAAAGCAACTCTCCGTTCTCATTTTCCGGATGCCGTACAGTAATGTCTGCAAAAAAGGTTGGTCGTTCATTCATCGCTGCTGCCTGTACCATTATGGAAGTAATCGCACCATGGATATCTGTCTCGCAGGTAACCGGAATCTGTTCATCGGTGAGGATAGCGTTAGCCAGACATGGCATAATCGACAGTGCATCTTGGAGAGATGACCAACATTGAATCGCAATTGCGCTGCTGCCTGTCTCTTGGGCAAAGGTTTTCATAGCAACCTTTAATGCTGCTATCCGCCGTACATCCTCCTCTGTAACCTCGCTGTAATCAAGCTCTGATTTAATATAATCCATCGCTTCCGTAAGCTCAGAGCTATTGCCAGCAGCAATTTTTTTTGTGCGCAGCTGAATATCGACCAGTGTAATTGGGTGAATCTCAATACCAAAACGTTCTAATAGCTCTCCTTCGTTGCAAATCATCGTCCAGAAAGAAGAAGGCCGCGGGCCGATCTGCAGAATTCGCAGATTTTTGAACTGACGCACTACGTTGGCTGCAGCTACAAAATTGGTAAATCCTCGTTCAAAAACAGGATCATTAACCCAACTGTTAGTAATATAGGTAAACGGAACATTAAATCGGCGGAGTACTTTTCCTGTAGCGAAAATACCACACTGAGTATCACGCAGACGCATCCCATTAGCCAGTGGCGCTTCATCCCGAGGACCCCAAAGCAATACCGGTTTCCCAAGTTCTTTGGCTACCCGTGCGACCGTATCCTCTGTCCCGAAATTACAATGTGGGAAAAAGACCGCATCTACTTCTTCCTGCTTAAAGCGCTTACTAATTAAATCAGCATTAATATGATCGTCATATAGCAATCCCTCTTCATTAATGCCCTCCAAATCAACAATATCTATGTCCATGCCAAAGCTTTCGATCTGCCGCCGAATTTCCACCTTGTACTTAAAAGCATCCTCTGCACTAAACGTGAACCGACGTGTAGGTGCATAACCTAATTTAAGTTTCTTCACTACATCTACCCCTAACAACTTAATTTAGTTAACATTAGCTTAATATGATGCTTTATTAATCAAAAACCACATTAAAACTATTGCTTTTGCTCAAATATTAACATTTATATAGAATGAGGTCAATATTTTTTTATCTTAAATAACTAAATAAATTAATAAATAAAACTAAACAACTTAATTAAACTCCCTAAGTTGATAAACTAACTAAAATGATATAAACTCAAATTATTATTCACCTAAAATATGCAGAGCGGAGAATATAGAAATGAAGATGGAAGATATCGCTAAAATGGCACAAGTATCAAAAGCGGCTGTATCTTTGGCATTTAGCGGAAAGCCAGGAATTGGGCCAGAAACTCGTGACCGCATTCTTCTGATTGCCCGGGAGGCGGGCTACAAACCTAAGAGCAGAATAACGACAGGAACCAACAAAGTAGTGAAATCAATATTGTTTCTTGTTTTCACCAATTCTGGCATTGTGCTTGAGGAGTATTATCAACAGCCTTTTTTTAAAGAATTAATTCAATTTGTTGGAGAACGTTGCCGTCAGAGGAACTACGAGTTGATCTTTACGACAATCGATATGAAATCATTTGAGCTAGGAGTAGAAAATTTGGCTAAGGAGCAGCGCAGTGATGGTGTGATTGTGCTGGGGACCAACCTGACTGCTGAGCAGATATCGGTACTTGGAGAGAATCTCTCTAATCTAGTTGTATTAGATACCTGTTTTGATACCCTCCCCTTATCATTTATTGAAATTAACAATGTAATGGGGGCTTATCAAGCAGGAAGATATTTAATTGAACATGGCCATACATCAATAGGATACATCGCTTCCAATGTGCGTATTCACAATTTTGACGAACGGGAACGGGGATTCATTAAGGCATTAGAAGAGCATGGTTTATCAATTGAGAATAGCTATCGACTCTCAGTTGCACCTACGATACTAAGCTCACAAGAAGAGTTGAAGAAACAGCTGATTGCCCTGCAAATAAATAACCGTCCCCTACCAACCGCCTGGTTTTGTGAATGTGATTATATTGCAATTAGTGCGATGAAGACAATGTTTGAGTTTGGTAAAAAGGTGCCTCATAATTGTTCTATTATTGGATTTGATAACATCACTGAAGCTAGGGTAATTACACCTGAATTAACCACAGTCCAAGTAGAAAAAGAAAGAATGGCCGCCTACGCCGTTGATCTATTAGCAAGGGGCATTGAACATGGCGATAATCTTAATATAAAGATCAAGGTAGACACCACTTTTATTGAACGGGGTTCTTGTGCCTTTAATGAGGTTAACGTAAGCCCTGTTTAAAGAGAACAAGCTTGAAAGTCTATGAACTTATAAAAAACGCACTGGTCCAGATGACATTGACCGGTGCGTTTTATATATAACTGACTATCTTCTAGATACAGACTTGCATACTACATTAATCTAACCTTTCACACCACCAAGTCTGATTCCTTTAACAAAATACTTTTGTAGGAACGGATATACACACAGAACAGGCAATGCGCCTAGAATTAGCTGCGCCGCTTTAATGGACCGGTCATTGAGATTTGCAAGACTCATTAAATCTGTTGCACTTAACGACTCCATATTCTGAAAACTGGAGATAATTGTCTGAAGATAAGTCTGAAGCGGATAATTTTCGCTTTTCATGTAAATTAGGCCGTCAAACCAAGTATTCCAATGACCGACAATGGCAAACAAGGAGATTGTAGCTACTGCCGGTAGCGAGAGCGGTATATACATTTGGAATAAAATTCGCCAATGACCAGCTCCATCTACGTAAGCGGCTTCTTCCAGTTCATCAGGAATTTCACGGAAGAAATTTAACATTAAAATAACGCTGAATACTGGAACAGCACCGGGAAGCACTAAAGCCCAAATTGTATTCAGTAAGTTGAGCTCTTTTACAAGAAGATAGTTGGGGATTAGTCCGCCATTAAACAACATTACAAAGAAAAATATCCAGACATAAATGGTTCTCGCTTTTAATTTCCGTACTGATTTAGATAACGGATAAGCAGTTAAAACAACTAAAAGAACATTAAGTGTTGCCCCAATTGCTACTCTCTGCAATGTCGTACCAAAAGAGCGCCAAAACTCTCCCCTCTCCATAACGTACTTGTAGGGCTCGATAGTGAAATTTACTGGCCATAGATTGACCATTCCACCTTGCACAGCAGCCGAATTACTGAATGACACAGCAACAATGTGGATGAAGGGTACGAGACAGGCAAATGCGGCTAAAGTTAGAAAGACAATATTAAATATTTCAAAAACACGTTGCCCTCTTGATAATCCTGATGACATGAATACCCTCCTTAAAATACTCGATGATCAAAAAGTCGATAGGCTGAATAGTATGAAACTGATATAAGCAGCAATGAAACGCCTGATTTCAATAGTCCTACAGCAGCTGAAGCACTGTATTGCGCTTGAAGGAGTCCCATTCGATAAACCATTGTATCTATAATATCTCCTGATTCATACACCTGAGGACTATACATGTTGAAAATTTGATCAAACCCCGCATCCAGCACACTACCAAGACTTAACACCATCATAAGAATGATAACCGTTTGCATTCCCGGCAAAGTTACATGCCATATTTTTTTCCAGCGGTTTGCTCCATCAATCTCTGCAGCCTCGTATAACACAGGGTCTATACTAGTAATTGCAGCGAGATATATAATCGTATTAAAGCCAAAGTTCTTCCAAATATCTGAAACAACCATTGTTGCAGGAAACCAATTGTTATTCCCTAAAAAATATACTGATTCAAACCCCAACGTATTAAGCAGCGTATTAACCAATCCGCTAGAAGGAGATAACATATCAATTAGAACACCGCTTAGGATTACCCAAGACAGAAAATAGGGAAAATAAATAATCGTTTGTGTGATACGTTTAAAAAAAACCTGACGAACCTCGTTTAATAGAAGCGCAAATACGATTGGTACAAACATCCCAGCAACAATTTTCATAATAGCAATTCTGAGGGTATTCCATACAACTTGCCATATATTAGGTAAAGAAAATACATATTCGAAATTAGCTAATCCTATCCACTGCTGATTTCCAAAAAGACCTTTGACAGGGTTAAATTGCTGGAAGGCAATTATAATACCTGACATAGGAATGTATGCAAAAATAAAAATTAATATTAAGCCTGGGACTAACATTAAGTGTAATGGAAGTTCCCTCTTAAGTTGCTTACGTTTCAACATTTCTGCTCCTCCATCCAAGAAGAACAGTTCGTGCAATCTGAGGCAACATAGTTGACTCAGATTGCACGAACTGAAATCTCAACTTTTTAATTACCTTTTGCTTCGTTTATTTCTTGAATGATCTTTTCTCCTCCGATCTTATTCCAGTCATTAACGAACTTTTCAAAACCAGCGTCTACATCTACTTCTCCCATAACAATTTTAGTGAAGGATGTGTATACCAATTCGCTTAATGAGCTTCCTGCAGTAGTCTGAGTTGCTGTAGGTGCATTTTGCCACTCATTCCATAAAATTTGGTCCGGATAAGTACTGGCTACGAATTCAAATGGTGTATCGGTAGGACCAAACATCAGTTCCATTTGCCCCGATCCCCTCTGTATGCTTTCATAAAATCCTTTTGCTATGCCAGTTAATTGATCAGTTGTTCCATTGTTAATGGCTTCTTTCATATTCACATGCGCTTCAATGTCTAGAGAAGGTTTAAGTGTGTAAATCGGCGCTGTCTGCCAAACAAAATCTATATCCCCTTCAGTCCACCACTTGCTAAGGTCAGCCTCTTCGCTAAACAATGTTTCAACATAAAGGTTTAATAATTCCACCAGTTTTTCGGGATGCTCGAAATCTGAACGAACAACATAAAACCCGTCTGTTGCAATGTTAAGCGGTATTTTGATATCTACTCCTTCTTTTGTCGGCAACGGCACAGTAATCCATTTTGCATTTGGGTCATTTTGTTTAGAATTATCAGCAAAGCCGGCAAACCAATGAGGACCATAGAACATACCTGCTTTTCCTGACACAAGAAGTTCATTTGCTTTATTAAAATCTTTGCTACCGAATTCCTTATCAACAAGCCCCTCTTTATACATTTTTGCAAGCAATCGAAGGGGTTCCTTTATGTTATCTTGAATTGATCCATTGGTTATTTGACCGTTAGTATCCTTAATCCAAAACTCAGGGTAAGCACCATAACCCCAAAACAAACCGGACATTCCTGCCCAAGATGAGAGAAAATCCTTGTTCATTGTTAGTCCGATTGTGTCATTAGTGTTGTTTCCGTCTGGATCATTCTCTGTAAACGCCTTCGCAATATTATATACGTCTTCAATAGTTTGAGGCCGTTTCAAACCAAGTTTATTCAACCAATCTTCTCTAATCCAGAGATGATTGTATCCATTTGTGGAAGGCATTTTTACAGGAATTCCGTATACCTTTCCGTTAAATGTTCCTGGAGAAAAAACCTCCTTTCCCTCTGCCTCAATGATGCTTTTTAACAGAGGACTTGCATATTCATCGTAAATCGGTCCAAGTTCTTGGATTGCCTCACCTTCTGCTAACTGCCTCATATCAGTCAAATTTTGTGCTTGAAAAATATCTGGAAGATCGTTTGAGGTAATAGCAAGTCTCAATTTTTGTTCATATTGCCCGGCTGGTGTCATTAACTTGTATTTAGTATCTATCTTTAATTTTTCTTTAAATAAATCAGTCCAACGATTGTCTTCCCAAATTTCACCTGTAACATCTTTGAGCTTAAGTGCATTAGAATTATTCACATCAATAGCTGAACCAAACTGAATAGTATTAAATTCGCTGTTATCCGGATTAGCAACATTACCTTGTGAATCATTTTCATTAGATGAGCATCCAGCTAAGATTAAAATAATAGCTAGTGTAAGCGTTAACATTTTTCTCATTTAATTCACCCTTTTCATCGAAATAGTGAACCCCCGATAAATCAAATTCTAAAATTTAGAATAATGCAAAATCCATCTATCACCCCCCCGCTTTAGTAAATTACAATTATAGGACAGCCTTAATTCGTAAAGCCTGATACAGCTTTCCTGGAAGCTCAATTCGTGTACGGCCTGAGTAAGTTCCCGGCAATTGTGTAATCTTCATCTCCCATGTATCAATAATTTCTATTGTAAACTCCTTTTCATCAGGTAGAGGGAGGTAGCGGAAAGCCGGGCGGCTATCCACGAAATATACTAAATAATACTTTTCGTCCACCCCAGCAGCTGCGGTATCCCAATCAAAATTGAGTTTGACTTCACCTAGTTGCGGACCATCCTCCATGATGGATTTTAAAAACCGAATACGTGCAGGACTGTTTCCATGCAGTGTTCCACCGTGCGACCACCATATAATGCCTTCAGGATGTAAATAGGTTTCTCCATGTGTTACATAGGCTCCTTGCGCTACGCCCTGCCAAAAACATTCAACCATTCTTTCAGCGCTTAGGCTGCCCCAGCCAAGATCAATATTGCCTTCGTACCGGCATTCATCAATTACAATCGGCTTCCGGTAAATCTCTTTCCAGTCGTCAATGTAAGCAAGCTCATTATGCTGAATACTAACATGTGTGACCCAAGGTTTACTGTGATCATACCAATGAGCGTCGCTTCGACGATGAATCATCTTATGATGCCAATTGTGAATTGAGCGAAGGTGTTGATAAGGATCACTTTCCTGAATGATTCGGAAAAAACGGTCCCAATCGCTCATCGACTTGTTGCGCATTAAATCATACTCATTTGCCAGTGACCACCAGATCCCGCGGAACGAAGACAATCTCGCTACAGCATACTGGAGATAAAGATTATCGGTAGCCTCATCCATTTTTGCAAATCCCCAACGGTCGTATGGATGAAATAAAATAAGATCTATTTCTATGCCAAGAACCTGCAAATCGTTAATGCGCTGCTCTAGATGCCGCCAATATTCGGGGTCAAAAGCTGTGAAATCCCAACCTGCCTCTGGAGAGCCTTGGAAAGGATAACAGGATGGCTCCTGCAAATTATAATCATAGTGCTTAGGGAAGATACACATTCTCATTTTATTAAAAGCACCGCTCTCCCTCAGGCTTTTTAATGTTTGTTTTTCTAACTGATCACCCTGATGATTCCAAACATAGCTTGTAGTCCCGAAAGGATAAAACGGCGTTCCGTCAGCATAGGCAAAATGATAAGTATTGCTTACGCTGACTGGTCCGTGATTACCTTCTCCGGGCTCCTCAACTGTAACAGTTCCCGTAATGCTATCTAGCTCAGGCACATTGCTTACAGTTCTATAAATCCACTCACCAACTTTATCTGGCATAAATCGTATACAATACTCCCCGTTGCCATTATAAAAGCCATCAACCTCTATACTTCGATGTCCAAATTCAAACTTTGCTGCCAACCGGACATCTACAAATGGATTTCCAATTTGAGGCCCTTGTATTACTATTTCAAACCTACCCCATTTCTCCACTTGCGACTGATTATTTAAACTATTCCGATTCTTAATCTGCATTTTTTATCAACCTTTCTTCAACCTAATAAAACTTAATACATCATACGCAATTAACTTAACAAAACACAAAAGTTAAGGATTCGTTTACTTGTCAACGATATATTATCATCATAATAATTAGCATGTCAATTAAAAGTTAAGCGATTTCATTTAAGTTTCGATAAAAAAACCTAAACAAAAGAAAAATAATCAACTTAACAAAAAAGTTAGGTTTTTAGTATACTTTTAATATAACAGTTATACCTTCCAATTTTTCAGCTTTCTTAATAAACAAATCTTAATTTAATTCTTTAAATCGAACATCTATGACAAATCTCATTTTTGTACTTTATTTATTTTTTGAACCTTATATAAATCTTTGCAAAAACCGCAAACTCAAAAAGCCCTTCCCCATTAAATCAAGAAGAATGGCTTAATTAAATCTGCTAAATTGATTAGGCTGATCAAACTGATAATATATATGCATTAATGATGACGACGGTCAGCTATTTCATTGCCAACCGTATTCAACATATTGCTTATATGCCTGTTTTTGTTCTATCCTCTAAAAGCTTGTCGGTTAATTTCCATAATTTTTCTCGAAGGGCAACTTCTTTTAATACTTTAGATGATTGATTTCCCTTGTATTCAACATAATATTTACCAGTCACATTATCAACTTCATGAGAAGTTGATTGATACAAAATTGTTTTCGTGGCTTCTTCAGGCGAGATACCTTAGTGAAATTAACAATACTTATTATGAACCCAAAAAAACATGTAGCCGCTTTTAAATTCAAATGCAACTTATCCAGGGTGCAGTGCGTTTACTGTTAATCTTTCGTCATTAAGTCGGTTGGCCGAATGATACGAGAATAAAAGCTGTGCAAACTTTGACTGTCCATAGGCTTTCATAATTGAAAATTTTAGCTGTCTGCAAATTGTCAAAGTTAATTTTGTGATGAACATACATGTACAATCAGTGATGGAGCGGCTGCCTTCATTTCTTCTAATAACGATACTGTTATAAAGATAAGGGCAAGATAGTTCCCCGCAAACATGGACTCCAACCCCTGAGTTTTTTCTTTTCTATTATGTGTAATTCCCCTTTGATTTTAAAAAGCGATCTCGGGCAGCTTTACCCTTTTGTTCATTGCGGCACAACATAATCACTTTGGCGCCAAATCTCGCTAGCTCTAACACTTATACAAAAGCTGTTCCCAAATCACTTCCTGTAACAAGGAATATCTTCCCGTTAGTATTTTAAGATTTATCATAATTTTATCATTTCCATTTTTCCTATTTACCATTTATTTTATTCAATTAAAAACGCTAAGCCTTTAGAAATAAGGGGCTTAGCGTTTCTTCTATAAGCAAAGAAATTGGATTTAGTTAAACGTTTTTAAGCATAATTATGTTGCTCCATCATACCTTCAGTTACTTTCCAGAGACGTTGCCGGATGTCTGGATCATAAGAGGTCTTTGAAGATGGTACCGCTTTTTTGTTAATAAAATACTTACCACTTACACCTTCCACCTCAGAAGAAGTTGCCAAGTAAAGTATAGTTTCAGCTCCTTTTTCGGCGCTTATGCCGGTTATAGCATACATGATTCCAACAGAAAGACGCGCAATCCCTTTAAACCCATTGTTGAAACCTGAATTAACTGCGCCTGGATGAAGCGTATTTACAGTTACACCTGATGATTTAAGACGTTCTGCAAGTTCATACGTAAAAAATATTAAGGCAAGTTTGGACTGTGCATACGCTACAGTATAGTTGTATTTGCGCTCTGTTTGAAGATCATCAAAGTTTATAGTGCCTGTACCCATCTTATGACCAGTTGAACTTACATTAATAATTCGCGAAGGAGAACTGGCTTTTAAGGTATCCAATAACAAATCAGTGAGAAGAAATGAAGCAAGATAATTCGTTGCAAAAGTATATTCAAAACCGTCTGGAGTAACTTTACGATCAGAATTGATTCCCCCTGCATTATTAACTAGTACATGGAGCTGGGAATACTTTTCTTTAAATTCTTTGGCTGCGCGATGTACTTGTGAAAGTTCTGACAAATCAGCAATAATTAAATCAACTTTTGCATCCTTGTTAGCTTCTTTTATTTCAGTTCGTACAGCCTCTCCTTTTTTACGATTACGGCAAATCATTACTACAGTTGCTCCCTTTTTTGCCAATTCAACCACTGATGCTTTACCTATTCCAGAACTACTACCTGTAACCAAACAAATTTTACCTTTCATGTTGCTTCTTGTCATATAAATCAACTCCAATCTGGGTTCTTTCTTTTTAGTTAGTATTCGTTTAATATTCTACTTATATACTCCGTTTAATGTACACCGTGTTCGTTAATTAAATAATAACATCTACAATGTTTATTATCAAGTGTTGATTAAATGCTTTATAATGAAATTACAAAATTATTTCTGAGAGGTTTAAGGTGAAAGATATGACATTTAAAAGAGCTAGATCTGATGAGCATGTTCAAGAACGAATGAATGAAATCATATATGCTACCTCCAAAATTTATGACTCCATCGGTTATGAGGGATTAAATTTCAGTGAAATCTCTAAACTCACTAAATTTACTAGACCAACAATATATAGATATTTCAACACCAAAGAGGAAATACTCTTAGAAATATTAAACAATGATTTTAAGAGTTGGCATAAATCTTTGCTAAGTTCATTTCGATTTAATAAAGTTTACGCTATGGAAGAAATAGTAGAGATTTGGGTCAACGCAATTGTTGAAAATGAAAGATTATTAAAATTATATTCAATACTTTTTACCTCCATTGAGAAAAATGTGTCATTGGACTCGTTGACTAAGTTTAAAAAAGATACTATTAAACTTCAGGATGAAATGACAGATTTGTTAATGCAATTATTCCCTAAGACTGAAAGTGAAGATATACTAGAATTTTTCAATAACCAAATGGTATTTGCTGCAGGGTTATTTCCACTAACAGTTACATCTCAGATCCAACTTGAAGCAATTGAACTATCCGGCACAGATTCGGTTCCTACCTTTATTTCGGCTTTTAAAACAATTGTTTATCAACTGTTATTTTGTCTTGAACGAGGCGTGAAATACCCGGCTAGAAGAAAATAAATAGGAATATTCGTAGATTATGTAGCATGTCGCATATTGATTGTGCAAATAAATTATAAAACTGAGGGTTATACAATTAAAATTAACCTGACTAACTAGCTAGACAGTAGGCCTCGCTTATGAATTTAATTAAAGCTCAATTCAATCATAATTAGTAATGCCTGTGTCTCTATTAATTTAATTAGTAGAGATTTTTGAATATTTCATAATCCAATTGCTTTTTAAACGATTCACCACCGCGCAATTTTATAAATTAAAAGCTTTTAAAACTCTATGCACTATATGAATTGGTGCGGCAAAGAACAATAGTTCCAAAAATTCGAACTCCACAACTTTTCCGCATTCAGAGAATATAGGTTCAGGGGCTCCTTTTTTACGCCTGAGCTGCCATTAAATAATAATACCAAGGTTGATGTAGTTAGCTGGTGCACAATTTTTAAAAAAAGCTGGAATACTCTCTCCTATATCGAATTCTCTTGCAGAATGGGACCACACTTCATTCGCTGCTTCAACCATTTTAATTATTGAGCCATCTTTTTGAACAGCTATATAGTGTTTTTAACATCCAGCCCATCACATAGAATTGATAACGAAGATTGCTTTCAGAGTAAAGAGATAAATAGAGAAAGTTATATTCTTTGTACAAATTTATCAAACTTTAATTGTAGTGAGTACAACATTAAAATTTGATGGTTACCATTTTTTTATTCTTTTGTTCTATAGTTGCCTTTTTCAGCTCTATTCCCCATATAACAGAGAGAGGAGATGGGAAATTATGAAATTGGAAAAGATGACAGAGACCGAGAAATTGATTGAAAAAGCATTTAGTAGTTATGTTATAGCTTGCCTTCGAAATGCGAGAAAAGATTATTTTGTAAAGGTAAGACGTCATTCATCTCATATTATGCCTTTGGATGCTGTTACTTTTGAAGTCAATATTAAATTCCATATTCATTACCAAGACGATATTCAAAATCAAAATACTCTACCTATTTCTCATTTTCTTGAACATCCTCAACTCAATAATAAAGAACAAAAACTCTTATATTACAAATACTTCCAAGATAAAACAGACAAAGAGATAGCTGAAATTTTAGGAATAAGTCGACAGGCGGTATCTAAAAACAAATCAAAGATTTTGGTTAAACTTAAGAGTATCATTGACCCATAGATTTTTTTATCCGCGTGGACCCCCTATATCCTTTATCAGATGACCTTTGACTTAATGATGATAAGGGAGGATAATTCATGAACAGTGTTTACTCTTTACTTTATCAGATACAAAGGGGTAATAAGGACGCAGAAGCCCAACTTATAAATCGGTATGAACCTGTCATTAAAAAATATGCTAAGCAAAATGGAGTTATTGATGAGGATTGTAAACAGCAGTTGTCGATTTCTTTTATTTTAGCAGCTCGCCGCTTTGATATTAGTCGCTACGAATGAATAAAAACAGGCTAAGTATGAAATACCTACACTTAGCCTGTTACCTTTATATATAAATGGACTCATATAAAGAAATGCTTAAAAAATTCTAAATTCAAAGGTGACTTTGCACCAATTATCCACAGGGCCTATTTCTTTATAAATAATCTTCTCTTTATCACTAGTCTTTGTGTCTCGGTTTCAGAACAATAAAAAATAACCCATGGACAGTCTCCTGCTTATAAAATGTTGAATCTAACAATTAAATTGCACTAAGACAATTACAAATGGATATATATTTTAATTTAAATAAATTGATAATAATAAAAAGAATAACTAGTTTGCATAAATTTTTAAATATCCATAAGAACGCTTACTTTATGATAAAATATTTTAAAGTTCTATTTTAAAGGAGAGCGCATATGGACGAGAAAGATTGGATGATGTTGAATATCTTATCTCAGGAAAAAAATATTACTAAAACTGCAGAACGACTATACATTTCCCAGCCATCCTTAACATATCGCCTCAACCAAATTGAGAAGGATTTTAATATTACATTATTATTTCGCGGACGAAGAGGAGTCGAATTCACAGAGCAAGGCGAAGTTATGGTTCGTTATGCTCAGGAAATGCTTTCTGATTTGGCGAAGATCAAAGAATCTCTTTCTAATATGGAAGGAAAAGTAGAAGGCACACTAAGACTTGCTGTAGCCAGAAGCATTGCTCTATATAAGCTTCCAAAATTTCTAAGAAAATTCTCTGATACATATCCACTGGTTGATTATAAAGTAAGTACCGGATTGAATATGGATCTTATTGTTTCTGTTTTCAAACAAGACGCTCAGATTGGAGTTGTACGCGGAGACCACCATTGGGCTGAAGAAAAAGAAATTTTGGATGAAGAGACCATTAGTGTAATATCTGTAAATCCGATTGATATAAGTATGCTGCCAGGTCTTCCAAGAATAACATATAACACTGATCCGGCACTAATAATGACCATAGAGAATTGGTGGAAAATGCAGTTTAGTCAGCCCTCTACTATTATTATTAATGTAGATAATATGGAGATTGCTAAACGTATGGTCAAAAACAAGCTCGGTTATGCTATCGTACCTTCCCTTATTATTGAAGATGTAGATAAAGACCTATGCCAGTTGCCGTTGTCAGACAAACATGGAAATTTAGTAAAATGGACCACTTGGATGCTATACCGAAAAGAATTTTTGGAAATGCCGACAATTCGCGCATTTATACATTTTATAAGAGAGTATTATAAACAGATCTAAACATAATAAGAAGAACAGTTACTATGATATTTTTTAAGGAGTGATGATTTATGATTACCGAGCCCATATTAGATATACATAAAGGTACTAAAGAATCAATACTAGTGCGCCATTCTTCTGGGGTTAAGAATCCGGAAATTTCAATTCCCCTTAATTCATGTGACTGTCATCATCATATATATGATCCGGCAAGATACCCGTACCATCCTAATGATTCACGCAATCAACCAGAGGCCACCGTTGCCAATTACCGGTTGCTTCAAAAACGTCTGAGGTTGCAGCGAAATGTTGTTGTTACACCCTCTGCATATGGAATAGACAATCGCTGTACACTCGATGCCCTCAGGCAATTCGGATCACAGGCACGAGCAGTAGTTGTTGTTAATCCTTCAATCTCTAATCATGAGCTGGAAGAGATGAATACACTAGGTGTTCGTGGAGTCCGCTTTAATCTTGCTGCTGGTCCTTATCCAATGAATGAAAATCGGATATCTCAAGTCGTTGAACGAATTCAAGCATGGGATTGGCATGCTCAATTTTGGATGAGTGCTAACGACACGGTTGAATTAGAGCCATTATTGAACAAACTTCCAGTCAGACTCGTGTTTGATCATTTCGGACATCTACCACAACCAGCTGGCACCTTACATCCTGCGTACAAAGTCATTTGTAAGCTCATCGACAAAGGCTCAGCATGGGTAAAACTTTCTGGATTCTACCACGATTCCTTAGATGGGGAACCCAAATATTCAGACATCGTCACTACAGGGAGAGCTTACGTCGAATTTGCACCTCAGCGCATGTTGTTTGGTAGCGATTGGCCGCATCCCAGTGAACATTCTGCCGGAAGACGGATGCCTGATGATGCGCTTTTGATCGATCTGTTAGGCGATATAACCTCCCAAAATCAATCAATGCTGCGGCAAATTTTAGTCGCTAATCCAGAGATTTTATATGGATTCTAAAATAAATCCCCTCTACTAAAGGAGTTTAATCCTTTAGTAGAGGGGATTTAGTAATAATATTGGTTAAAGAAACAGCCAATTAAAACGCTTACTAAATTGTTTTAATGTGCCCAGAAAGAAAAGATAAAGCTGCCGATAATTAATACCAGCGCACCGCCAAGTCGGGTTGCAATCTGCGCATAAGCCATCAGATTCATTCTCTTTGCTGCACCCAATACTTCCAGATCTCCTGAACCGCCCCGGTTTACATGGCAAAGGGCTGCGGCAATAGTGGATTCTACTTCATAAAAACCAACAATTTTGGCGAAAAACCATGCTCCTGACATCGCTCCAAGCACAGTGAGAACAGCAATAACTAAGGTATTGATATTGACGGCATGTATGAGTTCTCCAAAGTCAACCATGGAAATCCCAACACCTGCAATCATTACATAATACAAGTTACCGGACATAAATTTGTTCACCTGTCTAGCACCCGCTTTTGCCCGTTCAGGAATCAAATCCAGAGCATTGGCAATCAGCATGATGATGACCATGTACGCATATGGGTGAATCAGAATGCCACCAATCTTTGGCAATAATCCAGTTCCAAGGATATTCCCTATTGCATAGAATAACAGGGTTACAAAAACACCGACCGCACCGTCTTCCAAGGTTGTTTTAATGGACTTTTTCGTTTCTTCAGCATTTTTTGCACCTTTAATTAATTCTCCATTTCCGGTCCATTTCGGTACTTTTTTACCAATCCCATTAAGTAGTGCTGCACAAATTATTGCTATAATATTTGCAATTGTTAAAATAGATACAGCGGAAGAGTACCATATTTTAGGATCTTTCCCTGTAACTTCTCCCCATATTTGGCTTAATGGAATTGCACCGGCACCATTCCCTCCACCCATGATCGGAAGAGCATAGTTCATCAATGCTTCTTTTGGGGAAATTCCAGCTATAAGACCACCTAACGCAGCTCCGACAAATCCCGTCATCGTCGCAATAAGTACCATTGGAATGAAGCCCCCAATGGTTTTTAAGAGGAACTTCTTATCTATAGAAAGCAACGCGCCAGCAATAATAATCGCGATATATAAATCCAGAAATCCGATGCCGTCAAAAAGATCATTAACCCCCTGAGCATATTCAGAAGGAATAATTCCTGCGTATACTGACCAAGAAGTAACCAGGAATGCCATAATGGCACCGCCGCCCAAATAATCCTTCCAGATTGGTAAATTATCACCTATTTTCCCAAGCACCAGGCCGCAAGTAAAAACTAGAAATATACTACCAGCTATATCTTTCGGTAGAGACCCAGTAATTAGCCCCAAAAGAACTACAGCAACTCCAAAAAGATAAATTGACAAAGGAATTCCGTAAAACTTTATAGCCATGAATTTTGGTAATCCTCTTAAATTAGCTCCTTCTAATTCTAGTTCCGTTTTTTCAATTTGTGCTCGCATTATTTTGCCCCTTTCAATCTACTTGAAAATTAAAGATTTATTTTCTATTTTTTCATTAGTTTTGTTCGTAAAATTCGATTAAGCATGCCACCGTTACTGTAGTAAACCAGTTCAACCTTGGAATCTATACGGACAATGGCCTTAAATTTGAATACAGTGGCATCTTCACGGGTTACATTAATAGTTACATGACCTCCGGGTTCTAGCTCATCAATCAAACCTATGATATCGTATACTTCTCGGCCGGTTAGACCCAGTGATTTTGCGGTTTCACCATTTGTAAATTGTAGTGGAAGCACCCCCATACCTACCAGATTAGACCTATGAATTCTTTCGAAGCTTTCTGCAAGAACAGCTTTTATTCCCAGTAAAAGAGCGCCTTTAGCCGCCCAGTCACGGGAGCTACCGGTGCCATATTCCTTACCGGCGATAACAAGCAAGGCTGTCCTAGACATTCGATATTTCATTGCAGTGTTATAGACACTCCCCACTTCCTGATCGGGCAAATGCATCGAGAATCCGCCTTCAGTTGCGGGCAAAAGCTCGTTCCGTATACGGTTATTGGCAAAGGTTCCTCTGACCATGACATGATGATTTCCCCTACGGGAACCGTAGGAATTGTAATCTTCTGGGATTATGCTGAAGCTTCGTAAATATTCTCCGGCAGGGGAATTGGTGCGAATGCTTCCTGCAGGCGATATATGATCCGTCGTAACTGAATCGCCAAGGAGTAGCAGCACCCTTGCACTTTTGATATCCTCTTTATTGTTTGCGCTTTCATTAAAACAATCAAAAAATGGCGGTTTTACTATATATGTTGAAGAATTATCCCATGCATAAAGCTCGCTTTGCGTACTAGAAATCATATTCCAGCGCTTGTTTTGAGTGTATACATCCCTGTATTTATCTCGATACATCTTTCGAGTAATGACCCTCTCTTCAATTTCAGCGATTTCAATTGAGGTTGGCCAAATATCGGCAAGATAAACAGCCTTGCCAAACGAGTCATAACCGATAGGCTCAGATTTAAAATCAATGTTAACTCTGCCCGCTAAAGCGAAAGCCACTACTAAAGGAGGGGAAGCTAAATAATTTGCTTTGATCTGCGGATGAATCCTGCCTTCAAAATTGCGGTTGCCTGAAAGAACAGATGCTACGGTTAAATTATGTTCTGCAATGGCACTGCTTATTTCTTCAGGTAGTGGACCGGAGTTACCTATGCAGGTAGCACAGCCATACCCGGCAAGATGAAATCCAAGTCTTTCTAATGGCTCCATCAACCCTGCCTGAATTAAGTATTCAGTAACAACAAGAGAACCTGGTGTAAAGGAGGTCTTCACATATTCTTGTTTAATCAGTCCAAGCTCTACCGCTTTGCGGGCCAACAGGCCTGCTGCAATCATTACGCTCGCGTTTGAAGTATTTGTGCAGCTCGTTAAAGCTGCCAGTACCACGGCTCCCGCTGTCAAACAGCTTTTTTTTCCATTATTAAGCTGTACATTTACAGAGGCGTTTAACTGCTCTGGACTTAATCCATAACCACCTTTGCTGACAGGTTTAATAGAGATATTGTTCCAGTTCCGTTTAATGTCAAATAGGTCCATGCGGTCCTGGGGCCGCTTGGGGCCGGCAATGCTGGTTGTTACTGTAGACAAATCAAGTTCTACCGTATCTGTAAACAAAGGATCAGGAAAGTCCTCTGTGCGGAAAATTCCTTGCGCTACAAAATATTCTTTTATGAGTTGGACTTGATCCTCAGAACGGCCTGTTTTGTGTAGATAATGAAGCGTTTTGGAATCGACCGGAAAATATGCCGTTGTCGCCCCGTATTCGGGAGCCATGTTGGCAATTGTCGCCCGGTCTTCCAAGCTTAATTCATTTAGGCCAGGGCCATAAAATTCTATGAATTTTCCTACAACGTCTTTAAGCCGAAGCTGCTGTGTAATGGTTAACGCAAGATCCGTTGCTGTGCTTCCTTCCTGTAGTTTGCCTATAAGCTTAAAACCAATCACTTCAGGCTGAACGAAGTACAACGGTTCACCTAACATTCCAGCTTCAGCTTCGATGCCGCCAACTCCCCAACCTAACACCCCCAAACCGTTTATCATTGTTGTATGGGAATCTGTACCGACCAGAGAGTCTGGATAAACCATAATTTTATCGTTGCATTGCTTAGTAGCAACTATTTGTGACAGGTATTCTAAGTTTATTTGATGGACGATTCCAGTATCTGGCGGAATAATATTTAGATTGCTAAATACAGATTGCGCCCAGCGAAAAAATTGATAACGCTCTTCGTTGCGGGCAAATTCTATCGTTTCGTTGATTTCACGGGCTTTAGGAGTACCGAATGAATCGACCATAACCGAATGGTCGATGACCAGGTCAACAGGAATCACGGGGTTAATGAGTTTAGGATCTATTCCAGCATCATTTAATGTTTCTCGCATTGCAGCCAAGTCGATTAAAGCAGGAAGACCGGTCAAGTCCTGTAACACTACCCTCGATGGAAAAAAGGGGACTTCCTTTTGTGCATGCAGCATAGTCCAATAGCCAAGCAAATCAACATGATTTTCATTAATAGTCCATCCGTTGTAATTGCGTATTGCACCTTCCAATAGAATTTTTATTGTTATAGGAAGTTTTTCTAGATTTTTTTGATACTTCTCGACTTTATCGAGTTTAAAATATTCATATCTTTGTCCGTTCACTTCTAAATGAGCAGTGGCTTCTTCGAAAGGATTTTTTGTCATTTCATTCCCCTCCTTTCACGACAGATAAATCTTTAAGATGCTGGATAGCATGAGACAAAAAATTTGCAGTTCCAAAACTGCCTGATTTCAAGACAATTAACAATTCGGGACCAATGCTGAGTCCTGATGGCAGGCCGGTCTCTATTTCTTTAATAATGTAACTACCTACTATCCCCAATTTTCTAGTGACTGTACCCGAGGTATCACCGCCCGCTACAATTAATCGTTTGAAAGATGTCTTTAACAGCACCTGATGTGTAACCTCTGCCAGAATGGCAGATACGGTTTTACTGACCTTCAGTTCGTTTAGACCTAAGTTTTGTCCTATTTGTTTGGTTTCTTTTACGATGTCAGGATTATTATCCGCCATGACCAAAACGTCTTTGCCGGAATGTATGAGTGGTACTGCCTCACAAACCGCTCTTTCCACTTCAAAGTTGCATGACTCAGAATTAAAAAACTTTCTTGAGTCCATAACAATATAATTTATTCCTTGCACAATTAGCGCAGCAGTCTGCATTTTTGTCTGTGGTGTTAAGCTTCCCGAAACGATAAGTACACCATTCGAGTCCCTCATATCCTTGTGTCTTAGCGGCTCCAAACCATTTGTGGCTCCCCAGTAGAGAGGAAGCTCTTCGGCAATTGCAGAGCTTCCGCAAATAATCGGCAACTGGTAGATTGCTTGAGCAACCAGCTTAAGGTCATTCTGAGTTTCCGAATCAATGATACAGTAATTGCATCTTTCCTTAGCTTTGCTGATAGCAAAGCTAAGGGCATAAATACCTTTTCTGACGGTTTCAATTGGAATCAAAGATACTTTGCGCGCGGTTTGTGACTGCAGGACCTTCACAAGATCCGATTCCAGTGTCGGATGAACCGGGTCCTTGGCAAATTCGGAATCTTCAAGCCGCTTCCCGTTTACCCTATGAATGCCATGTCTGGTTTTTCTCCCATTTTTAGGGAATGCCAAGGAAATGACTGCAAAGCTTTCTCCAAGCACATCCATCATCGCATCAAGCTCAGCACCTATATTTCCGCGGAATACAGAACATGTTTTGTTGTAATAAGTCGTACAATTAAGCTCACGAAGCTGTTTTGTAGCTTTAAATACCTTATCGTAGCTCTCTTTAGCGGAATCCAATCTACTGTCAGTATCTATAACAATAACATCTGCCTGCTCTGGTGAAGGAGCATTCTTAGAATCAAACGTTATAACCTTTACCGCATAGCAATTGTTAGTGAACATTATGCCTATGTCATTTGCTCCTGTTGTATCATCGGCTACTACCCCTATCATTTGTCTTTTTCACTCCCTTCTATTGCTCAAGCTTGCTCATTGCCTGCTTTAAAGCTTGGATACTGCTCTCCGGGCTTGTCAGTACCTGTTTGTCAGTAATGTCGTAATGGTCAAGCGCTCTAGCCATAGAGATTTGCGCCAATACAATGACCTCACAGGTTTTGGATAACAATTTGATATGTTCCTGAATAAGTGAGTTATGGCGCTCTATATCGCCTGCTTGAAGTGCCTCAAAAGCATCAGGTAGAGTCGAAGTTTCGAGATGAATATCTTTCCCTTTTTGTACAGCAATGTCTCTCAATATTTGAACAGTTGTCGGAGTCGCAGTAGCCACAGTTGCAATTACTCCAATATGACTTCCCCGCTCTACCGCTTGCTCTAGCATGCTGTAATCCACGCTGATAATGGGAAAATTAAATAACTCTCTGAACAAAGACACATAAGGTGTAAAGGATGAGCATGAGAGAAGAACGCCTTCGACTGCGGCTTCGTCAGCTTTTTCCAACAGGTGTATAAATCTCCGAAGCATTGTTCTTGTCACCTTCCCACATGCATTCAGGTCTGTGATAAGGCCTTCGTCCAAAAAGTTTAGCGTAGCAAGATCTGGAGCATATCTCCGGACTGCCTCACTCATCGGACTTAACGAATTAAGTGTGGCATGGATAAGACCGATACGTTTACCAGAGCTATTCATCCGACTACATCTCCTTATGTTGATTAGGCATCGTTTTGCGGGGTTTATACATTGAATCCTCCAAAAAATTGCGTACTACCTGCTCAGGAATGCGTATTAAATTTACTCCTGATGCCTGAGCTTGAACAATCATTCTGCAAGCTATTTCTAAAGTCTCTAGCCGCATTTTGGCTTCGTTTATATTGTCATCAAACACAACAACACCATGGTTGCTCATCATGATTACGTTCGCATTTAGAGATTGCTCAGCGATAGCTTCCCCTAACCCTTGGGTACCCGGATGATGATAATCGACGTAAGCGATATGCTCCAGATAGTACATCGTTTCTATAAATAAATCTGAAAGAATAGGAAGATTGCTACAGGCCATCATCGTGCTGTAAAACGGGGAGGAATGGATAATAGCTCCTGCATCTGCTCGCTTCTGATAAATTCCAGTATGAAAAGGCATCTCTTTTGAGGCGCGGCGGAACCCTTCTTGAGTTCCGGTCGAAATATGGGTAACGACAAAATCATCTTCATTCAGACTACCCATAAAGGTACCAGAGGCGGTAATAACCATATGCTCATGATTAATCCTTGCACTCATATTCCCCGATGTACCCCATGCTAATTGATTATTAAGCAAGTATTTTCCAACTGAAATCAATTCCTTTTTCAGTTCCATTGTGATGCCTCCAAGTAAATTTTGAATGTTATAATATGAAGTCCGGTAGCAAGCCGGACTATACGATAATTACATTTCCACGAATATTTTTTCAATATTTGATACTATGGTTTTTGTAAACTCAGTTGTTGACGCGGTGCCTTTCAAGTCTTTTGTTTTTACACCTTCGCCCATTGTTTTAAATACGCCCTTCTCTATTAATTCAGCAACTGTTTTTAGATTTTTATCATTATGTCGGACACTGAGCCATTCCATCAGCATTACTGTTGAAAGAATAATACCTACCGGATTGGATATATTCTTACCAGCAATATCCGGGGCAGAGCCGTGAGCGGCCTGCGCCATTGCTAATTGATCATTTGTATTAATGGATGGTGCGAGACCAAGACTACCCACGAGTTCACCGGTTAAATCGGAGAGAATATCACCGAACATGTTTTCCGTTACAATAACATCAAAATCCCTTGATCTTCTAACCAGGTGCGCGGTCATGGCGTCAATATGATAGTCGTCTACCTGAACCTCAGGATACTGCTGTGCCACTTCAAGACAGACATTTTTAAATAATCCTGTGCCCAGCTTAATTACATTGGCTTTGTGCACAATGGTCACCTTCTTGCGCCGCTTCATAGCCATTCTGAATGCCTCATGAGCTATCCGCTCCACCGCTTTTCTGGTGAAAACACCTGTGGATACCACGACATCTTTTGTAATCTGCCACTCACCTACACCTGTATACATATTCCGATCGCAATAATACCCTTCTGTATTCTCACGGAAGATGATAAGATCTGTATTTTCGACTACGCCTTTAATTCCCTTTATATTCTTGGCTGGACGAACGTTGGAAAAGAGGTCAAAGTAATGTCGTAGCTCTCCGCTTGGATTACGATAAGCACGATATTGTTCTGGATAAGCAGCAGAATCATGCGGCCCCATAATCCAACCATGAAGCTTTTCAAGCTCATCCTTGGTATATTGAGGGATAGGATCTGTATGGCTGTTAATAGCCTCCCAGCCCATCGGCAATTTAACGAACTCAATATCAACACCAGCTCGTTGAGAAGCAGCTTTCAAAATTTCAACTGCAGATTCCGTAATCTCTGGACCGATTCCATCGCCATATAAGGCACCTAACTTATAAACTGTCATCTTTTCCAATCCTCTCAAGTAAAGTGATTAAAGCCTTTGCTTGATTTCACTATAGTTCAGCTTTACAAATACTTAAAATATTGACTTTTGATGCTATTTCATAACATTTTTTTATGTCTAAATTGCGGAGTAATATCATTTACTGGTATCAGCCTTTTTTATTAACATCAATAGAAATTTATTATTATTTCATCTATTTATTATAAGGTACAATGTGTAAATAATACTTTTTTCAGGAGGTGTTCCAGATGTCAGCATTTATACCGACAACGTGTCTCTCGGATGCGATGCAGGGAATCAATAATATGGATGCAGCTATAAAACCTTTGAAGGGCAGCTATCGATTTGCTGGAAAAGCGCTAACCGTGAAGATGGTTCCTGGTGATAATCTAATCGTTCTACGAGCTATTCGCGAATCATGTCCGGGTGATGTTCTAGTTATTGATGCTAAAGGTGATACATCTAGGGCTATAGCCGGCGATTTTGTAGTTGGAATGGCTAAAACAATGGGTATACAAGCAATAGTTGTGGATGGTGCTATTCGTGACATAGAAGGAATTCGACAATTGGATTTCCCAGTATTTTCAAAAGGAAGTACAGTCGCTGCTTCTCATAAAGAAGGCAAGGGAGAGCTGAATGTACCTATTTCCTGTGGAGGTGTTTCGGTGCGTCCTGAAGATTTTATTGTTGGGGATGCTGACGGGGTCGTTGTAATTTCCGCAGAGTTGAAAGAGAATATTTTCTTAAATGCAGAAGAAAAGATGAAACAAGATGAGATAAGGGAAGCAAAAATTTCAAATAATAAACAAGCAGTGCTTGCCTATTTGGACCAAATGTTGAAATCTCATTTTTAACGTATACTTTGGTTCGCAAATTTAGCTTGACTTGTAAATAAGTTCACTTCATCTACTAATTGATTATAATAATTAATTTTTATATCTTGCCTATGGCAACCCTTGACTTGTTAAATATAGTTTTGGGTTGCTATTTGTATTTGACTTATTTATATATCTTTATTTAATGTGAATTCGTTCATTACCAGAAGAAATATCTTTTTAGAGCGAGTATATCTCATTATAATTCATGCTGAATAAGTCAGTTACACACTTATTAATTTATTTTTTTGTATAAAAATAAGTTCTTCATCGGCATGCCTGAGAATCTTATCCGTCTTTTCCATATAACTTCACTTAATATACAAAAAAATTTTGGCCCCATTTAGGCCCACCTCCGTTTATTTTCTATTTTTATGAATTGAATTGGACATTTCAGAAAATTGTCAGTATTTTAATTTATTTATCTACAAAACAATGCATTATTAGATTGCCTTTTCTGCTCACTCACCCCATTTAAATAACAGGAAGTAATTTATGATTTACTCCTGAATTATTTTGAACTTTGAAAACTTAATATATACTGTTTCAAGTACTTTCCTTTTTCTTTGTGAGAACTAAAGCGACATAGCGGAAACGCCACGACAGTCATTAAATGGCTTGAGCGACCAAATTTCTGGCTAGAATCATCTTTTGGTAGGATGAATCGCCATAACCAGTTAAAGGGTACTATGATACTTCTGCCTGGCCAGCATCACAGCATTGGGGGCAGCTCGCTCGGATGAGGGGGAACTTTGGGTGACCAAGGTTATGATGCCGCTTAACCCGCGGCAGCTTGGAACAGATTTAATCTTCAACTAATGGAGATGAAGCATGAGGAAAATAGTCTACTATGCAAATGGTCCTCCATATCCTTTCTACATAATTAAGAAAGGAGATAATTCTTATGGAAAGCAGCCCATTAGTTAACCCTGAATCTTTGCATTTGTTAGAACTTATGTTTCAAGAATACCCTGATGTCGTTGATATCAAGCAACTTTGCAATATGCTGGGTGGTATTAGTACCAAAACAGCATACAAACTTCTTCAAGCCAATCGCATCCAACATTTCAAAATAGGACGAGCATATAAAATCCCTAAAATTCAAATTATTTTATACCTGCAGATTTTGATTAATCAACAGCCGGATTTAAACTTCACCGCTTTAACGCATTGAATCAATTGGTGTACTGTGATAAAATAAGATCTGTCAATGGTAGGAGAATTGGGCCGCTAAATTAAGGAGGGAAACGAGTGATAGCGGGTCACCTTCAGGAGAAAAAAGGGTTATTTTATATTGTATTAAACTGTAAGGATGAAGATGGTAAACGTAAGCCTAAGTGGATTCCTACCGGACTTCCTGTTAAGGGGAATAAAAGGAAAGCCGAATCGCTGCTTATGGATGCTCGCAGAAATTTCCAACCAGAAGCAACAATTCAGGCAGTAAATATTGATAAGAAAAAGAAAGAAATCACAATTATTTCTGATGAAGTTAAAGAAACTCTTTTTGCAGATTACATGCTTGAGTGGTTGGAAACGGTAAAACCGAGTATAGAACTCATAACGTATATTTCTTACTCAAATGCTGTTAAAGTTCGTATTGTTCCCTACTTCAATCAAACAGGTATTACGCTTGAAGAACTTAAACCAAAGGACATCCAAGATTTTTATAGCTATGTAATAAATATTCTTAAACTTTCAGCTAATACGGTAATCCATTATCACGCCAATATTCGCTCAGCTCTTCATCATGCTTTTATTACCGAAAGGATCTCTTCAAATCCAGCCGATAAAGTCATTCGTCCCAAAAAAGAGGTTTTTGTCGGCAGCTATTACAATGCGGAACAAGTCAACCAATTATTGAATGTAATCAAAGGCGATCCTATCGAGCTTGGTGTTATGCTTGCTTCATTTTATGGTTTAAGACGTAGTGAAGTCATCGGTCTTAAATGGACGGCAATTGATTTGGTTAACAGAACCATTACAATTAAACATACGGTAACTACTGGATCATTAAACGGAAAATACATTACTATTGAAAAAGATCGTACAAAGAACAAGCCAAGTCGACGTACGCTGCCGCTTGTAGACGCCTTCTATGACCTCCTGGTACATTTAAAGGATCAACAGGCTATTAATCAACAGCAATATGGAGACAGCTATTCTAGAGCTTACACGGGCTATATATACGTGAATGAATTAGGTGAACGTATCAAACCCAACTACGTCTCACAGCACTTCAATCTTGTATTGAAAAAAAACAATATGCCCCATATTCGTTTTCATGATCTCAGACACAGTTGTGCCACATTGCTGCTTGCAAATGGCGTTAGCATGAAAGAAGTTCAAGAATGGTTGGGCCACAGTGACTATTCAACCACGGCCAACATCTATGCTCACCTGGAGTTCAGTTCCAAAGTCACTTCCGCAAACCGAATGAATGAAGTGATAAAAATAAAAACAGCCCATTAGATTTTCCATCTAATGAACTGTTCTTAGTAAGAGTAATACCGGCGAGAGGACTCGAACCTCCACGGTTTCCCAAACGATTTTGAGTCGTTCGCGTCTGCCATTCCGCCACGCCGGCACATTTAAAGTCTCTATCGCTCCTCTGGATAAAGGAGAGAACTGCAGGAGAGAACTTTTGAAACACATTTTGAAGAATCCAGTCATACCAAGTCTTTTAGCGGTGATTCCTTCGACTTACGAACTCGATTTTGAGTCGAGCGCGTCTGCCATTCCGCCACGCCGGCGTATTCAAGCTTATTATTCCAAAAATCAATGGAGGCGCCACCCAGACTCGAACTGGGGATAAAGCTTTTGCAGAGCTTTGCCTTACCACTTGGCTATGGCGCCATAAAATGGAGCGGACGACGGGAATCGAACCCGCGACCCTCGCCTTGGCAAGGCGATGCTCTACCGCTGAGCCACGTCCGCATAAATGGCTGGGGATATAGGATTTGAACCTATGCATGACGGAGTCAAAGTCCGTTGCCTTACCGCTTGGCTAATCCCCAATATTCATTTCAATCTTCATTGTAGTAATAAAAGGGCGACTGATGGGTCTCGAACCCACGAATGCCGGAACCACAATCCGGTGCGTTAACCCCTTCGCCACAGTCGCCATATTAAGCTATTATTACATTTTGACACTTTAAAATTAATGGGGCGGCCGATGGGTCTCGAACCCACGAATGCCGGAACCACAATCCGGTGCGTTAACCCCTTCGCCACGGCCGCCATATTAAGCTTTAAAGTATTACATTGGCAGGGGCAGCAGGAATTGAACCCACACCAACGGTTTTGGAGACCGTTGTTCTACCTTTAAACTATGCCCCTAAAGATGGTGGAGGCTGATGGATTCGAACCACCGAACACGTACGTGAGCAGATTTACAGTCTGATGCGTTTGGCCACTTCGCTAAGCCTCCACAGATGGTGCCGGCGAGAGGACTTGAACCCCCAACCTACTGATTACAAGTCAGTTGCTCTACCAATTGAGCTACACCGGCATATTCTATTGTAACAATCATGGTGGCGCGGGAGGGAATCGAACCCCCGACACAAGGATTTTCAGTCCTTTGCTCTACCGACTGAGCTACCGAGCCATATAAAGTTGTGATACAAATGGCGGAACCGACGGGATTCGAACCCGCGATCTCCTGCGTGACAGGCAGGCATGTTAGGCCAACTACACCACGGTTCCAAATAATTGCGGGGGCAGGATTTGAACCTGCGGCCTTCGGGTTATGAGCCCGACGAGCTACCGGGCTGCTCCACCCCGCGTCAGTAATAAATATATATGGTGGAGGCTGAGGGGATCGAACCCCCGACCCTCTGCTTGTAAGGCAGATGCTCTCCCAGCTGAGCTAAGCCTCCATCAAAACCAGCAACTTTTATATCATATCATTTCTCAATTAAAAAGTCAAGCTTTAAAATTAATATTGGTGACCCGTAGGGGATTCGAACCCCTGTTACCTCCGTGAAAGGGAGGTGTCTTAACCCCTTGACCAACGGGCCATACTAATGATATATCCATAAGGAACGGAGAGAGAGGGATTCGAACCCTCGAGACGCTTGTGGCGCCTACACGATTTCCAATCGTGCTCCTTCGGCCAAACTCGGACACCTCTCCAGATGGCTCCCCGAACAGGACTCGAACCTGTGACAACTCGATTAACAGTCGAGTGCTCTACCAACTGAGCTATCAGGGAATATACAGGCTTGATCACCTGAA